>NZ_CP059556.1:2537768-3172210 GCF_024734405.1 Saccharopolyspora gregorii | reverse complement strand
TCCCCGCCGGGGAGTGCACGTTGATCACCGCGGACGGCGTCGAGCTCCACCGCGGTGACGTGGCACCGGTGGCGCCCGCGCAGGGCGAGTGGGAGCTGCTGTTCGTGGAGCAGCTGGCGGACTTCGCGGCCGCCGTCGAGCGCGGCACCGCACCGCACTCCGTTCCCGCCGACGGGCTCGCCGTCGTCGACCTGATCGACCGCTGCTACCACGGCCCCGCCCGGCGCGCGTGGGCCCAGCCCTGGATCACCGGCGACGCCGGAGCGGTCCGCGCCTAGGAGTCCACCGAGGGCGAGCCGCAGCGGGCCGGGTGCCGACGTGTCCGAGCCGGTCACCGCTGATCGGCTTCCGCTGCTGACGAGACGATCGAAGACCTGGAGGGATGTCTGGATGACCACTGCGGACAGAACCGTGGCCGTGACCGGAGCGAGCGGGCTCGTCGGCGGGCGGATCGTGGAACGGCTGGTGCTCGATGGGGCGGAGCGGGTCGTGCCGGTGGTGCGCGGGTTCGGGCGGGTGGCCAGGTTCGCCCTGCTGCCGCAGGAGCGGATGTCGTTCCGGGTCGCCGACCTGCTCGACCAGGAGGCGCTGGAGGACGCGTTCCGCGGCGTCGACGTGGTCGTGCACTGCGCCTTCGGCTCGCGCGGATCGGAGGACGAACGCTGGGCCACCACCGTCGGGGGAACCGCGAACGTGCTCGCCGCGGCCCGGCGGGCGGGTGTGCGGCGCGTCGTGCACCTGAGCACGCTGGACGTCTACGACCGGACCACGATCGAGCGGATCACCGAGTCGGCGCCGGCCCGCCCCGACGATCCCGGCGACCGCGAGTACGAGCAGCAGAAGCTCGCCGCGGAGCGCCTCGTGCTGCGGGCGCACGGCGAGGGGCTGGAGACCGTGGTGCTGCAACCCGGGGTGATCTACGGGCCGTGGGCCGAGCAGTGGACGGTGGCGCAGCTGACGCGGCCCGCCGCCGACTACGAGCACCTGCCGACCGGGGACGCCGGGATCAGCAACGCCGTGCACGTCGACGACGTCGCCGACGCGGCACGGCTGGCCGTCACCGCGCCCGTCGCGGCGGGGCAGCGCTACCTGGTGGGCAGCGACGAACCGGTCAGCTGGGGCGCGTTCTTCGACGCCTTCCGCGGCATGCTCGGCCACGGCACCCCGTCCGGAGCGGGTCGGTGCACCGTTGCGGACTGGGAGCTGGCGCTGTACCGCCAGCCCGGCCGCGCCGAGTTCGGCAAGCTGCGGCGGGAGCTGGGCCACCACGCGCGGGTGTCGTTCGCCGACGGCATCGCGCTGACCGCGCAGTGGGCCCGCTGGTACGGACTCGTCCCGGCGAGCGCGTCGTGACCGGGGTCCGCGACGTGCTGGTGCTCGCGCCGCACCCGGACGACGAGGTGATCGGCTGCGGCGGGTCGATCGCCGCGCACGCGGCGAACGGAGCGCGGGTGACCGTCGTGGTCGTGGTCGAACGCGAACGCAGCGGATTCGACGACGACGTCACCGATGAGGAGTTCGCCCAGGAGACCGCCGACGCCTGCGCGGTGCTCGGGGTGAGCAGGTGCGTGCGGCTCGACGAGCCCTCCCGCGATCTGCGGTCGTCCCGGCGGTTGCACCTCGACGTGGTGCGGGCGCTGCGCGAAACCCGCCCGCAGGTGGTGTACCTGCCGCACGACAACGACGACGACGTCGAGCACCGCGCGGTGCACCGGCTCGGAGTGGAGGCGCTGTGGATGGCCCAGTCGTCGTTCTTCGGCGAAGCGGGCGAACCGATGTCCGCGCCGGAACTGGTGCTGGGCTACGAGGTGTGGTCGCCGCTGGCCCGGTTCCAGCACGTGCGCGACATCGGCGAGCACCTGGAGGCGAAGGTGGCCGCGATGGGCTGCTACCGGTCGCAGCTCGCGCACGCCCGCTGGGACGAGGGAGTGCGCGGCCTGGCGTCCTACCGGGGCGTGCTGACCTCCGGTGGCGGGCACGCCGAGGTGTTCCAGGTGCTGCAGGTGGCCGCCCGTGGGTAGCCGGCTGCTGGTCTGCGGCGTCGGCGCCGGGATGGACGGGTCGGTCTCCGCGCTGGCCCGCCTCGGCCTGGAGGTCGTGGTCGCCACCGAACGCCCCGGGCCGGCCGCGCACCGCGACGCGGGCACCGTGCTGCGGGTCGACCCGCACGACGCGGACGCGGTCGCGGCCGGGCTCGCCGGAGCCGGGATCACGGGGCTCGACGGTGTGCTGTCCCTCGGTTGCGACAACCCGCCCGCCGTGAGCGGGCTGGCGGCCCGTTTCGGCTGCCCGGGCCTGCCCGAGCGCGTCGCGCTGGACTGCACCCTCAAGCACCGCAGGCTGCGGCGGCTCGCCGCGGCCGGAGTGGCCACGCCCCGCCACGCGGTGGCCACGACGCTGCGCGGCGCGCTCGACGGGCTGCGCGAACTGGGACTGCCCGCCGTGGTCAAACCGTGCGACCGGTCCTCATCGGTGGGGGTGGCCAAAGTGGACGGTCCGGAGACCGCGCGGCCGCTGGTCGAGCGGGCGCTGCGGCTGAGCCGGTCCGGCCGGATCGTGCTGGAGGAATTCCTGGAGGGCACCGAGCACACCGCGGTCGCGTTCCTCGCCGACGGCGTGCTGCACCCGGTCGGGTTCGCCGACCGCGACTACCGGAACAAGGAGCTGTTCGCACCGCACTTCCTGGAAAGCGGTGACACCCTGCCCACCGCGCTCACCGCGGAGCAGGTGCGCGAAGTGCTGGCGGTCGTGCACACCGCCGCGCGGGCCCTGGAACTGGATCCCGCTGTGATCAACACCGATGTGCTGCGCACCGCGGACGGCGAGGTGTTCCTGCTGGAGATCACCGCGCGGATCACCGGCGCCCGGATCGCCACCGAGGTGATGCCGCTGAGCACCGGCGTCGACCCGCTGCCCAACCTGGCCCGGCTCGCCCTGGGCAGGCCGCTCGCGGTCGACGAGCTCGTGCCCACCCGGTGCCGGGCGGTGGTGCAGCGGTTCCGCCCGGTGGACGGCGAATTCGTGGCCTGGGCGGGAGATCTCGGCCAGGTGCCGCGAGACCCGCGGGTGCACGACCTGTTCTGGGGAGTGCGCCCCCGCGCCGGCACGAGGCTGCCGCGCTGCGGCAGCGGGACCGACGTGCTCGGCGGCGTCATCGCGACCGGGGAGTCGGTCGCCGAAGCGGAGTCCGTGGCCGCCGCGGCGCTGCGCTCGCTGCCGGTGCGCTTGGAGACCGACGACCCGAACCGGGAGAGGTGAGCCGTGGGCGACGACGAACCGGAGCTGTCGCGCGCGCTGGCCGCGACCAGCGTGATCATCGCGCTGCGCGACGACGTGCGCATCGCCGAGTGCCTGAACTCCATCGACGAGGACGTGGAGGTGGTGCTGGCGCTCAACGGCGCCACCGCCCAGATCCGCGCCCTGCTGGCGGCCCGGCCCGAACCGCTGACGATCACCGAGATCGCCGACGCGGGCAACCTCGGCGCCGCCTACAACGCCGGGGCCGAGGCCGCCGCGGGCCGCTACCTGCTGCTGATGGACTCCGACTGCACCTTCGCGCCCGGCGTGATCCGGTCGATGGTGCGCGCGGCGCTGACCGACCCGGTGGTCAAGGGGCAGGTCGTCTACGGCGAAGCCGACGAGCTGCTGAGCAGGCTCACCGCCCGGGTCCGCGAGTACGACGAGGGCGACTACATCAGCGCGTTGTCCCCGCCGCTGGTCTACGACCGCGGCATCGTCGAGCGCATCGGCGGCTACCACTTCAACCCGCTGATCCACTGGTGCGAGGACCGCGAGTTCGACTTCCGGTTGCAGCTGGCCGGGATCGCGGTGCGCTCCCTGCCGGAGGCGCGGATCTTCCACGACGCGCAGCGCGGGTTCCAGAACGTGCGCAGCTACTTCCGCTACGGCATCGGGGAGGGCATCGCCCAGGAGCTGGGCGTGTTCACCACCCCGGCCGTGCCGGTGCTGTGGCGGTGCTTCGAGGCGTCGCGGACGCTGCTGCACTGCGCGCGGCGCAAGGGGATCGGTGCCGCCGCGTACTACGCGGTGCTCAAGGCGGCGCTGCACACCGGAACGCTCCACCACCTGCTGCGGGACCCCTACCGGGTGCGGGCGCGGTACCCGGCGACGGCGCGGCGGGTCCGGATGGTGCACGCCATCCCGCAGCACTGCTGCGAGCTGAGCCCCGAGCAGAAGCGGCGGTTGCGGGAGTCGCACGCGCGCCACGGCACCCCGATCGCCGCGGCCGGCGATCAGTCCGGGGACACCGGCAGCACCAGGCAGGACCCGTGAGCGCCACCGTGGTGCACCGCGCCGACCACGCCCGCGGCCAGGGCGGGGTCGAGGTCGAACCGGGGGAAGTTGCTCGCGGCGAGGTCGAGCCGGATGCGGTGTCCCGCGCCGAACCGGTGCGCCACCGCGCCCAGCCGCACCGCGAGCTCGGTGATCCGGCCGGGTTCCAGACCGGCCGGGGCGCCCGGGTCGCGGTGGCGGGCGCGCAGCACGCCGTCGCAGAGCAGCTCGGCCCGGCCGTCCGGGTGCACGTCGACGAGCTTCGCCGCCAAGTCCGCATCGGGGGTGGTGGCGGCGAAACCGAGCACCACCCGCACCTCGCCGATGACGGTGAGCGGCCGGTGCAGCCGGTCACCGGTGTAGCGCAGCACGTGGGGGTGTCGTTCGACGTCGCGCTGGTCGAGGGGGCCGCAGTCGGCGCCGACGAACATCCCGGTCATCAGCGTGGCCCCGCCGCACGTGGGCACCGGTGCGGCCGGGTCGTGGCGCAGCTGGTCCGATGCGGGCTCCGCCGGCTCGGGCAGCAACCGCCCGTCGCCTTCGGCGGCCCGTCCCCGGCCGGCCAGGTGCACGGCCTGGTCGGTGGTGCCGGGAACCGGCCAGCACGGGAAGTCGCGCCACTCGTCGGCTCCGGTGACGAACAACCGGACCGGCGCGCCGGGCGCGGTGTCCCGGCCCTTCAACGCCCGGTCGAAGTGCGCGATGTGCAGGGCGGTGATGTCGACGACGTCCTCGTCGGCGGCGTGGCCGTAGCGCCGCTGCGGGAAGATCCCGCCGGTGACGCAGTGCGACCAGGGTCCGACGACCAACGTGGACAGCTCGGGCCGCCGGGAGCGCGCCGCGAGGCCGTCGGCGAGGAAGATGTCGTACCAGCCGCCGATGCTCAGCAGCGGCGGTCCCGCGGCGGGTTCCTCCGCCACCGCGGGTTCCTCCAGCCAGTCCCGGTAGTACGGCGCGCACCTGTCCAGCAGCTCCAGCGCCGCACCGGGATCGGCGTAGAGCCGGTCGATGTCGTCGAGCGCGGCGATGACCTCGGCGGCCGCCGCCGAACCGGCCGCGAGCTCGGGCAGCACCAGATCGCACAGCACCCAGTGCAGGCAGAACCCGAGCTGGAACGCACCACCGGAACGCGTGGCACCGGCGCGGGAACCGGGCGCGACCTGCGCGGCGACCGCTCCGCACCCGGAATCCGGCGCCGCCAGCAGCGCCGCCATGCCCTCGTAGGAGCGGCCGAACAGCGCGGTCCTGCCGTCGCACCACGGCTGAGCGGCGACCCAGTCGAGCGTGTCGGCGCCGTCCTCGCGTTCGGTGGCGAACGGCCGGAAGGCGCCATCGGAACCGTCCCGGCCGCGCGTGCTCTGCACCAGCAGGTTGTACCCGGCCCGCACCAGGCGCAGCCCGTCCACGGACCGTCCCCCGGGCGCTCCCGAACGGCCGTAAGGGGTGCGCCGCACCGCGGTCGGCAGCCGGTCCGCCGTGTCCGGCCGGTACAGGTCGGCGAGGAGAACAGTGTTGTCCCGCAGCGGAATCCGCAATCCGCGGGTGACTTTGATGTCCGTTTCCGCTCCCGGATCAGTCGCGCACCGATCCGGTGCGCAGCCGTTGTCAGCACAGTGGGCAAAGGATCGAGCATGCGCGTTCTCGGAGTCAACGGGTGGCCCGGTGTCAGTCATGACGCGGCGGCCTGCCTGCTCATCGACGGAGAAGTGGTGGCGTTCGCCGAAGAGGAGCGCTTCACCCGGCACAAGCACGCCTACGGCGCGGCGCCGCTGAACGCGACCGCGCACTGCCTGGACCGCGCCGGACTCGCGCTGGACGACGTGGACGTCGTCGCCCACGGCTGGGACCTGCCGCGGCTCTACCGCGATCGCGGGTTGGACTGGTTCTCGTGCGAACGCGACGCGCTGGAGCACTTGCTGCCCGCGGCGCTGTTCCCGCGCGGCCGCGACCCGCAGCTGACGTTCGTCGGCCACCACCACGCGCACGCGGCCAGCGCCTACCACCTCTCCGGCCACGACCGCGGCGCGATCCTGGTGCTCGACGGCCAGGGCGAGAACGAGAGCGCGAGCCTCGCCGTGGGCGAGCGGGGCAGGGTGCGGATGCTGCGCTCGGTTCGGCCCGGCTGGTCGCTGGGCTACTTCTACTCCGCGGTGTGCGAGCACGTCGGACTGGGCGGCGACGCGGCCGGGAAGATGATGGGGCTGGCCTCCTACGGCACGCCCGGCGACGCCACGTTCGGCACGTTCGGGTTCACCGACGACGGCTACACCCTCGACGCCGTCCCGGAGGGCCTGCTCGCGCGCGGCAGCACCGACGAGGAGTCCGCGGCGCTGGAGCTGTGGCGGGAGCACCTGGCGCGCACGCAGCCGTTGCCGCCGAACCGGGTCAGCACCCGCTTCGACCCGGCGATCGGCCGGTTCCGGCGGGTGACCGAGCGGGATCCGTTCGACTACCGGGACCTCGCCGCCACCGCGCAGTCCGCCGTGGAGCAGTGCGCGATGGGCCTGGTGCGCGCGCTGCTGCGCGAAACCGGGCAGCGCACGTTGCTGCTGGCGGGCGGTGTCGCGTTCAACGCCACCCTCAACGGGAAGCTGCTGCGGATGCCGGAGGTCCGCGACCTGTTCGTGCAGCCGCTGGCCGGGGACCAGGGCGTCGCGCTCGGCGCCGCGGCGTTCGTCGCCGCCGAGGCAGGCGAACGGGTGCGGCCGATGACCGGGTCGGTGGCCTGGGGCCCGCGGTGGAGCGCGGGGCGGATCCGGGAACGGCTGGAGGCGGCCGGCATCGCCTACACCGAACCGGCCGACATCGCCGAGGCCACCGCCGACCTGATCGCGGCCGGCGACGTGGTGGGCTGGGTGCAAGGCGCGGCGGAGGGCGGTCCGCGCGCGCTGGGCCACCGCAGCATCCTCACCCGCCCCGCGCCGCTGTCCCAGCGCGACCGGGTCAACGTGCGGGTCAAGGACCGGGAGGCGTGGCGCCCGTTCGCACCGAGCCTGCCCGCGGAAGCCGCGCCGGAACTGCTCGGCGTTCCCACCCCGCTGCCGTACATGATCGTGACCACCCCGGTGCCGGAGAGCTCCCGGGAGCTGATGCCCGCGGTGGTGCACGAGGACCGCACCACCCGGCCGCAGACCGTCTCCGCCGACGTCGACCCGCTCTACCACCGGCTGCTCGGTGCGGTGGGCGAGCGCACCGGTGTCCCGGTCGTGCTCAACACCTCGTTCAACGGCAAGGAAGAACCCGTCGTGTGCTCCCCGGACGACGCGCTGGCGACCTTCGCCCGGTGCCCGCTCGACGCGGTGGCGCTCGGACCGTTCCTGGTGCGCCGGGACACCGGGGGGCGGTCATGACCGGCGGGGACGACCAGCGGGTGCGGGACCGGCTGGTGGAACTGCTCGGGCATCGGCTGGTGACCGCGGAGTTCGATCCCGCGACGGCGCTGTGGCAGCAGGGCGTCGACTCGCTGGACCTGATCCGCCTCGCCCGCAGCGCCGAGATCGAGTTCGCGGCCCGGATCGCGCTGCGGGAACTGCTCGACCCGGACCTGACGCTGGACGCGCTCGTGCGGACGGTGCGCGCGCGGGAGGGCACGGCCGGCGGCGCCGGCGGTGAACTGCTCGGCCCGGTGGTGTTCGCGCCCTCCCAGGAGCACGCCTGGGACATGCAGCGCGGCGGGCGCGACCACTGGAACCAGTCGCTGCTGTTCCGCACCCGCCCCGCGGTGCGCGGCGCGACCTTGCGCACCGCGGTGCGCGGCCTCGTGGTCCGGCACCAGTCGCTGCGGCTGCGGGTGGAGGACCGGCCCGGGCAGCGGCCGAGGCAGACTTCGTGGGACGCCGAGGACGGCGACCGGGATGCGGTGTTCCACCAGGTCGACGTCACCGGCCTCGGTGAACGGCGGGCGGGCGAGCAGGTGCTGCGGCGCGCGGAGCGGGAGCAGCGCGAGCTGGACCTGGCCGCGGGCCGCACCTTCCGCTGCGTCTTCTTCGACGCGGGCGACGCACCCGGGTGGCTGCTGGTGACCGCACACCAGCTGACCGTCGACCTGATGTCCTGGCCGATCATCCTCGCCGACCTGGAGCACCTCGCCGCGGCCGCCGAGGCGGGCGCCGAACCGGCGCTGCCCGGTGAGGGCACGTCCGCGCTGCGGTGGGCCGCGGCGGTCGCCGAGTACGCCCGGACACCCGGTGCGGAAGCGGAACTGCCGTGGTGGACCGGCGTGCTCGACACCCCCGCCGCGGTGCCGCTGGACTTCCCGCACGACGACCCGCACCGGGCGAACACCGGCGCCACCGCGGAGATCCACGTGGAACGGTTCACCCGGGAGCAGACCGGCCGCCTCCTGACGACCGCGGTGGGCGGAGAGCGGGTGCCGCCCGCGACGGTGCTGCTGCACGCGCTCGGCGAGGTGCTGGCGACGTGGTGCGGCACCGACCGGTTCCGGCTCGACGTGCTGCGCCACGGTCGCGACGAGGATCTCGCCCCCGTCGACCTCGGCCGCACCACCGGCTGGTTCACGGTGTCCGTGCCGGTGCGCCTGTCCCGGGCGGGCGGGCTCATCGGCACCCGCGACCACCTCGACGGCATGCCGCACGGCGGTGTCGGCTACGGCGCGCTGCGCCACCACGGCAGACCGCGTCCCTCCGGCCGGTTGCGCTCGGCCGCCCGCTCCGACGTGTCCTTCGACTACGAGGGCGACGAGGACGCGCTGCCGATCGGCGAGGTGCTGATCGACGTCGCCGACGAGCAGCCCACCGGGATCACCGCCGCCGACTGGTCCCGGCCGCACCTGATCGAGGTGCTGGCGATGATCTCCGACGGTGAACTGCGCGTCGAGTGGTGGTACTCCCGCGCCCTGCACGTGCCCGCGACGATCCGGCGCCTGGCCGCCGAGCACCGCCGCCGGGCGTGCCGACCCGAGACGTCCCCCGAACCGCACAGGAGCGAGCGCTGATGAGCACGCCCGACCTCGACGCACCCCCCACCATCGCGCCGGCCAACATCGTGGACGGCGTGTTCGCGCACGCCCGCGCGGACCCGGATTGCCCGGCGATCGTCAGCGACGGCGTGGCCGTCAGCTACCGCACGCTCGCCCGCTGGGTCAGTGCCGTCGCCGACGCCGTCACGCCTCGCGCCGAGCACGAGCAACCCCCGGTCGGCGTCGTCGCGCACCGGTCCGCGCACGACGTGGCCGCGATGCTCGGCGTGCTCGCCGCCGGGCGCTGCTACCTGCCGGTCGACCCGGACGCGCCTTCGGCGTACCTGCGTTCGGTGCTGGCCGCGACCGGCTGCGTCGAAGTGGTCGCGACCGCCGCCACCGGGTACCGGCCGCCGGTGCCGGAGCTGATCGAGATCAACTGGACGAACGCGGACCTGCCGGTGCGCGAGGCCGCCGAACCCGTCGTCGCAGGGGACCCGGCCTACGTGCTGTTCACCTCCGGCTCGACCGGAGCTCCCAAGGGCGTGGTGCTGCCGCACAGCGCGCTGGCCGCGACCGTCCCGCGGCTGCGCGAGCTGTTCGGCATCCGGCCCGGCGAGACGGCGCTGTACTTCCACAGCGCGGCCAGCGACACGAGCCTGGAGGAGGTGCTGCCGACCCTGACCGGGGGCGGGACGCTCGTCATCGACGACGACTGCGACGTGCGCATGTCGGAGGTGCTGGCCGAGCACGAGATCAGCGTGCTCAACCTGACCACGAGCTATTGGCTGCTGCTGGTGAACCGGCTGCTGGACGAGGGCGCACCGCTGCCGGGCTGCGTGCGCACCGTGATCATCGGCGGGGAGGCGTGCCGGGCGGACATGCTGGAACGCTGGGGGCGGCTCGGCGCCGGGCACGTCCGGTTGCTCAACACCTACGGCGCCACCGAGACCGGCATGATCACCCACGCGGTGCGCCTGGACGGACCGGACGTGGTCGACGGTGGCGGCGTCGTGATCGGCCGGCCGCTGCCGCACGTGCGCCAACGGCTGATCTCCGAGGACACCGGCGAACCCGTCGGCCCCGGCGAGGTCGGCGAGCTGTACCTCAGCGGCCCGAACGTGGCGCTGGGCTACCACGGCGATCCGGGGCTGACCGCGAAGTGGTTCCCGCGCGCGGACTTCGGCGACGGCCCCCGCAGGTGGTACCGCACGCACGACCTGGTGCGCGCCCGCCCGGACGGCGCACTGGTCTTCCACGGCCGCATCGGGCACCAGGTGAAGATCCGCGGTTTCCGGGTCGACCTGAACACCGTGGAGGAGCAGATCGCCGCGGTGCCCGGCGTGGTGGCGGTCGCCGTGGCCGCGGCGCGGCGCGGCGAGCACGAATCGCTGGTGGCGTTCGTCGTCGCGGCGGCCGACGCGGACACCGTGCTCGGCCGCGTTCGCGCGCGGCTCGTCGATTCGGTGCCGGCGCACCTCGTGCCGAACGAGTTGGTGGCGGTCCCCGAGCTCCGCTACACGGCCAGTGGCAAGATCGACCGGAACGCCACCCGCGACGAGCATCTGCGCGGTTCTCCCTGATGCCGCGCCGGTACGAGCGACGGGCCCGTCGGATCGAGCCGGGGCACGGCGTCCCCACTGCTTCGCCGTTCTGGTCCCGTCGCGGGCGAGGCCGCTGATCGGCGCCGGCGCACGCGGCCACCCGGGTCACCGGCGCCCCTGGTGAGAACGGCGGTCTTCCCCGGAGCCGAACCGGCCAGGAGCTCGCTCGCGCGCTGCGGAGCAGGTCGAGGATCCGCCGTCCGCGCCGCTGCGCGACGGCAGCACGACGACAGGTGGAACATGCGATCTGACAGGTTCGTCCGTCCCGGGCATCCGGACGTGCTCCCGGAAGCCGACTCCCGCAGCGCCTGGCGGCTGCTGTGGTGGCTGGTGCGGCTGCGGCCGTGGCCGCTGGTGGCCGCCGCCGCGCTCGGCGTCTGCTGGATGGTGCCCCTAGCGCTGGTCCCGCTGGTGATCGGCCGCGCCATCGACGCGGGCATCGCCCACGGCGCCGACGGTGCCGTGTACGGCTGGGCGTGCGCCGTGTTCGGCCTGGGCGCGGTGCAGGCCCTTGCCGGAGCGGGGCTCATCCAGGCCGCGACGGCTGCCGAGATGCACGCCGTGTCGGTCGGCCACCGGGTGCTGCTGCGGCACTCGGTGCGCCTCGGGGGGTCGCTGCGCGAACAGGCCCGCACCGGCGACGTCGTCGCGATCACCGCCGGGGACGTCGACAACATCGGCGACGCGTTCGAGGTCGTGGGGCGCGCGATCGGCTCGCTGGTCGCCTTCGCCGTGGTGTCGGTGGTGCTGGTGCTGACCTCGCCGCTGCTCGGCGCGGTCGCGCTGGTCGGCGTGCCGCTGGCGGTCGCAGGCATCGGACCGCTGCTGCGGCCGCTGCAGGAACGCAACGAGCAGCAGCGCGAACACCTCGGCGACGCCACCGCCCGAGCCGGCGACATCGTCGCGGGCCTGCGGGTGCTGCGCGGCATCGGGGGCGAGCGCCGCTTCGCCCGCAGGTTCGCCGTGGTCAGCCAGCGCGTGCGCGCGGCGGGCGGGGCCGCGGGCCGGACGGAGGCGTGGCTGGAGGCGGCCGGAGTGCTGCTGCCCGGCCTGGTCACCGTCGTGGTCACGTGGCTCGGCGCGCGTCTCGTCCTCGGCGGCGTGATCAGTCCGGGCGAGCTGATCGCCTTCTACGGTGCGGCGGCGTTCCTGACGCTGCCGGTGAGCACGGCGACCGAAACCGCCGACTCGGTGAGCATGGCGCTGGTGGCGGCCCGGCGGATGCGGCGCGTCCTGCGGCTCGAACCGGCACCCCCGCCGCCCGCGGACCCGGTGCCGTTGCCGAAGACCGCACTGCGCATCGTGGACTCGCCGACCGGCCTCGTCGTCGAACCGGGAGCGCTCACGGTCGTCGACGCGCCCAGCGCGGTCAGCGGCCCCACCGCCGCGCGGATCACCCGGCGCAGCGCCGGAACCGGAGAGGTCACCGTCGGCGGCCTCCCGATCGAGCGGCTGGACCTCGCACAGCTGCGGCGCCGCGTCGTGCTGTGCACCCACACCGACACCCTGTTCAGCGGTGCGCTCGACGACGAGCTGACCAGCGTGCGGCGAACGGCCGGCCGCGCCGAACTCACGACCGCGCTGCACGTCGCGGCCGCCGCGGACGTCCTCGACTCGCTCGGCGGCCCGTCCGCGGCGGTCGCCGAAGGCGGCAGGTCGCTCTCGCACGGCCAGCGGCAACGGCTGGTGCTGGCCCGCGCCGTGCTCGCCGACCCGGAAGTGCTGGTGCTGGAAGACCCCACCTCCGCCGTGGACGCGCACACCGAAGCCCTCATCGTGCGGCGGCTCGCCGAACACCGCCGCGGCCGCAGCACCGTCGTGTTCAGCCAGAGCCCGCTGTGGACGAAGGCGGCCGACCGGACCTGCCGGCTCGACGCCGAACCTGCCACCGCGACCGGAGGAGACCCGCTGTGAGCACCGCGACGCGCACGCCGCTGCCGATCGCCGACACCGCCCAGGTCCGCACCTGGGTGCGCCGGGTGTTGCGGGCCAACGCCGCGGCGGTGACCTCGGTCCTGCTGCTGTTCGCGCTGGCGCTCCTCGCCGCCCTGGTGGGGCCCCGGCTGCTGGGCCTGCTGGTCGACTCGGTCACCGCGGGCACCACCACGGCGCGCGTGGACCTCATCGCGCTGGCGCTGCTCGGCGTGCTCTCGGTGGAGGCGCTGCTGCAGCGCGCCGCGATGGTGCGCGCGGCCTACCTCGGCGAGAAGGTGCTGGCCGAGACGCGGGAGGAGTTCGTGCGCACGGTGGTCGAACTCCCCCCGCAGACCGTCGAATCCGCCGGGACCGGGGACCTGCTCAGCCGCGCGACCTCCGACGTGGACCGGCTCGACGAGGGGATCCGCCACGCGCTGCCGGAGATCGTGATCTCCGCGCTGACGCTGGTGTTCCTCGCCGCGGCGATCGTGCTGACCTCGCCGCTGCTGTCGCTCGCGCTGCTGGCCGGACTGCCGTTCGCGGTGCTGTCGACCTGGTGGTACCGGCCGCGAGCGCGCCGCGCCTACGCCCGGCTGCTCGTCGAGGAAGCCGACGTGCTCGCCAGCACCCACGAAACCGTCCACGGCTGCGCCACCACCGAGACCTTCGGCCTCGGACCGCGCCGCGTCGACCACCACGGCCGGGCGGTGGCCGCGGTCGTGCGCACCCGGGCCCGGACCGCGGACCTGCAGAAGGTGTGGTTCCCCAGCCTGGACCTGGCCACCACGGTCCCGGCCGGGGTCGTGCTGCTGCTCGGCGTGCTCGCCCACCGGCACGGACTCGTCGGCCTGGGCGAGCTGACCGCGGTGGTCGTCTACGTGCAGCTGCTCGGCGGACCGCTCAACGAACTGCTCACCTGGGTCGACGAGCTCCAGATCGGCAATGCCGCGCTGCGCCGGGTGCTGGGCGCCGACCGGATCCCCACGCCCGAGATCCCGGACTCGCCGCCTCCGCGCGGGCACGCGATCCGGCTGCGCGACGTGCGGTTCGGCTACCGGCCCGGGCACGAGGTCCTGCGCGGCGTCGACCTCGACGTCCGGGAAGGCGAACGGATCGTGCTGGTCGGCGCCTCCGGCGCGGGCAAGTCCACCTTGGCCAAGCTGGTGGCCGGGGTGCACGCCCCGGACGGCGGATCCGTGCTGGTCGGCGGCGTGCCCACCACGAGCCTCAGCACCGAGGCGCTGCGCCGCGAGATCGCGCTGATCACCCAGGAACACCACGTCTTCCTCGGCACCGCGCGGGAGAACCTCACCTTGGCCGACCGCGACGGCGACCCGGGCGCGGACTGGAGCGACGCGGAACTGCTCGACGCCCTCGACCTCGTCGACCTCGCGGACTGGGTGCGGTCGTTGCCGCACGGCTTGGACACCGAGATCGGCGACGGGACGATCACCGTGCCCGCGTCGGTGGCCCAACGGCTCGCGCTGGCGCGGTTCGTGCTCGCCGACCCCGCGACCGTGGTGCTCGACGAGGCCACCGCGCTCGTGGACGCGGCGGCGTCCCGGCAGGTGGAGCGCTCGCTCGCCGCGGTGCTGGCCGGTCGCACGGTGATCTCCATCGAGCACCGGCTGGACACCGCGGCCGAGGCCGACCGGATCGCGGTGCTCGACGCGGGACGCATCGTCGAGGTCGGCACCCACGACGAGGTCGTCGCGGCCGGCGGCACCTACGCGCGGTTGTGGTCCGCGTGGAACCGCGCGGACCACGACTGACCGGACACGACCTTCAGCGGGCGGCTGGACCGCGCGGCCCCAGCAGGGCAGCGGCGAGGATGCCCCACGTCGCGAAGTCCGCGGCGCCCTCCCGCACGGTGCGGACCCGCAGGGCGCCGTCGCAGATCCCGTCCAGCTCCGCGTCGGTGAGCTCCACGGCGCAAGGTCGCAGCAGCGACGGCGAATGCTCCGGGTCGCCGTGCCCGGCCGGCACGATGCGCACCCGCTCGGCGGCCACGTCGAGCCCCGTCCACGTGCGGATCAGCGCCCGCACCCCCGCGACGCCGGACGGCTCCACGGCGGCGGGAACGACCGGCAGGCCGGACGAACCCGGCCGGCCCGACACCGGCCCGGACGCCGCGAACGCCAACCGGATCCGCTCGAACCGGTCGTCCCGGCCGTGCAGCAGCACCGGAACCCGATCGCCGTGCCCGGCGACCCGCCCGGAAACCTCGACCCCGCTCGCCGAACGCACCGTCGCCCACAGCGACCAGCCGCCGCGCCCGGAGCGCTCCACCCGCGCGTCCACCAGCACGTCACCGACGGCCCGCCGCGCCCCGTACCAGCGCTGGAACTCCCCGGTCCGCCACACCGGCAAGGGCACCGCGCGCTCCCCGCCACGGCGTCGCGCACCCGCGCCCAGCAGCTCCAGCGCGGCCGCGCACGTGGCGGGCACATCACCGGCCACCGGGACACCGAGTTCGGCGGCCTGGTGGCGCAGGTACTCCATCCGGTCCGCGTCCGCGGGCGCCCCGAGCACCGCCCGCCCCGAGTCGTGCCACGCACCCCACTTGATGTTCGACACCAACCCCGGCAACGCGGGCATGCGCCTGGGGACGAAGAACAGCACGACGTCGCTGCGCCGCATCATCGCGTTCTCCCACGCCACCTGGTCGGCGTAGGCCGGGTAGGCGCGCACCGGCTCCGGCACGAACACCACCAGCCTGCCCGCGCCACGCCACCGGGCGCGCAGTTCGCGCACCGCCGCGGGCCGCCACGACGGGATCGCCGAGTCGACCGGCGTCGGCCCGCACAGGTAGATCGCCGCCGACCAGGAGTCGGGCGCCGCCTCATCGACGTGCACGACGGTGACCGCACTGCCCACAGCTCCTCCTCGGGGACGCCGGAACCGGACCGAGCTCACGCGGGAGCCCGCAACCGCCGCGACGCGGTCGCCACCAGGTCGTCCCGGCCGGTGTCGAGGCCGCGCAGCCCGACCTTGACCCAGAGGAACGAGCACCGGGCCAGGACGTGCTCGCGCATCCCCGGCCACACCGACCCGCCGCGCGCCCGGTAGTGCGCCAGCATCGCGTCCAGCACCGCCGCACCGCCCGCGAAGCACATGTCCGCGAAGTCCGCCGACGGGTCGCCGATCTCGGCATCGGCCCAGTCCAGCATCCCGATCAGCTTCGCGTCCGAGCTCCGCACCAACGTGTGCCCCGGATGCACGTCGCCGTGCACCAGCACCGGGTGCGGCGGCCATCCGCGGTCCCGCCCCAGCCACCGGCGCCAGCGGCGCACGGCCTCGGCCCGGACCGGCAACGCGGTCTCGGCCCGGTCGAGGTCGGCGCTGAGCCGCTCGCGGACGCGATCGATCCCGCAGGTGGTGAGCCCGGCGACGTCGGTGATCTCGTGGACGGTGGCCAGCAACCCGCACAGCGGCGCCAGGTACTCCCGCCGCGCCGCGACCGGATCGATGCGCCACCGGTAGCGCAGCAGCACCGGATCCTCCGTGCCCGCGGGCACGCCGGGCAGCCGGCGGTAGGCGATCAGGTCGGGGTCGTGCACCACCCAGCGCGGAACGGCGACGTCCAGGTGATCGCGCACCCGCGCCAGCACTCGCGCCTCCACCCGTGCCAGGGCAGCCGCCTCGGGCCTCCGCGGATACCGCAAGATCCAGTCCGTGCCGTCCTCGCCGGCCACGTGCACCACCGAGAAGTCCCAGCCGCTGCAGTCGGCCCGCGCGGTCCCCGGGACCAGCGCGACACCGATCCGCGCGGCGGCGTCGGCCACCCGCGCCGCGGTCCCGGTCACGGCCGCGCTCCGGGTCCGGGGCAGCTCATGGCGTAGGCCACGCAGGTGGCCGCCGCCCTGGCCGCGCGCAACGCCTCGTGCAGCAGCTCGCGGTCGCGCCCGTCCAGCTCGGCGCGCCCCAGCGCCCGCGCCGCCCGGCACGCGCATTCCAGCAGGCACAGCAACGCTTCGTCGTGCGCCGCGGGACGGGCCGCCGGGGCGCGCAGCAACGAATCCAGCTCCGCCAGCCGCCGCAACTGCCCGTCGCGCGTCGAACCCCCGCGCTCCTCGTCTCCGCTGGACAACCGTTCCTCCTCAGACGCATGATCTCGGTGTCGCGGCGGCGCCGCCCGATGCGTTGCGCTCAGGCGTGCCCGGCGCTCCGCTCCTGCCACCACTGCCTGCCGGATTCGGGCAAGGTGTGGATCGGGTCGAAGAACTCGTGGCCGCGGCCCAGCGGCTGTTCACCGCGCCGCTCCGGATCGGTCAGGTAACCCTTGCGCCAGTGGCTGATGCCGCGTTCCCGGTCGTAGTGGCTGTGCTGGTGCACCCAGCGCTTCCCGACGAAGGGCACGTCGCAGACCACCCGCGGCGTCGCGAAACCGGGCAGGTAGCCCAGGATGTCGTGCTGGAGCCGCTGGGCCTCCCACAGCGCCAGCCGCCAGTGCTCGCTGAACGGGATCATGTCGCACTGGTAGAAGTAGTAGGGCATGACGCCCGCCCCGTCGAGCAGCGCGAAGCACAGGTCCAGCAGCGCCTCGCTGCTGTCGTTGACCCCGCGCAGCAACACGCCCTGGTTGCGCACGTCGCGCAGACCGGCCTCCAGCATCGCCCGGCACGCGCGGGCCGCCAGCGGGGTCACCTGCTGGGCCGCGTTGACGTGGGTGTGGATCGCGAGGGAGACACCGCGGTGCCGGGCTGTCGCCGCCAGCCTCGCCACCCCCGCCCGCACC
This sequence comes from Saccharopolyspora gregorii, assembly GCF_024734405.1. NCBI lineage: Bacteria > Bacillati > Actinomycetota > Actinomycetes > Pseudonocardiales > Pseudonocardiaceae > Saccharopolyspora > Saccharopolyspora gregorii. The sequence goes on along the minus strand of NZ_CP059556.1, from coordinate 3,154,740 downwards.
TCGTCCTGCAACCAGTGCTGCGGCAACGTGACCAGCGACTTGCTGGCCAGCCGGATGTCGCGCACGTGGTCGATCTCCAGCAGGGCGGCGACGAACCGCTCCAGCCTCGGCCACGGCAGGTTGGCGACGTCGCCGCCGGAGACGACGACGTCGCGCACACCGGGGGTCCGGCGCAGGTAGCCCAGCATCGCGGCGAGCCGGTCGGCCGGTTTGGCGGTGAACCGCAGCTTCTCCACCTGAGGTGTGGACAGGCCGACGAGGTCCATCCGGGTGCAGTGACCGCAATACTGCGGGCAGGTCGGCACCACTTCGGCGAGCACCTTGGTGGGGTAGCGGTGCGTCAGCCCCTCGACGACCCACATCTCCAGCTCGTGCAGCGAATCGCGCTCGGCCCGCGGGTGCGACGGCCAGTCGGTGCGGCGGTCGGAGAACACCGGCACCATGTAGCGCCGCACCGGGTCGGCGTACCAGTCGTCGGTGCTGCCCCCGGCGATCGTGTTGATCATCTGCGGTGGCAGCAGCATCGACATCGTCGCCCGGTGCGCCTGATCGCGGGCGAGGTCCTCGTAGAACGCCTCGCCGAGCCGGTCGCCCATCAGCTCGCGCAGCTGCCGCACGCTCTTCACGCAGTGCGCGCGCTGCCAGCGGATCGACTCCCACTCCGCGCGCGTCACCTCGCGCCACGGGCGGAACCGCGTCCAGTCGCGTTCGACCAGCTCGCGGCGGCGGTACTGGTACGGCGCTGTCCCGGAGGACAGGTCCGGCCGGTGGGCTCCCACCTCGGACGGGGGCGGTTCGGTGTCGCTGAGCACGGAAGGCATCTCCTTGCGTCTGAGCGGAGCGAGTCAGTGCGTGCGCAGGTGCTCGACCGTTCGGCGGATCCCCTCGGCGAGGTCGACCTGCGGTTTCCAGTCGAGTTCGCGGGCGGCCGCCGTGCAGGCCAGCGCCGATCGGCGCAGATCGCCGGCCCGAGCCGGGGCGGCCCGCGGCCGGTCCGGTGCCCCCGCCGCGGCCGCGACGCGGGTGTGCAGCAGCCGGTCGGAGGTCTGCACCCCGGTACCGAGGTTGAAGCGGCCGCCGTTTCCCGCGTCACCCACGGCCAGCGCGAACGCGTCGGCGACGTCGCCGACGAAGACGTAGTCGCGGGTGTTGGACCCGTCGCCGAACACGGTCGTCGGCTCGCCGCGCAGCAGCGCGCGGGCGAACACGGCGACCGCACCGGATTCCCCGGAGTCGTCCTGCCGGGGCCCGTAGACGTTGGCCGGTGCGAGGTGCGTGCATTCCAGCCCGTGCAGCCGCCGATACGTGTCGAGGTAGATCTCGCAGGCCACCTTCGCCGCCGCGTACGGCGAACGCGGCCGCAGCGGCGCGGTCTCGGCGACGGGCAGCACCGCCGCGGCGCCGTAGATGGAACCTCCCGAGGACGCGAACACGATCTTGCGGCAGGCCGCGATCCGGGCGGCCTCGGCCACGTTGAGGGTGCCCAGCACGTTGAGCCGGGCATCGGTGAGCGGGTCCGCGACGCTGGCTCGCACGTCGACCTGCGCGGCCAGGTGCAGCACGACCTCGGGGCGGGTCTCGACGACGACCTCGCGCACTCGCGGCGTCGTGACGTCGACGCGCAGCAGCGCGCACCGGCCGGAGCCGAGCGCCTCGGCGAGGTTCTGGGCCCGGCCGCGCCGCAGGTCGTCGACGACGATCACGTCGTGGCCGTCGGCGAGCAGCCGGTCCACCACGGCGGATCCGATGAAGCCCGCCCCGCCGGTAACGAGACAGCGCACTGGCACATCCTTTCGGGAACCGCGCGCCGGGATTCTCCGGCGCCGGGCCGAATGGTGCGGAAAGGAGCGCTGTTCGTCCACGTTTTGCCGAAAAATTGCGAGGGTGGGTAATGTGGAAAAGTTTGACGCGCGCACGCCTCGTCACGGCTGTCCGAGAAATTGCTCGGTGCGATCCGGGGGTTCCTCGCGTCGAACGCCGAAACAACTCGGCAGTCCTGCCTCGAACCGAGGAGTCCAGGTGGTGGCACCGCGCTGTGCTGCGGCGTCGCCGATGCCAGGACGCTCTCCGGGCGGAACTCGGCCCGGCGTTCGCGGTTCGATTCGAATCGATCACTCGTCCGGAGGCGTGAGCGGGAATTGTGCGACTGCTAATCTCCGGATGGATCTCCCATTGTCGGCCGCCCGTCTGGAGTGGGTCGTGAATCGTGCCTGTCCTTCGGTGAGCCCGCGACCGCGCGGACCGTTCCGCCGTCTCGTTCCGGAGCCGGCCACATGACCGCCGGGCGCGCATTCCCCGACGACCCGGAGAACCGGTTGGCGTCCGCGGTGCACCGCGTCCCCATCCGGGACCTGCACCTGTCCGACTCGCCGCGGATCGACGGCGAGAACGCCGAGCACGTCCGCCTGCTCGCGGAGCTGGGCGCCGAGCTGCCGCCGATCACCGTGCAGCGCGGGTCGATGCGGGTGGTCGACGGCATGCACCGGTTGCGCGCCGCGATCGCCAACGGGGAGCAGCAGATCACCGTGCGGTTCTTCGACGGTGACGCGGCCGAGTCGTTCGTGCTCGCCGTCCGCTCCAACGTCACCCACGGCCTGCCGCTGTCGTTCGCCGAGCGCAAGATCGCCGCGGTGCGCATCCTGGCGACGAACCCCGACTGGTCGGATCGCGTCATCGCCGACATCGCCGGGATCTCGGCTCGCACGGTGGCCGCGATCCGCGGCCGCGCGCACGGGGGCGTGTTCGCCGCCGAGGTCCGGATCGGTCACGACGGTCGTCGCAGGCCTGCCGACGCCGCGCTGAACTGGCGGCGCATCGCGCAGTTCCTCGCCGAGAACCCGCATGCGTCGCTGCGGCAGGTCGCCGCGGCCTGCGGCGTCTCGGTCAGCACCGCGAAGAAGGTGCGGGACCGGTTGTCGGACCCCGGTGGCGCCGCGGCCGCCGGTACGGCGCGCTGCGCGGCCGAGGGACACGCGCTCGTGCGGGCCGCACGCCCCGAGCCGATCCCGGTGGCGCGGCGACCCCAGGCCGCGGAACCCTGCGCTCGCGACTGGCCGCGGGTGCTGCACGACCTCGGCAAGGACCCGTCGCTGCGCTTCTCCGAATCGGGCAGAGCGCTGATCCGGTTGCTGCACACCAACTTCGCCGGAGCGCTGCGTTCCGGGGGATGGGACAGGTTGATCGCCAACCTGCCGGGCCACCAGGTGGAGGTGATCAGCGCTGCGGCCGAGGACTGCGCCGAGCTGTGGCGGGAGTTCGCCGACCAGCTCAAGCGGCGGCACGCGGCGGTGCCGAACACCCCGGCCGCGGGTGACGGCTGACCGCGGCAGGGACGTGCCCGGGCCGGACGGCGCGCGTCGGGCGGGCTAGCCGGGTGCGCACCTGGTTCCGCGTCGGTGGCCGGGCTGTTCGCGGGTCTCGACGGCGGCGATCGGGGGTGCCCTCGACCGGCCCGGCGCGGTCCGCGAGGCCCGGCCCGGCCGGTCCGGGCAGCACCGGTCCGCGCTGATCAACGTCGTGGGTGCGGCTCCTTCGCCACCCGTCGGGCGTCCGGACCGGCGCGAGAGTGATCGTTTCCGCACCCTTGGACACCGTCGACTTCCAGCACCGTGACGAAATGATCGGGTGATCTCCCCTCCGCGATATCGGCGCGGACCCGGTCGCCGAGGCCGATCGCGGGTGGTCGCCGCCGTGCTCAGCCGGTGGTCGTCCCGGAGCTCTCGCCTACCGGGTCCTCGCCGTCCGGTCCGAGCAGGGCGCGCACCCGTGCGGGCAGCTCGTCGCCGGGTTCGGTGGTGAGGGCCTGGCGCAGGGCCGTGCGGAATTCCTCGTGTTCGCGGCGGGCGGTGGCCGCGGCCGCCTGCTGCTCGGCGTGGGCGGTGCGTTCGGCGGCGAGTTCCGCGTGCAGCGGGGCGAGGCCGGCGGCGTAGGAGCGGGTCGCTTCGGTGAGCCGGTCGGTGAGTTCGGCGGCGCGGGCGTCGGCGGCCTCGCGGGTGGCGGTGATCCGCTCGGTCAACGCGGCCTCCTGGTCGTGCAGCCGCTGCCGCCAGTGCTGGTCGAGTTCGTCGCGCAGCCGCTGCCGTTCCTCGTCGGCTTCGTGACGGAGGCGTTCCTGCTCGTCGAGCGCGGCGGCGCGTTCGGTGGCGCGGGCGTCGTTGAGCTCGGTGATGTGCTGCTGGGCGGCGGCGGCTTGGGTGAGGGCGGCCTGCCGGTCGGCGTGGGCTTGAGCGCTGTCGCGGCGCGCGGCGTCCCGGTCGGCGTGGGCGGCGTCGCGGTCCTGCACGGCCTGATCGCGTTCGGCCTCGGCGGTCTCCTGCGCGGCGCGGGCGGTCGCCGCCTGCTCGTGGGCTTCGGCGGCCTCGGCGCGGGCGCGGTCCCGGTCGTGCTCGGCGGCGCGGGACTTCTCCAGCGCGTCGTCCCGATCGGCTTCGGCGGTGGCGCGGGCGGTGAGCGCGGTGGCGAGCTGTTCGGTGGCGTGCTGCCGCAGCGCGGCGACCTCGGTGCGCACCGGGTCGAGCACCCCGGTGAGCCCGGCGAGCCGTTCGTCGAGGGCGTGCACGTCGAGGTGGGTCATCGGCTGATCGGGGCCGTAGACGCGGGTCCAGATCTCGCGGTGCTCGTCGAGCATGGCGCAGCTGATCGTCTTGGCGCCCCACTGCCCGTACCGGTCGGGGTCGGGGGCGCAGTAGGGGGTGGGGCGTCCGCCGCGCGGGGGCAGCGGCGGCAGCGGTTCGCCGCAGTAGGCGCAGGCGGCGTCCTCTCCGGCGGCCAGGGCCCGCAGCGTGGTCTCCCGTCGTTCGTCCCGGCTGCCGCGGCGGGCCGGGGGTGTGCGGGTGGCGGCCTGCTCGGGGGCGCCGTGGATCTCCGCCTCTTCGCTCACGTTGACCTGCACTCTTCCTCCAGCTGGTTTAGGTTTTGAAACCTTATCATTCGGTTCGGGTTTCGATACTTTAACTGCCCTGCCCACGAAGTCTCGGTGGGTTCATATGGATAACCAGGATTATGGATATACTCTGATCTTGCGGCGCCGCGAAACCGGAACGACCGCGCACTACGGCAAAACGGACACGACCCGCGGTGGAATCGGCCCCCGAAAGATGAGGGGCCCGCGAGGCAGAGGAGACGCATGACCGAGGTCGCCACCCGCCAGGAGCGGACCGGCACGCCGGGCCCGGAGCGGTTCGCGGAGTTCCTGCGCGTCTACGCCTCGTTGAACACCCGCCTCGCCTACGCCACCGATCTCGGCATCCCGCTGGACTGGGTCCCCGGCTACACCGCCCCCGAGCCGGGACGTCGCCGCGGGCGGGCTCGGCGCGGCGAACCGACGGGGCTGGAATGGCTGCACTGGTGCGTGCGCGAGGGCTTCGGCTCGTTCGCGGAGGTGCGGGTGCAGCACGTGGAGCGGTGGCTGGAGGAACTCGCCCGGGCCGGGTACCGGGACGCGACCCGGGCGCGGATGCTCTCGGCGGTCTCGGCGTTCTACCAGAAGTACCTGCTGCGGGAAGGCCTCGCCGAGCACAACCCGGCCGCGCTGGTGGACCGCTCCGCCCAGCACCTCAACCGGTCCGGTTCGAGCCCGTCGCAGACGGCGATGTGGTCGTTCGAGGCGTGCCGGGCGCTGCTGCTGGCCGCGCACCTGCTGGCCGACCGGCACCGCAACGGGCCGCGGGACCGGGCGATGGTGGAGGTGCTGATCGGTACCGGGGTGCGCGCGGAGGAGCTGGTCGGGGTGAACCTGGACGACTACCACCGCCCGGCCGCGGGTGGTCCTGCCGCGCTGCGGGTGCACGGCAAGGGCGCGAAAGACCGGCGGGTGGCGTTGGCGGCGCCGGTGGCGGATGCGGTGGCGGACTACCTGCGGGTGCGGGCCGCGCCGCAGGTTCCGGCGTTGCGCGGGCAGCCGGGCTTGCGCGAGCCGGAGCCGATGTTCGTGACCTCGACGGGCCGGCGGGTGCACGTCTCGCACGTGCAGGCGGTGCTGCGGCGGTTGTGCGCGACGTTCGCCCCCGCTCCGGATGCGGCGCCGCCCCGGTCCCGGCGAGTGCGGGAGGTGCTCGACGGTGAGCAGGCTTCGCTGGTCGCGGCCCACCTCGGCCCGTTGCGGGAGACGATCCACCCGCATTCGGCGCGGCACTCCTACGCCACGCACGCCATCACCCGCGGCGCCGAACCTCGCCAGGTGCAGCACGACCTGGGGCATGCGGCGCTGTCGACCACCGAGGGCTACCTGCACGATGCCGAGGACCTGGCCAACTCGGCGGCGCACGAGTTGGCCCCGGCGCTGCACCGGGGCTGGCTGCGGTGATCAGCCGTGCAGCGCGAGGTAGGGCGCGAGCGCGAGCAGGGTGACGATCAGCGCGTACTTGAGGGTGCGGGTGGGCAGCGAGCGGGCGATCTTCCAGCCGAGCAGCACGCCGATCAGTTCCGGCACACCCACGATCGCGGCCAGCGGCCAGTCGATGGCGCCGTGGGCGAGGTAGCCGATGGTGCCGACGCCGGCGATGACGATCGATTGGGCTTGGGCGGCGGCGAGCGCTTCGAGCACCGGCACGCGCAGCGCGATCAGCAGCGGGACGGTGAGCATCGGCCCGCCGATGCCGACGATGCCCGAGGCGACGGCCACGGCCAGCCCGAGCAGCACCACTCCCACCACCGGCGGGTGCGCCCGGTCCTGGGTGGGCGTGCGCTGTTCGCGGAACCACACCAGCCCGGCCACCGCGGTGACCAGCACGGCGAGCACGATCCCGAAGGTGCGTGCGGACACGAGGGTGTTGAGCTGCACGCCGATCGGGGTGCCGAGCACGGCGGTGCCGGCGAGGATCAGCGCGGTGCGCCGGGTCTCGGGTTCGCGCAGCTGGCCGGAGCGGGTGTAGGCGGCGGTGCCGAGTGCGCCGGTGGCGATGTGGGTGACGATGGCGGTCCCGGCGACCGCGGCCGGGGGCAGTCCGGTGAGGGCGAACAGGCCGATGGTGGGCAGCACGCCGCCGGGTCCGAGGGCGGTGATGCCGATGCCGCCGACGAGGCCGAACAGCGCCAGGGCGAGCAGGGTGGCGGGGTCCGTCACCGCGCGGCCACCGGTCGATCGTGGTTCAGCGCCACGGCAGCCTCCTCAGCGTCCTGCGGTTCCCGGGCTGTGCGGGTGCTCAAGTTACCGGGCAGGGATCACGTCGAAGTCGCGCCGGGTCCGATCCGCGACGATCTTCGCGGATGCCTGGACATGATTCAGTTGAGTCACGGTGACGAAATCATGGGCTGGTCAGGCGAGCCGGGGAACAGGCGGGCCGCGTTGCCGCCGCTCGATGGCGGCCGGTTCCTCGCCGGGCGAGCCGAACCCGGTGTTGCGGGCGCCGTTGCCTCCGGGCGCGGCGGGTCCGCTCAGCGGCGGGCGCGCAGGAGGCGGCTCGCGCGCAGCGCCTCGGGCGGCGCGCCGTCGAATTCCGCCGGCCCGTCGAGGTAACCGGCGACGAGTTCGGTGGCGGAGTGGTCCTCGACCTCGGTGAACCCGAGCCCGTGCAGCTGCGCGGCGATGTCCTCGGGGGTGAACAGGCTGTGCCAGGGTTCGCCGAGGGCGGCGACCCGTTCGGCGCGCCGCCGCAGCCGCGCCCGTTCCGCGTCGGTGCCGGCGGGTCGCAGGTAGTCGAAGACGACCTCGACGGGCCGGGCCTGGCCGGCGATGTAGGCGAGGGTGTCGTGCGCGGCTTCCGGGCTCAGGTAGAACACGACGCCGAGCCACACGAACACGGCCGGTGCGGCCCGGTCGAATCCAGCGGCGGCCAGTTCGGTGGCCAGCGCATCGGTTTCGAAGTCGACCGGCACGAAGGTCATCGTCTCGGGCCGCCGGATCCCGGCCGCGGCGAGGCGCTCGCGCTTCCACGCCTGGGTGGCCGGGTGGTCGACTTCGAACACGCGCAGCCCGGGGTGCGGGTTGCGGTGGGCGAAGGTGTCCAGGCCCGCGCCGAGGACCACGACCTGCCGCACCCCGGCTGCGGCGGCCGCGGCCACGCGGTCCTCGGCGAAGCGGGCCCGGGCGGCGAAGAACAACCGGCGCGCCCGGCTGTCGATGCGGTCCTCGGCGGGCTCGCCGGACGCGGCCAGCTCGTCGTCGGTGACGCCGAGCAGGGGCCCGGCGAGCGGGTCGACGAGGATCAGCGGCCGGTCGGCGACCTGGTGGTAGGCGCGGGCGCGGGCGGTCGCGAGCGCGGTCCGGCTGGGTTCCTCGGCGTCCATGCCCCGAACCTACTCAGCGACCAGCGCCCGGCCCGGGTGAATCCGGCCACCTGATCAGCGGGCGAACTTCGCGATGGCCTCCGGGGTGACGGGGGTGAAGAAGTTGACGAGGTTGCCGTCGGGGTCGCGCAACAGCAGCGCCCGGTTCCCCCAGGGCATCGTGGTGGGTTCGGTGACGAACTCGGGCACGACGCCGGTGAGGTTCCGGTGCACCGCGTCCACGTCGGCGACCAGGAATTCGATGATGACGCTGCGGTTCTCGCCGGGCTGCGCCGAGCCGGGAGCGAACAGCGGGACGGTGCGGGTGCCGGCGATCGCGAGGGTCGCCGCGGGGGCGTTGATCTCGGCGAAATCCGCGGTGGCCCAGGTGGCCGCGATGCCGGTGGCGCGCTCGTAGAAGTCGGCGAGGCGGGCGACGTCGGCGGTGATGATGCGGATCGAGGCGAAGTCCACGGGTGCTCCTGTTCGTTCGGTGCTTGTCAGCCGCACGCTACGAGCGATACCGGGCGGAACCCGCCCGGTATCGGAGGGAGAATCTCGGGCGTGCCCCGACCCACCGCTCGCGTGCTGGCCCTGCTGGAACTGCTGCAGTCGGGCGGCACCCGCCCCGTCGCCGAGCTCGCGGACCGGTTGGGGGTGGACGAGCGCACGGTGCGCCGCTACGTCGATCACCTGCTGGACCTGGAGGTGCCGGTGGAGTCGGTGCGCGGCCGCTACGGCGGCTACCGGCTCGCCACCGGGCACCGGCTGCCGCCGCTGATGCTCACCGACGAGGAGGCGCTGGCGGTGTTGCTCGGACTGGTCGCCGGGCGCCGGGCCGGGTTGGCCACGGCCACGGGCGCCTCCGGGGAGACGGCGGCGGCGAAGATCCGGCGGGTGCTGCCGCAGCGGCTGCGGGGCAGGCTCGATGCGGTGCTCGGCTCCCTCGCCTTCACCAGCGCGGCCGCGGATCCCCCGGTGCCGGAGGCGGCGGTGCTGCTGGCGATCGCCGATGCGGTGCGCCACCACCGGCCGGTGTCGATCCGCTACACCGCCGCCGACGGCAGGCGCAGCGACCGCACCCTGCACCCGTACGGGCTCGTCGCGCACTCGGGCCGCTGGTACGTGACCGGTGTTGATCCTGGGGTCGGCGCGGACCGCAACTTCCGGCTGGACCGCATCTCGGCGGCGACGCCGCTGACCGGCTCGTTCGACCCGCCGGGCGAGGTGGACGCGGCGCAGCGGGTGCTGACCGGGCTGGCCACCGCCCCGCACCGGCACGAGGTGGTGCTGCTGGTGCAGGGCGAGGCCGGGCGGGTCCGCGGCGGGCTGCCCGCGGGGCTCGCGGTCGTCTCGGAGGCCGTGGACGAGCCGGGGTGGTGCCGGGTGGAGTTGCGGGCGGAGCGGCTCGACTGGGTGCCGGGCGTGCTCGCCGCCTTGGACCTGCCCTTCGTCATCGAGCGTCCCGCCGAGCTGCGCGAGCACGTCGCGGCGTTCGCCGATCGCCTTGCGCGTTCGGCGCGCAGACGCCCTCCCGGAGCGGGTGGCGATCGGTAGGGGGCGTCGGCCGCTCAGCCCGGCCGGGCGAGGTCTCGGGCTGCGATGCGGGCGCCGTCGGTTGTGATCCGGCTTGCGAGGTGCCGGGCGCGTTCTGCACCGGTGAGCGCGGTGCGCAGCGCGGCGGCGAGTGAGTCCGCGGTGGGCGTGCCGGGGTGTGCGGCGCCGATGCCGAGCTCGGTGACGCGCCGGGCCCAGTAGTGCTGGTCGTAGACCTCCGGCAGCAGGACCTGCGGGATTCCGGCGCGGGCGGCCGCGGTGCTGGTGCCCGCGCCCCCGTGGTGCACGGCGGCGGCGACGTGCGGGAACAGGACCTGGTGGTCGAGGTCGTCGACGACCAGGTGGTCCCCGGCCGGCGGGTCGAGCCCGGCCCAGCCGCGGGAGATGATCGCGCGACGCCCGACTCGCCGGGCCGCCTCGACCGCGGCCTGGGCGAGATCGTCCGCGGCGGCAGGCCTGCTGCCGAGTCCGAAGTGGACCGGGGGATCACCGTTGTCGAGGAAGTCGACGACTTCGGGCGGCAGCGGGCGGTGTTCGGGCAGCAGCCACGCCCCGGTCCGGTGCACCTCGTCACCGGGCCACGGGCCGAGGACCGGGTCGGCGGCCAGCCACGGCCGATCCCCGAACACGTGGGCGCGCACGCCGCCGATCGGTGGGAGTCCGGCGGCGGCGCGGTGGGTGCGCAGCGGTTCGCCCCAGGTGGTGTCCCACCGGCGCTCGTCGGCGGCCCACAGCTGCGCGTTGCCGCCCGCGGGATGCTGCGGCCAGCCCGGCCACGGGGCGGGCGGGTGGCGCGGGGACGGCAGCGTCGCCGGGCAGTAGTGCACGTGGACGTAGCGGGTCCCGGCGAGTTCGGCGGCCGAGCGCACGCCGATCGCCAACGACCCGGCGCCCACCAGCACGTCCGCTCCGGCCGCGGCCGCGGGCAGCACGGCGAACTGGGCGGCGACGGTGTCCTCGGCGGCGCGGCGGCGACCGGCATCGGTGGTCAGGTCCCAGTCGGAGCCGCGCATCGGCGGCCCGAGCGCGAGCGCCGGCACTCCGAGGCGCTCGGTGTGGCCGCGGAAGTCCGGTGGCACGGCGACCTGCGCGCGGTGCCCGTGGTCGAGCAGGGCGCGCGCCAGCGCCAGCAGCGGCTGCACCTCGCCGCGCGTTCCCATGGTGGCCAGCAGTGCCCGCATCCGAACCCCCGGTCGTGTCGTGTGCGCAGGCTAGCTGCGGGGCAGCGGCCGGGCGGGCCGGCTGTCGATGCCGGTGCCGTTGTGCTCCTCGGCCGCGCAGTGGGCGGCGCACTCGGCGTCGGTCTTGCGGCCGGCGGGGCCGTGGCCACGAAGAACACCGGCCGCTCGGCGATGGGGGCTCGCGATCGCTGGTCGAAGCGCGCGTAGCTGGTTCCCGTCCATCGAGTGTCACCGGCGGATCAACCGGCTCCCGGTTCGCGCACCGGAGCAGGTGCTCACCTGCGGGGGCAGCGGAGCAGTTCGCCGGGGTCGTCGGGGAGGCGTCGAGCCGGACGGCCCCGGTGCCGGGTCGGTGGCATCCCCGATGTTCCGGGCTGTCCGATGTCCGAGGGTGGTGGGCATGGGAGAAGCGGGTGTGCACGAGGTGCAGGTCCACGGGTGTACCTCGACGCGGGAGGCCTTGGCGTGGCAGGAGCCGATCGCGCTGCTGCTGTGCCCGGAACCGGAGCACCGGGGGCCGTGCGAGGTGCCGTGGACGTGCACCGTGCGCGACACCGGCACCGGAGTGTGCCTGGTCGTCGCGATCATCGCCTCGGCCGAGGTCGCCGAGCGGCTCGCCGAGCGGGTCCGGGGGCTGACCGGGCGGGAGGTCGTGCTGCGGCGGGGTGCTGCGGCGGAGCACGAGGTGCTGGTCGAGCAGTACCGCGTCGAACGCGGGGACCTGCCGGGCTGAGGCGCAGCGCCGGTCCCCGGCGGGGACGAGCCGCTGCGGATTCCGCTGACCGGTTTCCCGCATCCCGGGAATAGATGTCGATCATGGAATGTTGCCGAGCTCATGACGACTGACATCCTCGACGGCGCGGCCGTCCCGCTGCTCGATGCCGCTCGAACCGCGGCGAAGCAGGCGGCGGCCGACGCCGCGGTCACCGAGCGGGATCGGCGGATCACCGATGCCAGTGCGGCCGCCGCCCGGGCCGCGGGCGCGTTCGCCCTGGGCGTGCGCCGAGCCGACGGCGGGCTCGAAGCCGGTCTCACCACGCGGGTCCGGTTCCTGGCCGAGCTCGGGCGGGGTTGCCCGTCGACGGCGTGAGTGGCGGCCACGACCTGCGAGGCGAAGAGCCTGCTGCAGATCGGCACCACCGACGAGGCGTACGCGGACGCGTTCCGCGACGTCGACGCCGTGGTGTGCTCCTCGGCGCGCACCGGCACCGCTGTCCGCGAGCCCGGCGGTCTGCGCGTCTCCGGGCGGTGGCCGTACGCGTCGGGCTGCGAGCTGGCCGAGTGGGCGATGCTGTCGGTGCGGTTCCCGGCGGAGGGGGATCGCCCGGCGCAGCCCGCCGCGGTGTTCGCCCGCACCCGCGATCTCACCGTCGAGCGGGACTGGAACATGGCGGGGCTGGGCGGCACCGGCAGCCACACCCTGGTCGGCGAGGACGTGTGGATCCCCGACACGCACCTGCTGGACCTGGCGCGGATCGGGGCGTCGCTGTCGAACCTGGCGATCGCGGTCGGGTTGTTCGCCCCGCTGTGGGGTGCCGCGCGCGGCGCGCTGGACGTGGTGACCGAGGTCGTCGGCAAGCGCACCTCGCCGAACCCGGCGCACTCGACGATGGCCGATTCGCCCGGTGCGCGCAGGAACCTCGCGGTCGCCGCGCACGCGATCGACACCGCGCGGCGGCGGATGCTCGGGATCGCCGAGGCTCTCGAATCCGCCTCGCCCGGCGAGGCCCTGCCGGCCGAGGAGCGGGCCCGGCTGCGGATGGACCTGATCACCGCGGTGCGGGAATGCCGCGGCGCGCTGGAAGAGCTGCTGGACCTGCACGGTTCCACCGGCCTGGACAGCGCGAATCCGCTGCAGCGGTTCTGGCGGGACTTCGCGGTCGGGTCGCGGCACGTGCAGTTCACCTCGCACGTCGTCGAGGACGACTACGGCGTCCTGCTGCTCGGTCTCGACGAGGCGCCGTCCGGCCTGCTCTGAGGCCGCGGCCTGGTTGCGGTGCCCGCGTCCGCTCGACGTCGCGCGGGCACCGCTGCGGGTTCAGCGGTCGGCGAGGGCCTTGCCCGCGTCGCGGGCGGCGGCCTGCGCTTCGGCGTGCTGCTGCTCGGCGAGGTCGCGCAGGGCCTCCATCGCGGGGTTGCTCGCGGCGAGGGTCAGCTCGCGCTTGATGAAGGTGAGGTCGGCCTGCCAGACGTCGCCGAGGATGCGCTGCAGGTACGGGCTGGAGTGGTCCCAGCCGTCGCGCGGGGTGCCGGGGCCGTAGCCGCCGCCGATGGTGGTGATCAGGACCGCGGGCTTGCCCGCCAGCAGCGGGTCGGTGGGGCCCGCGCCCGCGATGACCAGGTCGGCCCAGGTCTTGAAGTGCTGGGAGACGCCGAAGTTGTACATCGGCACGGCGAAGATGGCCGCGTCGGCGTGGCGGAGTTCGTCGGCCAGCGCTGCCGCCAGGCCGAGGGCTTCCCGCTGCTGCGGGGTGCGGTCGGCTTCGGGGGTGAATCCGGCGGTGGTGGCCGATGTCCACGCGTCGGCGGGCAGCGGCTCGGCGGCGAGGTGGCGCCGGGTGATCGTGGCGCCGGGGTGGGCCGCGGTCCATTCGGCTTCGGCGAGGTCGGCGAGCTCGGCGCTGGTGGAGGTGCCGGGCAGGATGCTGGCGTCCAGGCGGAAGAGGTTCATGCGTGCGGCTCCTTGCGGTGGTGCGGTGCGTGACCCGTCGTCACACCCGGAACGATAAACGGACCGTACCCCGCTTTTGTTCCGGGGTAGGTTCGCCGGTGTGGATGTCGTGCCCTTCGGGAAGCCGCGCGCGGAACGTGCCGACGCGGTGCGCAACCGCGAGCACCTGCTGGCGGTCGTGCGCGAGCTGATCGCGGAGCACGGCGTCGAGAAGGTGACCATGGACGGCCTGGCCGAGCGCGCGGGCCTGGGCAAGGGAACCGTGTTCCGGCGCTTCGGCAGCCGCGCGGGCATCTTCCGCGCCCTGTTGGAGGACGACGAGAGCCGGTTCCAGCAGCGGGTGCTGTCCGGGCCGCCGCCGCTGGGGCCCGGTGCCGGTCCCGCCGAGCGGCTCATCGCCTACGGCCGGGAACGCATCCCGTACCTGCTGCGCCACCACGCGTTCGCGCAGGCGGCCGCGGGTCCCGGACGGGCGGACGTCGGCTCCGGGATCAGCCTGACCCGGCTGCACGTCAGGATGCTGCTCGGCGAGGCGGACGTGCCGGAGCCGGACGGCCTCGCCCTCCAGCTCTCGGCCGCGCTGGAGGGGCCGGTGCTGTTCTACCTGCGCCCGGACGCGGCCGAGCCCGCACCGGGCGCGGAGGTGAGCCTGGTCGAGAGCTGGCGGACGCTGGTCGAACGCGTCCTCATCGACGACGCGCGGGGCTGAGCGCCGGAGCCCGGTGAGCGCGCTCCGTCCGGCCGCGAAGCCGCCGACGTGGCCGCACGCGGCGAGCACGCTCCCCGGTGCCGGCTCAGCGCGTGCAGCCCGCGCTCCTCACAGCAGGCTGAGCTGGGTCGCGCGGGCCTTGCGCGGGGCGGGTGCCTCGGCTCGGGTGACGGCGTCGCCGAGGCCGGTGAGGAACGGCGACGGGGTGCGGTCGCGGACCTGGCCGTGGCGGGTGCGCCGCGCGGCGCCGGTGAGCCACAGGTGGTCCTGGGCCCTGGTGACGCCGACGAAGAACAGGCGGCGTTCTTCGGCGATCTCCTCGGCGGTGGGTGCGGTGCCGGGCCAGCTCAGCGGCAGCAGCCCGTCCTCGCAGCCGACGAGGAACACCACCGGGAATTCGAGGCCTTTCGAGGCGTGCAGGGTCAGCAGGGAGATCGCTTCGGCGCGCGGGTCGAGGGCGTCGACCTCGGCGCCGAGCACCACTTCGCGGCGGAACCGGGCGAGGTCGTCGCCGCAGCGGGCGGCGAGCGGGGTCAGCAGTTCGACCGCGCCGTGCACGTCGGCCTGGGTTTCGTCGGGGACGCTGAACACGACGGTGGTCGCGGCGGCGCGCAGCTCGTCCAGGGCGCTGCCGTCGCGGTCGGCGACGTGGGCGAGTTCGGCCAGCAGCAGGTCGACGCCGGCGCGGGCGGACAGCGGGTCGTGGGAGCGCTTCTGCACCGGCAGCCCGGCGCGGGCGAACTCGTCGAGCAGCACGCGGGATTGGGCGTCGGTGCGGTAGAGCACGGCGATGTCGTCGAACCCGATGCCGCCGGGCCCGTCGCCGGTGACGCGGCCGCTGTCGAGGGAGTGGAACGAGGAGCCGCCGAGCAGGCCGTCGATGGTGCGGGCGACGAACGCCGCTTCGGTGCGTTCGTCGGCGGCGTCGTGGCGCACCACGCGGTGTGCCTCGCGAGGGGAGGCGGCGTGCAGGGCTCGGCCGGGCACGAGGGTGCCGGGAGCGATGGCGCGCACGGCGGTGTCGATGATGTGGCGGCCGCTGCGGTAGTTGCGGGTCAGCGCGTGCGCGGGCGCGGTGGGGTAGTCCTGTTCGAACCGCAGGAAGAACCCGACGTCGGCGCCGCGGAACGAGTAGATGGCCTGGTCGGGGTCGCCGATGGCGGTCAGGTTCGCCTCCGGCGGTGCCAGGGCGCGCAGCAGCCGGTACTGGGTGTCGTCGACGTCCTGGTACTCGTCGACGGTGATCCACCGGTACCGGTCGCGGTAGGCCGCGGTCAGCTGCGGGTCTGCTTCGAGCAGCCGCACGGGTTCGGTGACGAGGTCGTCGAAGTCGACGAGGTCGAGTTCCCGCAGCCGCGCCCGGTAGCGGGCGGCGGCCTCGGCGTGCGCTGGGTCGGCCGGTCCGGGGTCGGTGAGGCCGCGGGCGAGTGCGCGGGCCGCGGTCTCGTCGCCGGTGATCTCGGTGAGCACGCCGTGCTTGCGGGCGGTGTCGGCGACGCCGAAGGCGGCGGTGAGCCCGAGGCGGTCGTGGTGTTCGCGCAGGAAGCCGAGTCCGAAGGAGTGGAAGGTGCCGACGGTGATGTCGTCGGCGTCGGGGCCGATGAGCGCGTGCAGCCGTTCGGTGAGTTCGTCGGCGGCGCGGCGGGTGAAGGTGATCGCGAGGCAGTCGCGGGCGGGCACGTCGCGTTCGAGGACGAGGTGCGCGAGGCGGTGGGTGACGGTGCGGGTCTTGCCGGTGCCGGGCCCGGCGACGATGAGCAGCGGCCCGGCGGGGACTCCGGCGGCGGCGCGCTGGTCGGGGTCGAGTCCGGCGAGGATGCCGTGCGCGGGCGCTTCCGGTGCGGTGGCGGGAGCCTCGGCCGGTTCCGGCCGGGGCTCGGGTTCGGCGGCGACGGGCTGCCGGGGCGCTTCGGCGGGGGCGAACAGGTCGTCGTCGAACAGGCTGTAGGAGTCGCCGTTGCGCAGGCGGGCGAGTTCGGCGGGCTGGAACACGCGGATGGTGCCGTACTCCCCGTCGTACCCGGCGTCGCGCACGACTTCCCCGGCGCGCAGCCGTCCGATGGCTTCGGCGACGCGCGGGTCGCTGCGGTGCAGCTCGTCGAGCGGCACGTCGTCGAGGATGCCCAGTTCGGGCCCGTGGGCGGCGACGAGGTCGGACACGGCGCCGAAGACCTTCTTGCTCTTGGGCCCGACGCCGTGGATCTCGCCGACGATCTCCGGCAACGGGATGAGGTTGCGGAACCCGGCGGCCCCATCCGGGCGGACGCCGGCGGCGCGGTCGGCGAGGTCGTCGACGCGGTGCTGCACGCCGACGGTGAGCGGTTTCCCGCATTCCGGGCAGCGTCCGGCGCGGGCTTCGGTGTCGGCGGGTTCGAGCCGCACCCCGCACTTGCGGTGCCCGTCGAGGTGGTACTTGCCCTCTTCGGGGAAGAACTCGACGGTGCCTGCGAACCCGTCGCGGGTTTCCAGCGCGCGTTTGATGGCGTAGTAGTCGAGGTCGGTGTCGAACACGGTGGCCTCGCGGCCCAGCATCGGCGGGGAGTGCGCGTCGGAGTGGCTGACCAGTGTGTAGCGGTCGAGCCCGGACACGCGCCAGTTCATCTCCGGGTCGCTGGACAGGCCGGTTTCGAGGGCGAAGACGTGCCCGGCGAGGTCCCGGTAGGCCGCGTCGACGGAGTCGAACCCGGCCTTGGAACCCAGCACCGCGAACCACGGCGTCCAGATGTGGGCGGGCACCAGGTAGCCGCCGCATTCGAGGGTGATCTCCAGCAGATCGCGGGAATCGAGCCCGAGGATGGGCCGCCCGTCGGAGGCGAGGTTGCCGATCCGGCCGAGGCGGCGGGAGAACTCCTCCGCGGCGGCGAAGTCCGGCAGGTAGCACAGGTGGTGGATCTTGCGGGTGTGCTCGCCGTACTTGTAGATCGTGGAGATCTCGCAGGAGAGCATGAACCGCACGTCACCGCCGCAGTTCGCGGGCATCGCCGCGGTGATCTCCCGGTCCAGCTCCGGGCGCAGCCGCAGCAGCCCGGGCTCGGCGGGTTCGAGGACTTCCCGCAGCTGCGCGAACCAGGCGGGGTGGGTGAGGTCGCCGGTCCCGACCACGGCGATGCCCTTGCGCCGCGCCCACCACGTCAGGTGCTCGATGTCGCAGTCCTTGCTGCACGCGCGGGAGTACTTCGAGTGGACGTGCAGATCGGCGTGAAAACGCACCCGGTGATCTTGCCAGTCCGCTCGCCGGTGTCCGCCCGGTGAGTTTCGCGAATGCCGCCCGCCGGGGTGGTGGGTCTCGGTAGGGTCGGCGGCGCTCGCCGGATCACTGGGGTGGCGGGTGCTCGCCCGCGTTCCCGGCCGGACCAGGCCGTGGCTGCGCGCCGTGCTCGTCGGAGGTCTCCTCGTGCTGCTGCTGACCGCTGATCTGGTCCTGACCGGCCCGGACGGGGACCGGATCCCCGACGGCGCGGTGCTGGTGGACGGATCCACGATCGTCGCCGCCGGGCCGCGCGCCGAACTCGACCGGCACCCGGGCGCCGCAGGCGCGCAGCGCCGCGACTTCCCGGGCGCGACGATCCTGCCCGGCCTGATCAACGGGCACGCGCACCTGGTGTGGGACGCGAGCATGGCGATGCTGGCGCACTACTTCGACGCCGACGACGCGGAACTGCTGCTCGGGGTCGTGGGGCGGGCGCAGCGGGCGTTGCGGGCCGGGGTGACGACGTTGCGCGACCTGGGGGATCGCCGCGGGCTGGTGCTGCGGGTGCGGGACGCGATCGACCGGGGCGAACTCACCGGCCCGCGACTGCTGGGCTCCGCCGCGCCTCTGACGCCGCCGAAGGGGCATTGCTGGTTCTTCGGCGGCGAGGTCGACGGGATCGAGGCGATCCGCGCGCAGGTGCGGCACAACGCCGCCCTGGGCGCCGACGTCATCAAGGTGATGGCCTCCGGTGGCCAGATGACTCCGGATTCGCCGCCGACCTGGGCAGCCCAGTTCAGCCGGCAGGAGCTGCGGGTGGTGGTCGAGGAGGCCACGGCCGCGGGCCTGCCGGTGGCCGCGCACGCGCACGGCACCGGGTCGATCGCGGCCGCCGTCGCCGCCGGGGTGTCCACCATCGAGCACTGCTCGTGGCAGGGCGAGCAGAACTCGGGACCGGACCTGCGCGACGAGGTGGCCCGGGAGATCAGCGCCCGCGGCATCGCGGTCTGCCACGCGTATCCGCCGGACTGGCGCGGGTTCGCCGAGTTCGTCGGCGAGCAGCGGTTCGCCGAGGCGGTGCAGCGGGTGCGCTGGATGGACGAGCGCGGGGTGGCGTTCCTGCCCGGCACGGATTCGGGCGTGCCGACCTCGGTGTTCGACGACTACGCCGGGGCGCTGTCGTACTACGTGGAGGCCGTGGGCTGGACGCCGGGCCGGGTGGTGGAGCTGGCCACCGCCGGTGCGGCCGCGGCCCTGGGCCTGGACCGCGTGGGCCGGGTCTCCGCCGGTTTCGACGCCGACCTGCTCGTCGTCGACGGCGACCCGAGCGCCGACGTGCACGCCCTGCGCCGCCAGCGCCTCGTGCTCACCCGAGGCGAACCGGTCACCCCGGCCTGACCGGCGCCCCACCGGCTCGCGGCGGGGCGCCGGGACGGGCTCAGCGGGCGAGCGCGGGTTCCGGGAGGGCGCGCAGGGCCTTCTTGTCGACCTTGCCGATCGGGGTGGTCGGCAGTTCGGGCACCAGCACCACGTCGTGCGGGGTGTAGGTCGTGCCGAGTTCGGCGGTGACCGCGGCGGGCACGGCGTCGAGGTCGATGTCCTCGCCGACGAGGAACAGCCGCACCCGTTCGCCCACGGCTTCGTCGGGGATGCCGACGGCCGCGGCGTGGCGCACGCCGGGCAGGGTGTGCAGGAAGTCCTCCAGCAGGCGGCTGTAGACGTTCCCGCCGGCCTCACCGGTGACGATGATGTCCTTGGCGCGGTCCACCAGGTACAGGTAGCCGTCGGCGTCGAGGTAGCCGATGTCGCCGGTGCGCAGCCACCCGTCGGCGTCGACGGCGACCGCGGTGCGCTCGGGGTCGTTCCAGTAGCCGAGCATCCGCATCGGGTTGAGCGAGCAGACCTCACCCGCTTCGCCCTGCGGCAGCACCTCGCCGTCCTCGCCGCGGATCTGCACCTGGGTGCCGGGGAAGGGGCGTCCGCAGCTGCGCCACAGCGGGGAGTCGTGGTCGGCGGGGTCGGGCAGCTCCTGCGGGGGCATGGTGACGATGCCCGCGCACTCGGTCTGCCCGTAGCCCTGGGCGATGATCGGCCCGAACATCTCCACGGCCTGCCGGAGCCGTTCGGGGGCGACCGGTGCCGCGCCGAGGGTGATCTGCCGCAGCGAGGGCAGCGCGCCCGGGGTGCAGTCCGGGTGGTCCAGCAGCTGGTACAGCATCGGCGGGACCAGCATCGTGGCGGTGATCTTCTCGTCGCGCAGGGTGGTGAAGGCGGCGTCGGCGTCCCATTCGGGCAGCACCAGCAGCGGTGAGCCGGTCATGAACGCGTGCAGCATGGTCAGGTGCCCGCTGGTGTGGGTGAGCAGGGTGATGGCGAGGACGCGGTCGGCACCGGTCGAGCGCTCGGCGCGCATCATCTCGGCGATGGCCGCGATCGCGTCGTAGGGGTTCCTGCTGTGGGCGGCGAGCTTCGGCTTGCCGAGGGTGCCGCCGGTGTAGAAGACGGTGACCGCGTCGTCCGGGCCGGGTTCCGGTGCGGGTTCGGGGCGGTGCTCGGGCTGGTGCGCGGCGAGCGCCAGCAGGTCGGCGTCGGTGAAGGAGTCGGTGGCGGCGCCCAGGCTCAGCAGCGCGGGGCTGCTGGTGCAGCGTTCGGCGGCGCGCAGGGCCTGCTGCCCGTGCGCGGGGTCGACGACGACGGTCCGCGCCCCGGACTGGTCGATGAGCCCGGCGAGTTCCCCGGGGCCGGGTTCCGGTGGCAGCATCACCGCGCGGCAGCCGATCAGGTGCACCGCGAGCACCACCAGCGCCGATTCCGCGCGGTTGGTGAGGAACAGCCCGACGCCGTCGCCCGGGCCGAGCCCCTGCTCGCGCAGCGTGTGTCCGATCTGGAAGAGCAGTCGGCGGGACTGTCCGCGGGTGAACCGCACCGCGCCGTCGATGATCGCGTCGCGTTCCTCGTCCTGCTCCCACTGGGGAAGAATTCGCTCTAAGTACATACCTGGTGGGAACGTGGCATTGGAAATCACCGGGGTATGCAATCACGCGGTAACACCCCCGACTTCCAGAACCCTGCACCCACGCCCAGAAAAAACCATTCGTCCTATTCGGCCGGTCCACCGATCCGCAACGGACGGCAGCGCTCCGACGCGGAACCACCGAACCCCGCGAGCAACCCCTGAGCTTCGAGCCACCGGCCGCCGCATCGGCCCCGCGAAGCACCACGTGCGATGACGGGATGACCGATCGCGCGCCGGAGAACCTCACCTGGCGCAAGAGCAGCCGCAGCATCACCGAGGAGTGCGTGGAAGTCGCGGCGGTGGCCGACGAGGTCGCCGTGCGGGATTCGAAACATTCCGTCCGGTCCGGTGCTGGTCGTGTCCCGTGCGGCGTTCCGCCGGTTCACCGCGACGATCCGCTGACCAGGCCGGGCGCAGCACCCCGAGCCGATCACGCCGCGTGCGAGACCGTCCACCCACCTGGAGCTAGCGGCGCTCGGCCCCGCCCGGTTTCACTGGTGGGGGAGTCACCCGGACCGATCCAGGCGGAGGCGGACATGACCACCAGTGCTGAGCTCGGAACCGTCACCTGGCGTAAGAGCAGCCGCAGCACGGTGCAGGAGTGCGTCGAAGTCGCGGCGCTGCCCGCGCGCATCGCGGTCCGCGACTCGAAGAGCCCCCTCGGCGCGGTCCTGATGTTCAGCCGCCGCGCCTTCCGCCAGTTCCTCCAAGACCTCCGCGTCCGCGACGAGGACACCCTCGCGTGAGCGCGTACTACTGCGGCTCCACGCTGTTCGCGGCCCCGGCTCGCCCGCCAACTCGGTTCCACTGCTCCGTTCAGGCGTTTCGGCAGCATCGGTCGCAATGGGTGCCCACCTGGTTCCGCTCTGTGGCAATCTGACCATCGTTGATCAACAACGTCTGGTTGGGACAGATGAGCGGAACAGGTGCTGGCGAGGACGCGGCCGTGTCCAACGACGTCTCGGGTTCGGTGTCGGGGCACGTCGTGCAAGCAGGGCAGATCCACGGCGACGTGCACTTCCACCAACCTCATGTACCGGCGCGCAGCATTCCCCGTCAACTTCCGCCTCGGCTGCGGCATTTCGTGGACCGGGGCGTCGAACAGGACGCTCTGACCACGTTGCTCAACGGCGGTTCGGCTGCTGGGCTGGTGCTGCTGTCGATGATCGACGGTGTTGCGGGGGTCGGGAAGTCGAGTCTGGTGGTGCACTGGGCGCATCACGTCCGCGACCGATTTCCGGATGGGGAGTTGTACGTGAACCTCCGCGGGTTCGATCCTGCGGCGGAACCGATGCCCACTGCCGACGTCCTGCGCGATTTCCTGCTGGCGTTGGACGTTGCGCACGACACGATCCCGGTGGACCCCGGCAATCGGGCTTCCATGTTGCGCAGCTTGCTGCACGGGCGCCGGATGCTGCTCGTGCTGGACAACGCGCGGTCGTCCGCACAGGTGCGTCCGCTGCTTCCGGGCTGCGACGGATGCCTGGTATTGGTGACGAGCCGCAATCGGCTGGACGATCTTGTCATGAGCGAAGGAGCCTCCCGCATCAGCTTGGAAGTCCTACCCCACGATCAAGCGAGGGATCTGCTGGCCGGTCATCTCGGTGCGGATCGCGTGGCATCGGAATCACCCGCGGTCGACGCGCTGATCACGTGCTGCGCCGGGTTACCGCTCGCGCTGAGCATGGTCGCTTTCAGAGCGGTGCAGATGCCGGGCGTGCCGTTGGCCGAGCTGGTCGAAGAAGTCGGTGACGAGCAAGAACGCCTCAACGCCCTGGACATGGGCGGGGAGACCGGCGTGCGAGCCGTGTTCTCGTGGTCCTATCGGTCGCTGCCGCAGGGAGCGGCACGGCTGTTCAGGCTGTTCGGGCTGCTGCGCGGGCCGCACGTGGAGC
The DNA here is from genome assembly GCF_024734405.1 of Saccharopolyspora gregorii. Lineage (NCBI taxonomy): Bacteria > Bacillati > Actinomycetota > Actinomycetes > Pseudonocardiales > Pseudonocardiaceae > Saccharopolyspora > Saccharopolyspora gregorii. Next base: position 3,132,316 of record NZ_CP059556.1, on the reverse strand, counting down.
TGGACGCGGTTGCGGCCCTCGCCGGGTTGCAACGGACTGCGGCACGCCGGGTGCTGCGCGATCTGGTGCAGGCCCACCTCGTAGAGCTGCGCGGTTCCGACCGTTACGAGATGCACGATCTGCTGCGGTCCTACGCCGCCGAATGCGCAGCCCGGGACGAGGACGCGGCCGAGCGGATCGCGGCGCTGCGCAGGCTCGTGGACCATTACCTGCGAACGAGCCGCGGTGTCGAGCGCAGCCTGACCAGCCACTCGCGGTTGTTCGTGCCGGATCCACCGGATTCCGAGATCCGTGCCAAGGAATTCGACACCAGCGACGCGGGCATCGAATGGTGGGACGCGGAACGCGCGAACCTGGTGGCGGTCGTCGAACATGCCGCCGCTGAAGGGCTGCACGAACACGCGTGGCAGTTGCCCTACACGTTGATGTACTACTTCAACCTCCGCCGCCACACCGATGATTGGTTGCGCAGTTTCAGCATCGCAGTGCGATCAGCTCGCGCGCTGGGGGACCGGCGGGCCGAGGGGCATCTGTTGGAGGACTTGGCCGGGCTGCACTACTCGTTGCAGCAGTACGAGGAGGCGATCGAGAAGCGAGCGGCGGCGCTGTCGTTGCTGGACGACACCGAGCCCTTCTACGGGATGATGCTGATCAGCCATGCGTACGCGCACCTGCGCCTCGGTGACTTCGATTCGGCGGAGGAACCGCTTCATGAGGGGTTCCGCCTCCGGGCGGCCGCTGGTGACGCGAACGGCATGGGCTATGCCCGAGCGGGTTTCGGTCTCCTGTACAGCGGGCGCGGCGACATCGACGAGGCCCTCATCGCGTTCGACGAAGCGGTGGCGCTGTACCGGCGGGTCGGCGAACAATGGGGCGAAGGATTCGTACTGAACAATCGGGGCGATGCCTGCCTGGCCGCAGGACGGTTCGCGGAGGCCGCCGCAACCTTCCGGAAAGCAGCTGAGCACCGCCGTGCCATCGGGCACCGGCACGGGGCGGCGACGAGCTTGCGCGGACTCGGCGCCGCGCTCTCCGCGGCCGGTGATGTCGACGGCACTCGAAACGCGTGGCAGGAAGCCTTGCAGGAGTTCGAAGCATGCGGAGCCGCAGAGGCCGAAGCGGTGCGCGCAGATCTCGGGCAGCTCTGACCGCAAGACGCTGATCGTCCGGCGGTGATCGGCACGTTCGTCAGATCTGGTGGGACAAGCGGGCCACCCGCTCAGGTCGTCGGGGTGCGGCGGGTTTCGCGGAGGGCGAGGAGGCCGCCGACGGCGGGGATCAGGGCCACGAGCCTGGCCCGGGTCGGTGCCGGGCCGGCCCAGGTGGCGGCGATGGCCAGCAGGTAGGCGCAGCCGTGGATCGGGCCGGTGGCCGAGGCGACCGGCTCCCAGTGCACGGTGGCGAGGTTGACCAGCAGCACCAGCAGCGAGGCCGCTTCGACGATCGCGGCCGCGCGCAGCAGGCGGAGTTCTCCGCGCATCCCGCTCACGCCCCCGTCGTCGAACCAGGCCGGATGATCATGAGCACGACCACGACGGCCCACAGCAGGTTGAACACCCCGGTGCTCATGCCCAGCCGCGCCGGCAGCCGCGCGGCGTCCACGGCTTCGGCATCACCCGCCAGCTCCAGGGCACGGCGCTGCGCGGGCAGGATCGCCGCGGCCAGCAGTGCGGCGGCCCCGGCGGTCAGCACGATCGAGGTGATCAGCCACGCGTCACCGAGCACCCCCAGCTGCGACGCCGTCGCCAACCCGAACACCGGCACCACGATGCCCAGCAGCGCGTACACCCGGCACAGCCGGTGCAGGGCGCGCAGCACCGCGGGCGCGTTCGGATCGGTGGCGGCGGCGCGCAGGTAGCGGGGGAATGCGCTGCCCGCGACGGCGACCGGGCCGATGGCCAGGACCGCCGCGAGCACGTGCACGCTGAGCAGGAACTTCGTCACTGGGGGCTCTTCCTCTCCGAGGGGTCGGAGGGAAAGCTAGTCGGCCTCCGGCACGCCCGGCAGTGGCGTGATCGACAACAACCACCGGGTTCTCGCCAGCCCGGGCGAGCGCGCGTGCTCAACCACGACGAGCCCCGCAGGGCCACCGCGGTCGAGTCAGCTCCGGGTGATCCGCAGCAGGCGGTAATCCCCCCGATGCCCCGCTTCCATCTCGACCCCGTCGGAGTCCGCGCCGAACCCGATCCGCTGGCCTGCCGCCCCGGAAGCGGCGATCTTCTCGACCGCGACCGCCAGCGGCCGGTAGGCCGGATCCTGCTGCCCAGCGGCGTTGATCTGACCGATCCGCTCCTGCAAGTGGGCTGCGTAAGTGCTCTCGGGTTCGTTGTCGGTGAGCACGAACGCACGGCTGCCCGAGCCGAGCACGTGGTCCAAGGCCGCGGCGAGATCCGAACCCGCCGCCGCCATCGTCCACGGCCCCGGATGCGGGACGAACACGTCCGTCCTGGGCACGTGGTCACCGAACGAGGTGATCGAGTCCGCGTGCAACATCACGGCGCCCTCGGGAACCAGCTGATCGTTCAGCACGCGCCGGATCGCGCTCTCGGCCATCTCCGGGTCGTAGGCGAACACGTTGCTCCGCTTGCTCGCCAATTCGGCCAGGAAACGCCCCTCGCGAGGATGCGGTCCGCTGACCGCGCCCGTCACGGTGCTGCGCAACAGGTCCTGCAGCACGAAGTAGTCGTCCGAGGCGACCTTCGCCGCCAGACCCTCCCGCTGGGCGGCGGTCAGGCCCTGGAACTCCGGACGGGCCGTGATCTGTTCCAACGTCACCACCACGGGCTCCTCGGCGTCCGCGTAATCGACGACGGCACGCTGCACGGGCGTCCCGTCACCGCGGGACGGCCGGTCGCCGAGCAACCGGGCGACCGCGGCGTTGCCCACCACCCGCTGCAACGCCGCGACACCGTGCGGCACCCGCCCGCCCGAGGCGCAGACCGCATCGTTCTCGACCTCCAGGCCCGACGGGTGCCCCGGCCGAGCCCGTGCCGCGGCCGACCGCTGATCGCGCGTACGACGCATCGAGTCCTCCCTGGACGGACGTGATCGGGATGCACCCCACCGTCGCCGCCCCCGGTGGCGCCGGGAAAGGGACGAACGGGCACCACCAGGGGCAGATCCCCGGTGCTCGACCGGACCGGGCACCGGGGAACCGCTCAGCGCAACCGGCGGACCTTGACGGTGGAATCGATGCGGGTGATCTCGGTGCCGTCCGGTGCGGCCTGGACGCGTTCGTGCTCGGCGCAGACCTGCACCTCCCACCGCCCGTCGGCGAGCCGCAAGGAATCCACGACCTCCTGCGGGGTGGGGAAGTGCACCTCCGGATGCGGATTCCGCTCCCACTCCGGCCACCCGCAGTGCCCTTCGACGAGCAAGGTCCCACCGGGGGCGACGGCCTCGGCCGCGCGGCGCAGCACCCGCTCCCGGGGCAGCTCACCCCACGAGTGCAGGAACTGCGCCGAGACCAGGTCGAACTCGCCCGCCGGGAAGTCCACGGCCAAGTCCACCTCCCGCCAGTCGATGCGCCCGTCCAGACCCGCTTCGGCGCAACGGGCGCGGGCACGCCCGAGGACGACGGGGGACAGGTCCACCGCGGTGACCTGCCAACCCCGGCCGGCGAACCACAGCGCGTCCCCGCCCTCCCCGCAGCCCAGGTCGAGCACCCGGCCCGGCGGCAGGTCCGCGACCTGCTCGACCAAGGCGGTGTTGGCCTCGCCGCTCCAGTAGTGCTCGGCCCCGCTGTACATCTCGTCCCACAGCCGCACTTCGGCGGTGCGATCGCTCATCAGGCGCTCCTCACGTGGTCGTCGTCGTTCACAGCCCGTGGCGCCGCTCGCCCGCGACGAGATCGGCGACCTCGCGTTCCCGCACGACGAACGGATCGGCGCGGGCCCGGCGGAGGTCGGCTTCGACGAGATCCGAGTTGACCTGGGCGGCGACGTTCGCGCCCGCGGCGGCGGCGCCGATGACGTTGCCGGTCAAGTCCGTGACGTTGCCCGCCGCCCACACCCCCGGCACCGCGGTCGCACCGGTGGCGTCCACGGGCAGGCGAGTACCGACCAGCACATCGCCGCGGCGCACCGGTTCGGTGCGCAGCCCCAGCTCGGCCAGGGCACCGAGACGAGCGGTGAACAGCGGCGCCACCACCAGCGCATCGCAGGCCAGCAGCCGCCCGCCGACCTCGACACCGGTGAACCGGTCCTCCTCCACCCGCACGCCCTCCACCGGGCCGGGCACGACGGTGATACCGCGGGCGTCCAGGTTCGCGCGGTCCTCGGCGCCGAGCTCATCGAGGGCGTGGCGCAGCAACGTGACCCGCGGGCTCCACTGCCGCCACAGCAGCGCCTGGTGCAGCGCCATCGGGCCGGTCCCGAGCACGGCGATGTGCCGGTCGCGGACCTCCCAGCCGTGGCAGTAGGGGCAGTGCAGCACCTCCCGGCCCCACCGCTGCGCCAGCCCCGGCACCGGCGGCAGCTCGTCGACCAAGCCGGTGGCGACCACCAACCGCGCCGCGACGACCGCGGCACCACCGGCGAGGGTGAGCCGGAACCCACCGCCCGGTGCGCGCTCGGCGGCGACGACCTCACCGGTGCTGAACTCGGCGCCGTAGCGCTCCGCTTCGGCACGCCCGGCCGCCACCAGCTCACCCGGCGGGGTGCCCTCGCGGCCCAAGTAGTTGTGCACGCCCTCGGCAGGGGCGTTGCGCGGCTCACCGGCATCGACGACCAGCACGCTGCGGCGGGCCCGCGCGGAGCTCAACGCCGCACTCGTGCCCGCCGCACCGCCACCGACCACGACGATCTCGTAAGAGCGATCCTGCAGATCCATGGGAAATCCCTCCTCTGCAGCCGATGCTCCACACACCGCGCCGATCCGGCGAAGAAAATTGCCACACCGGCAAAAGAACGACGCGCGGCCGCCGCGCCCCGCACCCGCTGCGACCACACCACCCGGACCCGACACCCCACCACCCGCACCCGCGCATCCCGCGACGCCGCGTTGCCGGAGCCCACACCCTCGGAAACACTCACCCCCATGCCCCTGACCGGTGACTACCTACCCAGCCCCACCCGGTGGGTCCGCGACCAGGTCGCCGTCGTCGAATCCTCCGGCGGCACCGAAGGCACCGTCCTGCACGGCGCACCGATCATCATCATCACCCACCGCGGCCGCACGAGCGGAGCGCTGCGCAAAGTACCGGTCATGCGCGTCGAACACGACGGCCGCTACCTCGCCGTCGCCTCCTACGGCGGCTCCACCCGCCACCCCCGCTGGTACCACAACCTCCGCCACCACCCCCACGTCGAAGTCCAGGACGGCACCCGCAAGCAGGACATGCGCGCCCGCGAACTCACCGGCGCCGAGAAGACCACGTGGTGGCAGCGCGCCGTCGACGTCTTCCCCCAATACGCCGACTACCAGGCCAAGACCGACCGCGACATCCCCGTCTTCCTCCTCGAACCCCTCACCTGACGGCCCGACCCGAACACCGGCGCCGAGCACCTGCACGCGCCGCCACCGGGGCCCCGAACACGACGGAGGGGCCCCACCGGCAACCCGGCGAGGCCCCTCCGTCAACGCACCGCTCAGATCAAACCGAGCCCGCGCACCGCATCGCGCTCCTCGACCAGCTCGTTCACCGAAGCGTCGATGCGCTCCCGCGAGAACTCGTCGACATCCAAGCCCTGCACGATCTCGAACCGGCCGTCCTTCGCCGTGACCGGGAACGACGAGATGATGCCCTCCGGCACCCCGTACGAACCGTCCGACACCACACCCGCCGAAGTCCAGTCACCCTCCGGAGTCCCGTTGACCCAGGTGTGCACGTGATCGATCGCCGCGTTCGCCGCCGACGCCGCCGACGACGCACCACGCGCCTCGATGATCGCCGCACCGCGCTTGGCCACCGTCGGGATGAACTCGTCCGCCAGCCACGACCGCTCCACCTGCTCGGCCGCGATCTTCCCGCCGACCTCCGCGTGGAACAGGTCCGGGTACTGCGTCGCCGAGTGGTTGCCCCAGATCGTGAGCTTCTTGATGTCGGTGACCGTCGTACCCAGCTTCTGCGCCAGCTGCGTCAACGCGCGGTTGTGGTCCAGCCGCGTCATCGCCGTGAACCGCTCCGCAGGCACGTCCGGGGCGTGCGACTGCGCGATCAGCGCATTGGTGTTCGCCGGGTTCCCGACCACCAGCACCTTCACGTCCTCCGCGGCACCCGCGTTGATCGCCTCGCCCTGCGGCTTGAAGATGCCGCCGTTGGCCTCCAGCAGATCACCGCGCTCCATCCCCTTGGTGCGCGGCCGCGCACCCACGAGCAGGCCCACGTTCGTGCCCTGGAACGCCGCGGTCGCATCGTCGAACACGTCCACGCTGCTCAACAACGGGAACGCGCAGTCGTCGAGCTCCATCGCGGTGCCCTCGGCCGCCTTCACGGCCTGCGGGATCTCCAGCAAGCGAAGCTTGATCGGAGTGTCGGCCCCGATGAGCTGCCCGGAAGCGATCCGGAACAGCAGCGCGTAGCCGATCTGGCCAGCGGCACCGGTGACGGTGACGGTGACGGGCGCTTTGGTCATAGGAGGAATCTTTCCTGCTCGCCGGACGGTTACCGACCGCGATGCTATCCCGCACCCGCCGCCCCGCACGCGCCGCCGCAACGGATCACAACCCGCACCCGCCCGGACCGATTCAGCACCCACCCGAGCAGGCCGGATCAACCCGGCCCGAACCGCGCACCCACCCGCATCACCCAGAGCCCCGGCCAGGGGAGCGGACCCCGGCGGAAGCGAAACCTCGCTGCCCGCGCCCGAACTCGCCCGGCGAGTTCTCCGTCGGTTCCTCGTCAGCGGCGGAACCCCAGACGCACCCACCCGCCACCACTCATTCACCCCGCCCCGCCACGTACTCCGCGCCCCGCTCCGACAACCGGTACGACTGACCGGATCGCTCCACCAACCCCAGATCCGCCAACCACCACGCCTGCGCCTTCACCCGCGACACCGGACGACCCACCTCCGCGGCCAACTCCGCCGCCCGCACCCCAGGCCGATCCCGCACCGACTCCAACAACCACCGCGTCCACGGCCCCCGAGCCGAATCCACATCCCACCCCGCCAACCGGCGATCGATCGCCAACCGCTCCCGAGCACCCAACATCACCACACCACCACGCTAACCACCCCACCGATGATCACGACACGCCACCGGCACGGCAACGACCCAGCGCACCGAATACCCCGCACCCCCGGAAACCGCCACAATCAGGCACATGCTCCAGGCCTGCCTCAACGGCGCCCGCACCCCCCGCGAGCACCACCACCTGCCCGTGCACCCCGAACAGCTCGCCACCGCCGCAGCCGCCTGCACCGCGGCCGGAGCCACCGAACTGCACCTGCACCCCAAACACCCCGACGGCACCGACAGCCTCGACCCGCACATCCTCGCCGCCACCCTGCTCGCCGTCCGCGCCGCCACACCCGGAACCCCCATCGGCATCACCACCGGAGCCTGGACCGCACCCGACCCCCGCGACCGCATCACCGCCATCCGCTCCTGGACCGTGCTGCCCGACCACGCCTCGGTGAACTGGCACGAAGACGGCGCCGACGACATCGCCGCCGCCCTCCTCGACCGCGGCATCGCCGTCGAAGCAGGCCTGCACTCCGGCACCGACGGACCCGACCGGTTCCGCACCGCACCCACCCGCGACCGAGTCCTGCGCGTCCTCGCCGAAGTCACCGACCCCACCACCCGCGGCGCCGCCACCACCGCCGACACCCTCCTCGACCACATCGGACCCGCCCGCAGCCCCGTCCTGCTGCACGGCTCCGGCGCCGGCGCCTGGCCCGTGCTCACCCTCGCCGCCCACCGCGGCCTCGACACCCGCATCGGCCTCGAAGACACCCTCCAACTCCCCGACGGCGACATCGCCCCCGACAACGCCGCACTCGTCACCACCGCCAGCCGGATCCTCACCAGCCGCTGACACCGCACGCCCGCACCAGCGGCGGGGGAGCGGCAGCTCCTCGCGGCAGGCAGCAGGCATCCGCGCCGTCGAACCGGGATGCAGCGGACGCACGATCGACGCTCGGTGGAACAGGATCGGCGACCGGCGGAGGTCAACGGCGATCCGATGCCAGGGGTGGGTGACCAGCCGAAGAACAGGCTGGTCACCCACCTGTTCTCGGTTCAGCGGTGCCGTCGACCTGATAGCGTCCGAACACGCCCGCTCGGACTGGAAACGGAAACGGGCTCCCGCGGGTGGCACTGAGCCCGAGACGATGGGGGTTGATCGTCGTGATCTCAGCAGTGGCGCTCTTCGTGCTCGTGCTCGCCGTGGTGGTCGGCCTGCTCGCTCGACGCCGCCCCGCCCCGCGCGGTAGCGGCTACACCGCGGCCCCGTTCATCGGGGCCGGCGGCGCCCACCCCTCCACGCACAGCACCTCCGTGCACGGCCGCGGATTCGACGGAGGCGACGTCAGCGGCGACCTCGACGGCGAGGGCCGCGGTGACGCCCGCAACGGCGACGGTGGCAGCGGCTGCTGAGACCACTCGCACCGGCTTCGCGGGCGTATCGCAGCAGAAGCCGCCCGAGGGCCGTTCCCGTCCACCTACGTCCAGGAGTTCGTCGAGGCCGCCGCAGTGCGGGAGCAGCCCCACCACGCCGATCACCGGCGGCGCGTTCAGCCCGCCGACCCGGCACGATCCCGCAGCGGGCCCTCCGAGACCGCCGCACCCGGCTCGCCGGACTCACCACCCGCACCGAACGCGCCCTGCTCAACTCCCCGTGACAGCAGGGGAGCGGACCCCCGACACCGGCACCGGCACCAACTCCCGCGCCAAGCCACCCCGCAACGTCGCCACCGCATCCAACGGGTAGTTCTGCCGCACCCGCCACGAACCCCGATCACCCTGCCGCGGGAACGCGCCGATCGACCGCTGCACATACCCCGACGCCAGATCCAGCAACGGCCGCGCCCGCAACCCCCGACCCGGCACCGGCACCACCGCCGACCAACCCCGCCGACCCATCAACCCCAACACCCGGCACACCAACCGCGACGACAGATCAGCCCGCAACGTCCACGACGCGTTCGTGTACCCGATGCACACCGCGAAGTTCGGCACCCCCGACACCATCGCCCCACGCCACACGAACTCCTCCGACAACTCCACCGCACGACCGTCCACCCGCAACGAAATCCCCCCGAACGCCAACAACCGCAACCCCGTCGCCGACACCACCACATCCGCCGCCAACACCCGACCCGACCGCAACCGGACCCCCTCCGGCACGAACGACTCCACGTGATCCGTCACCACCTCGGCCCGCCCCTCCCGGACCGCACCGAACAGATCCCCGTCCGGCACCGCGCACAACCGCTGGTCCCACGGGTCGTACGACGGCGTGAAGTGCTCCCGCACCGCCGCCTCATCCCGCAACGCCCGCGCGCTCACCCGCGTCAACAACCCCCGCGCCGCCCGCGGAAAACGCTGGCAGAACTGGAAGAACGCCGTCGAGAACGCGATGTTCTTCCACCGCACCAACCGGCTCGCCACCCGCTCCGGCAACCACGCCCGCAACCGCTCCGCCTTCCGGTCCCGCCCCGGAACCGGACTGATCCACGTCGGCGACCGCTGCAACATCGTCACCCGCGCCGCCTCCCGCGCCATCGCCGGAACCAACGTCACCGCCGTCGCACCACTACCGATCACCACCACCCGCTTGCCCGCATGATCCAAGCCCTCCGGCCAGAACTGCGGATGCACCAACTCACCACCGAACGACTCCACACCCGGGAAAACCGGCTCATGACCACGCTCGTAGTCGTAATAACCCGCGCACGAGTACAAGAACCCGCACGTCAACACCCGCTCCGACACCCCGCCGTCCGCACCCCGCACCGCCAGCCGCAACGTCCACCGCGACTCCGCGCTCGACCACTCCGCGGCCACCACCTTCGTCCGGTACCGGATCAACCCCTCGATCCCGAACTCCGCAGCCGTCGCCCGCACGTACTCCAAGATCGACGCACCATCCGCCAACGGCCGCGACCCCCGCCACGGCCGGAACGGATACCCCAACGTCGCCATGTCCGAATCCGACCGCACCCCCGGATACCGGAACAGATCCCACGTCCCACCCGAGACGTCCCGCGCCTCCAGCACCGCCAACGAACGACCAGGGCACTCCGACTTCACCCGGTACGCCGCCCCGACACCGGACAACCCGGCACCCACGACCACCACATCGACGTGCTCGACATCCACCGCAGACTCCGACATGCCCCCAGTCTCCGCACCCACCCCGACCCGATCTTGACGCCACACGACAACTCCTTGACCCTCGACGACATGACGGTGATCCGCTCCGCAGGCCTGCGCGGCTTCCGCGCCACCGTCGCCGAACTCGGCGGCGACGCAGAGCACTACGCCCGCACCGCAGGCCTGCCCACCGCCGCACTCGACACCGACGACCTCCTCGTCCCCGAACGCGCCCTCGTCACCACCCTCGAAACCGCGGCCGCCGACCTGCACCGACCCGACCTCGGACTCCGCATCGCCGCCCGCCAGGACCTCGGCATGCTCGGCCCCCTCGCCCTCGCCATCCGCAACTCACCCACCATCGGCGACGCACTCGAATGCGCCACCCGCTACCTGTTCGTCCACGCCCGCGCCCTCACCATCACCCTCGACGACGACCCCCGCGGCACACCCGGCATCGCCGCCCTCCGCTACGAACTCCCACCCGGCGCCCCCACCTCCAGCCAAGCCATCGACCTCGGACTCGGCTTCCTGCACCGCGCCATCACCTTCCTCGCCGCAGGCCGCTACGGACTCCGCACCGCCGAACTGCCCCACACACCCGCCGCACCACTGCACGTCTACGAAGAGTTCTTCGGCGCCCCCATCACCACCGGCGCCCCCGCCGCACTGCTCCGCCTGCCCCGCAGCCTCACCACCCGACCGCTCACCGGCGCCGACGAACGCGTCCGCCAACTCGCCCTCGCCTACCTCGCCGAACGCACACCGGGGGAGAGCGCCGACCTCACCACCCGCGTCCGCAGCGTCCTCACCCAAGCCCTCGGCACCACACCACCCGAGATCGGCGCCATCGCCCACCTCATCAACCTGCACCCCCGCACCCTGCAACGCCGGCTCCGCGACGAAGGCACCACCTTCGCCGCACTCCTCGACGACGCCCGCCGCCACGCCGCCCACCGCTACCTCACGAGCACCGACCTGCCCCTCGGCCGGATCGCCGCCCTGCTCGGCCTCTCCGAACAATCCGCGCTCAGCCGCTGCTGCCGACGCTGGTGGCACACCACCCCCAGCGACATGCGCCGTGTCGCACGAAGTCACGAGAACGTCGCGCAAGGTCAAGCCACCACGCCTACGGCCACCCACACTCGATCACCACGACGCTGAGCAAGGAGACGCATGCCCACCCTCGACCGCTACCGCTTCACCGGCGGCACCGCCGTCCTCACCGGCGCCGCCAGCGGCATGGGCGAACAGATGGCCCACCAGCTCGCCGCCCGCGGCAGCGATCTCGTCCTCATCGACCGCGACGAAGCCCGCCTCACCACCGTCGCCGACACCCTCCGCGGCACCCACCCGGACCGCACCGTGCACACCCACGTCGCCGACCTCGCCGACACACCGGCCCTCGACGACCTGGCCCAGCGCATCACCACCGCAGCACCCCACATCACCCTGCTGATCAACAACGCCGGAGTCGCCCTCGGCGGAACCTTCGACCAGCTCACCGGCGACGAGTTCGACTGGGTCATCGACATCAACTTCCGCGCACCCGTCACCCTCACCCGGCTGCTGCTGCCCCGGCTCGGCGAAGGCGCGCACATCGTCAACGTCTCCAGCCTCTACGGCCTCATCGCGCCACCCGGCCAATCCGCCTACGCCGCGAGCAAGTTCGCACTGCGCGGCTTCAGCGACGCCCTCCGCCACGAACTCGCCGAACAAGGCATCGGCGTCACCACCGTGCACCCCGGCGGCATCCGCACCCGCATCGCCGAATCCGCCCGCGTCGCCAGCGGCGTCGACGAACAACAGCTGGCCCGGGGGAGGGCGAACTACGCGAAGCTGCTGTCCTACCCGGCCGACAAGGCCGCCGCCCAGATCCTCGACGGCGTCCACCGCCGCAAGCGCCGCGTGCTCATCGCGTCCTCGGCCGTCGTCCCGGACCTGCTCGCTCGGCTCTTCCCCGCCCGCTACATGGACGTGCTCTACCGGCTGCACCCGCAGTCACGACCGTCGGCACTGCGGCGCTAGCGCTCAGCCGACGGGGGAGAGGTGCGTCCGCACCCGCTCGCGCAACAGCTCGTACTCCGCCTGCATCCGCCGCAGCGGGCCGCGGACGACCACCTCACCCGGCCCGACGACCTCCTCGGGGGCGAACTGCTCCCGGGTCAGATCCACCTCCACCGAACCGAGCAGGTTCCACCAGTGGAAGTCGACCCGCGCACCGGCGACGAGGACTTCGCCGCGCAGCAGCTCACCGCCGAGGAAGTCCTGCAGCACCAGCGCGGTCACCCCGCACTGGCCGCGCGCGGGGTTCCGCGGCGACCACTTGGGGAGGTCTTCGGGGGCGCAGGTGTCGGCACCCCAGAAACAGCGGAACGCGTGTTCGATCCCGGTCAACGTCATCGGCATGGGGACTGCCTACCGGTGGGGACCGACAGGCGACAGGTGGTGCGGTGACCGGCGGGTACGACGTGGCTGGCTCGTCCCGACGCCGAGGCTGAGCCGATGGTTGCCGGTGCCGGCGGTGGTGCGGCGTGCCGTGCGGGCGGGGTGCTGGCTCGGTGGTGTGCGGAGCGTTCGTGCGGCCGCGGGGAGCGGTCGGAGGAGGTCGGATCTCCGTTACTTGACATAATGTAGATTATCGGCACTTCGGTGACCTCGGGTGATCCGAGTCGGGAGGGGTCGGCGGCCGGGTGTGCGATGCGGGCGTGTGTCGGGCCTGCGTTCGCCGACGGGCGCCGTGGTGGCTCGACGGCGCGATGACGTTCGGCGGTTCGGCGAGGTGACGTTCGGCGGCTCGCGGCGCGGTGCCCGACACGACACCTGGCGGCGGCGTCCCGGCTGCGCGGCGGCCGGCTCGCCGCCACGGCACGAACGAACCATCCCCGACGGCATCCCATACCGGGTCTCCGTCCGCCGCAAAACGTCACAGTGACGCTTTGCGGGGTGGCTGCGGGTCGCGTGGGGCCAGGTGACCGAAGGACCCGCCGCGCGAGCAAGATCCACAGGCCTCGGATGATCAAGCCCCACGAGTCCGGGTCGTCGTACTCCGGGCCGGATCGGCGGACGCGCCGGCGGCGGCCGCGAAGGTTCCGCACGACGTGCACCGAACCGGCGAGCACGCCGACTTCGCCATCGCGCGGGAGCGGCCCGGAGCAACCGGGGTCCCCCGTGGTCGGGCCCCCGCCCCCTTCTCCATTTGGTGGATAATCAACGTTATCCACCAAACAACCCCGTTGATCGACTTCGAGATCGCGCCGCCACCACTCCGCTACCGCGACACCGCGAACGCTCCGCGCCGAACACCGCTCCCCACCGCGGGACCAGCCGATCTTCGCGGCCCCTGCGACGGCCGACTCCGCCATCTCCGTCCCGATCATCCCGCGTCCCCCTACCCCATAGACTCCCCTCCCCGCACGCACCGTTCACCGCACCGCTGGGGGAAGCACATGGCCGAGCAGTCCGAGATCGCGATCGCCCCGTCGAACACGGCCCAGTCCCGGGCGTGGGACGGTGATCAGGGCGAGTTCTGGGCGGAGCGCGCCGAGCGCTTCGACGAGGGCGTCGCCGCCTACCACGAGCGGTTCCTGGACGCGGCCGAGATCAGCCCGGCCGCGCAGGTGCTCGACGTCGGCTGCGGCAGCGGAAAGGTCACCCGGGACGCGGCGCGGCGCGCGGCGGCGGGCTGGGCGCACGGGGTCGACCTGTCGGCGCCGCTGGTGGACCTGGCCCGGGTGCTGGCGCAGCGGGAGGGGGTGGCGAACGCGTCGTTCGAGCGGGCTGACGCGCAGGTGCACCCCTTCCCCACCGTCGACCTGGTGCTGAGCAGGCACGGGGCGATGTTCTTCGGCGCGCCCCGCGACGCGTTCACCCACCTCGGGCGGGCGTTGGCGCCGGGCGGTGGGCTGGCGCTGCTGACCTGGCAGCCGGCGGAGCACAACCCGTGGATGGGCGGGTTCCGCTCGGTGCTCTCCGGTGGGCGCGAGGGCGCGCCGCCGGTGGACGGGCCGGGTCCGCTGTCGATGAGCGAGCCGGCGGTGGTGCGGGCGTTGCTGGAGTCGGCGGGTTTCGAGCGGGTGCGGCTGGACGGGCTGCGGGAGCGGATGTACTTCGGCCGGGACGCCGCGGACGCGTTCCGGTTCGTCACCGGGCAGTTCTCCGGGTTGCTGGCCGGGCTGGAGGCGGCGCAGCGGGAGCGGGCGGAGGCGCGGCTGCTGGCGCTGCTCACCGAGCACGAGTCCGAGCGGGGCGTGCTGTTCGAGTCGGCGGCGTGGCTGGTGCGGGCGCGGCGGCCGTGACCTGCGGCTGCGGGGTGTAGGGATCTCGTTCTCGCGGGTAGCCGGTTGTCGGTCCACTCCAGGGAGGTCGAGGTCATGCTGCCCAGGCACGAACGCCGCCGCATCGCGGAAATCGAGAAGGGTCTGGTTCTGCAGGACCCCGATTTCGCCGACCGGTTGCGGCGCGCGGAGCTGCCCGGCCGGTCGCGGCCCGGGGTGCGGGTCGTGCTGGGCTGCGTCGCGGTGGTGGCGGCGTTGTTGTGCATGGTGCTCGGTGAGGTGGCGGGTTTCCTGCTGGCGGGGTTGTTGGCGACGGTGCTGCTGGCGGCGCGGGGCTGGCGGTTGTTGACGTCCTGAGGGCGGTCAGGGGCGCCAGCGGGCGCGGTAGCCGGGCCGGTCGGCGTAGGGCAGGCCGAGCAGGGCTCGGGTGGCGCAGCCGCGTTCGTCTTCGGGCGGGTAGGCCTCGCCGAGCCGGTCGCAGGGTCCGGTGCCGGAGCCGCAGAGCTGGTGCTGGCGCAGCAGCCTGGTCTTGAGCTCGCATTCGCGGAAGCCGCGGAAGACGGTGCCGCCGCAGGGTTTGGCGTTGCCCGCTTCGACGTCTTCGCGCACCCAGCGCAGCAGTTCCAGGTCGATGTCGATCTGTCGTCGCAGGAACTCGGCGAACCGGTTCATGGTCGTCCCCCACCGCGGTACGCGGGTACCGCCCGTTCTGCCGTTCGGCGTGCGGTGCCGGTTGTCGGCCCGCTCGGGTGGGGACGCGGCAGGGGGCCGGGTGTGACGCGGTGTGCGGGGGTCATGCCTGGGCGTGGTGGTTCGGGTGGGTGTCGAGCACTGCGCGGCTCGTGGCGCCTGGTGCGCCGGTGGCTGCCACGAGCACGGGGCGTACCTCCGTCGTCGTTCGTTCGATCGTTCGACGGTACCCATGGCGGGGTGTGCGGATCACCCGCGAGAGTCGTGCGCGGTGGCGCGTTTCGGGGGTCGGTCGAGCCGGTGTGGCGGCTCGACCGACCCCCTTTTTCGTCCGCGTCCCGGGGGACGCGGTCCGGTGAGCCGTCCGGCGCGGTGTGCGGTCGGTGCGGGCTCTGCGGCCATGATGCGGAGCGCGTGGTGGTGGGGCGCGCGGCGATCACCGGGTCCGGGTGGTGTTCACCCCGGCGCGCCGCGGGTTTCACCGGGTCGGGTCCGGGTCCGCTCCCCTGGTCTCGGCACCGGTTCGGGTGATGCGGAGGGTGCGGATTTCGAAGGGGCGCAGGGTGATGGGTTCGGGGTGGTGCCGGGGTTCGCCGGTGGGGCGTTCGAGCAGGTCGGTTCGGGTGATCGCGGTGTGGGGGAAGTGCGGGGTGAGGGTGGTGGTGGCGCGGCCGCCGCGGGATTCGTAGAGGCGGACGATGAGGTCGCCGCTGCGGTCTTCGGCGGGTTTGAGGGCTTCGACGATGACGTCGGGGTTGTCGAGGGTGATCAGGGGTGGGACGGCGTTGCCGCCGGGGACGGTGCGCGGGGGGAGGTTGAGGCGGTATCCCTCGCGGATGGCGTCGCCGATGTCGGCGCCGACGACGAGGGCGTAGCGCAGGTGGTGGTGTCCGTGGTCGGTGTGGGGGTCGGGGAATCGGGGGGCGCGCAGCAGGGAGAGGCGGGCGGTGGTGGTGGTGCCGCCGTCGGGGCGGGTGTGGCGGGTGACGTCGTGGCCGTAGGTGGAGTCGTTGATGAGGGCGTGGCCGTAGTGGTGTTCGCCGAGGTGGAGCCAGCGGTGGGCGCAGATCTCGAACTTGGCGGCGTCCCACGTGGTGTTGGTGTGGGTGGGTCGGTGGATGTGGCCGAACTGGGTTTCGGCGGTGGAGCGGTCGGCGTGGACGTCGAGGGGGAAGGCGGCTTTGAGGATCTTTTCGGTTTCGCGCCAGTCGATGTCGGTGTCGATGTGGAGGGTGTGGCCGTGGAGGTGGAGTCGTTGGACGAGGGTGGAGTTCCCGAAGGTGCGGTGGACGGTGAGGGTGGTGCCGTCGAGGGTGGTGCGGTCGGTGTCGGTGAGGTCGTGGCCTTGGTGGCGGTAGAACTCGTCGAGGTCCCAGGCGTCCCAGGCGTTGGGGTGGTCGGGGTGGAGTTGGAGGAGGTTGCCGGGTTGTCCGGGGGCGAGGGCTTCGCGGCCGGTGTCGAGGTCGAGCACTGAGGTGAGCAGGCCGCGTTGGTCGATGGTGGCGCGGATGCGGCCGTTGTCGAGGGTGGTGGTGCCGTCGAAGTGTTCGGTGGCGGTGGTGGCGGCGGGTGTGGTGGGGGTTCCGGCGCCGAGGGCGGGGATGCCGTCGTGGTGGTGGGGTGTGGCGTTGAAGGTGGTGGTGCCGGGTCCGGTGCCGGCGAGGGCGCGTTGGGCGTGGTCGATGAGTTCGTGGAGTTCGGCGGTGACGTGCTGGTAGGTCTGTTCGGCTTCGCGGTGGACCCAGGCGATGGAGGATCCGGGCAGGATGTCGTGGAACTGGTGCAGGAGCACGGTTTTCCACAGGCGGTCGAGGGTGTCGTGGGGGTAGTCGTGGCCGAGGGTGGTGTGGGCGGTGGTGCACCAGAGTTCGGCTTCGCGCAGGAGGTGTTCGCTGCGGCGGTTGCCTTGTTTGGTGCGGGCTTGGGAGGTGTAGGTGCCGCGGTGGAATTCGAGGTAGAGCTCGCCGGACCAGACGGCGGGGTCGCGGTGGTCGGCTTCGGCGGCGGTGAAGAATTCGGCTGGTGAGTGGAGTTCGACGGTGGGTGAGCCTTCGAGGTCGGCGAGGCGGTGGGCGCGGGCGAGCATGTCGCGGGTGGGTCCGCCGCCGCCGTCGCCGTGGCCGTAGGGCACGAGGGATCGGGTGGCGTGGCCGTGTTCGGTGAAGTTGCGGCTGGCGTGGGCGAGTTCGGCGCCGGTGAGTTCGGCGTTGTAGGTGTCGACGGGTGGGAAGTGGGTGAAGACGCGGGTGCCGTCGATGCCTTCCCACCAGAAGGTGTGGTGGGGGAATTTGTTGGTCTGGTTCCAGGAGATCTTCTGGGTGAGGAACCAGCGGGATCCGGAGTGGCGGACGAGTTGGGGCAGGGCGGCGCTGTAGCCGAAGGAGTCGGGTAGCCAGACCTCTTGGGTGTCGATGCCGAATTCGTCGAGGTAGAAGCGTTTGCCGTGGAGGAATTGGCGGGCGAGGGCTTCGGAGCCGGGCAGGTTGGTGTCGGATTCGACCCACATGCCGCCGACGGGGACGAATTGGCCGGTGCGGACGTGTTCGCGGACGCGGTCGAAGAGGTCGGGGTGGTGTTGTTTGAGCCAGGCGAGTTGTTGGGCTTGGGACATGGCGAAGGTGAAGGCGGGGTCGCGGGTCATGAGTTCGGTGACGTTGGCGACGGTGCGGGCGACTTTGCGGATGGTTTCGCGTTGGGGCCAGAGCCAGGCGGAGTCGATGTGGGCGTGGCCGGTGGCGCTGATGCGGTGGGTGGTGGTGTGGGCGGGGCGGTGGAGTGCGGTGGTGAGTTCGTGGCGGGCGGCGGGTGCGGTGGTGTGGATGTCGTGGAGGTCGAGGCGGTCGAGCATGCGTTCGAGGGCGCGGAGGATGTCGTGGCGGCGGGGTGAGTCGGTGGGGAGTTCGTGCATGAGTTGGGCGAGGACTTCGGTGTCGTGGACGAGTTCGTGGACGGTGAGGTCGCGGAGGGCGAGGTCGGCGCGGGTGAGGCGGTAGAGGGGTGTGCCGGTGGTGGTGCCGCCGTCGAGCCAGGGTGGTGGGTCGCCGAGGTGGGTGGGTCGGTAGCCGTTGTCGCCGAGGATGAGGGGGTTGGCGGCGGCTTCGACGTACCAGGTGAGGGGTTGTCCGGGTGGGGTGTGGACGGGCAGGTGGGTGTTGCGGGGGTTGAGGCCTTTGATGGGGGTGCCGGTGTCGGTGTGGGCGAGGCCTTCGCAGTGGAATCCGGGGCGGTCGAGGTCGAAGCCGAGGTCGATGACGGCTTCGACGGGTTGGTCGGCCCAGGTTTCGGGGAGGGTGCCGGTGAGGCGGAACCAGGTGGTGCCCCAGGCGGGTCCCCATTCATGTCCGATGTGGACGGGGGTGTAGCGGGCGTGGAGGGCTCGGTGTGCGGGGACGGGTTCGCCGGGGACGTGCCAGGCGGCGATGTCGAGGGGGTGGGTGCGGGTGTGCACGGCGGGCCGGAGTCGTTCGGCGAGGATGCGGTCGAGGCGTTTTTCCACTGCGGCGCGGTCGTCGTGCATGTGGTGTCCCCTCGTTCGGAGCGGGTTGGTGCAGACCACTGCTGAGCGTCGATCATCGTGGCACATCGCTGGTGGGGGTGGGTGCCGCCGAACCGGGCTGGGTGATCGCTCGTGCAGGTCATGGCGGTTGCCGGGGTGCGCGGGGCCTCGCATGCTGGGGCCTTTCGCAGGGCGTGCCGGTGTGGCGCGCGGTCCCCGATGATCGTGGAGGCGACGTGGTGATGGGTACGTGCGAGGTGTGCGGGAACGAGTACTGGATGAGTTTCGAGGTGCGCACGTCGGGTGGCGGGGTGCACGTGTTCGATTCGTTCGAGTGCGCGGCGCAGCGGTTGGCGCCGCAGTGCGAGCACTGCGGGTGCCGGATCTTGGGGCACGGGGTGGAGGTGAGCGGCCGGTTCTTCTGCTGTGCGCATTGTGCGCGGGAGTCGGGGATGTCGATGGTGGAAGAAGTGCGGGATGCGGTGGGGAGTCGCCCTGCGTGATGGTCCGGGTGCGGCTGGTGCGTGGTGAAACGTTTCATACGGGTGTTGTGGGGTGAATCCACCCGCACCAGCGTTCGTTACCTGTTCGTTACTTTCGGGGTGAAACACGACGTTCACCAGTGACGACTACGGGGGTGGCACCACTTGCTCACCCGGGGCGCACCAGTTCGCGGGGCACGGGGCGGGTGGTGGCGGCTGGACCACTACGCGTGAAGGGATGCCGAGATGGCAGGTCTGGTTCGTTGGCTGGGTGACATGGCACGGGAGATGGGACGGGCTCGCACCGTGATGCGACACCCCCACTCGCAGGTCGTGAGCTCGGCCGCCCGTCGCGGTCAGAGCTGAGGCTCTGTTCGTCAGCCCCGGTCACTACGGCTGAACGTGGCGCCCCACCGGGTCGCGGACCGGCGCCCACCGCGTGCGCGGTGCTCCGGCGAGCACGGTCAACGCCACATCAAGTGAGACCTCGCGACCCACGCAGGCTTGCTGAAGATGCCGTGGCTCCCGTCCACTTCGGACGGGGCCACGGCATTTCGCACGTTCGGGGCCGGTTCCGGTGGTACCGCTCCCCTCCCCTGCCCGCGCGCGGGCGGCGTCAGCCGGTCAGGGCGTCGCGGTGGCGTCCGGCGTTGGCGACGTAGACCTCCGCGGACAGCCGCAGGCGGGCGCGTTCGTCTTCGGTGAGTTCGCGGCGGACCTTCGCGGGGGTGCCGGCGACCAGGGAGCCGGGCGGGACCTCGGTGCCTTCGAGCACGACGGCTCCGGCCGCGATCAGCGAGCCCTCCCCGATGGCGGCGCCGTTGAGGACGACGGCGCCCATGCCGATCAGGCAGTGGTCGCCGACGGTGCAGCCGTGCAGCACGGCGCGGTGCCCGACGGTGACGCCGCGGCCGACGGTGGCCGGGAACCCGGGGTCGGCGTGGAGCACGCAGCCGTCCTGGACGTTGCTGCCTTCGCCGACGGTGATGTCCTCGTTGTCGCCGCGCAGCACCGCCCCGTACCAGATGCTGGCGTCGGCGTGCAGGTGCACGCGGCCGATGAGGGTGGCGCCGGGTGCGGCCCAGGCGCCCTCGTCCAGCTGCGGGGTGTGCTCGTCGATGGTGATGGTGCGGGCGGTCTCGGCTGGGGCGTTCACGGGTCCTCCGGGTCGGCGCGTTCGCGGCGCAGCCATTGCACCGCGTCGTGGGAATGGCCGTCGACGACCGCTTCGACGCCGTCGAAGGTGCGGGGGTCGGTGGTGCGGGCCAGTTCCGTCAGCACCGTATCGGCATCGCCGTCGGCGATGGCCTCGACCAGGCGCCGTTGCGCGGCGAAGTCGGGGGCGGGTGCGACGCGGTGGGTGAGGGTGAGCGCGAGCATCAGCTGGAGGCCGAGGTTGCGGCAGGTGTCCTCCAGGCGTTCGTTGCCGGCGAGTCCCACCACGGCCAGGCGCAGGTGCAGGGATCGTTCGGCGAACAGGGCGGGGTCGCCGGTGGTGGCGGCGAGGGCGTCCAGGGCGGTGCGGCAGCGGCGGAGCCGGGCGGGTTCGCGCACCGGGACGCCGTGGCGGACGGCGAAGCGTTCGAGTTCGCGGCGCAGGGTGACGATCTCGTAGATGTCGTGCAGGGTCAGCGGGGTGACGATGACGCCCTTGCGGGGCAGCTGGCGCACGAGTCCTTCGTGTTCGAGCACGCGCAGCGCTTCGCGCAGGGGTGGGCGGCTGATGCCCATCTCGTGGGTGAGGCGGTTCTCCACGATGCGGTCGCCGCAGCGCAATCCGCCGCTGATGATCATGTGCCGGAGGGTTCCGGCCGCCAGTTCCACCAGGCTCGGCGGGTCGGCGATGTTGGGCGCGGATGCGATCGGCCGCTGCGCCACCTGATCTTCCACTGATCCGGTCACGGGGTCAGTCTGCCCTGTCGCGGGCCTGTGCGGTGGGCGTTCGCCGCGGTGGGGGGCGGCGCCGCGGTCGGTTCGGCAATTCGGTTGCCGCCGCGGGTGGCCGGTGGTGATGCTGGGGTGGTGCTGGTTCGTGTCGCGGAGGCCGCCGATCTGGCGGCGTTGCCGGAGGTGGAGCGCCGGTCGGGTGCGTGCTTCCGGGAGGTGGGGATGGATCGGGTGGCGTTGGATCCGCCGATGCCGGTGCGGGTGCTGGAGGGGTTCCGGGATCGCGGCGCGTTGTGGGTGGCGGTGGAAGTGGCCGGCCCGGTGGCGTTCCTGGCCGCCGAGCGGTTGGACGGGGCGTTGCACGTGGCGCAGGTGAGCGTGGATCCGTGGTGTGCGCGGCAGCGCATCGGTGCCGCGCTGCTGGCGCACGCGGGTGCGCGGGCCGTGCGGTTCGGGTGTGCGGCGTTGACGTTGACGACGTTCCGGCTGGTGCCGTGGAACGCCCCGTACTACGCGCGCCTGGGTTTCCGGGAGGTGCCGCCTGGGGCGATGTCGCCGGGGCTGGCGGCGAGGCATGCGGCCGAGCAGGCGGCGTTCCCGCACTGGCCGCGGGTGGCGATGTGCCGCGCGGGGTGAGGTGCCGCGGTCGGCGTCAGAGGTGGTGGCGGCGGATGTCGGCGATGGCGTGGGCGGTGGTGGCGCGGCTGGTGAACCGGTCGGCGAGGCCGGTGAGGGTGATCAGCCGCAGCACGGCTCCGGTGCCGAACACGACGTAGAGCGGGGTGCGGCGGCATTCGGCGCGCCGTTGGGCGTGCAGGAGCAGTTCGAGCCCGGCGGAGCTGCAGAAGGTGACGTCGGTGAGGTCGAGGACGACGGCGCGCAGGGCGGCGGCGGTGAGGCGTTGGCGGACCATTTCGCCGAGGCGGGGTGCGGCGGCGAGGTCGATCTCGCCGCCGACGTGGACGACGACGACGCCGGGGTCGGGCCGGTGCACGGCCAGCCGCAGGGTGCGGGGGTGGCCGGGGGTGCCGCTGACGGGTTCTCCGGCGTCGCGGGGCGGCGTAATCGTGCGTTGCGGTTCGAGTCCGACCGGGGCGTGCCGCTGGTGCGCGGTGCGGTCGCTGTTGCCGGTGTTCGCGAGAATCACACTGCCTCCCCCGTGTTCGAATGCTGTTCGCGGCCGGGGTGGCTGGTCCGGGCGTGTCGGTGGCGGCGGCGCGTTGCGGTGGCCACCGGTGATCTCGGTGGCTGTGCCCGGGTGCGGCGCTGCGGTTCCGATGTGGGCCAGGGACGTCATGGCCAGGTGCTCGACCGCTGTTTCCCCACCGTAGGAGCGCTAGTCCGACCGAAACAAGGCTGGCCACCATCGTGCGAAGACTTAAGGGGAGTTGGCCGACAGCGGGATGATGCCTCCGGCGAGGACGGCTTCGGTTTGTCGTTCGGACAGGTGAGGTTCGGCGGTGATGTCGCGACTCTTCGTGGTGTTGCGGAGGGTGAGGGGCCCGCCGGTGCGGAGCCGGTCGCGCAGGCCGTCGGCGGTCAGGACGTCGCCGAGGTCGATGCGGTCGTGGTCGTCGGGGTCGGTGAAGCGCAGCGGCAGGATCCCGAAGTTGACCAGGTTCTGCCAGTGGATGCGGGCGAAGGACTTCGCGATGACCAGCTGCACGCCGAGGTAGCGGGGGGTGATGGCGGCGTGTTCGCGGGAGGAGCCCTGCCCGTAGTTGTCGCCGCCGATGACGATGTGCGGCCCGGTGTCGGCGGCGCGGCGCGGGTAGTCGGGGTCGAGGCGGGTGAAGGTGAAGCGGGCGAGTTCGGGGATGTTGGAGCGCAGCGGCAGGGCGTGGGCTCCTGCCGGGGAGATCTCGTCGGTGGAGACGTCGTCGCCGGTGATCAGCAGCACGGGGGCGTCGAGGTGGTCGGGCAGGGCGGTGAACTCCGGGAGCGCGGAGATGTTGGGGCCCTTCTCCGGCCGGATGCGTTCGGCGTCGTCGGCCGGTGGTGGGGCGACGAGCATGGCGGTGTTGACGGCGGAGCGCTGCGGCAGCCGGGGCCGCGGGTGCAGGTCGAGGTCGTCGGCGAGGTCGCGGGGGTCGGTGATGCGGCCGGTGAGGGCGGCGGCGGTGGCGGTCTCCGGGGAGCACAGCCACACCGAGTCGTCGGGGGTGCCGGAGCGGCCGGGGAAGTTGCGGGGGAAGGTGCGCAGCGAGTGGGTGCCTTCGGCGGGTGCTTGTCCCATGCCGATGCAGCCGAGGCAGCCGGTCTGGTGCAGGCGGGCGCCTGCGGTGACGAGTGCGGCGAGGTCTCCGGTGGCGGCGAGGTCGGTGAGGATCTGCCGGGAGGTGGGGTTGATGTCGAAGCTGACCTGCGGGGCGGTGCGGCGGCCGCGGACCATGTCGGCGGCGATGGCGAAGTCGCGCAGGCCGGGGTTGGCGGAGGAGCCGATGACGACTTGGCCGATGTCGGTTCCGGCGGCTTCGCGGACGGGCACGACGTTGCCGGGTGAGCGGGGCCGGGCGATCAGCGGTTCGAGGGTGGACAGGTCGATGTGTTCGGTGAGGTCGTAGTCGGCGCCGGGGTCGGCGGCCAGCGGAGTGAAGTCGGCTTCGCGGTCTTCGGCGCGCAGGAAGTCGTGGACGGCGTCGTCGGCAGGGAACACGGTGGTGGTGGCGCCGAGTTCGGCGCCCATGTTGGCGATGACGTGCCGGTCCATGGCGGTGAGTTCGGCGAGGCCGGGCCCGTGGTATTCGATGATGCGCCCGGCGCCGCCGGCGACGCCGTGGCGGCGCAGCATTTCGAGCACGACGTCCTTGGCCGACACCCACGGCGGTAGCCGCCCGTCCAGGTGCACTCCCCACACGTGCGGCATCCGGAGGCGCAGTGGTGCGCCGGTGATGGCGAGGGCGACTTCGAGGCCGCCGACGCCGATGGCGAGCATGCCCAGGGATCCGGCGGCGCAGGTGTGGGAGTCGGATCCGGCGAGGGTTTTGCCGGGGGCGCCGAAGCGCTGCATGTGGGTGGGGTGGGAGACGCCATTGCCGGGTGGGGAGTACCAGAGCCCGTAGTGGGCGGCGGCGGTGCGCAGGTAGGCGTGGTCTTCGGCGTTCTTCTCGTCGGTTTGCAGGAGGTTGTGGTCGACGTACTGGGCGCTGAGCTCGGTGCGGGCGCGGCGCAGCCCGAACGCTTCGAGTTCCTGCATGACGAGGGTGCCGGTGGCGTCCTGGGTGAGGGTCTGGTCGACGCGCAGGCCGATCTCGGTTCCCGGGGTGGGTTCGCCGTCGGTGAGGTGGGCGGTGATGAGCTTGTGCGCCAGCGTCTGCGGCATCGCTGCCTCCCGGGTGGTGGAGGATCACCGGTCTCCGCGGGGCTACCCGGGCGGGGTGCGGGCCAAACGATCAGGTCAGGCGGGGGCGCTGGTGCGGCGGTGCGCGGGTGCGGCGTGGCGGCCGCCTGCGGGTCCGGGGCGGGCGGCGGAGACGTGCAGGGACAGTTCGCCGCCGAGGACGTCGACGAGCACGTCTCCCCCGTCGGTGAGGGACCCTTCCAGCAGCAGGGACGCGAGCCGGGTGTCGAGGTGGCGCTGGATGGTGCGCCGCAGCGGGCGGGCGCCGAATTCGCCGCCTGCGCCGCGTTCGGCCAGCCAGGCCATGGCGGCGGCGGAGACCTCCATGCGGATGCCTTGTTCGCGCAGCTGCGCGGCGGTGCGTTCCAGCAGCAGGGAGGTGATCTCGGCGAGTTCGCGGTCGCCGAGGGCTTGGAAGACGGTGACCTCGTCGATGCGGTTGAGGAATTCGGGGCGGAAGAACCCGCGCAGGTCGTCGAGGAGCGCGTCGGCGAGTTCGTCGGCGGGTGCGGTGGAGTCGAGGATGCGGTCGGCGCCGATGTTGGAGGTCATGATGATCACGGTGTTGCGGAAGTCGACGGCGCGGCCTTGGGAGTCGGTGAGGCGTCCGGCGTCGAGGACCTGCAGCAGCGTGTTGAACACGTCGGGGTGGGCTTTTTCGACTTCGTCGAGCAGCACCACCGAGTAGGGCTGGCGGCGGATGCGTTCGGTGAGCTGCCCGGCTTCCTCGTAGCCGACGTAGCCGGGTGGGGCGCCGATGAGGCGGGAGACGGTGTGCTTGTCCTGGAACTCGCCCATGTCGAAGCGGGCCATGCGGTCGGCGTCGCCGAACAGGGCGCGGGACAGGGCGCGGGCGAGTTCGGTCTTGCCGACGCCGGTGGGGCCGAGGAACAGGAAGCTGCCGATGGGCCGGTCGGGGTCGGCGAGCCCGGCGTGGGCACGGCGGACGGCTTCGGCCACGGAGCGCACCGCGACGGGCTGGCCGACGACGCGTTCGGTAAGGCGTTGTTCGAGGTCGAGCAGGCGGCGCCGGTCCTGGTCGGAGACTTCGGCGACGGGGATGCCGGTGCGGCGGGCGACGACGTCGGCGACGTCGGCGGCTTCGACCAGCGGTTCGGCGGCCCAGGAGGTGCCGCCGCGGCGCATCCGCACCCGGGAGCATGCCTGGTCGAGCAGGTCGAACGCCTTGTCCGGCAGGAACCGGTCGGTGAGGTAGCGATCGGCGAGGCGGGCGGCGGCGTCGAGGGCGTCGGGGGCGATGCGGACCCGGTGGTGGCGGCGGTACTTCTCGGCGACGCCGTCGAGGACGCGGATGGTGTCCTCGACGGAGGGCTCGGGCACCAGGACGGGTTGGAAGCGGCGTTCCAGCGCCGGGTCCTTCTCGACGTGCTTGCGGTACTCCTCGACGGTGGTGGCGCCGATCAGGTGCAGTTCGCCGCGGGCGAGGGCGGGTTTGAGCATGGTGCCCGCATCCATGGAGCCCTCCCCCGCGCCCGCGCCGACGATGCTGTGCATCTCGTCGATGAACACGACGACGTCATCGCGGTGGGTGCGCAGTTCGGTGAGCACGTCGCGGAAGCGCTGTTCGAATTCGCCGCGGAACTTCGCGCCGGCGACCATGCCTGCCAGGTCCAGGGACACGAGGCGCTTGCCGGCCAGGGGCCAGGGCACCTCGTGGTCGACGATGCGCTGGGCGAGCCCTTCGACCAGGGCGGTCTTGCCGACACCGGGGTCGCCGATGAACACCGGGTTGTTCTTGGCGCGGCGGCCGAGGACTTCGATGGCCTGGTCGATCTCCTCGTCGCGGCCGATGACGGGGTCGAAGGCGCCGTTGCGGGCGAGTTCGGTCATGTCGAGGCCGAACTCGTCCAGGCGCGGGGTGGCGCTCAGCGAGCCGGGGCCGCTGCGGGTGCCGCGGGGGCGTTCGCCGCCTTCCATGGCGCGGGCCAGTGCGCGGCCCGCGACGGATTCGGGGTCGTGGGCCAGGCCCAGCAGCACGTGGCGGGCGCCGACGACTTCGGCTCCTTCGCCGAGGGCCTGCTGGTGGGCGCCGAGCAGGGCGCGGCGCGCGGAGGACGAGAGCACGGGGGCGCGGCGCGGTCCGCCGGCGACGGCGTCGACGGTGCCGGCGACGGTGCGCACGCCGGTGGCGAGGTCGGTGACGCGGACACCGGAGTCGGCGAGCATGCGGGCGGTGGAGTCGACCTGGGTGACCGCCCACAGCAGGTGGGTGCTGTCGAGTTCGCGGCTGCCCCAGTCGACGGTGGCGTGGATGGCTTTGGAGACCACGTCGTGGGCTTCGGGGTCGAGGAGGTTGGCCAGGCCGAGGCCGCCGGGGCCGTGTTCGGTGCGGTGCTGCTGGCCGCCGCCTTCGACGAGGCTGTTGAGCAGCGAATCGAATGCGGCCGACGCATCGCCTGCACTGCCCCGATCCACTGGTGCACCTCCTGCCGCGGCGGGCACCGGTCGTGCCCGCACCACGCCACCATAGTGATCAACTCTTCTGGGTTGGGAACGCACCGCCCGCGCGGCGCCCGGTGGCGAGCCGTTCCCGCAGCGCTCCTGCCAGCAGCACGGCGCTGATCACGGCTACGACGGTACCGAGCCGGTGCAGTCCGGCGTCAGCGGCCGGTCCGGCGAAGCCGAGTTCGATGACGGCGGCGGCGATGTTGGCGCCGACGTACTGGGAGGTGCGGTAGAGCCCGGAGGCCATGCCCGCGTCGGCGGCGTCGGCCTGCTGGTAGAGGGCGGCTTGGTTGCCGATGTTGTTGAACCCGTTGGGCAGGCCGAGCAGGGCGGCGACGCCGAGCAGCGGCACCAGGTCGCTGGCGGAGTGCAGGAAGGTCAGCCCGAACCCGCCTGCCAGCAGCGCCACCGACCCGACCAGCAGCACGGGCCGGTGCCCGCGGCGGCGGATGACGCGCCCGGCTACGGCCACCGAGGCCATTGCCAGCAGCGCGATGGGCAGCACGACCAGCCCTGCCTGGTCGGGGCTGAGGCCGCGGGCGTTCTGCAGCCACATCGGGTAGCCGTAGAAGACGGTGTAGAAGGCGACGTAGGTCAGCGCGGTGCGCAGGTAGGTGCCGGTCAGCGGCCGGTTGCGGGCGAGCATCCGCACGTCGGCGAACGGGTCGGGCACCCGCAGTTCCCAGGTGGTGAACGCGGCGACGAGCACGG
Organism: Saccharopolyspora gregorii; assembly: GCF_024734405.1. Taxonomy (NCBI): domain Bacteria; kingdom Bacillati; phylum Actinomycetota; class Actinomycetes; order Pseudonocardiales; family Pseudonocardiaceae; genus Saccharopolyspora; species Saccharopolyspora gregorii. The sequence goes on along the minus strand of NZ_CP059556.1, from coordinate 3,104,704 downwards.
CCAGCGGTCCGAGCAGCCACCAGCGGGGCTGTTCGGCCAGCGACAGCAGGAACAGCATGAGCACGGCGATGCAGCCGGTGAACAGGGCGGCGCCGGGCAGGTCGAGGCCGCGCAGCACGGCGGTGGTGCTGGTGGGTGGCCGGGGCGGGTCGGCGGGCAGGTGGCGCCAGGCCGCGAGGCCGACGGCGAGGCCGAGGGGCACGTTGATCAGGAAGATCGATTGCCAGCCCTGCCAGGACACCAGCAGTCCGCCGACGACGGGGCCGAAGGCGATCATGACCTGTCCGCCGATGGCCAGGGCGCTCAGCGCCCCCGCGGGCAGGGCGGTGCCGCGGCGGTCGGCTTCGGCGCGCAGCATCGCGACTCCGGCGGGGAACGCCGCGCAGGTGCCCAGGCCCAGCAGGATGCGCAGCGCGATCAGCCAGCCGAGGTCGGGTGCGAGCGGGGCGAGCAGGGAGCTGAGCACGGTGAGCACGAGGGAGGTGGTGAACACCCGGCGGGCGCCGATGCGGTCGGCCAGGCGCCCCGCGGTGGGCGAGCCGATGGCGGTGGCCAGGTACAGCCCGGAGATCAGCCAGGACGCGGCCGCGCCGGCGTGGAACTGCTGCCGGATGTCGACGAGGGCGACGGCCATGGTGGAGGCGTTGAGCGCTTGCAGCACGGTCCCGGCGGCGATGGTCAGCACGAAGCTGCGGGGCAGTGCTCGGTCGGTGCCGGTCTCCTGGACGTCGTGTGCGGTCACGTCACCCCACACTAGTTCGTTAGCGTGCCTAACTTCAGAGATCGTGGGATACGCCTCCCGGACGGCGGGATTCGACCACCCGGACGACGGGTAGGCGAGGGACCCCCGATGAAGGAAGGTGAGCGCCGATGCAACGCGGCAGCGACAAGCACGGACCCGCGCAGGACGACGCGCTGGAGCAGGACGTGCGCGGACTCCTGCAGGGCAACCACCCCACCCGCGCCCAGGAGGAGCTCGACGCAGAACCGCCCGCCGACGACGACCCGGCCGCGCTGCGGCCCGAACCCCCGGCACCGGGCGACGAACCCGAGGGCTGACCGGCGCCGCGCGGTCAGGCGGAACGTTCGGCGGCGTCCACCGCGTCCGCGAGCCGGGTCAGTTCGCGGCTGACGTGCACGAGGCGCTCGGCCACGACGCTGGCGTGCCCGGACAGGGCCCCGGCGTGCCCGGTGGCACGCAGCCATTCGGTGACGCCCGCGACGCCGGCGGCCATGCCTTCGGCGGTGGCGGCGAAACCGCGGGTGGCGAGTTCGAGGTCGGCGACCGAGTGCGGCATGGCCGGGTCGCCGAGCCGTTCCCCGAGGACGCGGGCGGCTTCGCCGACCTGGAGGGCGACCTCCGCGGTGTAGCCGCCGTCGTCGACCCCGGGCCGCCTGCCGCCGGAGCCGGCGGCGCGCCGCTGCGTCGGCGCCGCTGGATGATCGGAGTGCGCGGGAAGGGTCATAACAGCTCAGCCAACCCCACGGAACCGGTGGAGACCACACCTTCGGGGCGAAAGTTCTCGGAAACAACCCGTTTCCCGCACAACCCCACGCCTGGGTTGCGCATTCCGCAACGCATTGCTTTTGGGGTGCGGGACGGCCGCGCAGCACCGGCCGCCGAAGCACCGTCACCGAGGGCGACCGTCAGGAAGACGACCCCAGCAGCCGCGCCACCTCCTCGTCGGTGGTCGCCGCGAAGCTCCCGTACCACTGCCCCACCGCGCTGAAGTCCACCGGCCGCAGCACGCACACCACCTCGTCGGCCTCCGCCCGCAACGCCTCCACCGCATCCGGAGCACCCACCGGCACCGCCAGCACCACCGAGCGCGGCGCGGACTCCCGCACCATCCGCACCGCGGCCCGCGCCGTCGCCCCCGTCGCCAACCCGTCATCGACCAGCAGCACGTCCCGCCCGGCGACCTGCGGCGCCCGGCCACCGCCGAAACGCTCCTCGCGGGCCCGCGCGGCGGCGCGCTCCCGCTCGCACGCCTCGGCCAACGCCGACTCCGCCACCCGGAACGACCGCAGCAACCGCTCGTCGTAGCTCGGCGGGCCGTGCGCGGTCACCGCACCCAACGCCAGCTCCGGCTGCCCGGGAGCACCGATCTTGCGGGCCACCGCCACCCGCAGCGGCGCCCCCAACCGGTCGGCGACCCGCGCCGCCACCGGCACCCCGCCACGGGCCAGGCCCAGCACCACCGGCCGCACCCACCGCTGCTGCGCGAGCTGCTCGGCGAGCACCTCACCCGCGTGCTCGCGGTCCCGGAAGCGCCCTGCCGCACCGAGCCCCGGCATCGTCGAACCTCCGTTCCCGAGGCGAGCCTGCCACCACCGTGTGCCCGCCACGGGCCCGGCGGGAAACCCGCCCGCGCCGATCAGTCCCGGAACGCCGCGACCCGCAACGTCCGCAACCGGTTGAGCGCCGCGGCCAGCTCGAAGCGGCGCGGCACCGCGAAATCACCCGCGTACCGCTCGTCCACCCCGGCCACGCCGCGCTCGGCGACCCGCTGCCCGAACCCGTCGAGGACCTCGGCCACCGTGCGCGTCCCGTCCAGCAGGCCCGACCGCACGCACGTCACCAGCGCCAACCCGATCCCGGTGACCTGGCTCGGGTCCACCAGCTGCTCGACGGCCCGCAACTCCACCGTCGACTCCCCCAACGTCAGCGCATCGGTGCCGCGAGCCCGCACCTTCGGGCGCTGCCCCTCGATCGAGGACGGGGCGGGGATGCGGGCGCGCACCGGCGGGAACTCCTCGGCCTCCCGGCTGCGCCCGGTGGGGGTCGCCGCCAGCGCCCTGGCCCGGTCGGTGACCTCCCGCGCCTGGTAGGAGTCCATCATCAGCACCCGGTCGGCGACGTCCATGTAGTCGCCCGACCCGCCCATCACCAGCACCGTGGAAACCCCGCGGGACCGCGACAGCGGCCGGATCAGGTCCAGGAACGGCGTCAGCGGCTCGGACTCCTTGGCCACCAGCGCCTGCATCCGCGCGTCCCGGATCATTAGGTTCGTGGCCGCGGTGTCCTCGTCCACCAGCAGCACCCCCGCCCCGGCCTCCACCGACTCCACGATCGCCGCGGCCTGCGAGGTCGAACCGGAGGCGTTGTCGGTGGAGAAGTCCGCGGTGTCGGCACCGGTCGGCAGGTGGCTCACGAACGGGCTCACGTCCACCCGGTGCACCCGGCGCCCGTCCTCGGCGCGGACCTTCACCGTGTCCTCGCGGCTGACGACCAGTTCCCGCCCGTCACCGGGCACGTGGTCGTACACGCCGTTCTCCAGGGCGCGCAGCAGCGTGGACTTGCCGTGGAACCCGCCGCCGACGACGAGGGTGATGCCCTCCCCGATGCCCATGCCGGACACCTCACCCCGGTTGGGCAGGGTCACCGACACCCGCATCGACTCCGGTGAGCGGAACGGCACCGCACCGGGCAGGGGGCGTTCGTCGACACCGCTGCGCCGCGGCAGCACCGCGCCGTCGGCGACGAACGCCACCAGGTCGCGGGCGGCGAGCTCCTCGCGCAGCGCGTCGGTGTCCTCCACCGATTCCACGAACTCCCGCAGCCGGTCCTGCTCGGCGGTGGCGTAGCGCAGCGCCGCCTCCACCACGTCCGGCACCCGGTCGCACAGGGCGCGTTCGGCGGCGCGGCCGTCGATGCTGCGCCCGCGCCCCGGCAGGTCGATGCCCAGCCGCAGCCGCACCCCGCCGCCGGGCAGCAGCTGGCAGGAGCTGCGGTCGAGGACCTGCTGGCGGCCGGCGTCGACGCGCAGCCCGCTGTCGCGCAACCGGTGCTCGGCGGCGCGCACCAGGAATCCCGCGACGGCCCGCGCTCGCACCGGGGTGGAGCGCAGCTGCTCGGGCAGGCCCGCGGTCCCGGGGTGCACCCGCACCTCGCAGCGGCTGGCCGGGGCGTAGGGGTCGGGTTGGACGCGCTGCACTTCCAGGTCGAACCCGTCGAACGACCAGTCCCCGGTCAGCGTCTTGTAGCGGCCGTAGCCGGCGCCGTGCAGGTCGCGCAGCAGCGAGCGCAGCCCGGCGGCGTCGCGCGGCCCGGAGTGCTGCTGCGGCCCGCGGTCGGGTCGGTGGTCGTGGCGGCGGCGCCCGTCGCGCCGGGGGCCGCCGGGGCCGTGGGTTCGTTCTGCCATGGCCCGACAGGTACCCGACGCGGCGGCGAATATCCACTCCGCTGCGCTCGGGTCACGGTCGGGCGACTGAGATCGGGCGGGTTCGCGATCAAGCGGTTATCCTCCGCCCGCACGATCTTCGACCCGGTCGATCACCGACGGTGGCGGCCGGGCGTGCGCCGACCGGACGTCCCGCACCTAGGAGGCGAACCGCCGTGCCCGTTCCCCGACATCCCCGCCCGTCCCGGAGCCGCCGGCTGCGCCACGGGCTGACTGCCGCGTTGACCGGTGCGCTGCTGGCCGCGATCGTGTCCCCCGCCCTGCCCGCGCGCGCCGACGGCGCGGACGCGGCGCCGCGCCTGGACCGCGCCGACCCGGACGGGGCGTGGGCCGGTTACAGCGTGGGCCGTTCCGCCACCGAGGACACCGACCGGTCCGGGCCGCAGCCGCGGGGCCCCGGGGTGGCGGGCATGGACGTCAGCGGCCACCAGGGTGCGGTGGACTGGCCGCGGGCGTTCGCCGACGGCGCCCGGTTCGCCTACGTCAAGGCCACCGAGGGCATCGGGTTCACCAGCGACAGCTATCCGCAGCAGTACGAGGGTTCGCGGGCGGCGGGCATGATCCGCGGCGCCTACCACTTCGGGTTGCCCGACAGCTCCACCGGCGCCGAGCAGGCGCACTACTTCGTCGACCACGGCGGCGGGTGGGTGCCGGACGGGCGGACTTTGCCGGGGGCGCTGGACATCGAGTCGAACCCGTACGGCGACGAGTGCTACGGCCTGTCCCCGGAGCAGATGTCGGGGTGGATCGCCGACTTCAGCGGCACCTACCAGGCCCGCACCGGGCGGTTCCCCACGATCTACACCACCACCCGCTGGTGGGACCAGTGCACGGGGGCGAACCCGGACTTCGCGGCGAACAACCCGCTGTGGCTGGCCCGGTTCGCCCCGGAGATGGGACCGCTGCCCGCGGGCTGGGACTACCAGGCGATCTGGCAGTTCAACAACACCGGGGTGTTCCCGGGCGATCAGAACACCTTCAACGGCGATCCGGGGCAGCTGGAGCGGTTCGCGATGTGAGCGGGCCCCTGGGACGCAGCGGAGGGGTGGGACCGGTGTTCGGTCCCACCCCTCCGCCGTGCGGGCCCGCCGCGATCAGGGTCCGACGAGGTCGTCCGGGATCGGTTCGTTCGCGGCGATCGCCCCGAACAGGCGCGAGGCGTTCGCGCTGTCCCACTTGATGACCGACTGGCCGCTGTCGGTGCGCACGAAGTCCCCGAACGGGACGCTGGTGGTGATCCCGTTGCCGCCGCTGACATCACCGAGCGCCTTGACCAGCCAGAACAGGTGCCAGACGTGGTCGGAGTCGTTGAGCAGGAACGTGGTGCCCGCCGCGTTGGCCAGCGGCACCAGCCGGAACGGGTTGAGCAGCGTCGCCGGGCCCATCGCCTTGTCGGTGAGCGCACCCAGCAGCTTGCGCTGGTTCTCCGCGCGTTCCAGGTCGCCGCCGTCGAGGGAGTAGCGGGCACGGACGAACCCGAGCGCCTGCGGCCCGTCGAGCTCCTGGCAGCCCGCCGCCAGGTGCACGTTGGCCATGTCGTCGTCCATCGGCTCGTCCAGGCACATGTCCACACCGCCGACGGCGTCGACCAGCTCGGAGAACCCGCCGAACCCGATCTCGGCGTAGTGGTCGATGTGCACGTCGGTGACCGTCTCCACGGTCTGGGCCAGCAGCTGCGGGCCACCGATGGAGAACGCGGCGTTGAGCCGGTCGCGGCCGTGGCCGGGGATCGGGACGTAGGAGTCCCGGGGCAGGCTGATCAGCGCGGGCTTCCCGCCGCCGGTGGGGATGTGCACCAGCATCATCGAGTCGGTGCGGCGCCCGGCGGCGTCACCGGCCGAGAGCTCCTCGCGCTGGGCCTCGTCGAGGCCTTCGCGGCTGTCGGAGCCCACCAGCAGCCAGTTGGTGCCGGGGGTGTCGGCGATGCGCCCGTCGTACTCGAGGGCTTCGGTGCGTTGCAGGACGCTGTCGACGTAGATGCCGAACCCGGCCACGACCAGCAGCAGCACCAGCACGGCGATGCCGATGCGCTTGCCCCAGCCCATCCGCTTGCGCCGACGCGGCGGCGGGGGCGGTGGCCCGGCGCGCCGGGTGGGCGGTGGTTGCGGCGGTGCGCCACCGCCGCCGCGGTTGCGGGCGTAGTAGTCGTAGCCGCCCTGCTGCGGCCGTCGGCCCCTCGGCGGATTCGCCGACCAATCACTCATGACCTTCACACCTGCGGAGTCGACTCGCCGGCACGCTCCGTGCCGACCTGTGCGGTGCAGCATCCCAGAAGCACCGTGGCGACCGGCACACCGCTACCGCAACGGTATGGAAACCACCCGTCCGGAGCCGCTGGGGGTAGCGGGTGCGCGGCATCGGCGGGAGCGGCGGCGGCCGAACGCAGCAGCGGGGTGCGGCGCCCGCAGGCACCGCACCCCGCCCCTCGACGGTGCTCAGCCGTGGACGGCCGCCGACACCGCCTCCGACCAGAGGGCGACGCCGTCGTCGACCTGCTCGGCGGTGACGATCAGCGGCGGGATCATCCGCACCACGTTGCCCGCGGGCCCGCAGGTCAGCAGCAGCAGGCCCCGTTCGGCGGCGGCGGCGTGCGCGCGGGTCGCGGTGGTGGTGTCGGGCCGGCCGTCGGCGGTGGTGAACTCGTTGCCGACCATGAGGCCGCGGCCGCGGACCTCGCCGATGACGGGGTGTTCGGCGGCGACCTTGCGCAGCCCTTCCTGCAGGCGGGCGCCCTGCTCGGCGGAGTTGTCCACGAGGTGCTCGTCGCGCACCACGTCCAGGGTGGCCACGGCGGCGGCCGCGGCGACCGCGTTGCCGCCGTAGGTGCCGCCCTGCGAACCGGGCCACGCCTTGCCCATCAGTTCGGCGGAGGCGGCGATGCCGGAGATGGGGAATCCGCTGGCGATGCCCTTGGCGGTGATCAGGATGTCGGGTGTGATGGTGGAGTGCTGGTGGCCCCAGAACTTCCCGGTGCGCCCGACGCCGGTCTGCACCTCGTCGGCGATGAGCAGGATGCCGTGGTGGTCGGCGCGTTCGCGCAGTCCTTCGAGGAATTCCGGGGGCGTGGGGATGTAGCCGCCTTCGCCGAGGACGGGTTCGACGATGAACGCGGCGGTGTCCTTGGGGGAGGTGACGGTCAGCAGCAGCTGGTCGAGCTCGGCGAGGGCGAAGCGGACCGCTTCGGTCTCCGACCAGCCGTGCCGGTAGGTCTCGGGGAACGGGCTGAACGCCACGCCCGGCATCATCGGCCCGATCCCGGCGCGCACCTTCACACCCGAGGTGGTCAGGGCCCCGGCGCCCATGGTGCGGCCGTGGAACCCGCCGTGGAAGGCGACGATGGTCTGGCGCCCGGTGGCCTGGCGGGCCAGCCGCACCGAGGCCTCCACCGCTTCGCTGCCGGAGTTGACGTAGAACATCCGGTCCAGCCCGGCGGGCAGCACCTCGCCGAGGCGTTCGGTCAGCTGGAGCAGCGGCCGGTGCATGACCGTCGTGTACTGGCCGTGGATCAGCGTGCCCACCTGGCGCTGCGCTGCTTCGACCACGCGGGGGTGGCAGTGTCCGGTGCTGGTGACGCCGATGCCGGCGGTGAAGTCGAGGTAGCGGCGGTCGTCCTCGTCGTAGAGGTAGACGCCCTCCCCGCGGGCGGCCAGCACTGGTGTCGCCTGCTTCAACGCCGACGAGAGCTCAGCCATGTCCGACTCCAAGCAATGTAGGATTGTTGACAATCGCGAGGGACATGCAACCATCACGGCTGCGTCATGTCCACCCGCCGACACGGAAGGCCCGCAGAACAGAGATGAGCACCTCCAGCAGCTCCCCCGCAGGCACCGAGTCCCGAGAGGCCGCCGTCGTCGACGCCGCCCCCAAGCAGCTGCTCATCGGCGGCAAGTGGCGCGCGGCCACCGGCGACCGCACCTACCAGGTCGAAGACCCCTCCACCGGGCGAGCGCTGTGCTCGGTCGCCGACGCCAGCCCCGAAGACGGCATCGCCGCCCTCGCCGCCGCGCACGAAGCCCAGGCCACCTGGGCCAAACACCCGCCGCGGGAACGCGGGGAGATCCTGCGCCGCGCCTACGAGCTCATCCAGCAGCGCCACGAGGACCTCGCCCTGCTGATGACCCTGGAAATGGGCAAACCGCTGCCCGAAGCGCGCGGCGAGATCACCTACGCCTCGGAGTTCTTCCGCTGGTTCGCCGAAGAGGCCGTGCGCATCGGCGGCGACTACGCCGTCGCCCCCAGCGGCACCGGCCGCTTCCTGGTCACCCAGCAGCCCGTCGGCCCCACCCTGCTGATCACCCCGTGGAACTTCCCGATGGCCATGGGCACCCGCAAGATCGGCCCGGCCATCGCCGCCGGCTGCACCTCGGTGATCAAACCCGCGCACCAGACGCCGCTGTCGATGCTCGCGCTCGCCGAGATCCTGCAGGAAGCGGGCTTGCCCGACGGGGTGCTCAACGTGGTGACCGCCGTCGGCGCCGGTGCCGTGATGGAACCGATGATCCGCGACGGGCGCGCCCGCAAGCTCTCCTTCACCGGCTCCACCTCGGTGGGCCGCAAGCTCATCGAGCAGTCCGCCGAGCAGGTCCTCAACGTGTCGATGGAACTCGGCGGCAACGCCCCGTTCCTGGTGTTCGCCGACGCCGACCTCGACACCGCCGTCGAAGGCGCCATGCAGGCCAAGATGCGCAACATCGGCGAGGCCTGCACCGCGGCCAACCGGTTCTACGTGCACGCCGACGTCGCCGACGAGTTCTCCCGGCGCCTCGCCGAACGCATGGGGTCGCTGCGCCTCGGCCGCGGCGTCGCCGACGACGTGCAGGTGGGCCCGCTGATCGACGCCACCCAGCTCGGCAAGGTCGACGAACTCGTCAACGACGCCGTCGGGCACGGCGCCGAGGTCGTCGTCGGCGGCTCCCGCCACGACGGCGAGGGCTACTTCTACCCGCCGACCGTCCTCAAGAACGTGCCCGCCCAAGCACGCATGACCCGCGAGGAGATCTTCGGGCCGGTCGCGCCCATCAGCACCTTCACCGACGAGCAGAGCGCCATCGACCAGGCCAACGACACCGAGTACGGGCTGGTCGCCTACGTCTACACCCGCGACCTCAACCGGGCGCTGCGCGTCTCCGAAGCCCTGGAGAGCGGCATGATCGGCCTCAACCAGGGCGTGGTGAGCAACCCGGCCGCCCCGTTCGGCGGGGTCAAGGCCTCCGGGCTGGGCCGCGAAGGCGGCAAGGTCGGCATCGACGAGTTCCTGGAGACCAAGTACATCGCCATCGGCGGCCTGTGATCCGCTGACCCGCAACCGGATCCGGTGCCCCCGCGTGCGCTGCGCGCGGGGGCACCGCCACGGCCGGGCCCGGTAGCGTCGCCCCGGTGGATCACGAGACCGCCGCCGAGCACTACCGGGCGCTGCTCGCCGAGCACCTGCGCGGCGACGAACCACCCACCGCCTGCGCCGACCGCTTCGCCGCACCGGTGCGCCGCGCAGGCGCCGCGGGACTCGGCGAGGACGCGATCGCCGAGATCCTCTGGGCCGCCTGGCAGCCGGTGCTCACCACCGCCCGCACCCGCCCCGGCACCCAGCCCGCGCTGGTGGCGCTGCTGGTGGCGCTGCGCGAGCTGGGCCCGCTGCCCGGCGCCGACCGAGTGTGGGGGCTGGAGGTGTTCACCGACCTGCCCTGCTTCGGCGCACAGCTGCGCGAGGTCTGCGACGCCGACCCCACCGGTGCCGTGCCGCTGGCCGCGTTCGCCGCCCGCCTGACCACCGCGGGCATCGACTTCTCCCTGCACGCCCTGTGGGCGCTGCGCGAGCACCTCGAACAGCCCGAACCACCCGCGGACCTGGCCGCGGTGCTGTGCTGGGCCGAGCACGGCGGACCGGTGCTGGCCGGGTTCGCCCGCACCCGCCGGGCGTTCGCCGACCACGATCGCGGACCCGACCGGCTCGGGCCGCTGGCGCGGGACCGCGGGATCCGCGGCCACGGCTTCTTCCCCGACCGGTGGGCGTTCTGGCGCACCCGCCTCGCCGAACTCGGCACCGCCGACGCCCGGAGGGCCTTGGCGTTCCTGCCGCGGCGCTGAAGCCGCCCCGCACTGCGACACCGATCACCCCGGGACCGGCCCGGCACGCTCGCCCGAACCTCCGACCTGCACCGGAACCGCCGGGGCGTTTCCGCTCCGGCAGGTCGCGGGTAGCGCGTTATCAGCATGTGGAGCAGCGGGTTGCCGCGTGCGGGCACCGCACGATCCCCTCGGGGCGAACCCCGGTCCACCGGGTCGAACGCAGGAAGGGCACCATCCATGACCGACACGTCCGCAGCACTGCGCACGCTGATCTCCCCCGGCCGCTACGTGCAGGGCCGCGGCGCCCTGGACTCGCTGGGTTCCTACGTGGCGAAGCTCGGCGCCCGCCCGCTGGTGCTCGCCGACGACGTGGTGCGCGGCCTGACCGAGAACGCGATCACCGAATCGTTCACCGCCGCCGGGCTGCCGGTGCTGTTCGACCGGTTCGGCGGAGTGCCGACCGCCGCCGAGAGCGGCCGCGTCGCCGAGGCCGCCCGCGCCCAGGGCGCCGACGTGCTCGTCGGCGTCGGTGGTGGCGCACCGATCGACACCGCCAAGGCCGCCGGCGACGACACCGGGCTGCCCGTGGTCAGCGTCCCCACCGTCGCCTCCACCGACGCGCCCTGCTCGGCGCTGTCGGTCGTCTACACCGCCGACGGGTCCTTCGAGTCCTACCGCTTCTACCACCGCAACCCCGCGCTGGTCCTCGTCGACACCCAGCTGGTCGCCGACGCGCCCGCCCGGTTCCTCATCGCCGGGATCGGCGACGCGCTGGCCACCTGGATCGAAGCTCGCGCCGTGCGCCAGTCCAACGCCACCACCATGGCCGGTGGGGCCGCGACCCGCGCCGGAGCAGCGCTGGCTCAGCTGTCCTGGGACATCCTGCACGAATCGGCGATCCCCGCGGTGCGCGCCGTCGAACGCCACCTGGTCACCCCCGCGGTGGAGGAGGTCGTGGAGGCCAACACGCTGCTGTCCGGGCTCGGCTTCGAATCCGGCGGGCTCGCCGCCGCCCACGCCATCCACGACGGGCTCACCGCCGTCCCGCACACCCACGGCCTCGCCCACGGCCAGAAGGTCAACATCGGGTCGATCGCGCAGCTGATCCTGGAAGGCCGCCCGAGCGGCGAGATCCACGACTTCGTCGAGTTCACCACCCGCGTCGGACTGCCCACCACGCTGACCGAGGCCGGGCTCGGCGACGCCGACGACTCGGTGCTGCGCACCGCCGCCGAAGCGGCCTGCCACCCGGACGAGACGATCCACAACCTGCCGTTCCCGGTGACCGCGGACGCCGTCGTGGACGCGCTGAAGGCCGTGGAGGTCACCGGCCGCGCCGTGCGCGCCGAAGCGGGCCTGCCCGAACCGGTCGCGCCCGCGCACTGACCCTTGCACTGTGTTCCGCGCCGGGCCGCCCCACCGCGGCCCGGCGCTGGCCGGTCAGCTCGCGTCGGACTCCGACAGCAGCGGGGTGAAGGCGTTGAGCCGCTCCAGCGCGTCGTTCATGTGCGCCTCCAGCCGCGCCAGCAGCAGCGCCTCGTCGCCGGACTCGATCGCATCCACCAGGCCCGCGTGCTCGTCGACGAGGGTCTGCGGGTCCGCGGTGTACTTGTCCTGCAACGCCGTCAAGCACATCCGCTTCTCCACCAGCAGCGTCTGCGCCATCCGCTGCAACCGGGGGCTGCCCGAAACCCGCACCAGCGTCTCGTGGAACTCCTGGTCGGCGTCGGAGAGCTCGATCGCGTCGCCGAGGCCCGCGGCCGAGACGATGCGGGCCTGCGCGGCGGTCAGCTCCGCGACCGCCTCCACCCGGTGGTGGCGCACGATCCGCTCGCAGGCCGCGCGCTCCACCGCCAGCCGCGCCAGGTAGATGTCGGCGACGTCGTCGGCGTCCAGCGTCGTCACGAACAACCCGCGGTGCGGTTCGCTGTGCAGCAGCCCTTCCTGCACCAGCCGCTGCATCGCCTCCCGCAGCGGGCCGCGGCTGACCCCGAGCCGGGACGCCAGTTCCGCCTCGCCCATCTGGCTGCCCGGCGGCAACGACCCGTACATGATCGCCGACCGCAGCTGGTCGGCCACGATCGCCGCGGTGGACTTGCGCTGCACCGGCTCTAACTCGCCGTGCTGGTTCTGCTCGTCGACTCCGAGCACCGACACCATCTCCTCATCGCCTCCGCTAGTGCGGGCCCGCTCCCCCGAGCGGCCCGTCCGCCGGACCGGTCTGCCGGAACAACGCCCCGAGCCCTTCGCGGGCGCGGGTGTCCCCGGCCAGTCGCAGCACTTCCCACGCGCTGACCTGGTTGGCGGTCAGCACCGGCTTGCCCACGCGCCCTTCGAGCTCGTCGAGCCACTGCGCGGTGTGCAGCGCCGTGTCCGGCATCAGCAGCGCCTGCGCGGGTGGATCGTCGTTGGCCGCGGCGAACTCCAGCACCTGCTCCCGGCCCAGCGTGCCGACCTCGGCGGCGGTGACGATGCCGCGGCTGGAGAGCCGGGTGACCTCGATGCCGCCGTGCGCCAAGAACGCCGCGAACCGGTCGGCGACGTCGGCCGGGTAGGTCGCGGCGACCGCCACCCGCCGCAGCCCGAGGCGCGCGGCGGCGTGCACGAACGCGAACGAGGTGCTGGAGGTCGGCAGCCCGGTCACGGCCTGCAACTTCTCCACCTGCTCGCGGGCCCCGTCCCAGCCGAAGACGAAGCTGCCGCTGGTGCACGCCCAGATCACCGCTTCGACCTCGTGGTCCAGCAGCGCGCGGGCACCGTCGGCCAGGACCTCGTCGGAACCGACGTCGAGCAGCGCGTCCACCCGGTGGGCGTCCTCGCGCATCTCGGTGTGCACCAGCGGCAGCGCGACGTCCTCGCCGAGCAGCCGTTGCAGGGCCGGGTAGTCGTCCTCGGCGCTGTATCCGGGGTAGAGAATTCCCGCGGTGATCGACACCGGCAGCTCCCTCCTTGATCGCCCCGCGATCCCGACGGGACCACGGGCGAACGACACCGGACCGGCGGTCAATTGTCGACAATGTTACCGCACGGTTCGGGGCCGCCCGACATGGCAGAAACGCTTTCGTAATTCGATCGACACGCCGCAGCGGCGCCGATCAGGCGGCCGGCGCGGCGCAGGCCCGCACCAGCCGCTGCTGCGGGGCCACCGCGGGCAACCCCATCGACCGCAGCGCCGCCCACATCGTCACCTGGTTCGCCGTGAGCACCGGTTTGCCCAGCTCCTGCTCCAGCGGCCCGATGATGTCGTAGGTCGGCAGGTTCGTGCAGCTGATGAACATCGCCTCCGCGTCCGGGCGGTCCGCCGAGCGCACGATGTCCACCACCTGCCGGTACCCGACCTGCCAGATCCGGCCCAGCAGGCCCAGCCCCACGCTGGTGACCACCTCGACACCGTGCTCGCCGAGGAACCCCACCAGCCGCTCGGTCACGTTCGCCACGTACGGCGTCGCGATCGCCACCCGCCGCGCCCCGAGCACCTCCAGCGCCTGCACCAGCGCACCCGAGGTCGTCACCGCCGCGGGCGCACCCGCCTCCCGCATCACCGAGGTCAGGTTCCGCTCCCCGGCCGCACCGTCGACGAAACTGCCCGACGCGCACGCGTAGGCCACCACCTCCGGCTCCGGGGTCAGCAGGTCGCGCGTCGCGGCGTGCACCGCCGCCTCGTCGGAGATCAACGACGCCATCTCCACCGTCATCGGCACCGGCACGAACGCGGTCCGCGTCAGGTACAGCGACACCTCCGGCGGCGTCCACCGCCACAACTCGCGATCCATCGCCAGGTCGAACGGGGCGACCACGCCCACCCCGCGCTGCGGCACCGGACCTGGCAGCCCGCCCAGCAGGTCCTCCGGTGGCATCGGTCCGGCCCCCGTCAGCCCGAGCGGCGTTCGTAGCGCAACCGCTCCCCGACGCTGCCCGCGCGCCACACGTCGTTGCAGGCCGCCGCGAACTCCGCCAAGCCCTCCACGATGGAGCCGTAGACGTTGCCCGGCACCCAGCCCACGTCCCCGTTGAGCAGCAGGTTGTTGCGCCCGTAGAAGATCGCCAGGTCGATCACCCCCGGCAGCTCCTGCAGGTCCTTCTCCTCCTTGAACCCGCGGTCGAGCATCCCGCTGTCGAAGGAGAAGTACACGAGGTCACCGGGGATCGGCGTCACCGTCGGGTTCTCCTGACCCGGTTCCCGCGCGGCGAAGCGCTCGACCATCGTGTAGATCTCGTTGCGCGCGTACTTCGCGTGGTGCACCGGGCCCGCCTGCGGCAACGCCTGCCACACGGCCTCGCAGGTTCGGGGCGCGTCGGCGTCCAGCAACTCCGCCACGCACGAGACACCGCGCTTCTCCAACGTGATCGACAGGTACCTGGGCATGGTGAATTCCGTTCCATGAGGGGGACGTGCAGATGGGAATCGGTCTCCGCGGTCTCGGCTCGCGACCACCACCGGTCACGCCGTGCCCTGCCCAGGGCCGAAGACCTCCCCCGCGGGCCGCGCGCACCGACCGGTGGCGGCCCCGCAGCGAGGTACCTGCGGATTGTTGACAATCCTACGAGCGCTTCCTAGCGTGTCAATCCCCGGACGACGATCGACTCCAGGCCATGATCGGCAGCCAGGCAGGCGCGATCGCCCGGAACGCCGCGACGACGCGCACCCCCACCCCGACGACCGCGAAGGCAGGTCATGACCCACCACACCCCCACCGTCGTCGTCCTCCACGGTGGCAACCCGCCACCGGCCATGGACCGCATCGCCGCGGCCGCCGAACTCCGCCCCACCACCGAGGACGAGCTCGCCACCGCACTGCCCGGCGCCGACGTGCTGTTCGTGTGGGACTTCCGCTCCGACGCCGTCGCCGACACCTGGGCGCACGCCGACGCGCTGCGCTGGGTCCACGCCGCCAGCGCCGGCGTCGACCGGCTGCTGTTCCCCGACCTGCTCGACTCCCAAGTCGCCCTCACCAACTCCCGCGGCATCTTCGACGCACCCATGGCCGAATACGTCCTGGCCACCGTCCTCGCCTTCGCCAAGGACCTGCACACCAGCGTGCGCCTGCAAGACCGCCGCGAATGGCGCCACCGCGAAACCGAACGCATCACGGGCAAGGCCGCCCTCGTCGTCGGCACCGGCCCCATCGGACGCGCCATCGCAGGCAGGCTCACCGCCGCCGGACTCCACGTGCACGGCGCCGGACGCGTCGCCCGCACCGGCGACCCCGACTTCGGCACCGTGCACGCCTCCGACCGGCTCCACGACGTCCTCGGCGACTACGACTACGTCGTGCTCGCCGCACCCCTGACCGAGCAGACCCACGGGCTCATCGACGCCGACGCCCTCACCCGGTTCCGGCCCACCGCACGCCTGATCAACGTCGGACGCGGCGAACTCGTCGTCCAACCCGACCTCGTCGAAGCCCTCGAAGCCGGCACCATCGCCGGCGCCGCCCTCGACGTCTTCGACACCGAACCCCTCCCCAGCACCTCACCCCTGTGGGAGATGCCCAACGTCCTGATCTCCCCGCACATGTCCGGCGACACCATCGGCTGGACCACCGAACTGGTGGAACTCTTCCTGGACAACCTGCGCAGCTACGCCCACGGCGGCGAACTGCGCAACGTAGTGGACAAGCAGCGCGGCTACGTCAGCGGAACGGAGCGGAACCGATGACCTCGACCCCAGACGCGGCACCCACCCACGCCACCACCCCGGCGGACCTCACCGCCACCGACATGCTCGAACGCTTCGCCACCCGAGAGCTCTCCCCCGTCGAAGCCACCGAAGCCACCCTCGCCCGCATCGCCGACGCCGACCCCGCCGTCAACGCCTACTGCCTCGTCGACGCCGACCGCGCCCTCGACCAGGCCCGCGCCGCCGAAGACCGCTGGTCCCGCGGCGAACCCCGCGGCCGCCTCGACGGCGTGCCCACCTCCATCAAGGACATCTTCCTCACCCGGGACTGGCCCACCCTCCGCGGCTCCCGCACCATCGACCCCCACCAGCCCTGGACCGCCGACGCACCCGCCGTCGCCCGGCTGCGCGAACACGGAGCCGTGTTCGTCGGCAAGACCACCACCCCCGAACTCGCCTGGAAGGGCGTCACCGACAACACCCTCAACGGCATCACCCGCAACCCCTGGAACCCCGAGCGCACCCCCGGCGGCTCCAGCGGCGGAGCAGGCGCCGCCGTCGCACTCGGCATGGCGCCCCTGGCCATCGGCACCGACGGCGGCGGATCCGTGCGCATCCCCGCGGCCTTCTGCGGCATCTGCACCATCAAACCCACCTACGGGCGCATCCCCCACTACCCCGCCAGCCCCTACGGCACCATGGCCCACGCCGGACCGATGACCACCACCGTCACCGAGACCGCGCTCATGCTCGACGTGCTCAGCGGACCCGACAGCCGCGACTGGTCCGCGCTCGAACCACCCGCGCAGTCCTTCCTCGACGGACTCGACGACGGCGTCGCCGGCCTGCGCATCGCCCTGAGCACCGACCTCGGCTTCGCCACCGTCGACCCCGAGATCGCCGACGCCGTCACCCGCGCCGCCCGCACCTTCGCCGAACTCGGCGCCACCGTCGAGCACGCCGACCCCGGCTTCAGCGACCCCGTCGAGGACTTCCACGTGCTGTGGTTCTCCGGCGCCGCCAAATCCGTCGAGCACCTCACCGACGCCCAACGCGCCCTGCTCGACCCCGGGCTCGCCGAGATCGTCGAACAAGGCCTCACCTACGACGCCCAGGACTACCTCGAAGCCACCAACACCCGCATGCTCCTCGGCCAGCGCATGGGCGCCTTCCACGAGACCTACGACCTGCTGCTGACCCCCACCGTCGGCATCGCCCCGTTCGACGCCGGCCTCGAAGCACCCGCCGAGGCCACCAGCCGACGCTGGACCGGGTGGACCCCGTTCACCTACCCGTTCAACATGACCCAGCAGCCCGCCGCCAGCATCCCCTGCGGGTTCACCGGCGACGGCCTGCCCATCGGCCTGCAGATCGTCGGACCCCGCCACTCCGACGCCCGCGTCCTGCGCGCCTGCCGCGCCTACGAACGAGCCCACCCCTGGCAGCGCCCCCGCCGATAGCGGCCCCTCACCCGCCAGGACGAACAGGTGGCCACGCCCAGCCGACGCGCCACCCGCAGGACGACGAACGCGGCCCGACCGGACGTCCCGGCCGGGCCGCGTTCGCGCGCATCACGCCACCAACAGCATCCCCGTCGCGGCCGTGCCCACCACCAGCACCGTCGAACACGCCCCCAGCAGCAGCGCCCGCGGCCCCGCACGCCGCAACCCGCTCACCCGCACCGCCGTGCCCAACGCGAACAGCGCCGCCGCCAACAGCACCGACGACACCTGCGCCGCCACCCCCAACACCGGCGCGGGCACCCAACCCGTGGCCCGCACCCCCATCGCCACCAGGAAACCCACCACGAACAACGGCAGCAGCGGCACCCCACCCCCGCCGCGCCGCCGCACCAACCCGATCACCGCCACCACCGGAGCCAGCAACGCCACCCGGCTCAACTTCACCACCACCGCCACCGACACCGCCGCCGCACCGGCAGGAGAAGCCGCCGCGACCACCTGCGCGACCTCGTGCACGCCGCCACCCGCGACCCGCCCCACGTCCTCAGCACCCCACCCCCACGCCGAACCGACCAACGGCACCAGCACCACCAGCAGCGTGCCGAACACCGTCACCATCGCCACCCCCGCCGCCACGTCCTCGTCCTCGCGCTCCACCACGCCCTCCACCGCCGCGATCGCCGACGCACCGCAGATCGACGACCCCACCGCCACCAGCACCGACAACCCCGGCGGCAACCCGAGCGCACGACCGATCAGCACCGTGCCCAGCACCCCCACCACGACCACCGCCACCACCACGCCCAACGTCGCCGCCCCCAACCCCAGCACCTGGCCCACCGCCAGCTGCAACCCCAGCAGCACCACCCCCGCCCGCAACGGCGCCCGCGCCACCCACGCCAAGCCCGGACCCGCCGCACCCGTGCCACCCGGCAGGTTCCCCACCAGCACCCCCAACACCACCGCAGCGGTCACCACGCCCACCCCCGGCACCCACGCCGACAACAGCTGCGCGACCAGCACCCCCACCGCGGCCACCAGCACACCCGATCGACGCTCCGACCACACCGCACGCAACTCCACCGACGTCCGCATGCCCCCGAGCCTCACCCGCCACCCGCGCGCCCGGTAGCCGTCAACCGCACAGGAACCCATAACCGGAATGCATCACCACAGGGCCAGAGAACCCCTGCGAGCTACAGTTGCTGCATGGCAGAAGATCCGGACCCGCTATCCCTGCGACTCCTCGTGCTCATCGCCGAACTCGGCAGCATCGGCGCCGCAGCCGCCCAACTGCGGATCAGCCAACCCTCCGCCAGCAAACGCCTCAACAGCCTCGAACGCCGCCTCGGCCTCCACCTCGTCGAACGCACCCGTCGCGGCGCCGACCTCACCCCCGCCGGCGGCACCGTCCTCGACTGGGCACGCGACGTGCTCACCGACCTCGACGCCCTGCACACCGGCGTGCACGCCCTGCGCGCCCGCCACGAACAACGCCTCCGCGTCGCCGCCAGCATGACCATCGCCGACTACCTCGCCCCGCGCTGGCTCACCTCGCTGCGCACCGCCTTCACCGGACTCCGCCTCGAACTCGACGTCGCCAACTCCACCGCCGTCACCGACGCCGTCCGCCACGACCGCGCCGACCTCGGCTTCCTCGAATCACCCGAGGTCCCCGACGGCGTCTCCGTGCGCTACCTCGCCCGCGACCGCCTCACCGTCGTCGTCCCACCCGACCACCGCTGGGCCCGGCGCCGCGAACCCCTCGACCCCACCGAACTCGCCGCCACCCCGCTCATCGTCCGCGAACACGGCTCCGGCACCCGCGAAACCCTCGAACACGCGCTCGCCACCGCAGGCGCCACCCCCACCGAACCCCTGCTCGAACTGCACTCCACCACCTCGGTGCGCAACAGCGTCGTCGCAGGCGCCGGACCCGCCGTGCTCAGCACCCTCGCCGTGGCCACCGACCTCGCCGCGGGCCACGTCGTCGAAGTCCCCGTCACCGGACTCGACCTCCACCGCCCCCTGCACGCCGTCTGGCGCGCCGGGCACCGCCTCACCGGACCCGCCGCGGCCCTGCTCTCCGTCGCCCTCCGCGACGCCACCGACAACGGCACCGCCACCCGCTGACACGATCACCCCATCGAGCACTGGCGAACGCCTGTTCGACTCCGCACCATGGAGTCATGACCACCACCCGCTCACCCCAGACCGGACATCACGTGCTTCACCCGGCTGTACTCCTCCAACCCGAACCGGCCGAAATCCCGCGCCGACGCCGAATGCTTGAACCCGCTGTGCGGCATCTCCGCCACCAACGGCCGATGCACGTTCACCCACACCGTCCCGGCCTGCAACGCCCGCGACATCCGCATCGCCCGCGCATGATCACGCGTCCACACACTCGCCACCAACCCGTAGCGCACCCCGTTCGCCAACTCCACCGCCTCCTCCTCCGAGGAGAACCGCTGCACCACCACCACCGGACCCAACACCTCGTGCTGCACCAACTCGTCCGACTGCTCCACGTCCGCCACCACCGTCGCCTCGTAGAAGAACCCCCGCCCACCACGACGACGACCACCCGCCACCACCCGCGCATGCGCGGGCAACCGCTCCACGTACCCCGCCACCAACTCCCGCTGCCCAGCGCTGTTCAACGGACCGAACGCCGCATCCGGATCCTGCGGCGGCCCCGGCCGCCACACCTCCGCCTGCGCCGCCAACTCCGCCACCAACTCCTCGTACACGCCCTCCGCCACCAGCACCCGGCTCGCCGCCGTGCAGCTCTGCCCCGCATCCCCGAACGCCGCCGCCGCGATACCCCGCGCCGCCGCACCCACCTCCGCATCCCCGAACACCACCGCAGGCGCCTTCCCACCCAACTGCAAGTGCGCCCGCTTCAAATCCGCCGCCGCAGCACCCGCCACCTCCATCCCCGACCGCACCGTCCCCGTGATCGAGAACATCCCCGGCACCTCGTGCGCCACCATCGCCCGACCACTGTCCCGATCACCGCAGATCACGTTGAACAACCCCGACGGCAACACCCCCACCGCCGACTCCGCCAACAACACCGCGCTCACCGGCGTCGTCTCCGCAGGCTTGAACACCACCGCATTCCCCGCCGCCAACGCCGGCGCCACCCGCGCCACCGCCAACAGCAACGGATGCGTCCACGACGCCACCTGCGCGCACACCCCGATCGGCTCCCGCCGCGCGAACGACGTGCACCCCGGCACGTACTCCCCCGCCGCACCCGCCTCCTGCAACCGCGCCGCACCCGCGTAGAACCGCAGCAGATCCACCGCCCGCGGCAACTCCCCCGACCGCACCACCTCCCACGGCTTGCCCGTGTTCCGGCACTCCGCCAGCACGAACCGCTCCGCGGACCGCTCCACCTCCTCCGCCCACCGCAACAACACCCGCTGCCGCTCCCCCGGAGTCGTCACCGACCACTCCTCGAACGCCGCGGCCGCCACCCCCATCACCTCGTCCACATCGGTCCACCGCGTCAGCGGAGCCGACCCGTACTCCTCCCCCGAAGCCGGATCCACCAACGGCAACGACTCCCCCGCCACCGTTCCCGACCGCACCCCGCCCACGACGTTCCGCAGCTCCAGCGCAGTGGACACCCGGACCTCCTCCGACCGACGGCACCGATCACGCGACCCTAACCGCGCACCGGCACCGCGCTCAGCCGCGCCGCGCCCTCACGACCGCACCTCCACCGGACGCGTCCGGCAGACCCACTGCCCCGCGGTACCCACCGCCAGCAGCACCACCACCGGCACGAACGCCCACCGGTACGCCTCCAGCGCAGGCAGCACCGACACCACCTCCAGCACCAACCCGACCAGCACCTGGATCAGCACCCCCGCCAGGAAACCGCCCATGTTCACCACGCCCGACGCCGCACCCGAGCGGTGCACCGCGTTCGCCTCCCGCGCACCGTCGAACGCCAGCATCGCCGCGCCACCACCGAAGCCCAGCACCGCCAGCACCACCACCAGCAGCGGCACCGACATGGCCGTCGGCCACACCACCACCAGCAGCCAGGTCAGCACGACCAGCACCGACATCCCCAGCGTGTAGCGCTCCCGCCGCCGCGGGCGCCCCGCGATCCACTGGCTCGCCACCAACGAGCCCGCGATGAACCCGATCGCCGCCACCAGCAGCAGACCACCGGCCGCCGACGACACCACGCCCTGCGCACCGGTCAACCACGGCGCACCCCACAACGTCGTGATCGCCAAGAACTGGGAGAGGAGCACGAAGTGCACCCAGAACGACTGCTTCGTGCCGCGCTGCGCCACCACCACGCGCAACGTGCGGGAGATCCGCTCCCCGACCTCCGACGGGACCTCGGGGCCCAGCCCGGCCGGCCGATCCCGGATCACCGCACCTGCCACCACCGCCAACACCGCGGTCAGACCCGCCGCCCCCAAGAACGTCGGCACCCAGCCCAGACCGTGCAGTGCCGAGGTCAACGGCACCGTCGAGAGCACCTGCCCGAGCCCACCGACCAGACCGGTCAGCGCCGCCACCCGGCCGTAGCGGTCGGCCGGGAACCACTGCGCCGCCAACCGCAGCACGTTGGTGAACATGAACGCGTCACCGATGCCGATGAACACCCGGCCGGTGACCCCACCCAGCACCGAGCCGCTCACCGCGAACACCGCGGAACCGATCGCCAGCGCCAGCACCCCGCCGGTGATGACCCGCCGCGGCCCCAACCGGTCCGCCAGCAGACCCGACGGCACCTGCAGCACCAGGTACACGCCCAGCTGCAGCGCCGAGAACAGCGCCAGCACCCCCGGGCCCGCGGAGAAGCGCACCAGCGCGTCCGGCGCCGCGACCCCCAAGCTCGCCCGGTGGAACAACGCCACGAAGTAGCACGCCGCACCCACGCCCCACACCAGCCAGGCCCCGCGCTGGACGACGCTCGATCGCGCCACCTGCTGTTCCCCGGCAACACCGACCGACACCGGAACACCCACCTCTCTCGACTTGTATCCACCATAGATACAAGGCGCGGATCAGTACTATGGGCGCGTGTCGAGCGCAACACCGAACCACGACGTGCCGCCGCCCACCGCCGCCCCTGGCGGCACCGGCCCGGCGAGCGCGGAACCTCCGGCCGCGGACCGGGCCTACCGGCACGTCAAGACCGGGCTGCTCGACGGCACCTACCCCGACGGGCACCTGCTGTCCGAAGGCGAAGTGGCCACCGCCATGAACATGTCCCGCACCCCGGTGCGCGAGGCTTTCCTGCGGCTGCAGACCGAAGGCTTCCTGCGGCTCTACCCGAAGCGGGGAGCCTTGGTCGTCCCGGTCACCCCCACCGAGGCCCGCGCCGTCCTCGAAGCCCGGCTGGCGCTGGAGAGCTTCGCCATCGACAAGATCGCGGCAGACGGCCCCGCGACGATGCGCCGGGTCGGCGAGGAGCTCAGCGCCCACGCGGCGTGCGACGGCAGCGGCCTGAGTACGGCGGAGATGCACGAGGCCGACCGCGACTTCCACGCCCGGCTGGTCGCCGCCGCGGCCAACCCCATCATCGACGACCTCTACAACGCGCTGCGCGACCGGCAACTGCGGATCACCGCCGGAGCCCGGACCCAGGACCGCCGCCCGGACATCACCCGGCAGCACGCCGAGGTGGCGACCGCCGTGCGCGACGGCGCCGCGGACACCGCCAAGGCGGTCCTGCGCGACCACCTGCTCGGCGTGCTGCGAGCGCTCGGAGTCGCGGGCGGCCCGATGCTCGAACCCCCAGCCTGAGCGCCGGCCCCCGAGCGTCTTTGCACGTTCTTGTTCTTGATCTTTAGATCATTGATTTCGGCCGCCGCTGAAACCATCGAGCTAATAAAGTGGTTGCGGTGCAAAAGTGGGCGGCGCGCACGCCGCCCACTTCTTCTCGCTCCCGGGCCTCTGCCCGGGCCAGAATCCGATCAGGCCGGGGAACCACCACCCACCGGGGGCTCACCGAGCGCCCCGGTCTCCCCCAGCGCCTGCGTGGCCTTCGGACCCGACAACGCGGCACCACCGGAGGGCATCCCCGCCGCGGCGCTCGGCACCTCCTTGCGGGCCACCTCCTCCGCGGCGCGCACGGCCTCGGCGACCTCCGGGTTCGACGAGGTGTCGAACCACGCGGCCACCGACTCCTCCTCGTCCTCCGGGCTGCCCGCCGGCGGCTCCTCCTTCGGGGGCTCGTAGCGGAACGTGCCGTCCTCGCCGGGCGCACCGAGCATCCGGGCGAAGCCCTCCAAGGACTTGTTGAAGTCGCTGGGCACCACCCACACCTTGTTCGCGTCGCCCTGCGCCATCTGCGGCAGGGTCTGCAGGTACTGGTAGGCCAGCAGCTCCGGCGTGGGCTTGCCCCGCTTCACCGCGGCGAAGACCTTCTCGATCGCCTTCGCCTGGCCCTGCGCCTGCAGGTAGCGACTGGCCCGCTCACCCTGGGCGCGCAGGATGCTGGACTGGCGCTCGCCCTCCGCGTCCAGGATCGACGCCTGCTTCGCGCCCTCGGCCGCGAGGATCTGGGACTGCTTCTGGCCTTCCGCGGTCTTGATGGCGGACTCGCGCGCGCCCTCCGCGTTCAGGATCATCGCGCGCTTCTCCCGGTCGGCGCGCATCTGCTTCTCCATCGAGTCCTTGATGGACGGCGGCGGGTCGATCGCCTTGAGCTCGACCCGCGCCACACGGATGCCCCAGCGCCCGGTCTCCTGGTCCAGCACGCCGCGCAGCTGCGTGTTGATCTGGTCCCGGGAGGTCAGCGTCTCCTCCAGGCTCATGCCGCCGACCACGTTGCGCAGCGTCGTCGTGGTCAGCTGCTCCACGCCGACGATGTAGTTGGAGATCTCGTAGACCGCCGAACGCGAGTCGGTGACCTGGAAGTACACCACGGTGTCGATCGACACCGTCAGGTTGTCCTGGGTGATCACCGGCTGCGGCGGGAAGGACACCACCTGCTCGCGCAGGTCGATCTTCGCCCGCACCCGGTCCAGGAACGGCATCAGGAAGTTCAGCCCGGGCGCGGCGACGGTGCGGAACCGGCCCAGCCGCTCGATCACCGAGGCCTGCGCCTGCGGCACCACGAGGACGGATTTGGCCACCACCACGATCACCAGCAGCACCACCACCGCCAGCACGATCAATTCCACTGCACCCTCCAGTTCACGGTTGTGCCGCGACGATGGCGGTGGCCCCGGAGATCTCCGTGACCAGCACCGTTGAATCGGCTTCGAAGACGTCGGCCTCAGCGCTCGCGCGGGCCGACCACACGTCCCCGTCGATGCGGACCCGGCCGCCCTGGTGGTCGACCGTGGCGACCACGACGGCGTGCTTGCCGACCAGGGCGTCCACGTTGGTCTTCAGCTCTCGGCCACCGAGGAAGCGGCGCTTCAACGCCGGACGCGCCCCCAGCACCAGTCCCCCGGCCAGCGCGGCGAACACCACGGCCGCCAGCCACGTCGGCGCTCCGGCCAGGACCACCAGCGCGGTCCCCAGCGCGGCGAGGCCGAGCATCACGAGGACGAACTCCCCGGACAGCACCTCGGCCGCCACCAGGATCACACCGATGATCAACCACACGACGGGGGCCATGCACCCATCGTGGCAGAGCACAAGCGTTCTGTGGGGTTGTTCCGGCCAACCTGACCGGCTCGGCTCCCGCCGCGCGGCGCTCGGGTGGTGGAACGCCGGCGTTCCACCGTGGACGCCCGGGCAGGCCCGGAACGGGATCAGGGCTCGGTGACGAAGTCGATCAGCCGCTCGACGGCGCCGATCAGCGGGGCCTCCAGGTCGCGGAAGCCCTCGACCGCGCCGAGCACGCGGCGCCAGCCCTCGGCCGGTTCGCCCCAGCCCAGCTCGGCGCAGACGCCTTCCTTCCAGTCCTGCCCGCGCGGCACCCGCGGCCAGGCCGCGATGCCCAGGGACGCGGGTTTGACCGCCTCCCACACGTCGACGAAGGGGTGTCCGGTGATGAGCACGTGCGGGTCGTCGATCCCGCCGACGAGCCGGGACTCCTTGCTGCCCTCGACGAGGTGGTCCACCAGCACCCCGACCCGGTGACCGGCGCGGGGGCGGAACTCGCCGAGCAGCCCGGGCAGGTCGTCCACGCCGTGCAGCGGCTCCACCACGACGCCTTCGACGCGCAGGTCGTGGCCCCAGACGCGTTCGACCAGCTCGGCGTCGTGCAGGCCCTCCACCCAGATGCGGCTGCCCCGAGCCTCCCTGGCCCGCAGCCCGTCGACGTGCACCGACCCGGACGCGGAGGTGCGGGTCGCGGCTGGGGCGGTGGCGGGCACCGGGACGAGGGTGACCGGGCGGCCCTCCAGCAGGAACGCGGCGGGCCGCATCGGGAACAGCCGGTGGGCGCCGCGCCGGTCCTCCAGCACCGCGTTGCCCTTCTCCACGCGCACCACCGCGCCGCAGAAGCCGCTGGCCGGGTCCTCGACCACGAGCCCAGGCTCGGCGGGGACCTCGGGGATCTCGCGGCGCTTGCGACCGGAGGACAGGACGTCGTTGCCGTAGTTGACCGAACGCACGCGAAGATCCTATGCACCATCGCGGACGCCGTGGTCGCGGCACGCCGCCCGCGACGAGGCCCACACCGCGCGGCCCCCGGGCTGATGCGCGCGGACGGGATACGTACTCTCTCTCGACGTGCCATGCCCAAGCGCAACGATGGTCGTCTGGACGTCCGCGTGGTTGCACGGTGCGACCGCCGCGGACGACGTGCTCGACGCTCTGCAGGTCTGGGGCGAATCGCAGGAAGTGCGCGCCGCCGACGACGAACTCGCCGCCCGGTTGGAACTGCCGGGCCCGCAGGACACCCCGGCCGGTCCGGCGCTGCTGCTGGCGGCGCTGCGCAAGGCCGGTGCCACCGCTGGGGAGCTGGCGCTGCCGGTACCCGGTGACGTGCGGGGCCTGGGTTCGGCGAGCCCGTTCTCCAAGCAGGCGTTGCGCCGCGGTGAGGCGGCGGTGCTGCCGGAGGCCGGGCTGGGCCTGGTGCCCGAGCCGGTCGCCGAGGGGATCCTGCGCTGGACGGTGTTCGCCGTCGGTGAGCTGCCGCCCGCCGAGCACCTGCCGATCGGGGAGGCCGAGCACGGCATGTCCTCGGCGATGCGGGAGGCCGCGAG
The DNA here is from genome assembly GCF_024734405.1 of Saccharopolyspora gregorii. Taxonomy (NCBI): domain Bacteria; kingdom Bacillati; phylum Actinomycetota; class Actinomycetes; order Pseudonocardiales; family Pseudonocardiaceae; genus Saccharopolyspora; species Saccharopolyspora gregorii. The sequence continues at coordinate 3,078,225 of NZ_CP059556.1, read as the reverse complement.
CACGCTGATCGACCTGGACATCGCCAAGCACCGCCCCGGCGTGCGCGACGAGATCGCCTCGACGGTGGCCGACCGCCCGAAGCCGCCGTGGCCGGAGGACGTGCCGCAGCGGCCGCTGCGAATCCTGCAGCGCGCCTCCGAGGTGGAGGCGATCCTGTGGGTGGCCACCGACGACGCCCCGGGCGGAGCGCTGTCGGCGTCCGCGACGCGGGCGCGCACGGAGGCCCTGCGGCCGCTGTTCGACTCGGTCCGGGCGGCCCGGCGGGCCTCGATCGCGGAGATGGTGCGGGTGCTGGCCGACAGCGCCGGCAAGCACTGACTCACACCAGCGGAGCACCCGCCCCGATCCGGCGCCGCACGTCCCACAGGTAGTAGTTGAACGGGAACTTGCGCAGCACCGGGGGCAGCCGCCGGATGACCGCACCCATGACGCGGGTGAGCCGGTCGAAGCGGCGCTGGTCGCGGTCGGTCCAGGGCAGCCGCATCTCGTCGCGGAACCGCTGCGGCAGGAAGCCGGTGGTGATGAACCGGTTGAACCGGCCCAGCGGCGCGCGGACGTAGCGCGGCATGAAACCGAGCACCGCGATCTGGTGCAGGTAGGCGCGCACGGTGTCGTCGACGTGGACCTGGTCGAGCGCGTCGTTCCAGTACTCCTCGAAGGCGGCGCGGTCGGCGGGCCACATGTCGTCGGTGACCTGCAGGGTGGTGCCGAGGGTGGCGGAGCGCCGGTAGAGCTCGTCGATCTCGGCGTCGGTGAGCTCCCCGACGAAGATCCGGTGGACGTCCTCGATGCCGCGGTAGAGGCAGGCCGCCACCCACAGCTGCAGGTTCTTGTCGAAGGCGTTGTAGGACACCGGGCTGGTCGAGGTGGAGCGCACCTGGGCGTGGGAGCGGTTGGTGGCGCGCCGGAATAGGGCGCGTTCCTCGTCGGTGCCCATGGTGGCGACCGCGAGGTAGGTCAGCGTGGTGCGGGTGCGCTTGACGGGGTGCTTGAAGATGTTGCCGCTGTCGACCTTGCTCTCGACGACGCCGTAGCCGACGCCCGGCCGGGCCAGCTGCATGATCACGTTGGCGCCGCCGGCGAGCAGGCCGGCGCCGACGACCAGTTCGTCCTCGCGCACGCGTGATCCGGTGGGAGCTGTCATCGGTCCCTCTCCTCCGCTAGCGGGTGGCAGTGCGGGCGGCCCCGCCCGGCGAACTCTGCTCACACCCGTTAGCAGATATGGAACCGATCAGTTCCCCCACTGTCAAGACCCGCCCGGACCCGTCCCGCGAGATGCCAAGATGGGCGGCATGGAGCCGTCTTCCCTGCGGGTGTACGGCGGTGTCGACGGCGACCACCGCAAGGCCGAGCGGCGCGTCCGGTTCCTCGAAGCGGGCCTGGACCTGCTCGGCGCACCCGACGCCGACGCCACCCTCTCGGTGCGCGGCGTGTGCAAGCGGGCCGGGCTCGCCGCCCGCTACTTCTACGAGAGCTTCGCCGACCGCGAGGAGCTCACCGCCGCCGTCTACGACCAGGTCATCGACGACCTCGCCACCGGCGCGCTGGCCGCGGTCACGGCCGCCCCGCACGACGCGGCGGCCAAGGTGCGGGCCGGGCTCGGCACCGTCATCGGCGTCGTCGGCGACGACCCGCGGCGCGGGCGACTGCTGTTCTCCACCCGCGCGGGCGCCGTGCTCGCCGAACGCAGGCAGCGCTCCACGCTGCTGTTCGCCGGACTGCTCGGCGGCCAGGCCAAGGACTTCTACGGGCTGGGCGACAGCGCCGACCTGGACGTGCTCAGCCAGTTCGCCGTCGGCGGCCTCGCCCAGACCCTCACCGCCTGGCTGGACGGGGCGTTGCGCATCGACCGCGACGACCTGGTCGAGCACTGCACCCGCATCTTCCTCGCCATCGGCGCCCCCGTCCGGGACTGAGCCCGGACGCGCGAGGGCCGCGGCGGTCCCACGACCACCGCGGCCCCGCGAGCGACGAGCGTCAGGACGGCGAGCAGCAGCCCGGCGCGCACACCTCGCCGTTGCGGCCGCAGCCGGCGGCGGGCATCAGCGACAGCTTCCGCGGCCGCACCTCGTCCACGTGCTCGGAGATCAGCTCCACGATCATCTTCGCGAACCGCGGATCGTCCCCGGCGGTCCCGGCCCGCACGAAGCCCATGCCGAGCTCTGCGGCCTTCTCCGCGGCCTCGTTGTCCAGGTCCCAGATCACTTCGAGGTGGTCGGAGACGAACCCGATCGGGCTCACCACCACCGAGGCGACGCCCTTGGCGTGCAGGTCCTCGACGTGGTCCACCACGTCCGGCTCCAGCCACGGCACCTGCGGCGGGCCGGACCGGGACTGCCACACCACGTCGTAGGCCTCCACCCCGGCCTCCTCGGCGACGAGCCGGGCGCACTCGGCGACCTGCCGGGAGTACCACTCGGGGCGGCCGTCCGGGCCGGGCATCGAATCGGCGCGCACCGGCACCGAGTGCGCGGTGAACACCAGCCGGGCCTGCGGATCACCGAGCTCGGCGTAGGCGCGGCGCACCGCGTCGGCGTTGGCGGCCACGAACAGCGGGTGGTCGAAGAACTGGCGCAGCTTCACCAGGTCCGGGGCCTGCTCCCCCACCGCTTCGCGGGTCCGGGCGATGTCCTCGTGGTACTGCTTGCAACCCGAGTAGCCGCCCCACGCGGAGGTGGCGAACACCAGCGCGTTGCGCACGCCGTCCTCGGCCATCCGCGCCACGGTCTCCTCGACCATCGGGTGCCAGTTGCGGTTGCCCCAGTACACCGGCAGGTCCCGGCCCTCGGCGCGCAGCTGCTCCTGCAACCCGGCCATGATCTCGCGGTTGAGCCGGTTGATCGGCGAGACCCCGTCGAAGTGGTGGTAGTGCTCGGCCACCTCGTCCAGCCGCTCCGGCGGCACGCCTCTGCCCCGGGTGACGTTCTCCAGGAACGGCCGGACGTCCTCCGGGCCCTCCGGTCCACCGAACGACAAGAACAGCAGCGCATCGAAACTCACCCGACCATGATGGCCCGCCGCCGAACGGGCCGCTCACGGGGGGTGGGGCGTGCGGGCGGCCCGCGCACGCCCCACCGGGCTCACGCGCCGAGCGCGGAGAACCCGCCGTCCACCATGATCATCGAGCCGGTGGTCTTGGGCAGCCAGTCCGACAGCACCGCGCAGATCGACTGCGCCACCGGGGTCGGGTCGTTGACGTCCCAGCCCAGCGGAGCCCGCTCGCCCCAGGTCTCCTCCAGCCCGGAGAAGCCGGGGATGGACTTCGCGGCCATCGTGCGCACCGGGCCCGCCGACACCAGGTTCACCCGGATGCCCCGCGGACCGAGCTCGCGGGCCAGGTAGCGGCTGGTCGACTCCAGCGCCGCCTTCGCCACGCCCATCCAGTCGTAGGCCGGCCAGGCGACGCGCGCGTCGAAGTCCATGCCCACGATCGACGAACCCGCCGACAGCAGCGGCAGCGTCGCGGTGGTCAGCGACTTCAGCGAGTACGCCGAGATCTCCACCGCCGTGGACACGTCCTCCCACGGCGCGTCCAGGAAGTCACCGCCGAGGCAGGACGCCGGCGCGAACCCGATCGAGTGAAGCACGCCGTCGAGGCCGTCGACGTGCTCGCGCACCCGGTCGGCCAGGCTGTCGCGGTGCTCGGCGTTGGTCACGTCCAGCTCCAGCACCGGCGCGGGCTTCGGCAACCGGCCCGCGATGCGCTCCACCAGGCTCATCCGGCCGAACCCGGTGAGCACCACTTCCGCGCCCTGCTCCTGCGCCATCTTGGCCGCGTGGAACGCGATCGACGCGTCGGTGATCACGCCGGTGATCAGGATGCGCTTGCCTTCGAGCAATCCGCTCACGAACTTCCTCCGCTGTGCTTGCTTGGGCCCGCCGCGCGGCGGGCCGGGTGAAAAACCGGGCGGGTACCGCTCAGTGCCCCATGCCCAGGCCGCCGTCGACCGGGATCACGGCGCCGGTGACGTAGGCGGCCGCGTCCGAGGCCAGCCACGCCACCGTGCTCGCGACCTCCTCCGGTTCCGCGAACCGGGCCAGCGGCACCTGGGCGAAGATCTCCTTCTTGCGCTCCTCGGAGAGCGCGTCGGTCATGTCGGTGGTGACGAACCCGGGGGCGACCACGTTCGCGGTGATCGACCGCGACCCCAGCTCGCGGGCGATGGAGCGCGCCAGGCCGACCAGACCCGCCTTGCTCGCCGCGTAGTTCGCCTGACCGGCCCCGCCGGAAAGACCCACCACGGAGGACACGAACACCATCCGGCCGCGCTTGAGCCGCAGCATGCTGCTCGCCGCCCGCTTCGCGACCCGGTACGAACCGGCGAGGTTCGCGTCGAGCACCCGGCCGAACTGCTCCTCCCCCATGCGCAGCAGCAGCCCGTCGTCGGTGATCCCGGCGTTGGACACCAGCACCTCGACGCGGCCCTGCGCGGCCTCCACCTCGTCGAAGGCCGCCGAGACCTGCTCGGCGTCGGTGACGTCGCACTGCACGCCGCGCAGCCCGTCCGGAGCGCCCGAGCCGCGGTGGGTGACCGCCACCTCGTCGCCCGCCGCCTGGAACGCGCGGGCGATGGCCAACCCGATGCCGCGGTTGCCTCCGGTCACCAGAACGGACCGTCCCACTGTGGATCTCCTCCCGAAAAGCCCTGCGCGGTGAACGCCCGCGCCCCGACGGGCGAGTCCGTTCACCTGAACAGCCGCGACATTATCGGTTCACCGGTACCGGCCTCCCATCCGCTCCGAACAGAAATCGATCGCCAGAGCGGTGGCGCGCCGACAGTGGACACCGCCTTCCGGCCCCGCGAAGACCTACGGTGCGTACAGCCGCGATCCCGGACCGCGATCCCCGACCGCACCTGCCCACGGCCAGGACAGGAGTTCTCGCTTGACCACCACCGCCGCGACCACCACCGCGCCCCAGCCCGACCCCGCCGAACTCGCCGCAGCGCTGCGCGGCGTGCTCGACGGACCCGCCCGGTTCGACCCCGGCACCCGCGCCCTGTACTCCACCGACGCCTCGAACTACCGGCAGGTGCCGCTCGGCGTCGTGCACCCCCGCCACGCCGGGGACGTGGCCGCCGCGGTCGCCGTCGCCCGCGAGCACCGGGTGCCGATCACCGGCCGCGGCGCGGGCACCAGCATCGCGGGCAACGCCTGCGGACCCGGGCTGGTGCTGGACTTCTCCCGGCACTTCAACCGCATCCTCGACGTCGACCCCGAGCGGCGGCTGGCCACCGTGGAACCGGGCGTGGTGCTCGACGTCCTGCAGGCCGCAGTGAAGCCGCACGGGCTCGCGTTCGGGCCCGACCCGTCCACGCACAGCCGCTGCACCCTCGGCGGCATGATCGGCAACAACTCCTGCGGCACCCACTCGGTGGCCTGGGGCAAGACCGTCGACAACGTGCGCTCGCTGGACGTGCTGCTCTCCGACGGCACCCGGCTCACCGTCGGGGAGACCTCCCCCGCCGAGCTCGACGCGCTGTGCGCCCGCGAGGACCGCACCGGACGGCTCTACCAGCAGCTGCGGGCGCTGCGCGACGACACCGCCGAGCAGGTGCGCGCCTCGTTCCCCGACCTCACCCGGCGGGTGTCCGGCTACAACCTCGAACAGCTGCTGCCGGAGAACGGGTTCCACCTGGCCCGCGCGCTGACCGGCACCGAAGGCGGCTGCGCGGTGCTGCTCGGCGCCACCGTCGAACTCGTCGAGACACCCGCCGCGCGCGCCATGATCGTGCTCGGCTTCGAGGACAGCTACGCCGCCGCCGACCAGGTCACCCGGCTGCGCGGGCTCGACGCGCTCGCCATCGAAGGGCTCAGCGCCGAACTCGTCGACGTGGTCCGCGTCCGCAACCCCTCCTCCCCCGCGCTGCGGCTGCTGCCCGGCGGCCGCAGCTGGCTGCTCGTCGAGGTCGGCGGCACCGACCGGCGCGACGCCGAGAACGCCGCCGAACGCGTCCGCCGCGCGATCGGCTCCCGCGCCGAAGCCGTCGTGCACACCGACCCGGCCCGGATGGGCGCGCTGTGGAAGATCCGCGAGGAGGGCTCCGGCTACTCCACCCGGATGGCCGACGGCTCCGAGCGCTGGTCCGGGTGGGAGGACGCCGCCGTGCCGCCGGAACGGCTCGGCGCCTACCTGCGCGAGTTCGACGCGCTGCTGGCCCGGTTCGGGCGCAAGGGCGTCACCTACGGGCACTACGGCGACGGCTGCATCCACGTGCGCGTCGACTTCGACCTGCTCGACGGCCCCGGCGCCGCCCGCTACCGCGAGTTCCTGGAGGCCGCCGCCGACCTCGTCGTCGCCCACGGCGGTTCGGTCTCCGGCGAGCACGGCGACGGGCGGGCCCGCTCGGCGCTGCTGTCCCGGATGTACCCGCCGGAGATCATCGGCGCGTTCGAGCGGTTCAAGTCGGCCTTCGACCCCGACGACCTGCTCAACCCCGGCCAGATCGTGCGGCCCCGGCCCGTCGACGCCGACCTGCGGCTGCTGGTCGCCCCGCCGAACATCCCCACCCGCACCGAGCTGGCGCTGCACGCCGACGGCGGCGACCTCGCGCCCGCCAGCAGGCGCTGCGTCGGCATGGGCAAGTGCCTGAACACCACAGGTGGGGTGATGTGCCCCAGCTACCGGGCCACCAAGGACGAGCAGCACTCCACCCGAGGCCGTGCCCACCTGCTGTTCGAGATGCTCAACGGCTCGCTGATCCGCGGCGGCTGGCGCTCCCGCGAAGTCCGCGAGGCGCTCGACCTGTGCCTCTCGTGCAAGGGCTGCAAGACCGACTGCCCCGTCGGTGTCGACATGGCGACCTACAAGGCCGAGTTCCTGCACCACCACTACCGGCACCGGCCGCGGCCCGCCTCCCACTACTCGATGGGCTTCCTGCCGCTGTGGCTCGCCCTCGGCCGGATCGCGCCCGGCCTGGTCAACGCGATGCTCGACGGCCCGGCGGCACCGCTGGTCAAACGACTCGGCGGCATCGCGCCCGAACGGCGGATGCCGCAGCTCGCCGGACGCAGCCTGCGGTCCTGGTGGACCCACCGCGAACACCCGAGCACCCCCGGCGGCGCCCCCGCGCTGCTGTTCCCGGACACCTTCACCGACCACTTCGACCCGCACATCGGCCGCGACGCCGTCCTCGCCCTCGAACGCCTCGGCCACACCGTCGAACTCCCCCGCGAACCGGTGTGCTGCGGGCTGACCTGGGCCTCCACCGGGCAGCTCGGCACCGCCCGCCGCGTCGTGCAGCGCACCGCGCGCCTGCTGCGCCCGCGGATCGACGCCGGGCTACCGGTGATCGGGCTCGAACCGAGCTGCACCGCGTTCCTGCGCGGCGACGCCCTCGAACTCGCCCCGCACGACCCGGACGTGCAGGCGCTCGCCGCCGCCACCCGCACCTTCGCCGAACACGTCGAACCCACCCGCGAGCGCTGGCAGCGCACCGGCGGCGGCAAGGCCCTCGTGCAGCGGCACTGCCACCAGTACGCCGAGCTCGGCTTCGACGCCGACCGGGCCGCGCTCGCCGCCACCGGGACCGACGCCGAGGTCCTCGACGCCGGCTGCTGCGGCCTCGCCGGGAACTTCGGCTTCGAACGCGGCCACTACGAGGTGTCGATGGACTGCGCCGAGCAGGCCCTGCTGCCCGCGGTGCGCGCCGCCGAACCCGGCACCTCGGTCGTCGCCGACGGCTTCAGCTGCCGGTTGCAGATCCGCCAGGCCACCGACGTCGAACCGGTCCACCTGGCCACCCTGGTCCGCCGAGCCCTCGACGGGTGAGGCCCGCCTTCGAACCTGCCCGGCGGATCTTCGGCCGTTTCCTGTCAGCGGCGCAGCCGCTGAGCCAGCGACCACCCGATCAACCGGACCACCCACGGGTTCTCCGCGGTTCCCTCGCGAGGACAGCGATGTCGCCGTGTACGGACTGCCCGCAGCGAGGGAACCGCCGAGGTTCCGCACCCGACCCATCTCCCAGCAGCAGGACGATCAAATCCCCGCCTCCGCGGAGTCGCCGACCGCGGCGTGCAGCACTCCGGGGAAGCCGTTGATCTCCTCGACGAGTCCCGCCACCGGCTGCTTGCCCTGCAGCCGGACCGCGACCACGGCGGTGCGCTGGTCCTCGTCGTCGGTGTCCTCGCGCTCCACCTGCAGGTCCAGCACCTTCAACCCGCGGCTCGTGCACAGCGTCAGCACCTCGCGCAGCACCCCGTGCCCGTCCAGGTAGCCCACCCGCACGATCTGCGGCTCCCGGAGCACCCCGCGCAGCAGCTGCAGCAGCCGCGGATACCCCACCGCCACCAGGAAGTGCACCAGCGTCGTCGCCGACGCCAGCAGCACCAGGCCACCACCGCAGGCCATCCCGATCGCCGCGACCAGCCACACCGTCGCCGCCGTGGTCAGCCCCCGCACCACGTCCCGCCGCACGAAGATCAATCCGCCGCCGATGAACCCGATGCCCGACACGACCTGCGCGGCCACCCGCGACGGGTCCAGCGACACCCGGTCGAACTCCAGCATGTCCCCGAAGCCGTACTTCGACACCAGCATGAACAGCGCCGCACCCACCCCGACCAGGGTGTGCGTGCGCAGACCCGCGCTCTTGGCCCGCACCTCGCGTTCCAGCCCTACCAGGCTGGACAGCAGCAGCGCGCTCCCCAGCTCCACGAGCAGCGGGATCTCACCCAATCCCGAGACCACCTCATCCGCCATCGGACGAACGTAACCCGGGCACGGCTCGGCGGACACGCCCACCGACCATGACCAGCCCCACCGGATCGATCAGCCACACCGCCTTGACCAGCACGAACACCGGACAGGAGTCGCATTCACCGCGAACCGGACCGCACCGCCCGCAACCGCACCACCGCACCCCGGCGGAGTACTGTCGATCATGGAACGGCCCAACGGACCCGAGGAGCGGCAGTGCACGACAGCGGAGCGTCCGGCCTCGACGGACTCCAGTCCGCCCTCGCGGCGCGCGCCACCGTGCAGGGCTGGGCGGAAGGCCTGGAGCTCTTCGAACTGTTCCGCGCCGCGCACCGCGCGGGCTGGCTCGACCGGCTGCGGGACGGGACCACCGCCGCCCGGCTGGCGGAGGCCACGGGCACCCCGGCCGAACAGACCGAGGACGTGCTGGCCGCCCTCACCTCGGCGGGCGTCGTGCAGCACCAGGACGACGCGTTCCGGCTCACCCCCGCCTTCGACGCCCTGCTCGCGGGAGCCTCCGGCGTCGACGTGCCGACCGTGCTCGACGCCGCGGACCTGGCCCGCGACCGCGTCGCAGGAGCCGTCCTGCCCGCCGAGCGGCAGCACGACCTCGACGGCGAGCAGGCGCTGCGGCTCGCCCGCGGCTGGGGCGTGCGGCCCGAGGACGGCGCACGGCAGCTGTACCAGGTGCTCTACCAGGCCCTGCCCGACTACCAGGACCGGCTGGCGCGGGGCGGCCCGCTGCTCGACGTCGGCAGCGGCGTCGGCGGCGCGCTGCTGACCACGCTCGCCCTGCACGACGGGCTGCGCGCCGTCGGCGTCGAGGTCGTCCCCGCCGTCGCCGCCGAGCTCACCGCCCGCGCCGCGGACGCCGGGGTCGCCGACCGGCTCGACGTGCGCGTCACCGACGCCCGGGAGCTGCCGGACGCGGACGCCTTCGAGGTCTGCTACTGGGCCCAGGCGTTCTTCCCTGCCGAAGCCCGCGCCGGCACCCTCGCCGCCATCCGCCGCGCCCTGCGCCCCGGTGGCCTGCTGCTGGTCCAGGAACTGTTCCCCGCCCAGGACGACCCCGGCACCCGCGGTGCGCTGGACCGCTTGTTCCACCGCCGCCAGCGGGTCGCGTTCGGCGTGTCGGCCGAAGACCTCGCCACCGAGGGCACCGCGGCCGGGTTCGACGAACCGCAGATCGTCGCCAGCCCGCTCGGCAGGCTCGTCCTGCTGCGCAGGCCGCGGGACTGACCGCCTGCCCGCTCGCGCGGCCGGCGTCCGACTCGAAGATCAGCGAGGACGCCGCGCCAGGTACACCAGCGCGGGCGGCACGTTCCGCCACACCGTGCGGCTCAGCACCGTCTCCTCGAAGGTCGCGCGCAGGTCGGCGTGCTGCCGCCGCGCCGGAGCCGCCCACCGCGTCCACGTGTACGCGAACTGCGTGAACGCCCCCTGCTCGGTCAACGAGTCCGCGATCAGCCGGATCAGCGGCACCCCGCCCTGCGGCGCGTGCGCCGCCCACGGCAGCCCGCTGACCACCACGTCGGCCCGCACGCCCCGCTCCGCCAGCAGCCGCGGCAACGCGCGGGCGTCGGCGCACTCCACGTCCACCTCGGGGAACCGGGCGCTCAACGACTCCGCCCACCGCTGGTTGAGCTCCACCGCCAGGTGCGTGCCCCGGCCGCCGAGCCGCTGCTGGATCGCCTCGGTGAACGCGCCCGTCCCGGGTCCGAGCTCCACCACCACCGGATCACCGGTGGCCGGGATCGGCGCCACCATGTCCCGCGCCAAGTGGCGGGAGCTGGGGCCCACCGCGGCCGTCGTCGCCGGGGACTTCACGAACTCGCGGAGGAATTCCACCGCACCGGCGGCACTGCTCACCTCGGGCTCCCGTGCTCTGCGGCGTCAGGGCAGACGTCGCCCCAGCAGCAACGAGAGCACCGCCGCGACGATCGCGGTGAGCGTACCCAGCACCGACCACGGCTTGCTGGCGTCTGTGTGCTTGATCTCGTAGCCGATCTGCTCGCCCAACGTGTCGTAGACGCGGCGCAGCTGTTCGGCGCTGGCGGCCTTGTGGAACTCGCCGCCGGAGAGGTCCGCGATCTCCTCCATGGCCTCGTCGTCGACTTCCACCGGCTGCGACTGGCCTTCGATGTCGATCGTGCCGTAATCGGTGCCGAACGAGATCGTGGTGATCGGGATGCCGGCCTTCTTCGCCTCCCCCGCCTTCGTGTAGGCACCGCGCGGAGCGTTCATGTCGCGCGGGATGGTCTGCCCGCCGTCGGCCATCAGCACGATCCGGGCGGGCGGCGCGCCACCGGGGCCGCCGACCATCTTGCCGAAGGAGTCGATCGCCGACATCGACGCGTTGATGCCGTCACCGGTCGCGGTGGCCTCCGACAGCGAGAGGTTGTCGATGGCCTGCTTCACCGCCGTGCGGTCCGTCGTGGGCATCACCATCACGGTGGCGGTGCCCGCGAACGACACCAGTCCGAGGTTGATGCCGGGGGTGAGCTTGTCGGCGAACTCCTTCGCCGCGATCTTCGCCGCCTCCAGGCGGCTCGGCTCGACGTCCTTGGCCATCATCGACAGCGACACGTCCACGGTGAGCATCACCGTCGCCCGGTTCCGCGGGATGCGCTGCTCCGCGGTCGGCCCGGACAGCGCCACGGTCAGCAGGATCATCGCGACGGCCAGCAGCGCGGCGGGCACGTGCTTGGGCCAGCCCTGCCGCTTCGGCGCCACCCGGTCCAGCACCGCCAGGTTGCTGAACCGCAGCGCCTCCTTGCGCGCCCGCTGCTGCGCCCACACGTACCCGCCGACGAGCGCGGCGACCACCAGCAGCAGCAGGAACCACCACGGCGCGGTGAAACCCGACAAGCTCAACATCACGCCGTTCCTCCGGACCATCCGCGCTTGCGGGCCACCACGAACCGCACCACGTCGGCGATCCAATCCGAATCCGTTCGCAGCACCAGGTGCGCGCAGCCAGCTCGCCGCAGCGCCGCCGCGACCTCCTCGCGGTGCGCCGCGGCCGCGGCAGCGAACTCCTTGCGCAGCACCGGTGTCGTGCGCACTTCCCGCTGCTCCCCCGTCTCGGGATCGGACAGCACCACGGTGCCGACGTCCGGCAGCTCCAGGTCTCGCGGGTCGAGCACCTCGACCGCGAGCAGCGAGTGCCGGGCGCCGAGCCCGCGCAGCGCGCGCTGCCAGTCCAGCTCGCCGAGGAAGTCGGAGACCACCACCGCCAGGCCCCGCCGCCGCGGCGGGCGCCGCAACGACTCCAGCAGCCGCGGCAGGTCACCCCGGGTCCCCTCGTCCGCCCGCGCGGTCTCGGCGACCTTGCGCAGCAGCCCCCGCGAATGCCCCAGCCCGCCGCGCGCCGGCAGCCGCACCGGCCCGGTGCCGTTGTCCACCACCGCACCGATCCGGTTCCCGCCGCCGCTGGTCAGGTGCGTCACCGCGGCCAGCGCCGCGATCGCCAGCTCCCGCTTGTCGCAGGCCGCGGAACCGAAGTCGAGGCTCGGCGACAGGTCCATCGCCACCCAGGTCTCCAGCTCGCGGTCGGCCACGGTCTGCCGGATGTGCGGTTCGGACATCCGGGCGGTGACCGCCCAGTCCATCCGCCGCACGTCGTCGCCGGGCTGGTAGACCCGCGCCTCCCCCGGCTCGGTGCCCGGACCGGGTACCAGGCCGAGGTGGTTGCCTTGCAGCAGGCCGTCGAGCCGGCCGCGCACGGTCAGCTCCAGCGAGCGCAGTGCGGCGTGCAGCCGGGGCCCTTCCAGCTCCGGCGGGGCCCAGGACGGGCGGTCCGCACCTGCCTGGGCGGAACTCACCGGCACGGCTGATCGCTCCTCGTTCGTCGAGTGGGTCATGGGCGCGCGGCCGCGGGTCAGTACTGCGGCGGCGGGCCGACCGGCGCCTGCCCGTACCCGGGCTGCGCCTGCGGCGGGTTCGCCTGCGGACGCGCCGAGACCTGCGGCAGCGGCACGGTCTGCAGCACCCGGTTGACGATGTGGTCGACCGGGATCCCGTCGGCGAGCGCGTCGTAGGACAGCACCAGCCGGTGCCGCAGCACGTCCGGCACCACGTCCACCACGTCCTGCGGGAGCACGTAGTCGCGGCCGCGGACCAGCGCCAGCGCCCGGGACGCGGCGACGATGCCGAGGCTCGCTCGCGGCGAGGCGCCGTAGGACACCCACCCGGCGATGTCGGACAGGCCGTGGTCGTTCGGGGTGCGCGTCGCCAGCACCAGCCGCACGACGTAGTCGACCAGCGCGTGGTGCACGAACACCTGCGCGGCGACGTCCTGCAGCCGGGTCAGCTCGTCGGCGTCGAGCACCGGCGTCGGCTCGGGACTCGCCACGCCCATCCGGTAGACGATCTCCCGCTCCTCCTCGGCCGAGGGGTACTCGACCTGCAGCTTGAACAGGAACCGGTCCCGCTGCGCCTCCGGCAGCGGGTAGACGCCTTCGTTCTCGATGGGGTTCTGGGTGGCCAGCACCAGGAACGGCTTCGGCATCGGGAAGCTCTCGCCACCGATGGACACGTGCCGCTCGGCCATGACCTCCAGCAGCGCCGACTGCACCTTGGCGGGCGCGCGGTTGATCTCGTCGGCCAGCACGAAGTTCGCCAGCACCGGGCCGAGCTCGACGTCGAAGCGCTCACTGCCCTGCCGGTAGATCCGGGTGCCGAGGATGTCGGCGGGCACCAGGTCGGGGGTGAACTGCAGGCGGGAGAACGAGCCGCCGACGACCTTCGCGAAGGTCTCCACGGCGAGCGTCTTGGCCACGCCGGGCACGCCTTCGAGCAGCACGTGGCCCTTGGCCAGCAGGCCGACCAGGACCCGTTCGACGAGCCGGTCCTGCCCGACGATGATCCGCTTGACCTCGAACACGGTGCGTTCGAGCAACTGCGCGTCCCGGGCCGGTGTGCTCACCTGGTCCGCGGGCGCCGCTCCGCCCTCGCCGGCCTCGGTCACTTCGACACCTCTCGTTCGCTTCCCTGGTCGCTTCGGGCGTTCGCCGCGGTGCCGGGCCGCCGGGCCTCGGCGGACGTGGGCGCTCGCGCGCCGAGCGCACTTCGCAGCGATCTTGGCACGGGCGCGCCCCGGTCGCGCGAGGGGGCACCCGGCCAGGTTCGCAGTGAACCGCACCGGCGGTGTGGCCCCTGTGAAGCGATCTCCCTCCTCCTGGCCGTTTTCGGCCGGACGTCGGAGGGCGAGGCCGCGCGGGCGGATTGATTTCAGTCAACACTGAAGTTACCGAGCCAATGAACATCCGGACGCGCACTCCTGCGCTCACGCACCCGCTGATCGTTCGAGCGCGGCGCCACCCGGGCCCTCCCAGCGGGCCCCGGGCCGCTCAGCCCAGGCGGTGCAGGTCCTGCGGGGTGTCCACGTCGGCCGCCTCCGCCCCCACCGCCGGGACGTGCGCCGGGTGCAGCGCGCCGAACAACGCGCGCACCGGCCGGTCCCGAACCTGCTCCGGCATCGCCGCGCGCAGCACGTCGACCGGCCAGACGCCCAGCAGCCACTGCACCGCGCCGTCCGCGTCCACCAGCACCGCGCCGGACTCCGCCGCCGCCGCGCGCAGCCGCGCCACGGTCCCGGCCGAGAGCCCCGGGTGATCGGCGGCCAGCACCGCGACCAGGCCCCGCTCGAACGGGACCTCCTCCAGCCCCGCGTGCAGCCCGGCGAGCGGACCCGACCCGGGCGGATCCTCCCGCGCCCACCGCACCGGCACCGGCACCGGCCGCCGCGGCCCGACCACCACCACCGGGTCGGCGTCGCGCACCGCCAGCGCGGTGTGCGCCAGCAAGGTGCGGCCACCGGTGCTCAACGCGAGCTTGTCCACTCCCCCGAGCCGGCGGGAGCTCCCGCCCGCGAGGACCACCGCTGCGAATTCGTCCACCACGCCCCGATGCCTACCGCAGCACCGCCGCCGCGGCGCGGGCACCCCACCCCGGAACGCACGGCGGCGGTCGTGCCGGTGGGGACAACCCGGCACGACCGCCGTCGGAACCGATCAGAGGAGGCGGACCGCGTAGGGCGCGATGCCCGCGTACCGCACCGAGGTGACCCGCACCTTCGAACCCGAGTACGGCGCCTCCACCATCCGGCCACCGCCCAAGTACAGCGCCACGTGATGCACCCGTCCCCCGCTGCGCCAGAACAGCATGTCCCCGCGCTGCATCGAGGACAGCGGCACCTGGGTGCCGGACTGGTACTGGTAGCCGCTGTAGTGGTCGAGCTGCACCCCCGCCCCGGCGAACGCGTAGATCATCAGCCCGGAGCAGTCGAACCCGATCTTCTGGTAATCGCCGTACGAGTCGGCCACTCCCCCGTCGCGGATGCCGCGGGTCGGGCCGCTGGAGTTGCCGCCGCCCCACGCGTAGGGCATGCCGAGCTGGGAGAGCGCCCGCCGCACGACGGTCTCCACCGAACCGGTGGCGACCTCGGTGTCGTCGTCGGAGTCCGGCGCGGGGCCGCCCTGCGCGTTCCCGGCGGCGGCCTGCGCCTCGGCCGCCTGCTGGGCCTGCGCCGCCTGGCTCGCCTCGAGCCACTCCTCGTAGCGGTCGCGCTGGGATTCCAGCCCGCGCACGGCGGCGCGGGCGGCGGTGAGCTCCTGCTGCACGCCGGAGCGTTCGGCCTCCAGCCTCGCGGAGGTGCTCGCCTGCGAGGCGCGGGCGGCGATCGCGGCCTGCTGCGCGGTGTCGGCACGTCCCTTCGCCTCGGCGGCGGTGGCGCGGGCCGCGGCCGCTTCCTCTAGGGCTTCGCGCGCGAGGGAGTCCTTGTTGACCCGGTCGATGCGGGACCGCTCCAGGTCGTCGAGCACGTCGAGCTGGGTGCGCCCGACGGTGTCGAGGAGTTCGGCGCGCTCCAGCAGCTCGTCCGGCCCGCGGGCGCCCACGTACGCGGTGAGCGAGCCGAGCTTGCTGCCCTGCCGGTAGCTGCCCGCCGCGAACTCGTCGAGCCGGGCGCGCTGGCGCTCCACCTCGTCGGCGGCCGCGTTGGCCTGGCCCTGGGCACCGGCCGCGGTCTGCTCCGCGCGGGAGCGGGCGAGTTCGGCGCGGTCCAGGTCGACGCGCGCCTTGTTGGCGTCCTCCATCGCCAGCTCCACCCGCGCGCTCAGCTCGGTCAGCCGGGTCTCGGCTTCGGAGAGGCGTTGGGTGAGCTCGCCGACGCGGTCCGCCCGGTCGCCGACCCGGTCGCGCTGTGTTTGGATCTCGCCGTCGTCAGGTCGCGCCGGGGGTTCCGGCGCGCCGGCCGCGGCCAGCGGGAGCGCGAGGGCGAACGCGGAGGCGAGCACCAGACCGCCGGGCAGTAGTCGAGGTCGCCGCACGACCGCCACCTCCAGGCACCGAACTAGGCCGTTCGGACTTGCAGTGTTGCGCCATTCAGCGCACAGGACGAGCACAACTGTGCATCGTGACCCCACTGCTCGCAATTCGTCGCACGAACCACTTGCGCCACAAGCCGTACTTCAGGGCATGAACAGGACTTTTCGGGCGCGCTGAACCGCTCAAGCCGAGCAGGCGAGCAGGCGAGCACGGAATCGACCCGAGATCGTCGAGACGATCTCGGGTGCTTGCGGGGTGCGAGGGCCGGTTCAGCCCCAGGTGCTCGGGTCGCCCCAGGTGCGCAGCGGCTCACCGGACTCGGCGAGCGGCACCGCGGCCAGCTCCGGCAGCACCTCGGCCAGCGGCTCGCGCAGCACCGCGGCGGCGAGCTCGTCGTACGGCGTCGGCTCCGCGTTGCAGATCACCAGCCGCGCACCGGCGCGCACCGCGAGCTCCGCCAGCCCCGCCGCCGGGTGCACCGTCAGCGACGTCCCGGCCGCGACGAACAGATCGCAGTCCAGGGCGGCCCGCTGCGCGGCGCGGATCACGTCCGGGTCGAGGTTCTGGCCGAACGAGATGGTGGTGGACTTCAGGATCCCGCCGCAGGAACGGCACGGCGGGTCCTCCTCGCCGTCGGCGACGCGCTCCAGCGCCGCCCGCATCGACCCGGTCGCCCCGCAGTCCAGGCAGACCACGCCGAACACCGAACCGTGCAGCTCCAGCACCAGCCCGGCCGGGAGCCCCGCCCGCTGGTGCAGTCCGTCGATGTTCTGGGTGAGCAGCGAGGTCAGCCGGCCCTGCGCGGCCAGGTCGGCGAACGCGCGGTGCGCCGGGTTCGGCACCGCCTCCCACGCCGGGTGCTCGGCTCGGCCGCGCCAGGCGAGCCTGCGCACCTCCGGGTCGGCCACGTACGAGTCGAGGTCGGTGAGCCGCTGGGCCCGCGGATCCCGCGTCCACACCCCGTTCGGGCCGCGGAAGTCCGGGATGCCCGAGGCGGTGGACACCCCCGCCCCGGTCAGCGCCGTGATGCGCCGGGCCGAGCCGAACAACTCCCGGGCGCGGGCGTGCTCGGTGCCGGGATCGCTGCCGCGTGCTGTCACCCCACCACGGTGCCACGTGGCCGCAGCCACCCCGAATCCGGGCGTCGGCGCAGTTCACGCCCGGCGGCCGCGCGGGTGTGATGGCGGCTTTGCCTCGCGGTAACGCGCGGCGTCGATCGGCGGAAACACCCGGTTCCTAGCGTCGGCCCTGCCCGACGAGAGGAGGCGCGGTGACCACCACCCCGCACAGCAGGCCCGGTCGCCGGATCGACGGCTGGGACCCGGAGGACGAGGCGTTCTGGCAGCGCACCGGCCGGCGGGTCGCGCACCGCAACCTGCGGCTGTCGATCCTGTCCGAGCACGTCGGGTTCTCGGTGTGGAGCATCTGGTCGGTCCTGGTGCTGTTCATGTCCCCGGAGATCGGCCTGGACTTCGACGCCGCCGAGAAGTTCCTGCTGACCACGGTGCCGACGCTGGTGGGGGCGCTGCTGCGGCTGCCCTACAGCTACGCGGTGACCCGCTTCGGCGGGCGGAGGTGGACGGTGTTCGCCACCTCGGTGCTGCTGGTGCCGACCGGGCTGATCTGCTACTTCGTGCAGCAGCCGGGGACGCCGCTGGGCGTGTTCCTGGTGCTGGGTGCGCTGACCGGGCTCGGCGGCGGCAACTTCGCCTCCTCGATGACCAACATCACGAGCTTCTTCCCGCAGCGGGAGCAGGGTTGGGCGCTCGGGTTGAACGCCGGTGGCGGGAACATCGGCGTCGCCGTCGTGCAGGTGGTGGGGTTGCTCGTGGTGGCCACCGCGGGCGGGACGAGCCCGGCGCTGGTCGCCGGGATCTACCTGCCGCTGATCGTGCTGGCCGCGCTGCTGGCGGCGCTGCGGATGGACGACGTCGACGCGGTCGTCACCGCACCGGGCGCGCAGCGGGAGGTGCTGCGCAGCTCGCACGCCTGGTGGCTCTCGCTGCTCTACGTCGGGACGTTCGGGTCGTTCATCGGCTACGGGTTCGCGTTCGGGCTCGTGCTGCAGAGCGAGTTCGGCTTCACCCCGCTGCAGGCCGCGACCTGGACGTTCCTGGGGCCGCTGCTGGGTTCGCTGGCGCGGCCGGTCGGCGGGCTGCTGGCCGACCGGTGCGGCGGGGCGCGGGTGACGTGCTGGAACTTCCTGGCGATGGCCGCGGGGACCGGGGTGCTGCTGGTGGCCTCCGGGCTGGACTCGTTCCCGCTGTACCTGGGGTCGTTCGTGGTGCTGTTCGTGCTCAGCGGGGTCGGCAACGGCTCGGTGTACAAGATGATCCCGGCGGTGTTCGCCGACCGGGCGCGCCGGGAGATCGCCGGGGGCGGGGTACCCGCGGACGCGTTCGCGCGGGCCCGCAGGTCCTCCGGGGCGCTGATGGGCGCGGCCGGCGCGGTCGGGGCGCTCGGCGGGGTGTTCATCAACCTGGCGTTCCGCGCCTCGTTCGGCGGGGCGGCCGCCAGCGGGGACGCCGCGCTGGCCACGTTCCTCGGCTGCTACCTGGTGTGCGTGCTGGTGACCTGGGCGGTGTACCTGCGTCCGCGGCACGCTGCGGCGCGGCCCGCGATCGCGGGAGGTCCCGGCCGTGCCTGAACCCCGCACCACGACCACCCACTGCCCCTACTGCGCGTTGCAGTGCGGCACCCGGTTGACCCGGGAGCGCACCGGCGTCGTGGTCGAACCGACGGACTTCCCGGTGAACCGGGGCGGGCTGTGCCAGAAGGGCTGGACCGCGCCCGCGCTGCTCGACGTCCCCGACCGGCTGCTGCACCCGATGGTGCGGCGCGGCGGCCGGCTGCGGGCCGTGGACTGGGACACCGCGCTGCGCACCGTCGCCGACCGGGTGCGGGAGCTCCAGGCCGAGCACGGCTCGGACGCGGTCGGCGTGTTCGGCGGCGGCGGGCTGACGAACGAGAAGTCGTACCTGCTGGGGAAGTTCGCGCGGCTCGCGCTGGGCACCAGCCGCATCGACTACAACGGCCGGTTCTGCATGTCCTCGGCGGCCGCGGCCGGGACCGCCGCGTTCGGCTCGGACCGGGGGCTGCCGTTCCCGGTGACCGACCTCGGCCGGGCGGACGTGGTGCTGCTGGCCGGGGCGAACCCGGCCGAGACGATGCCGCCGCTGCTGCGGCACCTCACCGCGCCGGAGCTGGTCGTCATCGACCCGCGGCGCAGCGCCACCGCGCAGCGCGCCGCCCTGCACCTGCAGCCCGCGCCGGGCACCGATCTGGCGCTGGTGCTGGGGATGCTGCACATCGCGGTCGTCGACGGCTGGGTGGACGGCGACTACGTCCGGGACCGCACCACCGGTTTCGACGCGGCCCGGCAGCGCGCGATGAGCTGGTGGCCGGAGCGGGTGGAGCGGATCACCGGCGTACCGGTGCGCGCTCAGCGGGCGGCGGTGCGGATGCTCGCGCGCGCCGACCGGGCCTACGTGCTGACCGGGCGCGGCGCCGAGCAGCACGCGAAGGGCACCGACACCGTCGCCGGGTTCATCGACCTCGCTCTCGCGCTCGGACTGCCCGGCCGCGAGGGCAGCGGGTACGGGTGCCTCACCGGGCAGGGCAACGGGCAGGGCGGCCGGGAGCACGGGCAGAAGGCCGACCAGCTGCCCGGCTACCGCTCGATCACCGACCCCGCGGCGCGCGAGCACGTCGCCGGGGTGTGGGGCGTGCCGCCGGAATCGCTGCCCGGGCCGGGGATCAGCGCCTACGAGCTGCTGGATGCGGCGGGCGCGCCGGGCGGGGTGCGCGGGCTGCTGGTGTTCGGGTCGAACCCGGTGGTCTCCGCGCCGCGCGCCGGGCACGTCGCCGAGCGGCTGGCGGCGCTGGACCTGCTGGTGGTGGCGGACTTCGTGCCCTCGGAGACGGCGCGCGCGGCGGACGTGGTGCTGCCGGTGGCGCAGTGGGCCGAGGAGGACGGCACCGTGACGAACCTGGAAGGCCGGGTGCTGCGCCGCCGCCGGGTGCGGGTGCCGCCGGGGCACGCGCGCAGCGACCTGGAGGTGCTGCACGGGCTGGCGCGGCGGCTCGGCGAACCCGGCCACCGCTACCCCACCACGCCGCGCGAGGTGTTCGAGGAGCTGCGCCGCGCGTCGGCGGGCGGCGCAGCCGACTACGCGGGGATCAGCTACGAGCGGCTCGACGCCGGGGAGGCGCTGCACTGGCCGTGCCCCGCCGAGGACCACCCGGGCACGCCCCGGCTGTTCCTGGACCGGTTCGCCCACCCCGACGGCCGCGCCCGGTTCGCCGCGGTGGAGCACCGCCCGGCGGCGGAGCAGGTGTCCGCCGAGTTCCCGCTGCACGCCACCACCGGCCGGGTGCTGGCCCACTACCAGTCCGGTGCCCAGACCCGCCGGATCCCGGAGCTGGCGGCCGCAGCGCCGGAGGCGTTCGTCGAGGTGCACCCGGACACGGCGCGGCGCGCGGGGCTCGCCGACGGGGATCTGGCGCTGGTGAGCTCGGCGCGCGGCCGGACCGCCGCGCGGGTGCGGCTGGTGGACTCGATGCGGGTGGACACCGTGTTCCTGCCGTTCCACTTCCCCGGCGCGGGGCGGGCGAACCTGCTGACGAACCCGGCGCTGGACCCGCGCAGCCGGATGCCGGAGTTCAAGGTGGCCGCGGCCCGGCTCGATCCGCTGCCCGCCGACCCGGCGCCGCCCGCCGGGGATGCGGCGGAGGTGTTCGCGTGAACCACGTGCTGATCGCCGGGAACGGTCCCGCCGCGCACCGCCTGGTGGAGCGACTGCGCGGGCACGGCCACGACGGCCCGATCACGGTGCTGGGCGCGGAGGACCGGCCCGCCTACAACCGGGTGCTGCTGGCCTCGGTGCTGGACGGGACGTTGCCGCCGGACGCGGTGGAGCTGCCGGAGCTCGACGCCGAGGTGCGGACCGGAGTCACCGCGACCGCCGTCGATCCCGCGCGGCGGCTGGTGCGCACGGACGCCGGGGTGGTGCACCGGTACGACGAGCTGGTGCTGGCGACCGGGGCGCGGGCGGCGGTGCCCGCGGTGCCGGGGCTGCGCGCGGCGGACGGGACGCTCGCGGCCGGTGTCGCGGCGCTGCGGACCCTCGCGGACTGCGCGCGGATTCCGGCCGGGGCGCGGCGCGCGGTGGTGCTCGGCGGCGGGGTGCTCGGCGTGGAGACCGCGCGCGGACTGCTCGGCCGCGGCCTGGACGTGGTGCTGGTGCACCCGAATCCGCACCCGATGGACCGGCAGCTCGACGCGGCGGGCGGAGCGCTGCTGGCCGAGCACCTGCGGGAGGCGGGCGTGCGGACCCGGTTCGGCCGCCGCGCCGCCGCGCACCGGCCGGGTGAGCTGGTGCTCGACGACGGCGAGGTGCTGGCCGCGGACGTGGTGGTGCTGTGCACCGGCGTGGTCCCGGAGGCGGGGCTCGCCCGCGAGGCGGGGCTGCGGGTGGGGCGCGGCGTGCTGGTGGACGACCACCTGACGACCTCGGACCCGCACGTGCACGCCCTCGGCGACTGCGCCGAGCACGACGGGCGGGTGCCCGGGCTGATCGCACCGGCCTGGGAGCAGGCGGAGGTGCTGGCGCGGCGGCTCGCCGGCGGTGCGGCGCGGTACCGCGCCGGAGCGACCGCGACCCGGCTCAAGGCGCGCGGCATCGACGTGGCCTCGCTGGGTGACGTGGCGCTGCTGGCGTCCCCCGAGGTGGAGCAGGTGGTGCTCTCGGACCCGGCGCGCGGCCGGTACGCGAAGCTCGCGGTCCGCGCCGAGCGCCTCGCCGCAGGGGTGCTGATCGGGTTCCCGCAGGCCGCCGCCACCCTCGCCCAGCTGCACGACCGGGGCCTGCCGCTGCCGGTGGACCGGCTGGGCCTGCTGCTGGGCGCCGCGCCCGCCGCCGCACCGGCCGAGCTGCCCGCGGACGCGGTGCTGTGCCGCTGCAACGACGTGAGCAAGCGGCGGCTGGAGGACGCGTGGCGCGCCGGTGCCCGCGACCTCGGCTCGCTGGCCCGGACCACCCGGGCCACCACCGGCTGCGGCGGCTGCGCCGACGAGGTGCGCGCCCTGTGCGCCGCGCTGCGCGCCGACGGACCGACCGGAGCCGACGAACCCGAACAGGAGGGCGTCGCATGACCCGAACCCTTGTCGTGATCGGCCACGGGATGGTCGGCCACCGCCTCGTCGAGGAGCTGCGCGCCCGCGACGACGCGGACCGCTGGCGGGTGGAGGTCCTCGCCGAGGAACCCCGCGCGGCCTACGACCGGGTGGCCCTGTCGTCCTACCTGGACGGCAGCAGCGCCGCGGACCTCGGCCTGGCCGGGCCGGGATTCTTCGCCGACCCGCTGGTGCGGCTGCACCTGGACCACGCCGTCACGAGCATCGACCGCGCGGCGCGGACCGTGCGCACCACCGGCGGCGCCGAGTTCCGCTACGACGCGCTGGTGCTGGCCACCGGGTCCCGGCCGTTCGTGCCGCCGGTGCCCGGGCACGACCTGGCCGGCTGCCACGTGTACCGCACGCTCGACGACCTGGACGGCATCCGGGACGCGGCGGTGGCGGGCGCGCCCGGGGTCGTCATCGGTGGCGGGCTGCTCGGGCTGGAAGCGGCGAACGCGCTGCGGCTGCTGGGGATGCGCCCGCACGTGGTGGAGCGGGCGCCCCGGCTGCTGCCGCTGCAGGTCGACGACGGCGGCGGGCGGGTGCTGGCGCGGCTGGTCGAGGACCTGGGGCTGGCGGTGCGCTGCGGGACGGCGACCGCCTCGATCGACGCCGGGCCGGACGGGCGCGTAGCCGGGGTGACCCTCGGCGACGGCGACAGCATCGCGGCCGAGCTGGTGGTGTTCTCCGCGGGGGTGCGCCCGCGCGACGAGCTCGCCGAGCGGTCCGGTCTGGCGCTTGCCGACCGCGGCGGGGTGCTGGTGGACGGGCGCTGCCGCACTTCCGACGAGCACGTCTGGGCGGTCGGCGAGTGCGCCGCCGTCGAGGGCCGCTGCTACGGGCTGGTCGCCCCCGGCTACGCGATGGCCGAAGTGGTGGTGCGCCAGCTGCTGGGGCTCGACGGCGACGCGTTCACCGGTGCCGACATGTCGACGAAGCTGAAGCTGCTCGGAGTGGACGTGGCCAGCTTCGGCGACGCGCACGCGACCGCGGACGGCGCGCTGGAGGTGGTGCACGCCAACCACGCGGCGGGCACCTACGCGAAGCTCGTGCTCAGCGACGACGCGCAGGTGCTGCTGGGCGGGGTGCTGGTCGGCGACGCGAGCGCCTACGCCTCGCTGCGGCCGCTGGTGGGCCGCGCGCTGCCCGCCCCGCCGGAGCGGCTGCTGCTGCCCGCCGGCCCCGCGCCGGACGCGGGGGCGCTGCCGGACGACGCGGTGGTGTGCTCCTGCAACAACGTGTCCACAGGGGACATCACCGCGGCGATCGGCGGCTCCGGGCTGTCCGATGTGGCCGGGATCAAGGCGTGCACCCGGGCGGGGACGAGCTGCGGGTCGTGCGTGCCGATGCTCGGCAGGCTGCTCGCCGACTGCGGCGTCGCGCCCTCCCGCGCGCTGTGCGAGCACTTCGCCCACTCCCGCGCCGAGCTGTTCGAGATCGTCCGGGCCACCGGCATCGCCACGTTCTCCGAACTGGTCCGCGCCCACGGCCGCGGTCGCGGCTGCGACGTGTGCAAACCGGTGGTGGCCTCGATCCTGGCGAGCCTCGGGCGCGGGCACGTGCTCGACGCCGAGCACGCCGGGCTGCAGGACACCAACGACCGGTTCCTGGCCAACCTGCAGCGCAACGGCACCTATTCGGTGGTGCCGCGGGTGCCGGGCGGGGAGATCAGCGCGGACGGGCTCATCGTGCTCGGTGAGGTGGCCCGCGAGTTCGGGCTCTACACGAAGATCACCGGCGGGCAGCGGATCGACCTGTTCGGCGCCCGCGTCGAGCAGCTCCCCGCGATCTGGCGCCGGTTGGTGGACGCCGGGTTCGAATCGGGGCACGCCTACGGCAAGGCGCTGCGCACCGTGAAGTCCTGCGTGGGCACCGACTGGTGCCGCTACGGCGTGCAGGACTCGGTGGCGATGGCCGTCCGGCTCGAACTGCGCTACCGCGGGCTGCGGGCGCCGCACAAGCTCAAGTCGGGGGTGTCGGGCTGCGCGCGCGAATGCGCGGAGGCCCGGTCGAAGGACTTCGGCGTCATCGCCACCGACCGCGGCTGGAACCTGCACGTCGGCGGCAACGGCGGGTTCAGCCCGCGGCACGCGGAGCTGCTCGCCGCCGACCTCGACGACGAGCAGCTGATCCGGCTCGTCGACCGGTTCCTGATGTTCTACGTGCGCACCGCCGACCGGTTGCAGCGCACCGCCGCGTGGATCGAATCCCTCGACGGCGGCCTGGACCACGTGCGAGAGGTCGTCGTCGAGGACTCGCTGGGCATCGCCGCCGACCTGGAGGCCGCGATGGCCGAGCACGTCGAGGGCTACGCCGACGAGTGGGCCGGGGTGCTGGCCGACCCGGCGAAGCTGGCCCGGTTCGTGTCCTTCGTCAACGCCCCCGACGCGCCCGACCCGACGGTCGGTTTCCTGCCCGATCGGGACCGGCCGGGCACCGGCCCGGTCCCGCTGCCCGCGCCGTCGATCCGGCCCGGTTCCGCGGAGGTCCCCGCATGACGACCTGGTACCCGAT
Source organism: Saccharopolyspora gregorii (assembly GCF_024734405.1). NCBI lineage: Bacteria > Bacillati > Actinomycetota > Actinomycetes > Pseudonocardiales > Pseudonocardiaceae > Saccharopolyspora > Saccharopolyspora gregorii. The sequence goes on along the minus strand of NZ_CP059556.1, from coordinate 3,053,505 downwards.
CTGCCCGTGGGAGGCGCTGCCGCCCGCCTGCGGCGTGCCCGCGCTGCTCGCCGCCGGGCCGGTCGCGCTGTTCCGCACCTCCGACGACGAGCTGTACGCGGTGGGCGGCGTCGACCCGTTCTGCGGGGCGGGGGTGATCAGCCGCGGCATCGTCGGCGATCGCGGCGGCGAACCGACCGTGGCCTCGCCGATGCTCAAGCAGGTGTTCTCGCTGCGCACCGGTGCGTGCCTGGACGATCCGGCCGCCCGGCTGCCGACCTTCCCGGTGCGGCGGCGCGGCGGAGTGGTGGAGGTCGGGCTGCCGTGAACGCGTGCTGCCCGTCTCCGTTCCGGCGCCGAGCCGCCGCCCCGGCCCGCCCACCGGTTCCCGAGCTCGTCGCGACCGGTGCGGGGAGGTGGTGACGTTGCGCGAACCACCGATGCCGCTGGCCGGGTTCACCGTCGGCGTCACCGCCGCGCGCCGCGTCGACGAGCAGACCGCGCTGCTGGCGCGGTGCGGGGCGCGGGTGCTGCCCGGGGCGGCGCTGCGGATCGTGCCGGTCGCCGACGACGCGCGGCTGCGCGCCGCCACCGAGCGGTGCGTCGAGGCCCCGCCGTCGGTGGTGGTGGCCACGACGGGGATCGGGTTCCGCGGCTGGGTGGAGGCCGCCGAGGGCTGGGGGTTCGGCGCGGACCTGCTCAGCGCGCTCGGCTCGGCCCGCCTGCTGGCGCGCGGGCCGAAGGCGCGCGGCGCGGTCCGCGCCGCCGGGTTGCCGGACGCCTGGTCGCCCGAGTCCGAGTCGTCCGCGGACCTGCTGGCGCACCTGCTGGCCGCACCGTTGGCCGGGGTGCGGGTCGCGGTGCAGCTGCACGGCAGACCACTGCCGGAGTTCACCGCCGCGCTGCGGTCCGCGGGCGCCGAGGTCGTCGAGGTCCCGGTGTACCGCTGGTGCCCGCCCGCCGACACCGCCGCGCTGGCGGCGCTGGTCGACGCGGTGTGCGCCCGCGAGCTCGACGCCGTCACGTTCACCAGCGCGCCCGCCGCGGCCGGACTGCTGGCTCGCGCCACCGAGCAGGGGTGCCGCCGTGAACTGCTCGCCGCGCTGCGCGGGCCGGTGCTGGCGGCGTGCGTCGGCCCGGTGACGCACGCACCGCTGGCCGAGGTGGACGTGCCCGCGGTGCTGCCGCGGCGCGCCCGGCTCGGCGCGCTGGTGCGGGAGCTGTGCGAGCGGTTGCCCGGGCGCTACCCGTCGCTGCCCGTCGCCGGGCGCACCCTGCAGCTGCGCGGGCACGCGGCCGCCGTCGACGGGGTACCGCGGCCCCTCTCGCCGGGCGGCAAGGCGCTGCTGCGGGTGCTGCTGGCCCGGCCCGGCGAGGTCGTCGCCCGCGAGGAGCTCGCCGCCGCCCTGGCGCCGAGGCGGTCGCCGTCCGCCGACGCGCACGCCGTGGAGCAAGCCGTGGCACGGCTGCGGTCCGCGCTCGGCGACCCGGAACTGGTGCAGACGGTGATCAAGCGCGGCTACCGGCTGCCGCTGGAGGGCGCGTGACTCCCCCGCTGCTGCTGGTCGCGCACGGCACCCGCGACCCGGCCGGGCCGCCGGTCGTGGATCGGATCGCCGCCGCCGTCGCCGAGCGCGCCGGGATCGCGGTGCGCACCGCCTACGTCGACGTCATCGGACCGACCGTCGCCGAGGCGCTGGACGGGCTGGACGGGCCGGTGGTGGCGGTGCCCGCGTTCCTCGCCGCCGGGTACCACGTGCGGGTCGACCTGCCCGCGCAACTGGCCGCCGCGGGACGCGAGGACGTGACGACGAGCGCGCCGCTGGGGCCGGACCCGGTGCTCGCCGAGGTGATGCTGCGGCGGTTGCGGGCCGCGGGGTGGCGGCCGGGCGCGGCGGTGGTGTTCGCCGCCGCCGGCTCGACGGATCCGCGGGCGCTCGCCGACGTGCGGACCACCGCGCGGCTGCTCGGCGCGCGCTGCGGGCAGGTGCTGCGGCCGAGCTACGTCACGACCGCGGCGCCGCGCACCGCGGAGGTGTGCGCCGAGCCCGGGCCGGAGCGGTTCGTCGCGCCGTACCTGCTGGCGCCGGGGAGGTTCCACCGCGGGCTCGCGGCGCTGCCGGTGCGCGCGGCGGCGGCCCCGATCGGGGCGCACCCGCTGGTGGTGGACCTGGTGCTGCGCCGCTACCGGTCCGCCTGCCGGGAGGTGTTCGACCCCGTCCGGGCCGGGCCGGGCCACCCGCGGTGAAGCCGGGTCCTCCGACCTGACTCCTTCGTGGGGACTTGGAGTTCGTTCGATTCATAGCTCGTTCAGCCCCGCTTACGGTGGACATTTCTTGCGTCGTCAGCGGGGAGGCACACATGACCAGCGCAACCAGTTCCGGAGCGACATCAGGTTCCGGTCGGCGCACGTCCGGCGGCAGCGCCCGGGGGCGCGGATCCGGCTCCTCCGGGTCCGGCTCGCGCTCCGGCGGTTCCCGCTCCAGCAGCACCCGGCAGAGCACCGGCACGTCCGGGACGAGCACCACGTCGAGCAGCACCGGATCGTCGCGCACGTCGAGCGGCTCCGGCTCCGGCACGGCCCGCGGCTCGCGCACCGGATCCAGCACTTCCCGGAGCTCGCGCACCAGCAGCGGGACCACGCGCAGCACCGGAACCTCGCGCAGCAGCGGGACCACGCGCAGCACCAGCGGAACGTCGCGCCCCGCCACGACCGGGCGCCGCACCGCAGGCAGCCGCGGCACCACGAGCACCGGCACCACCAGCACTGGGACGAGCGGCACCTCCACCGGCACCTCGCGGACCGCCGCCACCTCGTCGAAGGCGCAGGAAGCCACCGTGCACCTGCCGTTCGTCACGGCCCAGTTCCACAAGCCCGACGTGCACCTGCCGGGCAAGCACGAACTCGCCTCCGCGACCGAAGCGGTCCGCGCGCAGCTGCCCGAACCCGGCCAGGCCCTGTTCTACGGCGGTCTCGCCGCGGGCGTCGCGCTGAGCCTGCTCGAATGGCCGGTCGCGCTGGCCATCGGCGTCGGCACCGCCGTCATCGGCCGCGAGCGGCACGAGTAGTAGCCGCACCGCGGTGCCGGGCACCGCGCACCGCACCGCCCCGGTCCCCGGGCCCGCGTCCCGGGCCGAGGCGGTGCGCGCCGCACCCGGAACCTCGCGTCCCGCCCACCGCGTCCGCCGACGGGACGCACGCCTGGAGAGGGGATCCATGCCGTTCGGCGCCCTGCTGTCCCGAGCCGCCCACCTCGCCGCGCCGGTGCTCGACGCCGTGCGCAACACCGGTTCCCCGCCGCTGAACCGCCGCACCTACTCCCGGCACGGCCGCACCCACCTGGAAGTGCGCGGCCTGCACCTGCCCGAGTCCGCCGGAGCCGCGCGGGACCTGCGCGCGCGGCTGTCCGAAGTGGACGGCGTGGCGTCGGTCGAGGTGAACGCCGTGCTCGGCCGGGTGCTGGTGCACCACGACGCCGAGCAGGTCGGGTGCGCGGTGCTGGCCGAGGTCGTCGACGCCGTCGAGCGCGACCACGACCTGGCCGGCCTCGGCAGCTCCCCCGCAGGTGTCGCGCATCCCGGCAACCCCGACGCGCTGATGCGCGACGTCGGCGCGTTCGGGCTGAGCGTGCTCGGCCTCGGCTACTCGGCCGTCGCCGGACTGCTGCCGTTCCGGCCCGCGTCCCCGCTGATCCCGGCCGCGGTGTCGCTGGCGGACGCGGTGCCGTGGCTGCGCGAAGGAGCCGAGCGCACCCTCGGGAGCACCGGTGCCGAAGCGGCGCTCGCCGTGGGCGGGGCCGTCACCCAGGGCCTCTCGCAGAACCCGCTGGCGGTGTTCAGCGACCTGTCCGCCCGCTTCTGCTCCGCCCGCGAGGGCATCGCCCGCCAGCAGGCGTGGCGCCGGTGGGAGGAGACCACCCCGCCGGGAGCGCACGAATCCACCGCGATCAGCACCGAGCCGCGGCCGGTCGAGCTGCCGGACGGTCCGGTCGAGCAGGTCTCGAACCTCGCGGGCGCGTTCGCCCTCGGCGGCTACGGCACGGTGCTCGCCGCCACCCGCGATCAGCGGCGCGCGCTCGCCACCATGCTCGCCGCGATCCCGAAACCGGCGAAGACCGGCCGCGAGGGGTTCGCCGCGCAGCTGACCACCGCGCTGTCCGCCCGCGGCACCCTCGTCCTCGAACCGAAGGCGCTGCGCAAGCTGGACCGGGTGGACACCGTCGTGCTGGACGCCCCGGCGCTGCTGACCGGCAGGCGCGTCGTGGACGAGGTGCTGCCGCTGGACAGCGATGCCGACGCCACCCGGTTGTTCGCGCACGCCGCCGAGCTCGTCGACCCGCAGCGCCCGAAGGCCCGCCGCAGCCGCGGGAAGTGGTCCTGTGCGCCGCTCGACGGCCGCGCCGCGCAACTGCCCGGGCGAGTGCAGGCCGAGCTGCGCGCGCACCGCGACCGGGGTGCGGTGCTGCTGGAGCTGCGCCGGAACGACGAGGCCGTCGCCGTGGTGGTCGTCATCGACGAGCTCGACCCGCTGGCCGAAGCGCTCGCCGAGGCCGCCCGGGCCGCGGGGACCGCGGTGCTCGCCGGGATCGGCAGCAAGCTGGACCGCCGGATCACCGTCGACGACGTGGTGCACGGCGGCACCCGGCTCGCCGCCTCCGTGCGGCGGCTGCAGCAGGACGGCCGGGTGGTGGCGGTGCTGTCCACCCGCGCGCACGCCGCGTTGGCCGCCGCCGACGTCGGCATCGGGATCGCCGAGGACGACCAGCCGATGCCGTGGGGCGCCGACCTGCTGTCCCCGAACCGGTCCGAGGCGCACAGCGCGCTGTGCGCCGTCGCCGAAGCCCGCACCGCCAGCAAGCACGCCGCGGCGCTGTGCGCGGGCGGGGCGTGCCTCGGCGTGCTGTTCGGCGCGCTCGGACCGTCGGCGGGCGCGCCGGCGCGCGCCGGGCTGCCGGTGCACGCGGCGAACCTCTTCGCGCTCGGCACCGGGACCCTGGCCGGGTTCCAGGCGGGCGAGCGACCACCGCCCGCGCCGCACCAGCGGACCCCGTGGCACGCGCTGCCCGGCAGGGCCGTGCTGGGACTGCTGGACAGCTCGGTCGACGGTCTCAGCGCCGCCGTCGCGCGCCGCTGGCGCCGCGCCCAGCCGCAATGCGCCGACCGCGGGATCGGGGTCGTCGGCGCCACGCTGGAAGGGCTGGTCAACCCGATGACCCCGGTGCTGGTCGCCGGCGCGGTCGTGTCCGCCGGGCTGGGATCCGCGGTGGACGCGGTGCTGATCACCGGGGTGCTGGGGATCAGCGCGCTCATCGACGGGGTGCAGCGCATCGCCACCGACCGCGAGCTCGCCAGGCTGCTCGACGCCGGGCAGCTGCCCGCGCACGTGCGCCGCGACGGCGCCACCTCCACGGTGCCCGCCGACCAGCTGGTGCCGGGAGACGTGGTGGAACTGCGCTCCGGCGACGGGGTGCCCGCCGACTGCCGGGTGCTGGCGGCCGAGTACCTGGAGGTCGACGAGTCCAGCCTCACCGGCGAGTCGGCCCTGGTGGTCAAGACGCCGGAAGCGACCTCGGCGGCGGCGCTCGGCGACCGCACCGGGATGCTCTACCAGGGCACCACCGTGGCCACCGGCACCGCGACCGCCGTCGTCGTCGCCACCGGCGCCGCCACCGAGGTCGGACGCACCACCGGCGAGGACGGGCACCCCACCGGTGCCGCGGGCGGGGTGGAGGCCCGGCTCGCCGAACTGACCCGGCAGATCCTGCCGCTGTCCGTCGGCGCGGGCGGCGCGCTGCTGGCGGTGGACCTGCTGCGCGGCACCCCGCTGCGGGCCACCGTCGGCCGCGCGGTCGGCCTCGCGGTCGCCGCCGTCCCGGAAGGGTTGCCGTTCGTGGCGACCCTCGCCGAGCTGGCCGCGGCGCGGCGCCTGGCCCGCCGCGGCGTGCTGGTGCGCAGCCCGGCCACCATCGAGGCGCTGGGCCGGGTGGACGCGCTGTGCTTCGACAAGACCGGCACCCTCACCCAGGGGCGCATCACCCTCGGGCAGGTCTCCGACGGCACGCGCAGCAGCACCCCGGACCGGCTCGACGCCGCCGGGCGCGCCGTGGTCGAGGCCGCGGTGCGGGCGAACCCGCAGGCCGAGGGCGACCAGCCGCTGCCGCACCTCACCGACCGGGCCGTGCTGGAGGGCGCGCTGGCCGCCGGCATCGACCCGAACGACCGCGAGGTGCTGGCGGACCTGCCGTTCGAACCGTCCCGCAGCTTCCACGCCACCCGCACCCGCGGCCCCGACGGGGTCGAGCTGCACGTCAAGGGCGCGCCCGAGGTCGTACTGGAGCGCTGCACGCGGTGGCGGGGCGCCGAGTTCGACGCGCCGGCCCGCGCCGAGGTGGAGCGCGAGATCGAGCGGCTCGCGCTGCTCGGCTACCGGCTGCTGGCCGTCGCCGAGAAGGCCGCGCCGGACGACACCGGGTCCGAACTGGACGACGCCGAGGTGTACGGGCTGGACTTCGTCGGGCTGCTCGGCCTGGCCGACCCGGTGCACCCCACCGCCGCCGAAGCGGTCAGCCGGCTGCGGCGGGCCGGAGTCGACGTCATCATGATCACCGGCGATCACCCGAGCACCGCCGAGGCCATCGCCGCGGAGCTCGGCATGCTCGGCGGCAAGCGGGTGCTGCACGGCGCGGAGCTCGACGAGCTCGACGACGAGGAGCTGGCCGCCGAACTCCCCGCCGTCTCGGTGTTCGCCCGGGTCAGCCCGGCGCAGAAGGCCCGCATCGTGCGGTTGCTGCGCGCCGACGGCCGCACCGTGGCGATGACCGGCGACGGCGCCAACGACGTGCCCGCGATCAAGCTCGCGCACGTCGGCATCGCGCTGGGTTCGCGCGCGACCCCGGCGGCGCGGGAGTCGGCGGACCTCGTGGTGGCCGACGACCGGATCGAGACCATCACCGACGGCATCGTGGAGGGCCGCGGGATGTGGGCCTCGGTGCACGACGCGCTGTCGATGCTGCTCGGCGGCAACCTCGGCGAGATCGGCTACGCGGTCGGGTCCGGGTTCTTCGGCGGGGACGCCGGGCTCAACGCCCGCCAGCTGCTGGTGGTGAACATGCTGACCGACGTGCTGCCCGCGATCGCGATCGCGGTGCGGCCGCCGCCGCACGCCACCCCGGAGCGGTTGCTCGCCGAAGGGCCGGACGCCTCGCTCGGCAAGGCGCTCACGGAGGCCGTGTACCTGCGCGCAGCGGCCACGGCGGGCGCGGCCGGACTCGCCTGGGCGCTGGCCCGCCCGGTGTCCACCGCGGCGCAGGCCCGCACCACCGGCCTGGTGGCGCTGGTGGCCGCGCAGCTCGCCCAGACCCTCGCCGTGCGCGGGCGCACGCGGCTGGTGCTCGCCTCGGGCGCGGTGTCGCTGGTGGTGCTGTTCGGGGTGGTGCAGGTGCCGGGGTTGAGCCGCTTCTTCGGTAGCAGTCCGCTACTACCACACCAGTGGTGCATCGCGGTGGGCTCGGCGATCGGAACCACCACGGCCGTGGTGCTGTGGCAGCGCCCACCTGCGGATTCCTCCCCCGCCGAACCGCGCGCGCTGCCCGCGGCGGAGGAGGAACCGGCCGAACCGGCCCCGGACGAGATCACCGAGGGTGCGGACGGTCCGGTCGTGGACGGCGAGGTGCTCCCGCCTCCGCGCGCCGCCCGCAACGGCGCCGACCGCGGCATCCCCACCGGGTCCGCGCCGCTCGCCACGACACCCGGGTGAGCGGCACGCGGCACCTCGGGCGACCGGTCGCGCGCGGCCCCGGAGATCCCCTCACCTGGTGGAACGGCGGATTTTCCCCGCCGCTTCACCTGCCCGTCACCCGGAACCAACCCGGCCCTCACCCCGCACCGGGACCGTCGGGGCGTACGAGCAGGAATCCGACGGCAGAAAGCACGCCCACCATGAACTTCCTGGCGACCCTGCTGACCAGCGTGGCCGTGGCCCTCTTGGAGGGGCTCATCGTCCACGCCGCCAAGACCGCCTACCAGCGCATGTCCCGCACCCGCGCGGCCTGACCGATCAGCGCTCCGGCGTTGCCCGGACCTCGACGGGCCGGGCGGTGGGTTCGACCGCGGGGGCGGACCGCTGGGCGATGAAGGCACCGGCGAGCACCAGCGCTCCCCCGGCGAGCTGCCACGGGCCGACGTGCTCGCCGAGCAGCAGCCAGGCCAGCACCGTGGCCACCACCGGCTCCAGGAACGCCACCGCGCCCGCGACCGGCGGCGACAGCCGCCGCACCGCCAGGATGCCGGTGAGGTAGGCGAGCACGGTGCTCACCAGCACGACCCATCCGACGACGAGCAGCGCCGGGAACGGCGTGCCGGACAGCTGCACCGGCCGCGCCAGCAGCGCCCAGTCCAGCTCCCACGGCCGCGCGACCAGCGTGACGACGGCGGCACCGACGAGCAGGCCGTAGGAGACCAGTGCCCGCGGATCCACCTCGGCGGAGCTGTCCGAGAGCAGGAAGTACCCGGCCTGGCACCCGGCCGCGGCCAGCGCGAGCAGCAGCCCGGCCGGGTCGAAGCGCAGCCCGGCGGCGACCTCCACGACGCACGCCAGCCCGACCAGCGCGAGCGCGGTGCCGATCGCGGCCTGCCTGGTCACCGGGGCGCGGCGCACGAACCGGATCCAGCCGAGGACCAGCACCGGCCCCAGGAACTCGATGAGCAGCGCCACCGCCACCGGGATCGAGGCGATGGCCGCGAAGTAGCAGGTCTGCACCCCGGCGATGGCGAACAGCCCGTAGCCCAGCAGCAGCCACGGCGCCCGCCGCAGCGCTCCGGCGTGGCGCACCGCGAACGGCAGCATCAGCAGCGCCCCGCCCGCCAGCCGCATCCACGCCACCTGCAGCGGGGTGAAACCGACGGTGATCAGCGGTTTCGCGAACGGGCCCGAGCCGCCGAAGCAGAACGCGGAGAGGACCGCGGCGGTCACGCCGGCGGACTTGGGAGCGGCGAGCAGGGTGCGCACGCAGGTCATCGAAGCACAGGCGCCGGGCCCGCCGCTCCGAGTCCCGGCACCACCCGGAGCACCGCACCTCCGCGGTTCCGCCCGACCGGTCGACCAGCCGGATCGAGGGCGGACCGTCCGGTCTAGTCGCCGGTCCGGCCGGGTTCGGGCGCCGTGTCGCGCGCGGCGAGCACCCGGCCGATGAACAGGTCGTAGACGACCGCGCCGAGCACCCCGCCGACCAGCGGCCCGACGATCGGGATCCAGAAGTACCAGCTGAAGTACTGGTAGCTGCCGGGCAGCGCGATCTGGTCCCACCCGGCCAGGTAGGTCCACAGCCGCGGCCCGAAGTCGCGCGCCGGGTTGATCGCGTAACCCGCGTTGGTGCCGAAGCTCAGCCCGATGGCGGTCACTACCATCCCGATCAGGAAGGGGCCGAGGTTCGAGGCGGGCGCGGTGTTGCGCAGGTCGATGAGCGCGCAGATCAGCGCCACGAGGATCGCGGTGCCCACGACCTGGTCCAGCAGCGGGCCGAACCAGGAGTCGCCGAAGTACTTCGCCGGGAACGTCGCGAAGATCGAGAACGTGTCCAGCGATTCCGGGCGGGTGACCCCGGCCTTCGCGTTGTAGGCGTCGATGGCCCACCGGTAGCAGGCGTGCACGACGCCCGCGGCGAGGAAGGCCCCGACGACCTGCGCGGCCACGTAGGGCACGACCTTGCGCCACGGGAAGCTCCGCCGGACGGCGAAGGCCAGGGTGACGGCGGGGTTGATGTGCGCGCCGCTGACGCCGCCCGCGATGTAGACGCCGAACACGACGGCGAAGCCCCAGCCGAAGGCGATGATGAGCCAGTTGCCCGCGCCGAACGCGTCCTCCTGGCGGCCGGAACCGGGGAGCCCGGCGAGCGCGACGGCCACCGAGCCGCAGCCCAGCAGGATGAGCACGAAGGTGCCGAGGAATTCCGCCGCCAGCTCGCCGCCGAGCCCGCTGCGGGACCGCTCCCGTGTGGCCATGGTTCCCCCCTGCGCTGGAGCGCCGGACGGCACCGTTCCGCCCGGGCGGTCTGCCGCGTCGAGCGTAAGTCCGCGGCCCGGTGGGCGCGCGGCGCCGAGGAGGGCGGGACGCGCCCGGGGCGAAACGTGATCTCCCGCACCGTTCCGCGGCGTTCCGGAGGGGATTCCGCCGGAAAAAACGGGGTTGTGCACGAACCGGAACATCGGACGGCCGATTCGGGCGGACCCGGCCTTGAGCCGGATTACAGGACAAGCGTACTGTTACGACCATCAGACCGCCGGGGCTGCGCGCATGCTCGGCCGACGTGCGCGAGACTCGCGGTCGTTCCCTGAACTGACTTGCGCCCGTCGCGAGATGGAGTTGAACGTGACTGCACCTGCGAGCAAGGACAGCTTCGGTGCCCGCGGCACGCTGAAGGTCGGTGACGCCTCCTACGAGGTGTTCCGGCTGAACGCGGTCGACGGCGCGGCGCGGCTGCCCTACAGCCTCAAGATCCTGCTGGAGAACCTGCTGCGCACCGAGGACGGTGCGAACATCACCGCCGACCACGTGCGCGCCCTGGCGAGCTGGGACGCCAAGGCCGAGCCGTCGACGGAGATCCAGTTCACCCCCGCGCGGGTCATCATGCAGGACTTCACCGGAGTCCCCTGCGTGGTCGACCTGGCCACCATGCGCGAGGCCGTCGCCGACCTCGGCGGCGACACCTCCAAGGTGAACCCGCTGGCCCCCGCCGAGCTGGTCATCGACCACTCGGTGATCATCGACGTGTTCGGCAAGCCGGACGCCTTCGAGCGCAACGTCGAGTTCGAGTACGGCCGCAACAAGGAGCGCTACCAGTTCCTGCGCTGGGGCCAGGGCGCCTTCGACGAGTTCAAGGTCGTCCCCCCGGGCACCGGCATCGTGCACCAGGTCAACATCGAGCACCTGGCCCGCACCGTGATGGCCCGCAACGGCCAGGCCTACCCGGACTCGTGCGTCGGCACCGACTCGCACACCACCATGGTCAACGGCCTGGGCGTGCTGGGCTGGGGCGTCGGCGGCATCGAGGCCGAGGCCGCGATGCTGGGCCAGCCGGTCTCGATGCTCATCCCGCGCGTGGTCGGCTTCAAGCTGACCGGGGAGATCCCCGCCGGTGCCACCGCCACCGACGTGGTCCTCACGATCACCGAGATGCTGCGCAAGCAGGGCGTCGTCGGCAAGTTCGTCGAGTTCTACGGTTCGGGCGTCGCCTCGGTGCCGCTGGCCAACCGCGCCACCATCGGCAACATGAGCCCCGAGTTCGGCTCGACCGCCGCGATCTTCCCGATCGACGACGAGACGATCCGCTACCTCAAGCTCACCGGCCGCCCGGCCGACCAGGTCGCGCTGGTGGAGGCCTACGCCAAGGAGCAGGGCCTCTGGCACGACGCCGACCACGAGCCGGAGTACTCCGAGTACCTGGAGCTGGACCTCTCCACCGTGGTGCCGTCCATCGCCGGGCCGAAGCGCCCGCAGGACCGCATCGAGGTCTCCGACGCCAAGCCGTCGTTCCGCAAGTCGCTCACCGACTACGTGCAGGTGCAGAACACCGACGACGCGGCGCTCGACGAGGCCGGCGAGGAGTCCTTCCCCGCCAGCGACCCGGTGTCGGTGACCCACCACGGCGAGGGCGACAAGCCGCGGCTGGTCTCGGCCGCCGACGGCGCCTCCGGCCGCCCGACGAACCCGATCAAGGTGTCCTCGGACGAGTACGGCGAGTTCGAGCTCGACCACGGTGCCGTGGTGATCGCCTCGATCACCTCCTGCACCAACACCTCCAACCCGTCGGTGATGCTGGGTGCCGCGCTGCTGGCCCGCAACGCCGTGGACAAGGGCCTCACCCGCAAGCCCTGGGTGAAGACCTCGATGGCGCCGGGTTCGCAGGTCGTCACCGACTACTACGAGAAGGCCGGTCTCTGGCCGTACCTGGAGAAGCTCGGCTTCCACCTGGTCGGCTACGGCTGCACCACCTGCATCGGCAACTCCGGCCCGCTGCCGGAGGAGATCTCCGCCGCGGTGCAGCAGAACGACCTGTCGGTCACCTCGGTGCTGTCGGGCAACCGGAACTTCGAGGGCCGGATCAACCCCGACGTCAAGATGAACTACCTGGCCTCGCCGCCGCTGGTCATCGCCTACGCGCTCGCGGGCACCATGGACTTCGACTTCGAGACCGACCCGCTCGGTCACGACACCGAGGGCAAGCCGGTGTTCCTGCGCGACCTGTGGCCCTCGCCGCAGGAGGTCCAGGAGACCATCGACTACGCGATCACCCAGGAGATGTTCACCAAGGACTACTCCGACGTGTTCAAGGGCGACGAGCGCTGGCGTTCGCTGCCCACGCCGGAGGGCGAGACCTTCGAGTGGGACTCCGAGTCCACCTACGTGCGCAAGCCCCCGTACTTCGAGGGCATGGGCATGGAGCCGAGCCCGGTCACCGACATCTCCGGTGCCCGCGTGCTGGCGCTGCTGGGCGACTCGGTCACCACCGACCACATCTCCCCGGCCGGTGCGATCAAGCCGGACTCCCCCGCGGGCAAGTACCTCAGCGACCACGGCATCGACCGCAAGGACTTCAACTCCTACGGGTCGCGCCGCGGCAACCACGAGGTCATGATCCGCGGCACCTTCGCGAACATCCGGCTGCGGAACCTGCTGCTGGACGACGTGCAGGGCGGCTACACGCGGGACTTCACCCAGGACGGCGCTCCGCAGGCGTTCATCTACGACGCCGCGCAGAACTACGCCGCGCAGGGCACCCCGCTGGTCGTGCTGGGCGGCAAGGAGTACGGCTCCGGTTCCTCCCGCGACTGGGCCGCGAAGGGCACCAGCCTGCTGGGCGTGCGGGCGGTCATCGCCGAGTCCTTCGAGCGCATCCACCGCTCGAACCTGATCGGCATGGGCGTCATCCCGCTGCAGTTCCCCGAGGGCTCCTCGGCGAAGTCGCTGGGCCTGGACGGCACCGAGACCTTCGACCTGTCGGGCATCACCGCGCTCAACGACGGCGAGACCCCGCCGACGGTCAAGGTCGTGGCCACCAAGGGCGACGGTTCCACCGTCGAGTTCGACGCCAAGGTGCGCATCGACACCCCCGGTGAGGCGGACTACTACCGCAACGGCGGCATCCTGCAGTACGTGCTGCGCAAGATGATCCGCTCCTGATCACCTGCCGATCCGGCAGGTAGCTGATCGGCGGCCCCGGCACGTCACAAGCGTGCCGGGGCCGTCGCGCGTTCCGGGTCAGTTGATGCAGTTGATGCCGTCGGCGGTGAGCGGTTCCGGGGCGATGGGCTGCTCCTGGCGGGGCGCCGAAGTGCCCGTGCGGCTCGTCGTCGGCTCCGAGGTCCGCGTGGTCTCCGAGGTCGTGGAGCGGGTGCTCGACGAGCGGGTGGCGCTGGAGGGGCTCGTGGTCTCCTCGCTCGACCGGGACGTGCGGGTCGTCGAGGTCCGCGGCGAGCTCGTGGACGCGCCGGTCTCGTCGGCCTCCCGGGTGCTGCGGGTGGACGTCGACCGGCCGGTCTCCGCGGTGCGCTCCCCGGTGGAGCGCGCGCCCGTGGGATCGGCCTGGCGCGGCACCGGCCTGCCGTGCGCGGCGCCCTGCACGGCGCGGCCGACCTCGACCGGATCGACCCGCACCGCCTGGCCGTCGCGGGTGTCGAAGTTCGCGTCCCGGATCGGGATGGTGGAGAACTCGACGGCCCCCGCGGTGAGCCCCTGCATCCGCTGGGCGAAGGTCAGCACGTCCCACGCCCGGTCCAGCACGATCGACTGCCGCGCCGAGTCGATCAGCTCGCTCAGCCGCGCGGGCTGCGCGAGCACCCCGCCGGAGGTCGCGGTCCGCACCAGCCCGGCCAGGAACGCCTGCTGGCGCACCATCCGGTCCAGGTCCCCGCGGGGCAGGCCGTGGCGCTGGCGCACGAACGCCAGCGCCTTCGCACCGGCGATCCGCTGGTGCCCCGCGGCGAACTCCGCCCCCGAGTAGGAATCGCGCACCGGCCGCTTCAAGCACACCGGCACCCCGCCGACGGCCTCGGTGAGCCGCGCGAAGCCCAGCAGGTTCACCTCCGCGTAGTGGTCGACCTGCACCCCGGTCAGCCGCTGCACCGAGTCGGTGACCAGCGATCGGCCCGCGTCGGCGGAGCGCCGTTCCCGCTCCGCCGGGTCGAGCCCGACCAGGCGCGCCGCGGCCGCCGCCTTCCCCCGCCCGTACGCCGAATTGATCTTGTGCTCGCCGTGCCCCGGGATGGTCGTGTACGTGTCGCGCGGGATGGAGAACGCGGTGGCCCGCGACCCGTCCTCCGGCACGTGCACCAGGATCAGCGTGTCGGTCAGGCTCGCCGGGTTCCGCCCCGCCCCCAGCCGGCGCAGCACGTCGTCCGGCAGCGGCCGCCCCTGCGCGTCGGTGCGGCTGTCCAAACCCACCAGCAGGATGTCGGTGGCCCCGTCGGCCGTCGCGCCCTCGGTGGCGGCGCTGGTGCTCAGCGCCCACCGCAGGTCGCCGTAGTTCGCCCAGCCGTAGCCGGTCACCGCGAGCACCGCCGCCGACAGCAGGGCCGCGCCGACCCGGGCCACCGTCGAAGCCCGTGACCGGTGCGGCAGCCGCGGCGCGTCGAACGCGCGTGATTCTCGACCCAACGAGCCACCCCCTGGATTGCGCGGACCGCTGGTCAGGCTAGCCGCGGCTGCCCCGTTCAGCCGTGCGCCGACGGCCCGCTGCCGCATCGGCGGACGTGCTCCGTTCCGCCGAACACCCGCGCGCAGCACCGGGAACGTCCGGGCACGGTCACCGTCCGCTGCGCCGAACCCGCCCGCGGATCGGAGGTTCCGCCCTCCGCCCGCTGTCGTTACCCTGCTCGGGTAGCGGCGCCGCCTACCCCGCGTCACCCGCGTCGGCGGCCGCGTCCCACCCCCGGAGGTGAACCGGCTTGCCCGACGCATCGGAGAACGCCCCGTCCGGTGGCCGACGAACACCCGCCCGCACCACCCGGGTCGTGGCCGTCCGCTACGCGCCGGGCGCCGTCGCCGAATCCCGCAGACAGGCCCACCTGGCCGAAGCCGACGGGCCGGTGGCGGACGTCGTGCGCTGGACGACCGCGTGCGGCGAGCTGATCCCCGCCGACGTCGCCGAGGTCTCGCCGGGACCGGCGGGCATGCCGTGCCTGCGCTGCCTCGTCGGTCTCCCCGCACCCGGCCGCGCCTGACACGGGCCGCCTGCGGGCGGTGCTCAGCGGACCTGGTCGCACGTGACGCACACCATCCGGCCCCCTTGCTCGGGGATCAGCACGTGATCACCGCCCGCCGGGCACTCGTCCCCGCACGGCTCCCGCGACGGCCGGTCGGGCTGCGCCACACGGGGCGGCCTCCCCCCGAAGCCGGGTCGGCTCGCACGGGTCATCGGCCCTCCTCGCGGTCCGGCTGCGCGCACGGCCGCAACTCCGCTCCGGTCCCGGGGCGCGCCCAAGATCCATCCCGGCGGTTCCGCCCGCCGCAGCCGGGGGACGAAACACCGGGCGGGGGTGATCTCCGGGTCCGCTACCCTTGCCGCCGATGAGCGACAGCGACTACTTCTCCATCGTCGAATCCACCCACGACGTGCAGAACCCGATCAGCCCAGCGAAGCTCCGCGAGGTCGCCGAACACCTCGAGATCGGCGCCGGTGACCGGGTGCTCGACGTCGGGGCCGGGCGCGGTTGGTGGGCCGCCGAACTCGCCGCGATGGGCGCCGAAGTGGTGGGGCTGGAGAACAACGAGGAGTTCGTGCGGGCCGCGCGGGACCGCGCCGCGGCCTCCGGGCTGACCGACCGGGTGCGGCACGTGCACGGGCCCGCGCTGGAGTTCGAGCCGGAGCCCGGCGGGTACGCGGTCGCGACCTGCCTGGGCGCGAGCTTCGCGCTCGGCGGGTTCCGCGCGTCGATGGAGTGGATGGTCGCGGCGCTGGTGGAGCACGGCCGGTTCGCGATCGGCGACGTGCACTCCGTCGACGGTTCCTCCACCGAGGAGCTGCCGTCGCTGATCGAGCTGGTGCACGTCGCCGAGGAGTTCGACGTGGAGGTCACCGGCCTGGTGTCGGCCTCGCTCGACGACTGGGACCGCTACGAGTCCGGGCAGTGGAAGAACGCCCACACCTGGGCCAGGCGCAACCCCGAGCACCCCGACCGGGAGCGGGTGCTGGGCGACTCGCGCCGGTTCCGCAACGACTACCTGACCCGGGAACGCGGGTCGCTCGGCTGGTCGGTCCTCATCGGCGAACGCCGCTGAGGACCCGCTCGCCTCAGCGCGGGGTGAGGCGGAAGACGCGCAGTTCGCGGCCGCCGGCGCGGCGGGCGTAGTCCGCGTAGGCGGGCCAGAACGGCAGGACCACCTCGTGCCACAGCCGTTCCCGCTCCTCGCCGGTGAGCAGCACCGCGCGCACCGGGACCCGGCGGGAGATCACGTCCACCTCGGCCTCCGGGTGCGCGAGCAGGTTCGCCGACCAGGCCGGGTGCGACGCCTGGCCCCAGTTCGAGCCGACCACCAGGAAGTCGTCGCCGTGCGGCACGTACAGCAGCGGCACCTCCCGCGGCAGGCCGCTGCGCCGCCCGGTGGTGGTGAGCAGCATCGAGGACAACCCGGCCAGCCGTGCCAGGCCGATCCGGCCACCGGTGCGCCGCTGCACGGCGAGGTCGGCGGGCACCAGCTTCCGGCCCGCCGAGGCGAACCACTGCTTGCGACCCAGCCACTGCGCAACCTTGATCATGCCGCTCACCCGGCCAACCCTGTCACACCGCACCGCGGCCGCGACCCGCGGTCGTGATCGCGGCCACGGTGCGGGCGGGGTTCAGACCGCGGTGGCCAGGGACAGCGCGAAGTCGCCCGCGTCGTCGAGCCACCAGCGGGTGAGCTCGAACCCGGCGTCGGCGAGTTCGCCCTCGACGCGGGTGCGGCGGAACTTCGCCGACACCTCGGTGCGGATCTCCTCGCCTGCGGCGAGCTCCACGGTCAGGCCTAGCTCCTCGATCGGCACCCGCATCGCCCGGCTCGCCCGCAACCGCATCTCGATCCACTCCTGCTCGGCGTCCCACCGGGCCACGTGCGCGAACGCGTCCGGGTCGAACCCGGCGCGCAGCTCCCGGTTGAGCACCCGCAGCACGTTGCGGTCGAACTCGGCCGTCACGCCCTGGGCGTCGTCGTAGGCCCGCACCAGCCGGTCCGGGTCCTTCACCAGGTCGGTGCCCAGCAGCAACCACTCCCCCGGCCGCAGCGCGGCGCGCACCGCGACGAGGAACCGGGCGCGCTCGGCGGGCGGGAAGTTGCCGATGGTGCCGCCGAGGAACGCCACCAGCCGCCCGCTGCCCGCGGGCACCGCGGCGAGCTCGGTGGTGAAGTCGCCGACGATGCCCCGCACCGGCAGCTCCGGGTAGTCCACGGCGATCGCGGTGATCGCCTGGCGCAGCGCGGACTCCGAGACGTCCAGCGGCACGAACCGCCGCAGCGTCGCGGTCTTGCGCAGCGCGTCCAGCAGCAGCCGGGTCTTCTCCGAGGAGCCGGAGCCGAGCTCGACGAGGGTGCCCGCCCCGGTGAGCTCGGCGACGTCCACGGCGTGCCTGCCGAGGATGCCGTGCTCGGCGCGGGTCTGGTAGTACTCCGGCAGCGCGGTGATCCGCTCGAACAGCTCGCTGCCCCGGGCGTCGTAGAGCCACTTCGGCGGCAGCCACTTCGGCCGGTCGGTCAGACCGGCGCGGACGTCGGCGCGCAGTTCGCGGGCCGCGTCCTGCTCGGTGAAGTGCACGACCAGTTCGGGTTCGGTCACGGCGTTTCCCCCTCGTCGAGTAGTGGTGCGACGTGCACGGATCCGGGCCGGGCGACGACCAGGTGCCGGTCCGGGACCGGCTCCCACCGCGCGTCGTCGCCGAACGGTTCGGAGGACAGCAGCACCGAGTCGGCGGTGCGGCGCACCGACAGCGCGTGACCCCAGGTGCTGGCGACCAGCGCGGAACCGTCGGTGAGCAGCAGGTTCAGCCGCGATTCGGGCCGGGTGCGCACCACCTGCCCGACCACGGCGCGCACCGCCCGCGCCGGGTCCTCGCCGCGGTGCAGCCGGTGCCGCAGCAGCGCCCACAGCACCGCGGAGTCCGTCGGCGCCTCCAAGGTCATCAGGTCCACGACGTCCAGGTCGGCCGCGGCCTTCGCCAGCGACTCGGGCCAGCCCGCGACGACGCCGTTGTGGCTGAACAGCCACCGCCCGTCGGTGAACGGGGCGCACGCCGCCTCGCTCACCGGCATGCCGACCGTGGCCGAGCGCACCGCCGCCAGCACCGCGCCGGAGCGCTGCCTGCGGGCGAGCTCGGCGAACGAGCGGTCCGTCCACATCGGAACGGCGCGCCGGTGCCGGGCGGGTTCGCCGTCCTCGTACCAGCCGGCGCCGAACCCGTCGACGTTGACGGTGCCGCCGCCGCGCATGTCCCGCGGCGCCCACGTCTGCTGCAGCAGCGAGTGCGGCGGGTCCAGCAGCAGTTCCGCCAGCGGCAGCGGTGGCCCGAGGTATCCCAGGTGCCTGCACATGCCGCGCTCAGCCGAGCTCGCCCGGGCGCGGGGTGCGCGCGCAGCGGAAACCGCTGAAGATCTGCCGCCGGATCGGCAGGTCCCAGTTGCGGAAGGTGCCGCGGCAGGCCGCCGCGTCGGTGCCGAACGAGCCGCCGCGCAGCACCTTGTGCCCCGGCCCGAAGAACACCTCCGAGTACTCCCGGTACGGGAAGGCGCCGAAACCCGGGTACGGCAGGAAGTCCGAGGAGGTCCACTCCCACACGTCCCCGATGAGCTGGCGCGCTCCGCACGGCGCGGCACCGCGCGGATAGGCGCCCGCCGCCGCGGGCCGCAGGTGCCGCTGCCCGAGGTTCGCGTGCTCGGGCCCCGGGTCCCCGTCGCCCCACGGGTAGCGCAGCGAGCGGCCGGTGCGCGGGTCGTGGCGGGCGGCCTTCTCCCACTCCTGCTCGGTGGGCAGCCGCTTGCCGGCCCACCGCGCGTAGGCCTCGGCCTCGTGGAAGCTGACGTGCAGCACCGGTTCGTCCGGCGGCAGCGGTTCCACGTGCCCGAAGCGGCGGCGCAGCCAGCCGTCGCCGTCGCGGCGCCAGAACCGGGGCGCGGTGAGCTCCGCGTGCTGCCGGTACGCCCAGCCCTCCTCACTCCACCAGCGGGGCTGGTCGTAGCCGCCGCCCTCGACGAAGCGGCGGTAGGCGGCGTTGGTGACCGGGGTGGTGTCGATGAGGAAGTCCGGCACGTGCACCGGGTGGGCGGGGCGCTCGTTGTCCAGCGCCCACGGTTCGGTGGAGGTGCCCATCGTGAACGGCCCGCCCGGCACCAGGACCTCCGCCGGGAGCGCCTCCGCCCCGGCCGCGGGCGGGTCGTCGGCGGTGAGCACCGGCGGGCCCTTCCGCAGCTGGTGGGTGGCCAGCATCGTCTCGTCGTGCTGCTGCTCGTGCTGCACGATCATGCCGAAGGCGAACGCCTGCTCCACCAGCCGCCTGCCCTCCAGCGGGGTGCGGTCGAGCAGGTCGAGCACCTTGGTGCGCACCTCCCCCACGTAGGAGCGGGCCTCGGCCGGGCCGAGCAGCGGCAGCTGCGGCCGGTCGCGGCGCGGGTGCTGGAACGCGTCGTAGAGGTCGTCGATGTCGGGGCGGATCGCCTCGGCCCCGCCGACGTCGCGCACCAGCCACAGCTCCTCCTGGCTGCCGATGTGCGCGAGGTCCCAGACCAGCGGCGACATCAGCGGCGAGTGCTGCCGGGTCAGGTCGTCGTCGTCGACGCTGCCGGTGAGCACCTCGCTGCGCTCGCGGGTGCGGACGAGTTCTTCGGCCACGCGCGAGCGCAGCCCTTCGACGCCGAGTTCGGCGAGGTCGCCGCGGCCGGGCCGCGGGGCGTCCTGGGATTCGGTACCTGCCTGGGACCTGGTGGTCACCGGGTCACCTCCATGATCGCGGGAACGGGCGCGCCGGGCCGCCGCCGCGGCGCGCGGGACGACTGCGCGCCGATCAGCGGGCTTCGGCGAGCCGCCGGGGCACCACGTCGGCGAGCGGCTCCACCAGTTCCGGGGTCTCGTCCAGCCGGTCGAGCTCGCGGCAGGCCAGCTCCAGCACGGCCGCCGCGGTGCGGGCCAGCGCCGGGTCGGCGAGGCCGTGCCGAGCGGCGTCGACCCAGCGGCCGCCGGCGGGGACGGCGAGTTCCAGCACCCGGTCCACGGTGGACTCGTCGGCGAACAGGGCGACGAGCGCGGCGGTGGGCAGCATCCAGTCGTCGCCGTGCTGCGCGTCCAGGTAGCGGACCTCGAAGTACCCGCGCGGGCGCACCGGGGGGAACAGGGTGCTCAGGTGGTAGTCGAGGTCGTCGAAGGTCGGTGGCCACGGCAGCGCGCCGCAGATCCACTCGGCGAAGGTCACCCCGCCGGGCGCCCGCCAGTCGGTGCCGTCCCGGCGCAGGCACAGCAGCGCGGTGTCCAGCACCCGGCGCGCCCAGTCCGCGGCAGGGTCGGCCGTCGCCGGTCCGGGCCGCATCCGCGGGATGTCGGTGCGCAGCAGCGAGCGGGTGCGCACCGACGCCCAGCCGGTGGGGTCGCCGAACAGCTGCGGGGAGTTCGCGAACGCGGCGATGAACACCGGTCCGAGCGCGTGCAGCGCCGCCCAGCGCGCCGCGATCCGGTGCGGTTCACCGGCGTCCAGGCACACCTGCACCCCGGCGGTGCTGCACATCATGAGGCGGCCGCCGATGCCGATGCGGTCGAACGCGCACTCCATCGCCGCGTAGCGCGGGACGTCGAGCAGCCGGTGCGGGATGCGCCACGGGTCGGTGCCGCGCTCGCCGAGCAGCAGTCCGCCGTCGGCGAGCCGGCTCCGGACGTGCGCGGCGTCGGCGGCGGTGGTGTCGAGCAGGGTGCGCAGCGAAGGGGACGGCAGGCTGGAGACCTCGACCTGGCCACCGGGTTCGACGGTGAGCGCGGAGCCGTTCGGCAGCGGGCGCTGCGGGCTGTCCGGGACCAGGGAGCGCGGGGCGTGCGGGCCGAGCGCGGCGATCAGCGCCTCGGCGTCGAGCGGTCGTCGCGGGTCGGCCGCGTGGTGGACGGTCCATTCGAGTTCGACGCCGAGCAGCCGGGGAGGGCCGTGCTTGAAGCAGACCGAGGCCACGTAGGCCTCCGCCTCGGCGCGGGTGCGGATGCGGGAGCTGGGGACCTCGGCGGGCGGGTGCGCCGCCGAGGGGGAATCGATCGAAGCGGTCATGCGGGTCATCACCACCTGGATGGGGCACCGGCGTCACCGGGGCCCGTCGGGGGGCTGCCGGGACCGTCCGGGCGCGGTGCCTGCCCGACCGGAGCCGGCGGGAACGCCCGGAATCGGGCGAAGTGCGCGGGCGGGTCGAATTCGGTGCGCAGGTGTGCGGAAAAGTCCAGTGCCTCTGCGCGATAATTCCCCAACAGGTGGACGGTTGCCAACAATACGTACGTACGGATTGCATGCGGCGCGACGGAGCTGGGACGATCAACCCATGCCCAGGGTCAGTCAGGATCACCTCCAGGCCAGGCGCCGCCAGATCCTCGACGGTGCCCGCAGCTGCTTCGCCCGCAACGGCTACGAAGGCGCCACCGTCCGCAGGCTGGAAGAGGCCACCGGGCTGTCCCGCGGCGCGATCTTCCACCACTTCAAGGACAAGGAATCCCTGTTCCTGGCGCTCGCCGAGGACGACGCCGCCCGGATGGCCGACGTCGTCGCCGAGCAGGGCCTGGTGCAGGTGATGCGCGACCTGCTCGCCGACCGCACCCCCGGCGGCGGCAGCGAACCGGAGGCCGAGTGGCTGGGCACCCGGCTGGAGGTCTCGCGGCGGCTGCGCACCGACGCCGAGTTCCGGGCCCGCTGGGCGCAGCGCTCCGAACAGCTCACCGCCGCCACCAAGGCCCGCCTGCAGTGGCAGCGCGACGGTGGGAACCTGCGCGACGACGTGGACGTGGACGTGCTCACCGCCTACCTCGAACTGGTCCTCGAAGGACTCGTCTCGCACCTGGCGATGGGGCTGCCCGCCGATGATCTGGGCCCCGTGCTCGACGTCGTCGAGGAGAGCGTGCGCCGCCACCGCGGCGCCTGACCGCTCCCCCGCCGGCCCGGCGCGCCCCGCCCGTCCGGGGGACGCGCGGCGTAGGGTCGCGGCGGCGGCCGCGGCGAGCGGCGGGAAGGAGCGAGCGCACGTGGTCAGCGAGTGGTGGAACCGCTTCCTCGCGTCCGACCCGGCGCTGCGCCGGCTGCGCAACGCCACCCGCGTCACGCTGGCCACGGCCTGCGCGATCGGCGCCGCGATGGGCGTGCTGGTGCTGCTGCACCGCCCGGTGACCAGCGGGATGGTCGCCGCGGTGGTGGCGATCAACTCGATCACCGCGGTGAACGACCCCACCGACCGGGAGCGCCGCCGCACCACGCTGCTGATGCCGGTGCCCGCCGTGCTCTCGCTGACCCTGGCCACCGCCACGGCGAGCGCGCCGGTGCTGCACGTGGCGCTGTTCCTGCCCGTGGTGTTCGCGGCGACCTACATCCGGCGGTTCGGCCCGCGGTACTTCGCGTTCGGGATGGTCGCGTTCATGGGGTACTTCTTCGCGATGTTCCTGCGCCCGCAGCTGCCGCAGCTGCCGGACCTGCTGTGGGCCGCGGTGTGCGGGGCGGGCAGCGCGTTCCTCCTGCGGTTCGTGGTGCTGCGCGACGACCCGCGCGGCGTGCTGGAGCGGGGGCGGCGCACGCTGCGCGCCCAGGTGCAGGGCCTGCTGCACGAGGTGCGCGCGCTGGCCCAGCAGCCGGAGGCCGAGCGGCACCGCAAGCGGCTGCGGCACCGCTCGGTGCGGCTCAACGAGACCGCCCGGATGCTGGAGGGCACCGTCGCCGAGCTCGACGGGCTGGACGAGGCGGGCCGGGAACTGCTGCGGCGGCGCATCCTCAGCGTCGAGCTGACCGCGGAGAACCTGCTGAACCCGCTGATGCGGGTGCTCGACCACCCCAGCGGCGGGACGGCGGTGCCGCAGGCGGTGGCCGGCCTGCTGGCCGTGGTGCGCAGCGACGCCTCCGAGGTGCGGGCCGCCGCGCGTTCGCTCGCCGACCGCATCGAACGCGACGGGGTGCGCGCCGCCGGGCAGCCGGACGACGGCGCGTCCCGGCCGCGGCGGCGGGACGGTTCGGTGGAGCTGGCGATGGCGATCCGCAGGCTCGGCGCCGCGCTCGCCGAGCTCACCACCGCGTACGGAGACCTCGGCCGCGTCGGGCCGCGCACCGACGACACCGATGACGAGGGCACCGGGCAGCGCTCCGGCGACGAGCGCGAACCCGACGAGGACCGGACCGACCGCGAGGAGACCGGGCTGCGCCGTCCCGAGCTGCGCGCCGCCGTGCAGGTCACCTGCGCCGCGGCGATGGCGATCGTGCTCGGCCAGCTGGTCTCGCCGAACCGCTGGTACTGGGCGGTGATCACGGCGTTCGTGGTGTTCATCAGCGCCAACAGCCGCGGCGAGCTGCTGGTGCGCGCCTGGCAGCGCACCGCGGGCACGATGCTCGGGGTGGTGGCCGGGGTGCTGGTCGCGTCCCGCATCACCGGTGACGCCACGGCGGAGCTGCTGATGATCCTGTGCTGCGTGTTCGCCGCGTTCTACCTGGCGGGGGTGTCCTACGCCGGGATGACGTTCTTCATCACCACGATGCTCGGGGCGCTCTACGGCGTGCTGGGCACGTTCGACGTGAACGTGCTGGGCGTGCGCCTGGCCGAGACCGCGATCGGTGCGAGCGCGGGCGTGCTGGCGGCGACCGTGGTGCTGCCCACCCGCACCCGGCGGCTGCTGCGGGACAACACCGAGGACTTCCTGCTGCGGCTGCGGGACCTGCTGCGCTCCACCGGCACCGCGGTCGGCGCGGGCGACTGCGGCGACGGCCTGCGCGAAGGTGTCCGCGAGGTCGACGACGCGCTGCACAGCGCGCTCTCCAGCGCCCGGCCGCTGGTGGCCTACCGGATGCCGTCGCGGCGCAGCGCGCTGGACCGGTCCCTCACGGTGCTCACCGGCTGCGCCTACGCCACCCGCAACCTGGCGGCGGTGCTGCCGCCGACCGTGGACATGCTCGACGAGGACACCCGGGACCGGCTGGCCGAGCTGCTGTGGGCGATGGCCGAGACGGCGGCGTCGATGACCGCGGAGGCCACCCAGGGCCTCCGGGAGGCCCGCGAGTCCGCGCAGTCCTGGGCCGACGACCTGCGCGACCTGGCCGAGTCGCTGCCGCAGGACCCGACGTCGCTGCACCGCACGCTCGCCACCCTGGACCGGCTGCGGGGGCTGCTGGACGACCTCGCCGAGGAGACCGGGCTCGGCAGCACTCCGGAACGGGCCCCGGCATGACGCGGCGGGCGGCCCGAACCGGACCGCCCGCCGCCGAGGAGCTCGATCACGGAACCCCGTGCATCAACTTCTTGATCTTCGGCGCGCCCAGCGCGAGCAGCCCGCCGCAGGCGATGGTCGCCAACCCGATCACGCCGAAGTACAGCGTCTGGTTCGCCGGGTCGTAGAGCTTCACCACCTGCGCACCGATGCCCTGCCCGAGCGCCGGGGCCAGGAAGTACAGGCCCATCGTCTGCGAGGAGAACACCGGCGGCGCCAGCTTCGTGGTCACCGACAGACCCACCGGCGAGATCATCAGCTCACCGATGGTGAGGATGACGAACACCAGCGCCACCACCAGCGCCAGCTGCTTGCCGCTGGAGTCGGTGATGAACCCGGACACCACGACCCACAGGAAGCCCAGCCCGACGAACACGAGACCGCCGACGAACTTGATCGGCGTGCTCGGCTGCCGGTCGCCCAGCTTCAGCCACAGCGCGGCGAACACCGGCGCCAGGACGATGATCGCCAGCGAGTTGATCGACTGGAACCAGCTGACCGGGAACTCCCAGCCGAACACCTCGTGGGTGGTCTGCATGTCGGTGACGATCACCAGGGTGCTGGCCTGCTGCTCGAAGAGCATGAAGAACAGCGCGGTCGCCAGGAACAGCGGGATGTAGGCGACGAGCCGCTCCCGCTCCACCTTGTTGATCTGCTTGCTGCTGAGCATCACCGCGAAGTAGGCGATCGGCAGCACGGCCGAGATCACCGTGACCACGTTGACCAGGCCGGCGAGGCCGATGACCCCGGTGCCGACCAGCGCCACCAGCCCGATCACGAACACCGCGGCGATGCCGCCGGCCCGGCCCAGCACGGCGCCCTTGTGCTCGGCGGGCAGCGGGTTGCCGGGCACCTCGCTGACGCTGGAGAGGTTGCGCCTGCCCAGCACGTACTGCACCAGGCCCAGCGCCATGCCGACCGCGGCGGCGCCGAAGCCCCAGTGGAAGCCGATCTCGGACTGGAGGAACCCGGCGATCAGCGGCCCGGCGAACCCGCCGAGGTTGATCCCCATGTAGAAGATCGAGAAACCGGCGTCGCGGCGCTTGTCCTGCTGCGCGTAGAGGTCGCCGACCATCTTCGAGACGTTCGGCTTGAGCAAGCCGGTACCGGCGATGATCAGCACGATGCCGATGCCGGTGGTGGCCAGCCCGCCGGGCACCGCCATCGCGATGTGCCCGAACATGATCAGGACGCCGCCCCAGAACACGGCGCGGCGAGCACCGAAGATCCGGTCGGCGATCCAGCCACCCGCGACACCGGTCAGGTACACCGAGGCGCCGTAGGCGGAGACGAGCGAGGTGGCGGTGGTCTCCGGGAGCCCGAGACCACCGTCCTGCACGGCCGTGTACAGGTAGAGCGCGAGGATCCCGCGCATCCCGTAGTAGGAGAACCGCTCCCACATCTCGGTGAAGAACAGCGTGGACAGTGCCCGTGGCTGGCCGAAGAAGCCCTGCTGCGGCGCGTCCGCAACCGTGGGGGTACTCACGATCACGACCTCTCTGGTGCTGGATGCGGCGGGTGGCCGCGTGCGGAACTGCGCAGAGGTTACGCCTTGCCCAAATGGTGTGAACCGCAACCTGGAAATACGGTGAAAATCGGTGGGGTGATCATCCGCAGCGGCGTACGCAGCGCTGTTGCGCGAGCACTCGGCGCGGTCGCGCTACCGCCGATCGGACGCAACCCACCGCATCCACCGCTCCCCGCGGCCCTTCCCGCCGCGTCCTGCCGGAGGGACGCGGCGGCGTGACCGCGGGTGGCGGCACCGTCGCACCGCGCGGCTCCGCCACCCCTCCGCGCGTCGCCGGAGTCACGATGCGCGGTTCCGGTGCTCCGATCGGGATATACTCGGGTCGCTTATTTCCGATTTCCTCCCGAGGAGTGACACGTTCGGTGCCCACGGCACAGTCCCCTGAAGGAAGTACCGAGCCGGGACGTGGTCCCGGCTTTCCGCTCACTACCGGCCTGCGGCGAGGTGATCGCTGATGGCCATCGTGCTCTCCGTCCTCGGACTCCTGTTCGTCGCCGTGCTCACCTTGGGCACCGCGCTCGCCGTGGCCGCGGAATTCTCCCTGACCTCGCTGGAACGCAGCACCGTCGACGCCCACGTCAGCCAGGTCGGCGACCGGCGGGCGAAAGCGGTGCAGCGCGCGCACCGCACCCTCTCGTTCCAGCTCTCCGGCGCGCAGGTCGCCATCACCCTGACCACCCTGATCACGGGTTACGTGGCCGAACCGCTGATCGGTGAGCTGCTGCGCCCGGCGTTCCTGGCCGTCGGCCTGCCGAACGCGGTGGCGGCACCGATCTCGCTGGTGGTGGCGATCCTGCTGGCCACCACGCTGTCGATGGTGTTCGGCGAGATGGTGCCGAAGAACCTGGCCATCGCGCGCCCGCTGCCGACCGCCCGCGCCGTCTCCGGCTACCACTCCCGCTTCTCGCAGGTGTTCCGCTGGTTGATCGACAGCATGAACAACAGCGCGAACTGGGCGGTGCGCCGCTTCGGCATCGAGCCGCAGGAGGAGCTGCGTTCGGCGCGCTCCCCCGACGAGCTCGGCTCGATCGTCCGCTCCAGCGCCGAGCACGGCACGCTCGACGAGTCCACCGCGGTCCTGATGGACCGCTCGCTGCGCTTCGGCGACCGCTCCGCGGACGAGCTGATGACGCCGCGGGTCAAGGTCGAGTCGCTGTCCTCGGACGCGTCGGTGCTGGACCTGCTGACGCTGGCCCGGCGCACCGGGTTCTCCCGGTTCCCGGTGCACGACCACGACCTGGACGGCGTGCAGGGCGTCGTGCACGTGAAGCAGGCGTTCGGCGTGCCCGCCGACCAGCGCGACAGCACCCGGGTCGGGTCGCTGGCCCGCCCGGTGCCGACGGTGCCGGAGACGCTGGATGGCGATTCGCTGCTGAACCGGCTGCGCGGTTCCGGGCTGCAGCTGGCCCTGGTCGTCGACGAGTACGGCGGCACCGCGGGCCTGGTGAGCTTGGAGGACGTGGTCGAGGAGATCATCGGTGACGTCCGCGACGAGCACGACCGGCGGGAGACCGCCGCGGTGCGCCCGCTGACCGAAGGCACCTGGATCGTCTCCGGGCTGCTGCGCGCCGACGAGATCGAGGAGGCCACCGGCTTCGAGATGCCCGAGGGCGAGTACGAGACCGTCGCCGGTCTGGTGCTGGCGCGGCTGGGCCGCATCCCGGCCTACGGCGACCAGGTCGAGGTGGGCCCGTGGCGGCTCACCGTCGCGAGCATGGACCGCCACCGCATCGCCGAGCTGCGCCTGACCCGGGCGCACCGCCCGGCCGACTCCACCGGCACCTCTGGGGGGACCCGATGAGCGACACCGTGGCGATCCTGCTCGGCGTCCTGCTGCTGCTGCTCAACGCGTTCTTCGTGGGCGCGGAGTTCTCGCTGCTGTCCTCCCGCCGGGACCGGCTGGAGGCGCTGCTTGACCAGGGCGTGAGCCGGGCCCGCACCGTGATCAAGGCGAGCCAGGAGGGTTCGCTGATGCTCACCAGCGCCCAGCTGGGCATCACGCTGTGCTCGCTGGGCCTGGGCCGGCTCGGCGAACCGGCCGTGGCGCACCGGCTGGAGCTGCTCATCCAGCCGTTCTCGGTGCCCGCGCCCGTGGTGCACGCGCTGGGCTTCACGATCGCGCTGGCGATCGTGGTGGTGCTGCACGTGCTGGTCGGCGAGATGGTGCCGAAGAACCTGGCGCTGGCGGACCCGGAGCGGCTCGCGCTGTGGCTGGTGCCCGCGCTGGTGGCGTTCGTGAAGCTGGCGCGGCCGCTGATCGCGCTGTTCAACATGATGGCGAACGGCGTGCTCAAGGCGCTGAAGGTGGAGCCGAAGGACGAGCTGGACACGGCGTACACGTCCTCCGAGCTGGCCGAGCTGCTGGTGGAGTCGCGGCGGGAGGGGCTGCTGGAGCAGTCCGAGCACCGCAGGCTCGCGCAGACGCTGTCCTCGGTGGAGCACACCGTCGCCGACGTGCTGGTGCCGCTGGACCAGGTGACCAGCCTGCCCGGTGCGCCGACGCTGGGCGACGTGGAGCACGCGGTCTCCAGCACCGGGTTCTCCCGCTTCCCGGTGCGCGCGGACTCCGGCGAGCTGCTCGGCTACCTGCACGTGAAGGACGTGCTGGACCAGGCCGGCGGCGAACCGTCCACCCCGATCGCGTCCACCCGCATCCGCAGGTTGCCGTCGGTTCCGGTGACGGCCCGGCTGGACCAGGCGCTGACCTCGCTGCGGCGGGCGCGCAGCCACCTGGCGGTCGCGGTCGATTCGGACGGCGCCTCGCACGGCGTGGTCGCGTTGGAGGACCTGGTGGAGGAGTACGTGGGCACCGTCCGGGACGGCACGCACGTCACCGCCTGACCGGCGCGGAGCTCGATCGACGCGGGTCGTCCCCTCGGGGGCGGCCCGCGTCGCCGTCCTCCCGCCCGGTCTCCGCCGAACGGGTGACGAGCGCGGCGGTGCCATCCTGCGCCGAACGCGTGAATTCGCGACTTCCGGGCACGCGCGGTGATGCCCGCAACACCGTGCGCGATCGCCCCAACTGCGCAGCGAACGGCCCCGGCAACCGGTCCGGCGCGGGCCGCGGGGGCTGCTCAGGAGCGGTTTCCGGTGCCTTGACAGCAAGATCGGCACGGCCATACTCCGCTACGGAGCCGGGGCTCCGGACCGGGGCCGCGGGCTCCCGGCAGCACGCGCACCGCGCGCCGCGGGGCGCGCGAAGAAGGGCGGACGGATGGCCGATCGGATGGCCGGCAAGGTCGCGTTCATCACCGGGGCGGCGCGGGGGCAGGGACGTTCCCACGCGCTGCGGCTGGCCGCCGAGGGCGCCGACGTCATCGCCGTCGACCGGTGCGCCGAGATCGACTCGGTCGCGCCGGTCTACTCGATGCCCACCGAGCACGACCTGGCCGAGACCGCCCGCCGCGTCGAGGAGCTGGGCAGGCGCGCGGTGGCCCGGATCGCCGACGTGCGCGACTTCGACGGGCTGCAGGCCGCGTTCGACTCGGGCGTGGCCGAGCTCGGCAGGGTCGACGTCGTCATCGCCAACGCGGGCATCGTCTCCTTCGGCCGCAGCTGGGAGCTGACCGCCGAGCAGTGGCAGGACATGATCGACGTGAACCTCACCGGGGTCTTCCACACCGCGAAGGCCGCGATCCCGACGATGATCGAGCAGGGCGACGGCGGCTGCCTGCTGCTCATCTCCTCGGTCGCCGGGTTGAAGGGCCGCGGCGGGCTGGCGCACTACTCGGCCGCCAAGCAGGGCGTGGTCGGGTTGATGCAGAGCCTCGCCGGTGAGCTCGGCGAGCACGGCATCCGGGTCAACACGATCCACCCGACGAACGTGAGCACGCCGATGATCCAGCACCCGACCTTCTACGGGATGTTCAGCCCGCCCGGCGCGGAACCGACGCTGGAGAACGCGGAACCGGCGATGCGGGCGATGCACGTGCTGCCGACGCCGTGGGTGCGCGAGTCCGACGTCAGCGACGCGGTCGCGTTCCTCGCGGGCGACGAGGCGCGGTTCGTGACCGGCGCGGCGTTCCCCGTCGACGCCGGGGTCGGCGTCCGGTGAGCGCGGCGGTCCGCTCCGCCGTCGAGGACGTGCTGGCGCGCTACGCGCTCGGCTACGACGAGGGCGATCTGGAGCTGCTCGCGGACTGCTTCACCGCCGACGCCGAGCTGTCGGTGCACGTGGCGGACGGCGCGGTGACGGGCCCGGTCCGCGGCCGCGACGCCATCGTCGAGCTGGTCCGGGGAACGGCGGGTTCGCAGCGGGACCGGCGCAGGCACGTGCTGAGCAACCTGGTGCTGGAGCACGCCGGTGACCGGGCCCGGGCGCGCAGCTACCTGACCCTGTTCGCGGTGGCGGACGGCGCGCTGCGCGCGGTCACCACCGGCCGCTACCTCGCCGAGCTGCGCGGAGCGCCGGACGGATCCGGGGGCTGGCGGATCAGCGACCTGCGGGTCGAGCTGGACCTGCCGTTCTCGTGACGCTCAACCTGGGCCTCATCCCGGCGAAGTGGGCGGCGCTGGCGCCGCGCGCGCTCGCCGTGCACGACGTGCCGACCGGACGGCGGGTGCGCTGGGCCGAGCTGGACGAGCGGGTGCGGCGGCTCGCCAACGGACTGCTCGGGCTCGGGTTGCGCCGCGGCGACCGGGTGGCGGCGCTGTCCCGGAACCGGGTGGAGCTGCTGGAGCTGTACTTCGCCTGCGGCCGGGCCGGGCTGGTGCTGCAACCGCTGAACTGGCGGCTCGACACCGCGGAGCTGGCCCGGCTGCTGCGGGACGCGACGCCGCGGGCGCTGATCACCGCCGCCGAGTGGTCCGCGCAGGCCGCGGAGCTGCGGCGGACCTGCGACCTGGCCCACTGGCTGGAGTTCGGCGGTGACGGCGGCTACGAGGAGCTGCTGGCCGCCGCCTCCGCCGCCGAACCGCCCGGTAGCGAGCACGTCGGCGACCACGACCCGTTCTTCATCCTCCACACCGGCGGCACCACCGGCCGCAGCAAGGGCGCGCTGCACACCCACCGCAGCGCCGAGGCGGGCGGCGTGCACCAGACCGTCGCCGAGCGCATCGTGCCCGGTGACGTGTACCTGATGACCGGGCAGATGTTCCACATCCCGATCGTGCTGGCGATGAACTACCTGCGGCACGGCTGTCCGCTGGTGCTGGTGGACTTCGCGGCCGAGCAGGCGCTGCGGGTCATCGAGCAGGAGCGGGTCTCGGCGTTCCTCGGCATCACCACGATGCTGAACTGGATGCTCGCGGTGCCGGGGTTCGACCGCTACGACCTGCGCAGCCTGCGCAACATCCAGTACGGCGGCGGGCCGATGCCCACCTCGGTGGTGCGGGCCGCGCTGGAGTCGTTCCCCTGCTCGCTGATCCAGGACGCCGATGACCGCGCACTCCAGCACCGCGGGGTGGGCCGCGACGGCCTCCTCGACGGGGACGCTGCCTGATCCGGAGTGGGGCGAGAACGTGAAGGCCGTCGTGGTGCTCAAACCCGGCACCACCGCCACCGGAGCCGAGATCATCGCCACCGCCCGGCAGCGGCTGCCGTCCTACCAGAAGCCGAAGTCGGTGGACTTCGTCGCGAGCCTGCCCAAGGCCCCGACCGGAAAAGTGATCAAGCGCGAGCTGCGCGCCCCCTACTGGGCGGATCAGGAGCGGACATGACCTCAGCCGTACCCGACGAGGCGGCGCTGGCCGAGCTCGTCGGCACCGAGTTGCCCGGCGGGGAGTTCACCGTGGAGCCGTGGTGGGTGCGGCTGGTCAACGACTGCGCGCTCGCCGATCCGGAGGACGGGGCCGGCAGCCCGGTGTTCGCGTTCCTCGCCGCGACCTCGGCGATGGGGGTGAGCTGGGAGCGGTTCTGGGGCTGGTTCGGCGCCCGCGAGTCGGACGGCCCGATGGCCGGGGAGGTGCACACCGTGCTGCACCGCCCGCTGCGGGTCGGCGCCACCTACGCGGTGCGGGGCCGGATCGAGTCGGCGCGGCGCAAGCGCGGCGCTCGCACCGGCGTGTTCGACCTGGTCGAGTACCGGCTGGACCTGCACGAACCGGACGGGTCGGCGGCCGCGTCCTGCACCAGCTCGATCCTGTTCCCGCGGCGGCCCCGATGAGCGGCGTGCGGCCAGGGGACGTGCTGCCCGACCACCAGGTCGGCCCGGTCAGCGCGGAGAAGATGAAGACGATGGCCGCCCTGATGCGGGACGCGAACCCGATCCACTTCGACCCGGCCGCGGTGCGCGCCCTCGGGCTCGGCGACCGGGTGGTGAACCAGGGGCCGCTGAACCAGGCGTACGTGGTGTCGATGCTGGCGCGCTGGGCGGGCGGGGCGCACCGGATCCGGGAGCTGCGGTTGCGCCACCTCGGCGCGGTGTTCGCCGGGGACCGGTTGCGCGCGCACGGCACGGTGACCGGCGTGTCCGAACAGGACGGTGTCCTGGTGGCGTCCTGCGCGGTCGGACTCGACGTGCTCGGCGGCGATCCGGTGCTCTCCGGCACCGCGTCCGTCCACATCGGAGGGTGATGGCGGTGGACCAGGTGCAGCGCTTCCGGCTGTCCTACGGGGACTGCGACGCGCTCGGCATCGCGTACTTCGCGATCTACTACCCGTGGATGGAGCGGGCCTACAGCAGCTGGCTGCACGCCCGCGGGCTGCGCTCGGCGGAGCTGGCCGCGCAGCTGGGCACCGGGACGGTCGGGGTGCGCTCGGCGGCCACCTACCTGGCGCCGGTGCGGGTGTTCGACGAACTGGCCTGCGAGGTGGTGCAGGACCGGGTAGGCACCACCTCCTACACCCTCGGCTTCGAGTTCACCCGGGACGGCGAGCTCGTCGTCCACGGCCGGATGACCTTCGCCTGCCGCGACCCGGAAGGCGCCAAGGCACCGGTCCCGCCGCGGCTGCGGGAGCTGATCGCGCAGCTGCGCCCCGGCCGGACCGGCCCCGACGAGGGCTGACCTATCCTGGCGGCACTATGCGAGTGCTGGGCGAACAGGAATGGCGGGACCGCGCGAACGCGCACCGGGAGCGGGTGGAGCGCTGGACGGGACCGCACCGGCGCAGGCAGCGCGCCGGGGAGAAGCACCCGGTGATGGACTTCCTGTTCACCTACTACTCGCACCGCCCGTCGCTGCTGGAGCGCTGGCAGCCCGGTTTCGGCGTCGCGCTCGAAGGCGGCGCCGAGTTCCTGGAGCGCCGCGGCTACCGGCGCGTCCCCGAGGGCGTGGCGCTGGACCCGGCGGTGCTCACCGCGAAACGCCGCGACTCGGTGCGCTTCGTGCACGGGCTGCTCACCGCGGTGCGCTCCCGCAGCCCGCAGCTGGGCTGCTTCGGGCTGCACGAGTGGGCGATGGTCTACCGCACCTCCCCCGGCGACGTGCGGCACGAGTCCTGGCCGCTGCGGCTCGGGCACGCGGGCACCGACGCGGTCGTCGAGTCGATGCCCATCAAGTGCACCCACCACGACGCGTTCCGGTTCTTCACCCCGCCCGCGCGGCCGCTGAACGCGCTGCAACCGGCCCGCGAGGACCAGGTCGCCCTGGAGCAGCCGGGATGCCTGCACGGCAACATGGACCTGTTCAAGTGGGCCTACAAGCTGAATCCGCTGGTGCCCGCCGAACTCGTCGCCGACTGCTTCGAACTGGCGGCGGACATCCGCGAGCTGGACATGCGCGCCAGCCCCTACGACCTCGCCGCCCTCGGCTACCCGCCGGTCGCGGTGGAGACACCCGAAGGGCGCGCCGCCTACGTGCGCGCGCAGCGCGAGTTCGCCGAGCGGGCCGCACCGCTGCGGGACCGGCTGGTGGAGCACTGCGAACGGCTGCTGGCCGTCCCGCAACCGGTCGCCTGAGTCCCGGAACGCGACAGCGCCGACCGGGCCGGGGAAGGTCGCTCCCCCGGTCCCGGCCGGCGCTGTCGTCGGCTCGGTGACCCGCGCGCGGCGGGTCGCTGCGGCTCAGTCCCGGACGGCCAGGTTCAGCTCGCCGTTGTCGTCGCGCTCGGCGTCGAGCACCTTGTCGCCCAGCAGCGACGCCGCCTGCGGTTCGAGGAAGACCCGGGCACCGGATTCCTCCAACACCTGGTCGTCTCCCTGCGGCTCGCTGGCGATCGACGCCTGCAACTCGGCCTGCCCGGCCTCGTCCGCGACCGGGGCGATGCGCAGCCCCGATCCTTCGGGCGAGTCACCGCCGGCCAGCACGACCTTGATGACCTCGGCTGCGCTCTCGCTGATCGTGAGCATTGCTGCACTCCTCTCGGAGGCGATCGGATGGAGCCGCCCACCGTAGTGCATCAGCGGCGGCTCCCGCTCACCCCCGCGCCGCGGTCAGCCCTCGTAGGCCGAAAGCGGAGGGCACGAGCACACC
Organism: Saccharopolyspora gregorii; assembly: GCF_024734405.1. Lineage (NCBI taxonomy): Bacteria > Bacillati > Actinomycetota > Actinomycetes > Pseudonocardiales > Pseudonocardiaceae > Saccharopolyspora > Saccharopolyspora gregorii. The sequence continues at coordinate 3,019,209 of NZ_CP059556.1, read as the reverse complement.
AGGTTCCGGTCCCCGCGCGCCCCGTCGATCCGGCGCACCGCGGGCCACACCTTCGGCGCCCCGGTGCCCATCGGGTAGGCCGCCTCCGCCCGGCTGTAGGCGTGCTCCCACGGCCCGGCCAGCGAGGCCGCCGTGTGCGGAGCGTGCACGAGCGGGTTGTCGTCGGCGGGCCAGTGGCCGCCGGCGACCTTGTCGATCTCGCCCTTGATGGCGATCATCGCGTCGCAGAACCGGTCCAGCTCGGCGAGGTTCTCGCTCTCGGTCGGCTCCACCATCAGCGTGCCCGCCACCGGGAACGACATCGTCGGCGCGTGCAGCCCGTAGTCGGCGAGCCGCTTGGCCACGTCGTCCACGGTGACGCCGGAGGCCTTGGTGAGCGGCCGCAGGTCCAGGATGCACTCGTGGGCGACGAACCCGCCGGAGCCGGTGTAGAGCACCGGGAAGTGCTCGTCGAGCCGCCGCGCCACGTAGTTCGCCGCGGCGACGGCCGTCAGCGTCGCCCGCCGCAGCCCGTCGGAGCCCATCATCCGCACGTAGGCCCAGGAGATCGGCAGGATCGAGGCGCTGCCCCACGGCGCGGCGCTGATCGGCCCCACCCCGGTCTCCGGTCCCGCGGCGGGCTGCAGCGGGTGGTTCGGCAGGAACGGCGCCAGGTGCTCGCGCACCCCGATCGGGCCGACGCCGGGACCGCCGCCGCCGTGCGGGATGCAGAACGTCTTGTGCAGGTTCAGGTGCGAGACGTCGGAGCCGAACTCGCCCATCCGCGCCAGGCCGATGAGCGCGTTCAGGTTCGCGCCGTCCACGTAGACCTGGCCGCCCGCCTCGTGCACCAGCCCGCACACCTGTTCCACGGTGTCCTCGTACACGCCGTGCGTGGACGGGTAGGTGATCATGATGGCGGCGAGGTCGTCGCGGTGCTGGTCGACGACTTCGCGCAGGTGGTCGAGCTCGATGTTGCCCTGGTCGTCGCAGCGCACCACGACCACGCGCAGCCCGGCCATCACGGCGCTGGCCGCGTTGGTGCCGTGCGCGCTCGCCGGGATCAGGCACACGTCCCGCGCCGCCGCACCACGGCTGTGGTGGTAGGCGCGGATGGCCAGCAGCCCGGCGAACTCGCCCTGGCTGCCCGCGTTCGGCTGCAGGCTCACCGAGTGGTACCCGGTGATCTCGGCCAGCCAGCGCTCCAGGTCGTGCACGATCTCCAGCAGGCCGGTGGCGTCCTGGGCGGGCGCGAACGGGTGGAGCTCGGCGAACTCCGGCCAGGTGATCGGCTCCATCTCCGCGGTCGCGTTGAGCTTCATCGTGCAGGAGCCCAGCGGGATCATGCTGCGGTCCAGCGCCACGTCCGAGTCGGACAGGCGGCGCAGGTAGCGCAGCAGCGAGGTCTCCGAGCGGTGCGCGTGGAAAACCGGGTGCGTCATGTACTCGGAGGTGCGCAGCAGCGCGGTCGGCAGCGCGTCGTCGGTCTCGGCGTCCAGCTCGTCGATGCCGGCCAGCGAGCCCCCGGCGATGCCGAACGCCTCCGCGACCCGCACCAGCGCTTCCCGGGTGGTGGTCTCGTCGCAGCTGACGCCGACGTGGTCGTCGTCGATGTGGCGCAGGTTGATGCCGCCGTCCCGCGCGGCGCGGACCACCTCGGCGGCCCGGCCGGGGACCTCGGCGACGAGGGTGTCGAAGAACTCGGCGTGCACGATGCGCACCCCGCCGCGGCGCAGCCGCTCGGCCAGCACCGCCGCCATCCGGTGCGCCCGCTTCGCGATGGCCCGCAGCCCGGCGGGACCGTGGTACACGCCGTACATGCCCGCCACCACGGCGAGCAGCACCTGGGCGGTGCAGATGTTGCTGGTGGCCTTCTCCCGGCGGATGTGCTGCTCGCGGGTCTGCAGCGCCAGCCGGTAGGCCTGGTTCCCGTCCGCGTCGACGCTCACCCCGACCAGCCGGCCGGGCAACTGCCGCTCGATGCCCTTGCGCACCGCCATGTAGCCGGCGTGCGGGCCGCCGAAGCCCATCGGGACGCCGAAGCGCTGCGTCGTGCCCACCACCACGTCCGCGCCCAGCTCACCGGGGGCGCGCAGCACCGTCAGCGCGAGCAGGTCGGCGCTGACCACCACCATGCCGCCGCGCTCGTGCACCTCGTCGATGACCGCCTGGTGGTCGCGGACCACCCCGGAGGCACCCGGGTAGGCCAGCAGCGCCCCGAAGAACTCGCCGTCCGGCAGCGCCGACGCGCCCGCGGACAGGTCCGCCACCACGACCTCGATGCCCAGCGGTTCCGCCCGCGTGCGCAGCACCGCGAGGGTCTGCGGCAGCACGTCGGCGTCCACCACGAACCGCGGCGACTTGGCCCGGCCCGCACGGCGCACCAGCGTCATGCCCTCGGCCGCCGCGGTGGCCTCGTCGAGCATCGACGAGTTCGCGACCGGCACGCCGGTCAAGTCGGCCACCATGGTCTGGAAGTTCAGCAGCGCTTCGAGCCTGCCCTGCGAGATCTCCGGCTGGTACGGCGTGTACGCCGTGTACCAGGCGGGGCTCTCCAGCACGTTGCGCCGGATCACCGGCGGCGTGATCGTCGGGTAGTAGCCCAGGCCGATCATCTCGGTGTGCGGGCTGTTCAGCCTGGCCAGGTCGCGCAGCTGCTGGAGCGCCTCGGCTTCGGTGGCCGGTTCCGGCAGCGCCAGCTGCAGGTCCCGCTCGCGGATGCCGTCGGGCACCGCCGACTGCCCCAGCTCCTCCAGCGAGCCGACGCCGATCACGTCGAGCATCCGGGCCAGCTCAGCGGGCAGCGGCCCGACATGGCGGTCGGCGAACGGAGTGCCGTGTTCCAGGGCGGCCAGCGGGATGCGGTCTTCGGTCGTCATCGCCACACCTCATTCATCGCGACGGACAGGGCGGCAGCACGTGTGCTGCTCTCCCCCTCTGTCACTGTCCGCGACGCGAACGCCTGAGAGCTTCACCCGGTCCGCGGACCGGACTTGCACCGTCGGCGGGGAACCACGTCGGTGGTCCCGCTTTCCAGAGGTATCTCGCCCGTGCGGTCCAGCAGGCCTGAGAGGTTGTCGGGGAGGGTTTGCTCCTTCGGCGCCGCCGCTGACCAGGTCAACGGCGAACTCTCCCGCGCGGGGTCGGCGATGCACAGCAGCTTACCCGATCCGGTGACGGCCGAACGGTGCGATCTTCATCCCGCCCGATCATCCCAGCGGCACGGGGCGTGACATCGACGGGCGGTGACGCGACGGCCACGGGCGCCAGGACGGCCTGGCCGGATCCGCCGACAGCCCGCGCACGGCGAGCGGGACCGGACAGACCGATCGGCGCCTGCGCACGAAGGGCCGAACGGGCCGATCGGCGCCTGCGCCCGACGGGCGGGACCAGAACAGGCCGAACGGTGGCCCGCGCACGGCGAGAGCGGCCGATCGGGTCGATAGGTGGCCCGCGCACCTGGTGGCGGCAAGACCGCCGGACCCGCGCCGGACGGCACGGCGGCCACGGCGGGCCTAGCGCGCCTCGGCGATCAGCCGATGCGGCGGTCCCGGCGCCGCGACAGCTCGTCGGCGACCGGCTCGTCCGGCTCGGCACCGTCGGCGCGCTCGGCGGGGAACTCGTGGATGGTGCCGGTGATCTCGCGCATCGCGCCGCTGACCGCGATGCCGAACACGCCCTGGCCGCCCTGCAGCAGGTCCACGACCTCTTCGGCGGAGGTGCACTCGTAGACCGTCGTGCCGTCGCTGAACAGCGTGATGCGGGCCAGGTCCTCCACCCCGCGGTGGCGCAGGTGCTCGACCGCGACCCGGATGTTGTGCAACGAGACCCCGGTGTCCAGCAGCCGCTTGACGACCTTGAGCACCAGGATGTCCTTGAACGAGTACAGCCGCTGCGACCCGGAACCGGCGGCGCCGCGGATCGACGGCCCGACCAGCTTGGTGCGCGCCCAGTAGTCCAGCTGCCGGTAGGTGATCCCGGCGATCTGGCACGCCGCGGGGCCGCGGTAGCCGACGAGCTCGTCCGGCAGCGCGGTCTCCGGGAACGGCTTCGACCCCTCCGCGGCGGCATCCTCGCCAGGTGCTCGCTCCACCACGCCTGCCTCCCTCCGCCCGGCCGAAGCCGGCGAACCACCGAACCCGGCTCGTCGCATGATCATCACCCGAGCGCGAGGACGATCATGGAACCGGGGGTTTGACCTTCCCCGACCTGGAAAATCACATCGGGGCGATTCGCGCACTCCGAAGGTAAGCCCGCCCGGTGGGCGGGTCAACGCGACGCGCGGGGACGCCCGCCCACCCCGGGTGTGACGCACGCCCCGCCTTCGCGCACGCACCGCACCCGAAGCCGCACCCGCGCGGGCCCCGGCATGCGAAAGGGGCTCCCGGTGCGAGCTGCACCAGGAGCCCCTCACGACGACGCGGGCGGCGGGGCGGGTCGTGCGCCCGCCCGCCGCGATCAGGTGTCCGCGCCGCGGAAGTCCTCCGGCGAGACCGAGTCCAGGAACTCCCGGAACTTCTCGACCTCGTCCTCCTGCTCGTCCGGGATGATCAACCCGGCTTCGTCCAGCACCGATTCGTCGGCGTGGATCGGCACCCCGATCCGCAACGCCAGCGCCACCGAGTCGCTCGGCCGCGCCGAGACCCGCACGTCCCCGTCGAAGATGAGCTCGGCGAAGAACGTGCCCTCCTGCAGGTCGGTGATCCGCACCTGCTCCAGGTCCCGCCCGAGGGCGCCGATGACGTCCTTGAGCAGGTCGTGGGTGAGGGGTCTGGCGGGTCGCACGCCCTGCTGCTCCAGCGCGATCGCGGTGGCCTCCACCGATCCGATCCAGATCGGCAGGTACCGCTCGCCCTCGGTCTCGCGCAGCAGCAGGATCGGCTGGTTGGCTGGTAGTTCCACTCGCACGCCGACGACGCGCATTTCGCTGCTCATCGACACATCGCCTCCTCCAGCGCGCCGAAGCGTGACATCCTTGGTCGAGGATCGCGCACCGACGCCTCTGACGCTACCCGCGATACGGCGGACACGCCGACCTCCGGCCGTCGTCCCCGCCCGGATTTTCCGCTCGGTGGACGGCTTTTCCGGCTCGTTCCCGGCCTCGCACCGACGGTGTCGCCGGTACCGGGCCTTTCCGTTGTCCGCCCCGGACCGGGGCGGTCGTTGACGCCGTTGCGCACCGGTTCCGCGGCACCCGCGGGTGCTCACCGGACGCGGCTCCCGCGACGCTTCCGCCGCGGACCGCCCCGGATCCGGGCGCCCGGCACCCGGGGGCGCCGACCGCTCGCGACGCGAACGATGTCCTCCGCCACGATACACCGCAGGGCATCCCGCAGAACCCGTTCCGGAGTGCGGGAACCACCGGCTCGAAGATCGCTCGCAACGATCACCGCCGAGAACGATCGGGGCGGCGCCGGATGGCGTCGCCCCGATGCGTTCTGTCCGCGGAACGTCCGGCTCAGCGGCCCTGATCGTCGATGGGACCGGTCAGGAACACCAACCGGAACTTCCCGATCTGCACCTCGTCGCCGTTGGCCAGCACCGAGGTGTCCACCGGTTCCCGGTTGACGTAGGTGCCGTTGAGGCTGCCGACGTCGACGACGACGAAGTCGTTGCCCTCTCGCCGGAACTCGGCGTGCCGACGGGACACCGTCACGTCGTCGAGGAAGATGTCGCTGTCCGGGTGGCGTCCGGCGCTGGTGGTCTCCCTGTCGAGCAGGAACCGCGACCCGGCGTTCGGGCCGCGCTTGACCACCAGCAGGGCAGCCCCGGCGGGCAGCGCATCGACCCCGGAGGCCGCTGGCTCCGGGGTCGCACTCTCGGTGCTCTCCGGCTCCGAGAGGAACGGCCTGAAGACCGAGGTGGTCTCCGGTGACTGCTCCGGCGGAACGCCGCCGGGCCCGTCGTTCTGGCTCACCTGAGCTCTCCTCTGCGCGGATGGGTCGTGCAAGTGCGTTCAAACGTACCGTGCCGTCGCAGGCCGCAGACGCGGGACTCCCACCTCACGCCGTTCGCGAACCCGAGATCAACGATCATCCCTGGTCGATGATGCCTTGGTAGTCGCTCTCGCTGAGCAGTCCGTCGATCGCGGCCGGGTCCGAGAGCTTGATCTCGATCATCCAGCCGTCGCCGAACGGGTCGGAGTTGACCAGCTCCGGCTCCTGGTCGAGCTTGTCGTTGCGGGCGACGATCTCCCCCGCCAGCGGGGCGTAGATGTCGGAGACGCTCTTGGTCGACTCCACCTCGCCGATGCCGCCACCGGCCTCGACGGTCTCGCCCACCTCGGGCAGCTGCACGAACACCACGTCACCGAGCTGCTGCTGGGCGTAGTCGGTGATCCCGATGCGCGCGGTGTCGTCGCCGGTGCGCCGCACCCACTCGTGCTCCTGGGTGTACTTGATCCCGTCCGGGGCCACTGGGGTCCCGCCTTCCTCGTCGTGCCGTGGGCGGGGCGAGGTGCCGCCGCACCCGCGCGATGATCGCCACGGGCCAGGCGAGCCTAGGTCGGGGCCGCTCCCGGCCGCAAGGCGGCCGAGCGTGATCGGGTCGGCACCGCCCGGAACTGGAACGATCAGGTCTTCAGCGTGCGGGCCGCGCGCACCGCGGCGATCACCTGCACCAGGTACAGCGCCCCCGCCCAGACGTACAGCGCGCCGCCCCAGCAGGTGAACGCGTAGGCGATCGGCCGCGCCACGCCCGCGAACGCGAAGTCCTCCTGCACGAGCAGCAGCAGCGGGAACGCGTACATCAGGCAGAACGTGGCGGCCTTGCCGAGGTAGTGCACTTCCGGCGGCTCGAACCCGTGCCAGCGCAGCACCGGCAGGCACAGGGTGAGGACCACGTCGCGGCCGATGAGCGCGGCCGCGGCCCACCACGGGATCACGTCGCGGAGCACGAACGCGACGAGCGTGGCGACGATGTAGAGCCGGTCGGCCGCCGGGTCCAGCAGCTCGCCGACGCGGCTGTACTGGTCGAGCCAGCGGGCGAGCTTGCCGTCGAGCCAGTCGGTCGCGCCGCTGACCACCAGCACCAGCAGCGCCAGCAGGTCGGACTGCGGGCCGAGCAGCAGCCAGAGGAACAGCGGGACCCCGGCGAGCCGTACGACGCTCAGCAGGTTGGGCCAGGTGAGCCACGGGTCGTCCCAGACGCTCGCGGCGACTTCCTTGATCCGGGCGATGCCCGGGTCGGGCGGCTGGGCGGGGTCCTCGCCCCGGCCCGCGGCGGGCTCCGCAGCGGGTTCGGTCCCGGGCTGCCCGCCGGTGCCGATCCGCGGGCCGTCCGGCTCCGGGGACGCGGGATCGCCCGCTCCACCTCGGCCTTCGGATCCGGCCGTGGTGCCGTCGGCGTCCTGCACCACAGCCCTCCCCTGACGCGGTTGTGCGTTCCGCCGCGAAGCGCTCACCTGCGCCTGCGGCTCCGGGGCACCCGGGGGCGCCCGCACCGATCAGGGTGCCACACCCCCCTCGCGGTGGCCGGGGCGGCCAGGGGTGCGCGGCCGGTCAGCGGCGGTCGTGGCTCCAGCCGCGGCGCCGCATCTCGGCGTCGGTCAGGAAGCGGGCCCGGCCGCGGTCGTCCACGCCGGCCCAGCGGGCGCGGCCGCCCACGCCTTCGAGGACGAACGAGTGCCCACCGCTCCACACCACGCTGCACGGGGTGGTGGGCAGTTCCGCCGCGTCGTCGTCACCGTCGGTGATGCCGTCCCGGTGAGTCGTCTCCACGCTGGTCAAAGCTTGACACCTCCATCACGGTCGTCGGCCAGACCGACCCCTTCGTCGACCGACCGCCTCCCCACCCACGCATTGTGTTCGACTGGCGACCGGGAGTTCCGCCGAATCCGCCTGGCCTGCGCCCAGCGGGAGCGACCCGACGCCGAATGGATGATCTTGAAAGTGCACGGGTTCGGCGCGGCCGAAACGCGACCGACCGCTCGTCGCAGGAACCCGCGATGTTCGGTCGCCGCACCGGAAACCACCCCTCCCGTCGATCGACCATTGTGGACTGTCGGGCACGCGGGCGCCACGTCCGCGGACCCGGCGCGTCGCCGCCACCGCTCGCCGGCGCCGCGTGGGTGCTGGCGCGAACGGCCCCCTTCGGGTAGACCACCGGCATCCGTCCCACACATACCGCGGGAGGTCTCGACCATGGGTGCCCACGCCGACGCGCACCGGCGCAGCCTCGCCGACCCCGAGGGGTTCTGGCTGGAGGCCGCAACCGGCATCGACTGGGACCGGGCGCCGAGCAGGGCGCTGGACGAGTCCGGGCGCTGGTTCCCGGACGGGGTGCTCAACACCTGCTTCAACGCGCTGGACCGGCACGTGCGCGACGGGCGGGGCGAGCAGGCCGCGGTCATCTGGGACTCGGCGATGACCGGCGAGGTGTCCCGCTGGACCTACCGCGAGCTGCTGGACCGCACCGCCCGCTTCGCCGGGGCGCTGCGGGCGCGCGGCGTCGGCAAGGGCGACCGGGTGATCGTCTACCTGCCGATGATCCCGGAAGCCCTGGTGGTGATGCTGGCCTGCGCGCGGATCGGCGCGGTGCACTCGGTGGTCTTCGGCGGCTTCGCGCCGAAGGAGCTCGCCGCCCGCATCGACGACGCCCGCCCGGCGATCGTGGTGGCCGCCTCCTGCGGGCTGGAGCCGAACCGGGTCGTGGAGTACAAGCCGATCGTCGACGAGGCGCTGCGGCTGGCCGATCACCGCCCGGCCGGCGGCGTGCTGGTGTTCCAGCGCGACCGGGCGCGCGCCGAGCTCGGCCCGGACGACGCCGACGCCGCCGAAGCACTGGCGGCCGCCGAGCCCGCCGACTGCGTGCCGGTGGCGGCCACCGACCCGCTGTACGTGCTCTACACCTCCGGCACCACCGGCCGCCCCAAGGGCGTCGTGCGCGACCACGGCGGGCACGCGGTGGCGCTGCGCTGGTCGATGGGCGCCATCTACGACATCGGGCCCGGGGAGGTGTTCTGGACCGCCTCCGACGTGGGCTGGGTCGTCGGGCACTCCTACATCGTCTACGGCCCGCTGCTGGCCGGGGCGACCACCGTGGTCTACGAGGGCAAGCCGGTGGGCACCCCGGACGCGGGGGCGTTCTGGCGGGTCATCGCCGAGCACGGGGTGAAGGCGCTGTTCACCGCGCCGACCGCCTTCCGGGCGATCAAGCGGGTCGATCCGGAGGCGGCCGAGCTCGCCCACCACGACCTGTCCTCGCTGCGCACGCTGTTCCTCGCCGGGGAGCGGCTGGACCCGGAGACCTACCAGTGGGCGGTGCGCACCCTCGGCGTGCCGGTGGTGGACCACTGGTGGCAGACCGAGACGGGCTGGCCGATCTGCGCGAACCTGCGCGGCCTGGAACCGATGCCGATCAAGCCGGGGTCGCCGACGGTGCCGGTGCCCGGGTTCGACGTGCGGGTGCTCGACCAGGCGGGCGCGGAGGTGCCGCCGGGAGTGGACGGCGCGATCTGCATCAAGCAGCCGCTGCCGCCGGGGATGCTGCCGACGCTGTGGGGCGACGACGAGCGGTTCCGCGAGTCCTACCTGTCCCGGTACCCCGGCTACTACCTGACCGGCGACAGCGGGCACGTGGACGAGGACGGCTACGTGTTCGTGATGGGCCGCACCGATGACGTGATCAACGTGGCGGGGCACCGGTTGTCCACCGGATCGATGGAGGCGGTGCTCGCCGCGCACCCGGCGGTGGCGGAGTGCGCGGTGATCGGCGTGCACGACGCGCTCAAGGGCCAGGTGCCGCGCGGTTTCGTGGTGCTCAAGTCCGGCGTCGAGGTCGACCCGGCGGAGCTGCGGGCGGAGCTGGTGGCCGCGGTGCGGGACCAGATCGGGCCGGTCGCGGCGTTCCGGGACGTGGACGTGGTGGACGGGCTGCCGAAGACGCGGTCGGGGAAGGTGCTGCGCAAGTCGATGCGGGAGATCGCCGACACCGGCGAGGCGAAGGTGCCCTCGACCATCGAGGACCCGTCGGTGCTCGACGCCCTCCGGAGCGCGCTGCGCGGGCAGCGACCGAGTTGATCGGCCCGTTCGCCCGGGCGGGCAGGCCGTTCATCCGGCGTTGATCGGGGGCGGCAGGCGGCGTTTTGGGTCCGTTCGGGTGCTGTCCGCGCCGGATGGGTGGTCTATACCTTTTAGGACCTCGTTTCCGATCGGGAGTTGCCGATGCCCCTCACCCCCGTGCGTGCCGCGACGGCGGCCCTGCTGACCGGCGTGCTCACCGCCGGAGTCCTGAGCACCCTCACCCCCGCCGCCGCCGCGGATCCGCAGGCGCGGCTGCACCAGGTCGTCCCGGCTCCCGAAACGGTGCGGGAAGCCCCCGGCGTCGCGTTCGAGCTGACCGCCGACAGCTCGATCACCGCCGACCCCGGCGCGACCGAGGTGGCCGACCGCCTCGCCGAGGTGCTGCGGCCCGCCACCGGGTTCCCGCTGCCGGTCGGCGACGGCGGCGACCTCGCGCTGCGCCTGGACGAGCCGGAGACCGGGCCGGAGGGCTACCGGCTGGAGGTCACCGCGGACGCGGTGACGCTGCACGCCGCCACCGACACCGGCCTGTTCCACGGCGTGCAGACGCTGCGCCAGCTGCTGCCTGCCGAGATCGAGAGCCCGCAGGTGCAGGACGTGCCGTGGACCGTGCCCGGCGGGGAGATCACCGACCGGCCGCGCTACGAGCACCGCGCCGCCGGGCTCGACGTGGCCCGGCACTTCTTCGACGTCGACTCGGTGAAGCGCTACATCGACCAGCTCGCGCGGTACAAGGTGAACTTCCTGCGCCTGCACCTGAGCGACGACCAGGGCTGGCGGATCCAGATCACCGATTGGCCGCGGCTGACCGAGCACGGCGGCAGCACCGAGGTCGGCGGTGGTCCCGGCGGCTTCTACACGCAGCAGGACTACTCGGAGATCGTGGCGCACGCCGAGTCCCGGCACATCACCCTCATCCCGGAGATCGACACCCCGGGGCACACCAACGCGGCGCTGTCCTCCTACGCGGAGCTCAACTGCGACGGGGTGGCGCCGCCGCTGTACACCGGCATCGAGGTCGGGTTCAGCTCGCTGTGCGTGGACAAGGACGTGACCTACGAGTTCCTGGACGACGTGATCCGCGAGATCGCCGCCCTCACCCCCGGCCCGTACCTGCACATCGGCGGGGACGAGGCGGACGCCACCACCGACGAGCAGTACCGCGCGTTCATGGACCGCGCGCTGCCGATCGTGGCCAAGTACGGCAAGACCGCGGTGGGCTGGCACGAGTACGCCAAGGCCGAACCGGCCGCCGGGTCGGTCGTGCAGTACTGGGGCACCGAGGGCGCCGACGCGGAGCTGATGGCCGCGGCCGCCGAGCGCGGCAACCGGATCCTGCTGTCGCCCGCGGACCGGTCGTACCTGGACATGAAGTACGACGAGTCCACCGAGCTGGGACTGAGCTGGGCCGGGTACGTCGAGGTGGCCGACGCCTACGGCTGGGACCCGGCGACGCACCTGCCGGGCGTGCCCGCCGAGGCGGTGCACGGCGTGGAGGCTCCGATGTGGACGGAGACGCTGGAGACCTCCGAGCACGTCGAGCTGATGGCGTTCCCGCGGCTGCCCGCGATCGCCGAGCTGGGCTGGTCGCCCGCTGACACCCACGACTGGGAGTCGTTCCGGGCGCGGCTGGCGCAGCAGGGACCGCGCTGGGAGGCGGCGGGCATCGGGTTCACCCGCTCCCCGCAGATCGACTGGCCGTGAGGCCTCCGGTGCGGCCGGGCCCCCCGCCCGGCCGCACCGCGGTCAGCGCTCGCCGAGCCCGGCCCACTCCTCGTCGGTGAGCAACCGGGATCGGATCAGGAAGCGCACGCCTTCGGGCGCCTCCAAGGAGAATCCGCTCCCCCGCCCCGGAACCACGTCGACGGTCAGGTGGGTGTGCTTCCAGTACTCGAACTGGGCGCCGGACATCCACATCGGCACCGGGTCGGGATCGCCGTTCTCGTCGGCCACCGCGAGGTCGCCCAGGTGCACGTCGGACGCCCCGGTGCGGAACTCGCCCTGCGGGTAGCACATGGGGGCGCTGCCGTCGCAGCACCCGCCGGACTGGTGGAACATCACCGGGCCGTGCTGCGCCCGGAGGCGGCGGATCAGATCCGCCGCCTCCGGCGTCACGGCCACCCGTGCGGGAGTGCCCGTGTCCTCGTCCCCCATCAGAACAACCCCGGACCGCTCTGGGAGTAGCTGATGAGGAGGTTCTTCGTCTGCTGGTAGTGGTCCAGCATCATCTTGTGGGTCTCGCGGCCGATGCCGGACTGCTTGTAGCCGCCGAAGGCCGCATGCGCCGGGTAGGCGTGGTAGTTGTTCACCCACACCCGGCCCGCCTGGATGTCGCGGCCCGCCCGGTAGGCGGTGGAGCCGTCCCGGGACCACACGCCGGCGCCGAGGCCGTAGAGGGTGTCGTTGGCGGTTTTGATCGCCTCGTCGTAGTCGGTGAACGACGCCACCGACAGCACCGGCCCGAAGATCTCCTCCTGGAAGATCCGCTGCTTGTTGTGCCCCTCGAAGATGGTGGGCTGCACGTAGTAGCCGCCGGCGAGTTCGCCGCCGTGCTCGATGCGCTCGCCACCGGTGAGGATCTTGGCGCCCTCCTGCTTGCCGATGTCGATGTAGGAGAGGATCTTCTCCAGCTGGTCGTTGCTGGCCTGCGCGCCGATCTGGGTGTCGGTGTCCAGCGGGTGCCCGGTCTTGATCTTCTCGGTGCGGGCGACCGCGTCGGCCAGGAAGTCCCGGTAGATGCCCTGCTGCACCAGTGCCCGCGACGGGCAGGTGCACACCTCGCCCTGGTTGAGGGCGAACATGGCGAAGCCCTCCAGCGCCTTGTCGTAGAAGGCGTCGCGCTGGGCGCCGATGTCGTCGAAGAAGATGTTCGGGCTCTTGCCGCCGAGCTCCACCGTCACCGGGATGATGTTCTCGCTGGCGTACTGCAGGATGAGCCGCCCGGTGGTGGTCTCACCGGTGAAGGCGACTTTGCGGATCCGCGAGCTCGACGCCAGCGGCTTGCCCGCCTCGACGCCGAAACCGTTGACGACGTTGAGCACGCCCGGCGGCAGCAGGTCGGAGATGACCTCCAGCAGCACGTGGATCGACGCCGGGGTCTGCTCGGCGGGCTTGAGCACGATGGCGTTGCCACCGGCCAGCGCCGGGGCGATCTTCCAGACCGCCATCAGGATCGGGAAGTTCCACGGGATGATCTGGCCGACGACGCCCAGCGGCTCGTGGAAGTGGTAGGCGACGGTGTCCTCGTCGACCTGCGAGAGGGTGCCCTCCTGGGCGCGCAGCGCGCCCGCGAAGTAGCGGAAGTGGTCGATCGCCAGCGGGATGTCGGCGGCCAGCGTCTCCCGGACGGGCTTGCCGTTCTCCCAGCTCTCGGCGACCGCGAGCTTCTCCAGGTTCTGCTCCATGCGGTCGGCGATGGCCAGCAGCACCCCGGCGCGCTCGGCGGGGGCGGTGCGGCCCCAGGCTGGTGCGGCGCCTTCGGCGGCGTCGATGGCCCGCTCCACGTCGTCCGCGGTGCCGCGGGCGATCTCGGTGAAGACCTTGCCGGTGATCGGCGTGGGGTTCTCGAAGTAGCCGCCCTTCGCGGGGGCCACGTACTCGCCGCCGATGAAGTGGTCGTAGCGCGAGCGGTACTCGACCACCGAGCCGGCGGTTCCCGGAGCTGCGTAGAGCGTCATCTGGTGCCTCCCGTACGACGTTGTGCGGTGTTGGGCGCGAAGTTACGGGCGGCGACGTTGCAGTGACGTTGCCCACGCGCGCCGGGCCGGCGGCGGCAATGGGGTGAGCGTTCTTGCCTGTTGCGCGCGTCACGGTCCAGGATGGGCCGATCGGGCGCGCTCCGCCGCACCGGTGGAGCAGCTTCCGAGCGTGACCGCGCGCGAGCGGTTGGGTACCGTACCGGCTCTGGATCTTCAGCGCGGACGGGTTCGCCCCGTCCCGGTTGTGAGCACGGAGGAATGAAGCGCACCGACGAGATTCCCGCCGACCCGATGGAACGCGCCCGCCTGCTGCGTCGGGTGCACAGCGCCGTGCTCTCCGGGGAACGCGCGCCGCACGCACCGCGCCCGGTGGTGTTCGAGTCGTGGCGCCGTTCGCTGGCGGCCAGCGTCGACCCGGACCGGGTCGAACCGCCGGTGGTCGTCGGCGTCGACCGGCTCGCGGAGATGCGCGCGGCGCACCCGCTCGCGGCCTGCGTGCCGCTGCTGCGCCGCACCCTGCTGGACGCGGCGGACGGCACCACGCACATCATGGTGATCACCGACGCGGAGGGGAACATCCTCTGGCGCGAGGGGCACCCGAACGTGTGCCGGGCCGCGGACCGGGTGCAGCTGGCCGAGGGCACCACCTGGTCGGAGACCTCGATGGGCACCAACGCGATGGGCACCACGCTGGCCACCGGCCGCCCGGTGCAGATCCACTCGGCGGAGCACCTGGTGCGCCGCTACCACTCGTGGACCTGCGCGGCCTCCCCGGTGCACGACCCGGAGACCGGCCGCATCCTCGGCTCGATCGACATCAGCGGGCCGCTGCACACCATGCACCCCGCGTTGCCCGCGCTGGTCGCGGCGGCGACGACGCTGGTGGAGAGCACGCTGCGCGACTGGATGGCACGCCGCGACGAGCGGCTGCGGGAGCGGAACTCGGACGCGCTGCGGGCGCTGCGCGGCGAACCGGGGGCGCTGCTGAGCGCCACCGGGCGGGTGATCGCGGCCGAGCCGGGTGATCTGGCGCTGCCGGAGCGGGTCGAGCTGGACCGCCCGGAAGGCGCGCTGCGGCTGGGTGGCCGGGAGGCGCGGATCGAGCCGTTGGCCGAGGGGTACCTGCTGCGGGCGCCTCGGGCCGTCGCGGGTCGAGGCGGGGCGGGTTCCTCCGGTGCCCGGACCGGCTCGGGCTCCGGCGGGACGGGTGCGACCGGTGCCGCCGAGGCGGGTTCGGTGCGTTCGGTGCGTGCCGGGGCCGGTTCCGCGGCGGAGTCGGCCGCTCCGGACGGGGCACGCCCACCGACGCTGCGGCTGCGCTTCCTCACCTCCCGGCCGACCGCGGAACTGCGCGGTCGCGAGGTGTCGCTGAGCCCGCGCCGCGCCGAGCTGCTGGCGGTGCTCGCGCTCTCCCCCGACGGCCTCAACGCCGAGCAGCTGGCGCTGGCCCTGCACGGCGAGCAGGGCAACCCGGTGACGGTGCGCGCCGAGATCCACCGGCTGCGCACCCAGCTGGGCCACGACGTGGTGCAGACGAAGCCGTACCGGATCGCCGCCGAGGTGGACGCGGACTTCCTGCAGCTGCGCGCCGCGCTGCGGGCGGGCCGGCTGGACCCGGCGCTGGAGCTGCACCGAGGCGCGCTGCTGCCGAGCTCGGAGGCACCGGCGGTCCGCGAGGAGCGGGAGGACCTGCTGGCGGGGTTGCGCGGCGCGGTGCTCTCGGCGCGCGACCCGGAACTGCTGTGGCGGCTGGCCGACGGGGCCGCGGGCCGCGACGACATCGAGGTGCACGAGGCGCTGCTGGTGGTGCTGCCCGCGCAGGACTGGCGCCGCCCCACGGTCGCGGCCCGCCTGCACCGGCTGCTGCACGACCCGGCCTGACCGGGGTCGCGCGGCGGGTGGCGCGGCCGCGGGGCGGCGGAGGTCAGCCCGCCTTCGGCTCCAGCACCGACCACCACTCGGCGAGGCTGGGGCGCTCCGCCAGGTCGGCGAAGGTGACCTCGACGCCCTTGGTGCGCCACCGCTCCACCAGGCTCATGATCCGCACCGAGTCGAGGCCCCAGTCCAGCAGGTTCTCCTCGTCGCTGATCTCGGCCGGGTCCTCGTAGAGCAGCTCGGCCACGTCGGCCCGCACGTCGTCGAGGGTCAGCTTCCCGCTCATGTTCTCCTCCTGCACCCGTTCTCCACCGGCTTCGGCGAAGCCCGGTCCGTTCTCCGCGGCGCTCATGCCACCGCGGAAGGCTGCGGCGCCAGCGCGTCGACGAGCCGCTGCGTCGACTCCACCACGGCGCACCGCTTGGCCGCGTACTGCACCGCCATCCGGTGGTCCTCGGCGGAGAAGTCGGCGACGGCGTCGGCGGCCAGGAAGGCCTGCACCTCCTGCTGGAACGCTTCGGCCGCGGTCATCAGGCATCCGATGTGCGCGTAGATGCCGGTGATGATCAGCTGGTCGCGGCCCCAGCCGCGCAGCATCTCGCGCAGCTCGGTGCGCTGGAAGGCGCTGTAGCGCCACTTGGTCAGGCGCACGTCGCCGGGTTCCGGCGCGAGCTCGTCGATGATCGCCTCCTGCTCGGCGTCGGCGACGCCGGGGCCCCACCACTCCAGCTGGAGACCGCGCTGCTGCGGGGTCTGCCCGCTGGGCTGGGCGCAGTACACGACGGGAACCCCGGCGGCGCGGGCGCCCGCGGCGAGCCTGCGGATGTTCGGCACCACCTCGGTGAGCGGTTCGGCGTCGGGCTCGAAGACGCCCACGAAGTGCCGCTCCATGTCGTGCACGAGCAGCACGGCCCGGTCCGCGTCCGGTCGCCAGTCCACCCGGTTGGCGGGCAGTTCGTCCTGCCGCGGAACCGGGTACGGCGCGATCGTCGGCAACCCCACCTGTGCGTCCTCCTGTCCTGCTCCACGTCCGGTCCGGGGCCGCCCCGGCCGGGAATCGCCGGGCCGGCCCCGTTCGCGCGGGGCCGCTCGGCCGGTCAACGACGTTCGAGTTCCGGCACCAGGTCGCGCTGGATCGCTTCGCGCAGGTCGCGCTTGCTGACCTTGCCGACGCCGGTCTGCGGGAACGCGTCGACGAACTCGACGCGGTCCGGCACCTTGTAGCCGGCGAGGCCGCGCTGCCGGACGAACTTGATCAGCTCGCGGGCCTTCGGCGCCTCGCCGCGCGCCACCACGAAGGCGCAGGTGCGCTCGCCGAGGTACGGGTCGGGCATGGACACCACGGCGGCGTCGTGCACGGCGGGGTGGGCCAGCAGGTGGTTCTCCACCTCTTCGGCCGCGACCTTCTCGCCACCGCGGTTGATCTGGTCCTTGGCGCGGCCTTCGACGACGATGTTGCCCTCGGCGGTGAACCGCACGACGTCGCCGGTGCGGTAGAAGCCCTCGGGGGTGAACGCCTTGGCGTTGTGCTCCTCGGCCCGGTAGTAGCCGCGGATCGTGTAGGGCCCGCGGGTGAGCAGGTGGCCGGTGCCGCCGGGGGCGACGGGCCGGTCCTCGTCGTCGACGACGAGGACCTCGTCGTCCGGGGAGATCGGCCTGCCCTGGGTGGTGACGATGACGTCCTCGGGGTCGTCGAGCCGGGTGTAGTTGACGAGCCCTTCGGCCATGCCGAACACCTGCTGCAGGGTGGCACCGAGCACCGGGCGGACCCGGCGCGCGACCTCCTCGCTGCACTTGGCGCCGCCGACCTGCAGCACCTCCAGGCTGGAGAGGTCGTGCGCGGTGTTGGCGGCCGCGTCCAGCCACACCAGCGCCAGCGGCGGGACCGCGGCCAGCAGCGTGACCCGTTCCCGCTCCACCAGCGGGAAGACCTCGTCGGGGCTGGGGCGGCGGGAGAGCACCACCTTGCCGCCGGCCTGCAGGACGCCGAAGGTGCCGGGCGAGCTCATCGGGAAGTTGTGCGCGGCGGGCAGCGCCACCAGGTAGACGGTGTCCGCGGTGACGCCGCAGATCTCGTTGCTGGCGCGGAACGAGTAGGCGTAGTCGTCGTGGGTGCGCGGGATGAGCTTCGGCACCCCGGTGCTGCCGCCGGAGAGCTGGAGGAACGCGATGTCCCCCGGACCTGGACCGTCCACATCGGATGGTTCGGCGTCGATCCCGGACAGCGCGGGGAAACCGGACTCCCCCGGGTCGCCCGCGATGAGCACGTGGCGCAGCCCCGGCACCTTCGCCCGCACCTCGGCGGCGAGCGCGCGGTGGTCGAACCCGGCCTCCACGTCGCAGGTGATGTAGGCGGCGGCCTCGGCGAACTCGCAGAAGTAGGCCACTTCGGTCAGCCGGTGCGAGGGCAGCGCGAACACCGGCACCGCGCCGAGGCGGAACAGCGCGAAGCACACCTCGAAGAACTCGGCGATGTTCGGCAGCTGCACCACGACCCGGTCCTGCGCGCCGATGCCGAGCTCGCGCAGCCCGGCCGCGAGCCGGTCGGCGCGGGTGTCGAGCTCGCGGTAGGTCAGCGAGCGGTCGGCGTCCACGACCGCGACCCGGTCGCCGTGCTCGGCGGCGCGGGCGCGGAGGATCTCGCCGAAGGTCTCCCCGCGCCAGTACCCGGCTTCGCGGTACCGGGCGGCGTCCTGTTCGGGCCAGGTAGGGCATCCGGGCAGCATCGTCGTTCCTGTTCGTTCGGGGGTCGGCAGGGGCGGCCGGTGGCTACAGCGCGTCCGTCCAGCCCATCGCCGAGAGCGCGGTGCGGAACTTCGCGGAGGTCTCGGCGAGCTCGTCGGCCGGGTCGGAACCTTCGACGATCCCCGCGCCGGCGTAGAAGCGGATCGCGGAGTCCTCGATCTCGGCGCACCTGATCGTGACGACCCATTCTCCGTCGCCTGTGGCGTCGCACCAACCGACCATCCCGGTGTAGTAGCCGCGCTCGAACGGTTCCGCTTCGGCGATGGCTACCCGGGCGTCCTCCGGCGGCGTGCCGCACACGGCGGGCGTCGGGTGCATGGCGACGGCCAGCTGCAGCGAGGTGGTCCCGGGGTCGAGGAGTTCGCCGGTGATCTCGGTGGACAGGTGCCACATGGCGGCGGTGTGCACCACCGAGGGCCCGTCGGGGACGACGAGGTCGCGGCACAGCGGGCGCAGCGCGGCGACCACGGCGTCGACGACGGCGGCGTGCTCGCGCAGGTCCTTCTCGGAGTGCTGCAGCTCCTCGGCGCGGCGGCGGTCCTCGTCCGGGTCCGCGCTGCGCGGCCGGGAACCGGCAAGCGGGTTGGAGCGCACCCGGGTGCCGTCCAGCGACACCAGCAGCTCCGGGCTGGCGCCGAGCAGGGTGCGGCCCGTCTCGGCCCGTTCGCCGAAGGAGTCGCGGGTGCCGTCCTGGCCGCGCCGCGGGAGGTCCACGGCGTAGGTGAACCCGCCCGGATCGGTGCCCGCGAGGTTGCGCAGCATCCGCCCCGGATCCACCGGGTCCGATGTGGACAGTTCGAGGGAGCGGGCCAGCACGACCTTGCTCATCTCCTCGTCGCGCAGCCGCTTGAGCACCCGCTCCACCGCGCGCTCGTACTCGGCGGGCGCCGGGACGTGCTTCACCTCGTAGTCCACCCGGGGCGCGTCCGGCGCGGCCACCGGTTCGGACAGCGGCTCGGCGCGGTCCACCGCGGCGGGCAGCACCAGGTGCGCGGGCAGGTTGTCGCCGAACGGCACGGCACCGACCACGACGGGGTTCACCCGGCCGAATTCCTCGGCGTGGCGCAGGAATTCGGCGACCTGTCCGGGGAGCCGGTCGCGCCCCCCGGAGCAGGTCGCCTTCGGCACCACGGCGTCGACGCCGCGCGCCAGCATCGAACCGCGCGGCGAGGCGAAGAAGAACGAGGAACCCGCCGAATACCGGTCGAGCAGGGCGCCCGGGGTGAGGCGCTCGCCGAGATCGTCGGATTCTCCGCGCATGGTGGTATCGCTGTCCGTGGTCATGTGTGCCTTCCGTGGGCGGTGGTCGAGGGGCGGCTCAGGCGCGCAGCGTCGCGCCGCCGTCGACGTACAGATCGTGCATCGTGATGTGCCCGGCCTGGTCGGAGAGCAGGAAGACGACCGCCTCCGCGACGTCCTCGGCCGTGGCCAGCTTGCCCAGCGGGATGCCGGTCTTGTAGGTCTCCAGCGATCCGGCGATCACCGGGGCGGGTCCGCGTTCGTCCCACAGCCGGTGCTGCATCGGCGTGTCGGTGGAACCCGGCGAGACCACGTTGCAGCGGATGCCGTGCTCGGCGAGCTCCAGGCCGAGCGACTTGGTGAACAGCGTCGCCGCCGCCTTGGACGCGCCGTAGGCGGCCATGCCCTGGCGCGGGACGCCGGCGGCGTTGGAGCCGACGGTGACGATGGAGCCGCGGCCGCGCGGGATCATCCGCTTCGACACCGAGCGGCACAGGTGGAACACGCCGGTGGTGTTCACCGCGAAGGTGCGGTGCCAGTCGGCCTCGTCGATCTCCTGCACGGTGCCGGGGTGCAGGATCCCGGCGACGTTGACGAGCAGGTCCACCGGACCCGCCTCGCGCTCGGCGTGCTCCACCACGGATTCGACGGCGGCGGAGTCCGCGACGTCGGCGGGGCAGGCCAGCACCCGGCGGCCCTTCCCGGTCGCGGTCGAGGCGACCTCGGCGAGTTCGTCGGCGTCGAGGTCGATCGCGACGACGGTCGCCCCCAGCTCCCCGAGCGCGTGCACCACAGCGGTACCGATACCGTGGGCGGCGCCGGTCACCACGGCGACCCGGCCGCTGATGCCACTGCGGTCCATCTCGTCTTTCCCCTCGCCTGCTGCCACGACCGGGCGCGCTCTCCTGTACCGAGACCGGCTCAGCCCTGTATGGTTAGGCTAACCTGACCACAGCGAGGTTCGGTAGGGGATGACCATCACACCTCGCACCGCCTTGCCCTCTTGCGGGCGCGCGACCGCCGTCGGTCACCGCGGCGGCTCGCCGAGGACGCCCCGGGCGAAACCGAGGTCCACGACGTCCTGGGGGCGCAGCCGCAACGACTCGGCCAGCTCCGGCACCTGCTCCGGCGGGCGCTTGAGGATCGACGCGGCCGATTCCGGGGCGATGACGGCGAAGTAGGCGTCCGCGGTGATCCACGTCGACCCCGGCGCCGCCAGCGCCAGCGCTCCCCCGGAACCGCCCTCGCCGATCACGAGCGTGGTGATCGGCACCCGCGCCTCGGCGACCGCGGTGAACAGCTCGCCGATCGCGGGCCCGGCCCCGGCGAGTTCGGCGGCCGCGCCGTTCGCCGCGCCCGGGGTGTCCACCAGCGTCAGCACCGGCAGCCGCAGCCGGTCCGCCAGCCGCACCAGCCGGGCCGCCGTGCGGAAACCGGCCGGGGTGTTGGCGGTACCGGTCTGCGCGGCGTAGGCGACCGGACGGCCCTCGTGCTCGCCGATCCCGCACAGCATCCCCGGATCCGCACCACCCGCCCGGTCGCCGCTGAGCGCGAACCGGCTGGTGAAGAACCGGTCCAGGTAGTCGGTCGCGCGCGGGCGCTCCGCCGCGCGGGCGCGCCGCACCGCCGCCCACCCGCTGCCCGGGGCGGGGCCCGGCCGCGGCGGGACGGGCGGCGCGACGGGTTCCGGGACGGCGCGGCGCGGTTGCAGCAGGTCCACCAGGCCGGGGAGCACCGCGGGCAGCTCGTCCTCCGCCACCAGCCGGTCGACCTGGCCGGCGGCGAACTTCCCGGCCGCGGTGAACGCCGCTCCGGACTCCGCGGCGGGGCGCACCCGGCTGCCGCCGAACGCGACCTCCGCGCCGGGCACCGCGAGCACCACGTCGGCGCCCGCGCCCAGCGCCGCCCACATGCCGCCGGTCGTCGGATCTCGCAGCACCGCCACGTGCGGGAGGCCCGCCCGCTTGGTCCGCGCGCAGGCCCGCGCGATGGTCTGCAGCTGGGCGAGCGCGCGGATCCCCTCCTGCATCCGGCTTCCGCCGGAGGCCACCAGCGAGACCACCGGCAGCCGCAGCTCCCGGGCCCGGTCGAAGGCGTCCACCACCCGCGCCCCGGTCTCCTCCCCGACCGAACCGCCGAGGAAGCCGAACTCGAACGCGATCAGCACGGCGCGGCCGGAACCGACCGCGCCGTGCCCGCACAGCACGGATTCGGCCGCTCCGGTGCGCTCGGCGGCCCGCCGCCGCTGCTCGCCGTAGCCGTCCCAGTCCAGCGGGCCGTCCACCGGGCGGGTTCCGGTGCGGCGCGGCGCGAACTCGGTGAAGTCCGCGCACACGGCGGTGATCAGCTCGCGCGCGCCCACCGGATCACCCCAGCGCCTTCTTCATGACCTTGCCCATCTCGTTGCGCGGCAAGGACTCCACGAACCGCACCTCGCGCGGGCGCTTGTGCGGGGTGAGCAGCCGGGCCACGTGCTCGGCGAGCTCGCGGCCGGTCTCGTCCGCGTCCGCAGGCTCCGCGGTCGGCACCACCCAGGCCAGGATCCGCTCGCCCAGGTCCGGATCGGCCTGCCCGGTGACGGCGACCTCGGCGACGGCCGGGTGCTCCAGCAGCGCGTTCTCGATCTCGCCCGCACCGATCTTGTAGCCGCCGCTCTTGATGATGTCGGTCGCCTTGCGCCCCACGATCCGCAGGTAGCCGTCGGGCGCGCGGGTGGCGACGTCGCCGGTGCGGAACCAGCCGTCGGCGAACGCGGCGGCGGTGGCGTCCGGCCGGTTCAGGTAGCCGGTGAACAGGTTCCGGCCGCGGACCAGGATCTCACCGACGGTCTCGTCGTCGCTGACCTCGATGTCGGCGCCCGCGTCGTCGACGAGCTTGATCTCCACCCCGTCGAAGGGCAGGCCGACGTAGCCGGGCCTGCGGTCCCCGGAGGCGCGCACGCCCGAATTCATGATCGTCTCGCTCATGCCGTAGCGCTCCACGACGCGCTGCCCGGTCAGCCGGGAGATCCGCTCGTGCTCCACCGCGGGCAGCGCGGCCGAACCGGACACCAGCAGCCGGGCACGGCCGACCGCCGCCGCCAGCTCCGGATCGCGTTCGGCGTCGTCGGCGAGGCGGTGGTACATCGTCGGCACCCCGAACAGCATCGTCGCCGGGCCGGCCAGCTCCGCGGCCACCGCCGCCGAGGAGAACCGGCCGAGGTGGTGCACGGTCCCGCCGAGCCGCACCGGCCCGAGGGTGCCGAGGATCAGCCCGTGCACGTGGAACAGCGGCAGCGCGTGCACCAGCACGTCCTGCGCGGTCCACTCCCACGCGTCGGCGAGCGCGTCGAGGTTCGCCCGGATGGCCCGCCGCGGCAGCACCACGCCCTTCGGCGGGCCGGTGGTGCCGGAGGTGTAGACGATCAGCGCCGGCTGCTCCTCGTCCGGTTCGGCGGGCAGCTCGCCGCCGGGTGCGAGGTCCACCTCGTGCAGCGGAACCTCGGCCAGCGCCGCCGGGACCTCGAACCCGGGCGCGGCGAGCAGAAGTTCCGGTTCGCTGTCCCCGGCGATGTGCGCGAGCTCCCGCTCCCCCACCTTCGGGTTCACCGGCACCACCGCGGCACCGGCGGCGAGCGCGCCGAGCACCGCCACCGCGGTCTCCAGCTCCGAGGTGGCCCACACCGCCACCCGCCGGGCACCGCCGACGCGCTCGGCGACGCCCGCCGCGGCGGCGGCCAGCTCCGGGTAGGTGAGGGCGCGGTCGCCGAAGCGCACCGCCTCCTTCTCCTCCGGCCTGCGCAGCGTCGGGAACAGTTCCATGCCTACCTCCGGTTCCATGTCACCCCAGTCCGGGGACGACGAACACGAGCCACGCCAGCAGCGGGCCCACCGCGACCACCACCCCGCCGTAGACCATCAGGCGGCGGAAGAACACCTCGCGGTCCACGCCCTTGGCGTTGGCCAGCACGATCGCGCCGTTGGTGGAGAACGGGCTGACGTCCACCAGCGTCGCCGACACCGCCAGCGCCGTCACCACGCCGATCGGCCCGATCGTGCCGGTCGCCAGGAACGGCACCGCCAGCGGGATCAGCGCGCCCATCAGCCCGACCGAGGAGGCGAACGCCGACACGACGCCGCCGATGTAGCACAGCAGCAGCGCCGCCAGCAGCGGCAGCCCGACCCCGGCGACGGCGTGGCCCACGTAGTCGATCGTGCCCATCTCCTGCAGCACCCCGACGTAGGTGAGCACGCCGCAGATCAGCAGCACCGTCGGCCAGGTGACCTCGGCGGGCGCGTTCGCGGCGACCTTCGGCGACAGCACGGTCAGCACCACCGCGACCGTCATCGCGACCAGGCCCGCGTCGAGCTCGAACACCAGCGTGCACACCACCAGCGAGGCGAGTCCGAGCAGCGTCAGCACCCGGTCCCGGTCCAGGCGCAGCACCTCCGGTTCGTCGGCGGCGTCGTCCGGCTGCGAACCGGCCCGCGCGGTGCGCAGCCCGCCGAACACGACGAACACCACGCCCGCGATCACCAGGTTCAGCGCGAAGCTGCCCAGGAACAGCACCAGCGGGCTACCGGGCAGCGCGTTGTCGGCGACGACCCCGTTGACGATGACGCCGTAGACGCTGATCGGCGAGAAGCCGCCGGCCTGCGCGCCGTGCACGACCATCGCCCCCATCAGCAGCGGGTTGATGCCGTGCCGGGCGGCGAGGTTCAGCGCGATCGGCGCGATGATCGCGCAGGCCGCGGGGCTGACCGCACCGATGGCGGTGAGCAGCGCCGCGATGCCGAACATGACCCACGGGATCACCACGAGCCTGCCGCCGACCAGCCGCACCGCCCAGTGCACCAGCCAGTCGGTGGTGCCGTTGGCGCGGGCGATCGCGAACAGGTAGGTGACGCCGACGAGCACCACGAAGATGTCGCCGGGGAACCCGGCGAAGATGTCGTCGTCGGACAGGCCGCCGACGAGCTTGCCGACGGCGAAGGCCGCGGCGAACGACAGCACCCCCATGTTCACCGACATTGTCGTGGCCAGCACGAAGCAGGCCACGAGCGCGTAGATGGATATCAGCTCGGGCGACACCGTTGTCTCCTCACCGTCCATGCGCCTCGGGTGAGCCCGGACACAGTGGTTCACTGGCTGGACCACTGTGCGCCGGCACCCCCGGAGCGTCAAGACCCGAAGTGGTCCGGTGCGCGGACCACTGGACCGCTTTCCCGGTGCTAACCTGGCCGTTCCGCGCCGAAGCGGGAGGGAGGCGCCGGTGTCCGACGCGCTGCGGCCGCTGACCAGGCCGAGGCTCTACGAGCAGGTCGTGCTGCGCCTGCGCGAGCACGTCGCCGCCTCCGGCCTGGACGTGGGCGACCGGTTGCCGCCGGAGCGCGAACTCGCCGAACGTCTCGGGGTCAGCCGCGCCTCCGTGCGCCAGGCCATCGTGGTGCTGGAGGTGCAGGGCCTCGTCGAAGTCCGCCACGGGGGCGGGACCTACCTGGCGCGCCGCGAGCTGGACGGCGAACCGGTGGACGAGCTGGTGGCCCGCCGCGACCGGCTGCCGGACGTGCTCGACGCCCGCGAAGGGCTGGAGACCAAGCTCGCGGAGCTCGCCGCCGAACGCCGCACCACCGCCGACCTCGCCGAGATCGACGCGGCGCTGGCCGACATGCGCGCCCAGGTGGAGCGCGGCGAACTCGGCGGGGAAGGCGACCGCCGGTTCCACGCGGCCGTCACCGCCGCCGCGCACAGCTCGATGCTCGCCGAGTTCATGCGCACCATCGCCACCGAGATCGCCGAAAGCCGCCAGGAATCGCTGCGCCAGCCGCACCGCCCGCCGAAGTCGCTGGCCCAGCACGAGCGCATCGCCGAGGCCATCCGCGCCGGGCAGCCGCGGGCCGCGGCCGCCGCGATGCGCAGGCACCTGCGCACGGTCAGCCGGGTCCGGTTGTTGTCCTGGAACCCGGACGCCGACGAACCGGGCTGACCGGCGCCGATCCGCCGCCCGGTAAGGTCGGCCCGTTCCCCCGTTCGAGGTCCGTCCCCGCCCGAGGTCCGGCCCCCGCCCGAGTTCCGTCCCCCGCCCGAATTCCGTGGAGTACGTCCCGATGCCCGCTCGCCCCCGCCTCGGCAGCAGGCGCGCACCCACCTCGGGGCTCCCGCGATGATCGGGTGGCTGCTGGCCACGGCGGGCACCGCGCTGCTGGGCAGCGTGTTCCCGCTGGCCAACATCGAGCTGTACCTCGTCGGCGTGCTCACCACCGTGGACGGGCTGAACTGGTGGGCGCTGGCGCTGGCCGCCGCGGTCGGGCAGATGACCGGCAAGACGCTGTTCTACCTGGCGGGCCGGGGCGGGTTCAGCCTCGGCACCCGGCTCGGCCGGATGGCCGAGGCGCGCAAGGGCGGCCGCTGGGCGGCGTGGCTGGAGAAGTTCCACGCCCGCACCGAGCAGCACCCGTGGTGGGGGCTGGGCGTGCTGTTCGTGAGCGCGGTGGCGAGCTTCCCGCCGTTCACCGTGCTGTGCTTCCTCTCCGGCGCGGCGGGGTTGCCGCTGCTGGGCTTCCTCGGCGTGAGCCTGGCCGGCCGCGCCATCCACTTCCTGGTGCTGGCGGCGGCCCCGGAGATCATCCACCAGCTGCCGTTCTTCGGCTGACGCCGCGACGGATGCATGCCGGTCCGCCCGGGCGGGCACCCATCGGGCACGGACCAACCGTTCCCGGAGGCCTGGCATGACTTCTCACCGCGACAAGCAGGACCAGCTCGACGAAGTGCGGCACGACCCGCAGGACACCTACCTGACCACCCAGCAGGGCGTCCGCGTCGGCCACACCGACGACTCGCTGACCGCGGGCGCGCGCGGACCCACCTTGCTGGAGGACTTCCACGCGCGGGAGAAGATCACCCACTTCGACCACGAACGCATCCCGGAACGGGTGGTGCACGCGCGCGGCGCGGGCGCCTACGGCTACTTCGAGGCCTACGACTCCTCGCTCGCCGACCACACGGCGGCGAAATTCCTCACCGATCCGCAGCGGCGCACCCCGGTGTTCGTCCGCTTCTCCACGGTCGCGGGTTCGCGCGGCTCGGCGGACACGGTTCGCGACGTGCGCGGCTTCGCCACGAAGTTCTACACCGCGGAGGGGAACTACGACCTGGTCGGCAACAACATGCCGGTGTTCTTCATCCAGGACGGCATCAAGTTCCCCGACTTCGTGCACGCGGTGAAACCGGAGCCGCACAACGAGATCCCGCAGGCGCAGTCCGCGCACGACACGCTGTGGGACTTCGTGCAGCTGCAGCCCGAGACGCTGCACATGATCATGTGGCTGATGTCGGACCGGGCGCTGCCGCGCAGCTACCGCATGATGCAGGGCTTCGGCGTGCACACGTTCCGGTTCGTCAACGCCGCGGGCACCGGCACGTTCGTGAAGTTCCACTGGAAGCCGAAGCTGGGCACCCACTCGCTGGTGTGGGAGGAGTGCCAGCAGGTGCAGGGCAAGGATCCCGACTTCAACCGCCGCGACCTGTGGGACGCCATCGAGGCAGGCAACTTCCCCGAGTGGGAGCTGGGCGTGCAGCTGGTCGAGGAGTCCCGGGAGCACGACTTCGACTTCGACCTGCTCGACGCCACGAAGATCATCCCGGAGGAGCAGGTGCCGGTGCGCCCGGTCGGCCGGATGGTGCTGGACCGCAACCCGGACAACTTCTTCGCCGAGACCGAGCAGGTCGCCTTCCACACCGCGAACGTGGTGCCCGGCATCGACTTCACGAACGACCCGCTGCTGCAGGCGCGGAACTTCTCCTACCTGGACACCCAGCTGATCCGGCTCGGCGGGCCGAACTTCGCGCACATCCCGGTGAACCGGCCGGTCGCGGAGGTCTCCACGAACCAGCGCGACGGCTTCCAGCAGCAGCGGATCCACCGCGGGCAGGCCAGCTACTCGAACAACAGCCTCGGCGGCGGCTGCCCGGTGCTCGCCGGGGCCGACGAGGGCGCCTTCCAGCACTACCAGGAGAAGGTGGAAGGCGCGAAGATCCGCAAGCGCAGCGACAGCTTCCAGGACCACTACACCCAGGCGCGGCTGTTCTGGAACAGCATGGCCTGGTGGGAGCGGGAGCACATCATCGCCGCGTTCCGCTTCGAGCTCGGCAAGGTCGAGCACGTGCACGTGCGGGAGGGCGCGGTCGCGCAGATCAACCGCATCGACCACGACCTCGCCGTCGCCGTCGCCGAGGGGATCGGTGTGACCCCGCCCGAGGCCGCGGCCGGTCCGGGCCACGACGACCGCTCCCCCGCGCTGAGCCAGGCGAACTCGGTGCAGGACACCATCGCCACCCGCACCATCGCGCTGCTCGTCTCCGACGGGGTGGACCAGGCGGAGGTGGCGCAGCTGCGCGACGGCTTCGCCGAGCGCGGCGCGATCGCGGAGGTGCTCGGCACCCGCGACGGCAGCGTGCGCGGCGCCGACGAGAGCCAGGTCGAGGTGGACCGCGCGATCCCCACGGTGTCCTCCGCGCTCTACGACGCGGTGATCGTGCCCGGGGGCACCGACAGCGTGCAGGCGCTGTCCAAGGACGGCTACGCGGCGCACTTCGTGGCGGAGGCGTTCAAGCACGCCAAGCCGGTCGGCGCCAGCGACGAGGGGCTCGCCCTGCTGCAACGCGCCGGGCTGGACTTCGTGCGGCACGCCGGCGAGGGCGACAACGTGGTCAGCGACCAGGGCGTGGTGACCGCGGTGCCCGGCGGCGCGGGGCTGCCCGCCGAGTTCGTCGAGGAGTTCGCCGCGGTGCTCGCCGGGCACCGGGTGTGGGACCGGGACACCACCCAGGTCGTGGCCTGAGCCCCCCCGATCGGCGCAGCCGCTGGCCCGCACGGGTCGCCGCGCTGCGCCGATCGGTCCCACTCCGGTACCAGGTCCATCACGCCGCGCCGGATGTTTCGCTTTCCCCTCGGCGAGCTTCTACCGTGCTGCCCGTGGGTGTTCTGCGAACTCTTCCCGTCCAGCACGTGCTGGACCGCACCGAACGCAGCGGCCTCGCGCGGCGGCTGTCCGGTGTCGACCTCGTCGGCTTCGGCATCGGCATCATCATCGGGACCGGTGTCTTCACGCTGGCGGGCGTCGAGGCCAAGGAGCACGCCGGGCCCGCGGTGGTGGTGGCGTTCCTGATCGGCGGCGTGGTCGCCGCGCAGGCCGCGCTCTGCTACGCCGAGCTGGCCGCGGCGGTGCCGACGGCGGGCAGCGCCTACACCTACGGGTACGCGACGCTCGGCGAGATCTTCGCCTGGATCATCGGCTGGGACCTGCTGCTGGAGTTCGCGCTCGGCGCCGCGGTGGTGTCCCGCAGCTGGTCGGGCTACGTCTCCAGCCTGCTCGGGCTGCCACCGGAGTGGTTCGGCGAGGAGGCGACGGTCAACGTCGGCGCCGTCCTCATCATCGGCGTGCTCACCATCGTCGCCGTGCTCGGCATCCGCGAGTCGTCCTGGCTGACCAACGTGCTGGTCGTGGTCAAGGTGTCGGTCTGCGTGCTGGTCGTCATCGCCGGGTTGTTCTTCTTCACCGGCGCGAACCTCACCCCGTTCGTGCCGCCCGCGCAGCCCGCCGAGCAGGGCGCGAGCGTGCTGGAGCAGCCGCTGGTGTCCGCGGCGCTCGGCATGGAGCAGTCGATGTACGGGTTCGGCGGGGTGCTCACCGCGGCCGCGATCGTCTTCTTCGCCTACACCGGTTTCGAAGCGCTGGCCAACCTCGGCGAGGAGACCAAGCGGCCCAAGCGGGACCTGCCGGTGGGCCTGCTCGGCAGCCTGATCGTGTGCACCGTGCTGTACGTGCTGGTGGCGCTCGTGCTCAGCGCGATGGTCGACTACCGGCAGATCGACGAGGCCGCACCGCTGGCCGCCGCCTTCCACTCGGTCGGCGCGCACTGGGTCGCCGCGCTCATCGCGCTCGGCGCCGTCACCGGCCTGACCTCGGTGATGATGGTGGAGCTGGTGACCATCGGCCGGATCGGGTTCGCGATGAGCCGGGACGGGCTGCTGCCGCCGAAGCTCTCCCAGGTGCACCGGAAGTGGGGGACCCCGCACCGGGTGACGATCGGCGGCGCGGTGCTGGTGATGCTGCTCGGCGGGTTCATCCCGATCTCCGAGCTCGCCGACATGGTCAGCATCGGCGCGCTGTCCGGTTTCGTCATCGTGGCCATCGCGATCCCGGTGCTGCGCCGCCGCGAACCGGACCTGCCGCGCCCGTTCCGGATGCCGTGGTCCCCGGTGCTGCCCGTGCTGACCGCCGTCGCCTGCCTGTACCTGATGTCGAACCTGAGCGTGCTGACCTGGCTGCGGTTCGCCGTGTGGCTCGTGGTCGGCCTGGCGATCTACCTGCTCTACGGCTACCGCAAGTCCCGGCTGGCCACCGCCGAACCGGTCAGCGACGCCGAGTCAGGATGAGCTGCTCGGCCACCGCCAGCAGCAGCGCCAGCGTCACGAACCCGACCGCGACGAGCAGCCCGATCGAGATCGCCGCGTCGTAGCCGCCGGTGGCGATCGCGCCGAAGAACAACCCGGACGCGGTGGCGGTACCGATGGCCGTGCCGAGCCGCTGCCCCGTCTGCTGCACGCCCGCCGCGGTCCCGCCCCGGGCCGCGTCCACCTTGGAGAGCGTGACGGTCTGGTTCGGCGAGATGACCAGCCCGCTGCCGACCCCGGCCAGCAGCAGCGGTGCCGCCACCACCAGGCCCGCGGCCGCCCCCGGCCCCGTCGACAGCAGCAGATCGGTCACCACCAGCCCCGCCAGCGCCCCCACCAGCCCCAGCACCACCAGCGACCGGCCGAACCTGTTCACCAGCCGCCCGCTCAACGCCGAGGACGTGGCGGAACCGATCGCGAACGGCGTCATCGCCAGCCCCGCCTGCAGCGGCGAATACCCCAGCCCGCGCTGGAAGTACAGGGCCAGCACGAAGAAGATGCTGGTGAACCCGGCGAAGTACAGCATCCCCAGCGCGGTGCCGAAGCTGTAGCTGCGGATGCTGAACAGCCCCAGATCCACCAGCGGTTCCCGGCCGCGGCCGCGGTAGTACCGCTCCCACAGCACGAACAGCACCAGCAGCACCGGCGCCGCGCCCAGCAAGTACCACGGCGTGCCCGCCCCGCTCTCCTGCTGGATGAGCGGCAGCAGCACCGCCAGCAACGCCCCGGCCAGCAGCAGCACCCCGACCAGGTCGAGGCTGCGCGGCCCTTCCTCCACCTCGTCCTTCGGCAGCACCTTCGCGGCGAACGCCAGCGCGAACAGCCCGATCGGCACGTTCACGAAGAACACCCAGCGCCAGCCCTGCTCGCTCCCCGCGAACTCGATGATGAGCCCGCCCAGCAGCGGGCCGATCGCGGTGGACACGCCGATGACCGCGCCGAACATGCCGAAGGCCTTCGCCCGTTCGGGGCCCTGGAACAGCTGCTGGATCAGGCCCAGCACCTGCGGGTTGAGCATGCCGCCCGCGACGCCCTGCACCAGCCGGGCGGCCACCAGCCAGAGGGCCGACGGCGCGAAGCCGGCGGCCGCGCTGGCCGCGGTGAACAGCAGCAGCGAGAGCACGAACATCCGGCTGCGCCCGCGGTCGTCGCCGAGCCGCCCGGCGGGCACCAGCACCAGCCCGAAGGTCAACGCGTAGCCGGACACCACCCAGCCCAGCGCCACCGGCGGGGCGTCCAGCCCCTGCTGCATGGACGGCAGCGCGACGTTGACGATGCTGACGTCGAGGAGGGTCATGAATCCCGCCAGCAGGCACACCCCCAGCGCCTGCCACCGCTGCGTCGTCGTCGAGGCGGTAGTTCCCGTCATTCCCACATCCTGACGGTGCACCGACGGCTCGTCTCGGCTGAGGGGGGCCGATCACGCGGACCGTGAGGTGCTAAGGAACGGTCCCCGGTCACCGTCCGGAACCGCCGCGCACGCAGTTCGAGGGTTTCCGCGGCGCTGGTAGCGTCCTGCCCGCGCGCCGCGCCTGCTCCCCCGACCCACGACCGCACGAGACGATGACCTCCGAACCGCCCGAAGACGCCGGACCCGCCGCCTTGCGCGCCAGGGTTCGCGAGGTGGTGGCCGCGCACCAGGGCAGCCACCGGGAGTTCGCCGACCGGATCGGGCTGGACGCCAGCAAGCTGTCCAAGTCGCTGAGCGGGGTCCGGCGGTTCACGCCGGTCGAGCTCACCCGCATCGCCGAGCTCGGCCAGGTGACGGTGAACTGGCTGATCAACGGCCAGGACGACGCGGAGACGGTGGCCGCGGCACCGCGGCGGGCGGCACGCCCACCGGAACGGTCCGGCGGCGACCGCTACCAGCAGATCCTCGACGCGGCCTGGGAGCTCATCGCCGAGCGCGGTTACCACTCGGTGCGGGTCGCCGACATCGCCGAGGCGTGCGGGGTGAGCGCGGCCGCGATCCACTACCACTTCCCGGGTCGCGACGACCTGCTGACCGAGGCGCTGCGGCACTCGGTGCGCCAGGCCTTCGACCGGCAGGTCGCCGAGCTGCACAGCATCGACGACGCGCACCGGCGGCTGCTGCGCCTGGTGGAGCTCCAGCTGCCCGGCTCCCCGGAGCTGCGCCGCGAGTGGTCGATCTGGTTGCAGGTGTGGAACGAGAGCGCGCTGCGCCCCGAGCTGCGCGGGTTGCACGGCGATTCCTACACCCGGTGGCACGACACGATCGCGCGAACCATCCGGCAGGGCCAGCGGCAGGGCGTGTTCACCGGCGGTGACGCCGAGGAGCTCGCGGTGCGCTTGACCGCCCTGATCGACGGACTCGGCATCGGAGTCCTCACCGGCCGCCCGGAACGTTCGGTCCCGCGGATGCGGCAGGTCCTGCACGACTTCATCAGGCGCGACGTGGTCGGCGACCGCGGAGACCGAGCATCTCATCCGCGCCGGGGCGATCACGGGTGGTGATCTCTGCTCGCCCGTCCGGGTCGCTCGATCGCCGGTTGAACCCCCTGGTGCGGCTCGGTAGTTTCCGAAAGCACTCGCCACGGAGGTGATCAGGTGCCGGAGGACGACGAGATCCTGGTCGAGCACCGGGATGCGGTGCTGCTGCTGACCTTCAACCGGCCGGACCGGCTCAACGCGTGGACGCCGAGCATGCGGCGGCGCTACTTCGACCTGCTGGAGGAAGCCGACGCCGACCCGTCCGTGCGCGCGGTGGTCGTCACCGGTGCCGGGCGCGGGTTCTGCGCGGGCACGGACCTCTCCGCGCTGGGTGACACCCCCGAGCCGGACGTCGACGAGCGGGCGATCTCGCTGTCGATCCGGATCCGCAAACCCATCATCGCCGCGATCAACGGGCCGGTCGCCGGGATCGGCCTGGTCGCGGCCCTGTTCGCGGACGTGCGCTTCGCGGCTGAGGACGCCAAGTTCACCACCGCGTTCAGCAGGCGCGGGCTGGTCGCCGAGCACGGCATCTCCTGGTTGCTGCCGAAGCTGGTCGGCGCGGGTGCCGCGCTGGACCTGATGCTCTCGGCCCGGACCCTGCCGGGCACCGAGGCGCACCGGATGGGACTGGTGGACCGGGTGCTGCCCGCCTCGGAGGTGCTGGCGGCGGCGCTGGAGTACGCGCACGTGCTGGCCACCGAGTGCTCCCCCGCGTCGCTGGCCGACATCAAGGAGCAGATCTACTCCGGCCTGGACAGCGGACTGGAGACGGCCCGGGCCGACGCGAGCAACCGGATGGTCACCGCCTTCGGCCGCCCCGACGTGCGCGAGGGGGTGCGCAGCTTCCACGAGCGGCGCCGGCCGGACTTCCCGCCGCTCGGGGGCTGAACGCGGCCGGGACCGATACGGTGGCGTCGAGAAGCCCGATCCGCGGAAGGAGCGCCGTGAACTCCGAGACTCCGGAAGCCGACGCAGCCGATCAGAACCGTCCCGCCGAGGACACCGCGGGCGAGGACCTCACCGTCCCCGCCGAATCGTCCGCGGAGGCCGATCCGGCCGATCTCGCGGACCAGCAGCTGGTGGTCCCCGATGAGGAGGACTACGAACGCGACTGACGGGATCCCTGCGCGCCGCGCGCCGATCACGACGAATGCCGGATTCCGGGGCGCGGCGCGTTGCGGACCCATTAGTCGCACCCGATACGGAGGTCAAGTTCTTTTCGGAAAGTTCCTAGAACTTGCCCCGCACCATTCCGGCACCCGGTAGCTTAACCACGATCACCTGCACCGCCTGGAACGAGCGACCCGCCCTTTCCGCGCCACCGGACGCGCGAAAGCAACTCGCCATTTCCAGTGCGAACTCGCCCCGGCGCTCAGCCCGGCCAGAGGCCGAACATCGTCGCGAATCCCTCACGCCAACTGGGCCATCCCGGACGCCAGCCCAACGTCTCCCGGAGCCGGAAATTCGTCGCCCCCCGCTGTTCGGTCAGCCGGTGCACGGTGAGCCAATCCAGCTGTGCCCTGGCCTGGTCCAACGTCAGCGACAACGGCGCCGGGCCCCCGATCATCCGGGCGTACGCCGGTAACCACTCGGCGTATTCCGCGGGTTCGTTGTCCACCACGTTGTAGGTGCCGGTCTCCCCCGCCTCCAGCACTTCCACGACGGCGCTGGCCGCGTCCTCCACATGGGTGAACGAGGTGAGCCCGACCCCGTCCACGACCAGCGGCAGCGCGCTGCCCCGGACCTGCTCGTGCACCAGTCCGCCCGGCGCGTACCAGGTGTCCGGCCCGTACAGGGAGCCGTAGCGCAGCACCACGCCCTCCAGGTCGGTGCGCTCCACGACCGCGCGCTCCATGTCGGCCACCGCCCGCACCACCTCGCCCCAGCGCCCCGGGGCGTCGATCCACAGCGGCGAGTCCTCGTCCAGCACGTCGTGGCCGTTCGGGCAGTACGCGGCGACCATGCTCTGCGCCACCACGCGGCGCACCCCGGCATCGGCCGCCGCCTCGACCAGGTTCCCGGTGCCCTGCTCCCACAGCCGCGAGGTGCGGGCCAGCGCGTCGTCGAAGTCCGGTCCGCGGAAGCCGGACACCTGCGCCACCACCACGTCCGGCTCCGCGCGCTGCAGCACCTGGCGCAGCCGCGGCAGGTCCAGCACGTCGGCCACCACGACCTCGTCGGCACCGGTCACGCCCTGCGCGCGGCCGGCGGTGCGCAGCAGCGCGGTCACGTGGTGCCCGCGTTCCCGCAGCTTCGGCAGCAGCGTCGTACCGACCACGCCGGTGGCTCCGGCGACGAACACACGAAGGGACACCCGGAACCTCGCAAAGATCGACTTCAGCGGGGTGGGCAGCCTACCGCGTCGCGGCCGGCGCCCACGACGAACATGCGAGAGGCCCACGCCTGGCAGGCGTGGGCCTCTCGCTATCGGCTTGACTCAGGCGATGCCGCGAATCTGCGAAGCTTGCGGACCCTTCGGGCCCTGGGCGATCTCGAACTCCACGCGCTGGTTCTCGTCCAGCGTGCGGAAACCGGAGGCGTCAATCGCACTGTAGTGGGCGAACACATCGGATCCACCCCCGTCGGGGGTGATGAAGCCGAAGCCCTTTTCAGCGTTGAACCACTTAACGGTACCGGTAGCCATTCTCTTTACTCCTACTTCAGATGGCCAGGGCCGACACTGCGTCAACCCCAAGTCGCCGAGATGATCACCCGGGCCGAACGGCCTCCGGCACAACAAAGCGCCTGCGCCACACTTGTCTCGCAGGCACTTTTTAGTACTTCTGGGAACCAAAACTGCAACCGCGGTCAACGCTAGCACCCCGACAGCGGGTTGTCACACACTTGTCACCCGAAGTTGTGGCGACCGAAGTCCGGTGTAACGCCCATCCGCATTCCGACGATTTCCCCGAAATGGGCGTGCGCGCCACCCCGGGAGCCGGGATGGCGCGCACGTTCCAGTCCGATGCGGTGAGCCTACGGAATGCTGACCAGCAGCCTCCCCTCGGCCTCCGCCACCTTGTTCTGCTCGGTCTGCCAATCCGCGAGCCGCAGCGCGGCCGTGCGCGGCGTGGTGCCGTCGGCGTCCCAGGCCGCCAGCAGCGGCGGGATCTTCGCCAGCATCTCCTCCCGGAGCACGCTGAACGACAGCACCGGGTCGGCGTCCACCCGGCCCAGCAGCAGCCACCACGCCCAGGCGACCGCGCCGGAGTTCGCCACGAAGTCCGGGATCACCGGCACTCCGCGGTCCGCCAGCTGCCGCTCCGCTTCGGCGGTGATCGGCGTGTTGGCCGCCTCGATGATCACCTTGGCGTTGACCTGGGCCACCCGCTCCGGGGTGATCGCGTAGGACACCGCGGCCGGGATCAGCACGTCCACGTCGATCGAGAGCACCGCGTCCCGCGGCAGCCGCTGCACGTCCGCGGGCACCTGGTCGCGGTCGATCTCGCCGAACCGGTCCCGGGCCTCCAGCAGCGCGGGCACGTCAAGTCCGTCCGGGTGGTAGAGCGATCCGGCGGCGTCGGCCACCGCGACCACCTTCAGCCCGGCCTCGTGCAGGTACCAGGCGGCACCGCCACCCATGGTCCCCACGCCCTGCACCGCGACGGTGGTGCTCGCGTGGTCCCAGGCGCGGGCGTGCACCACGCCGAGGCAGCACTGCGCCACGCCGTAGCCGCCGACCACGTCCCCGAGCAGCAGCCCGCCGGGAACGGGCGCATTCAGCCCGGCCCGCACCCGGCGCAGCGTGTGCTCCACGTCGGGCGCCCTGCGGATCGCCGCGTGGTAGGACTGCTGCAGCCCGGCCTCGACGAACACGTCGTCGATCAGGTGCTGCGGCACGCCCAGGTCCTCGGCGGTCACCCAGTGCGCGTCGATCCACGGGCGCATGGCCTCGACGAAGCGGCGCAGCACGCCGTGCGCCTCCGGGTCCTTGGGATCGCAGTCGATGCCGCCCTTGGCGCCACCGACCGGCAGGTCGAACACGGCGGTCTTGCGGGCCATCCCCCGCGCCAGGTCCTCCACCTCCGACATCGTGCATCCGGCGCGCATCCGGGTTCCGCCGGTCGCCAGGCCTGACACCAGGCTGTGCACGACGAGGAACCCGTTCTTCCCCGTCACCGGATCTGTCCAGGTCACCCTCATCAGCGGGTCGCAGTCGACGAGTGCCACCGGCCGAACCTCCTCCCAAGTGCAGTGCATGGCATGGGCGCCTCGATGGCGCCCACCAGAGTTACCTACAGAAGGGGCGTGTTCCGGCGAGGGAGTTCGAGCACCGCTCAGGGACTGGTCCCGCGGGGCCCGGCTCGGCCGGCCGCACGCGCTGCGCGTCGTGATCACCGCCTCAAGCGGTGATCAGCCTCAATGTCGCAGCCAGAGCGATGAAGAAGCCAGCCAGCGGAGGGGACGGGGAAGGCCGTGCTCATGGGCCCGCATGGTCACCTCCACGTCTCGCCGGCGATGGATCGAAGCTAAACCCGAGCTGGATTTATTGTCAACAATCGTCGTATCCGACATTCGCGCCGTCATCCGAAGTTCACGGCGAAACCCGCCCGTGATGTGTCGGCAAGCCGCTGACCAGGCTAATCGGAGATCGCCGGGAAGGGGACAGCTGGCCGCCGACACTCACTCGTCCGGGGTCTTAAGCTCTGGGCGCGGCAGTTGTCCGCCCGCGGCTTCGCGCGGGTGAACGCAGGACGTCGGGCGCGCACGAGTTCGGGGAATCGGCTCCGCCGCCCGCGCACGGGCTGGGAGGATGCAGGCATGAGCCAACCGGGACTCCCCGAGCAGGGGCCCCACCGACCGGATCCGCAGGACCCGCCGGGTGCGCTGGACCAGGCGGCGCAGCAGAACCTCATCCAGGAGGTGGGCCGGGTGCTGCTGCGCTCCATGCCCCCCGCGTGGAGCGAGGTCACCGTCGAGTACCGCGCCGTGGGCGGGCACGCCGAGCTCGCCGCGCAACTGCTGGCCCCCAACGGCACCCTGATCCCGCTCGCGGTCCCGGACGCGGTCGCGGGGCTGTTCGCCCGCCTCCGCCACGGCATGCACGAGGCCGACCGCGGGACCTGGATCAGCGCCCTCTACCGCCTGCAGCGGCCCAGCAGCTACAGCGTCGACTTCAACGGCGACCACGAGCCGGGCTGGAACCGCACGCCGCGGCCCGAGGAGTTCGCCGCGGAGCTGCGCACCTACCCGCGCGCGGGCGCGAACATCCCCGCCTGGCTCGCGCGGGGCGCGGGAATCCCGGACGCGACCGGCAGCGCCACCCGCACGCCCGCGCTGCGCACCGCGGAGGTCTTCGACTCGGTCGACGAGGACGGGCGCCCGCAGGTAAACCGGCCCGGGATCGACGACGCGGAGCTGCGCGGGCTCGTCGACTACCTCGACCGGGCGCCGGTGGTGCTGGCCGCGCGCAGCTACGACACCGACCAGCTCGACCCCGCCGCTCCCGCCGACGTGCCGCTGACCTTCCACACCGACGGCCGGTGGATCTGGCCCGGCGCGGTCGGCTACTACCTGCGCAAGCACGGGGTCCCGCCGGACGCGGCGCTGGTCGACCACATCCGCGGCACCGGGTTCCAGGTCCCGGAGGTGGACGAGCACGACCGGGAGCTCGCGGTCTCGGTGATCACCGGCGAGGAGCATCGCTGACGGGCGCCGACCTGGCGTTCGTGGACGGCCCGGTCGTCACCTCGGACGCTGGCGGTTCGCGCACCGACGCGCTCGCCGTGCGGGCGGGCCGCGTCCTCGCGCTGGGCGAACCGGCGGTGCGGCCGCTGATCACGAGCCGCACCGAGGTGGTGCGGTTGTCCGGGCGGCTGCTGCTGCCCGGGTTCCAGGACGCGCACGCGCACCCGGTGTTCGGCGGGCTGCGGCGGCTGCGCTGCGACCTCACGGCGGCGACGAGCGCAGCGGAGTGCCTGCGGACGGTGGCCGCGCACGGCGGTGCTGGCTGGGTGCTCGGCGGCGGCTGGGACTCGCCGCTGTTCCCCGGTGGCGCGCCGACCGCGGGCGAGCTGGACGCGGTGACCGGGGACCGGCCCGCGTACCTGCTCAACCGCGACCTGCACAGCGCCTGGGCGAACACCGCCGCGCTGCGCCTCGCCGGAGTGCGCGCGGACACCCCCGATCCCCCGGACGGCTGGATCGAGCGGGACGGGCGCGGCCGGCCCACCGGGACGTTGCACGAGGGCGCCGCCGACCTGGTGGCCCGCGCGCTGCCCGCCCCGGATCCCGGCGAGCACCGCGCGGCGCTGCTGGAGGGCCAGCGGGTGCTGCACGCGCACGGCGTCACCGGGTGGCAGGACGCGATCGTCGGCGCCTACCTGGGGCACGCGGACGTCTTGGACACCTACCGGGAACTCGATCGCGCGGGGTTGCTGCGCGCCCGGGTGCAGGGCGCGCTGTGGTGGGACCGCCGCCGCGGCGCGGAGCAGATCCCGGAGCTGGTCGAGCGGCGGCGTCGGGCGCGCGGCGCGCGGTTCCGGGCCGAGCACGTGAAGGTCATGCTGGACGGGGTGTGCGAGAACCGCACCGCCGCCATGGAAGCTCCCTACCTCGGCGAGCAGGGCCGCGGGCTGGCCCACCTCCCGGACGCCGAGCTGCGGGAGGTCGTCACCGCGCTCGCCGCCGCGGACTTCGCGGTGCACTTCCACGCCGTCGGTGACCGGGCGGTGCGCGCGGCGCTGGACGCGGTCGCCGACGCGCCGGGTTCGGGGCTGCGCCACCAGATCGCGCACGTGCAGGTGGTGCACCCGAACGACGTGCCGCGGTTCCGGGAGCTCGGCGTGACCGCGAACGTCCAGCCGGCCTGGGCGGTCCCCGACGCGGCGATGACGGAGCTGACCATCCCGCGCCTCGGTGCCGAGCGCGCCGCGCGCCAGTACCCGTTCCGGTCGCTGCACGAAGCGGGCGCCCCGCTCGCCGCGGGCAGCGACTGGCCGGTCTCCGATCCCGATCCGCTCGCCGCGGTGCACGCCGCGGTGAACCGCCGGGAACCGGGCGGGGCCTCGGCGTTCCTGCCGGAGCAGGCGCTGCGGCTGGAGACGGCGCTGACCGCGCACACCGCGGGCGCGGCGCGGGCGAACGGGTTCGCCGCCGAGACCGGGTCGTTGGAGCCGGGCAAGGCGGCCGACCTCGTGGTGCTCGACCGCGACCCGTTCGCCCTGCCACCGGAGGAGATCGGCCGCGCCCGGGTGGATCTGACCTTCGTGGACGGAGAACCCGTCCACCGGCGCTGACGGCCTGCCGAGGACGTCACCCCAGCGCGTGGAACACGCGCAGCCCGAGGTCCGCGATGCGGTCGCAGGCGAGGCGGTGCGCGGCCCGCTCGTCGGCGAGCTCGTCCACCAGCACGGCCACCACCGCGCGCGGCCGGTGGTCGCCGATCAGCGCCACGTCGTGCCGGGAGTGCGCGATCTCGCCGGTCTTGTTCCAGCAGCGGACGCCCGCCGGCAGCAGCGCGGGCAGCCGATCGCGCACCTGCTGGCGGGAGAGCACGCGCAGCGCGTGCGCCGTCAGGTCCGGTGGCAGCGCCCGCGCGGTGGCGAGCCGGTCCAGGATCCGCGCCTGGTCGTGGGCGGTGGTCGTGTTCCGGCCCGGGGCCCGCACGTCCATCAGCCGCCGCTCCACCCGGGTGGCCGTGCACCCCAGGTCGGTGGCGCAGCGGGCGATCGCCGGGAAGCCCACGGCGTCGATCACCGCGTTCGTCGCGGCGTTGTCGCTGATCACGATCATGAGCGTGATCAGGTCGCCGAGGCCGAGCCGGTCCACTCCGGACAGTTCGTGCAGCACACCGGAACCTCCGGCTCGTTCCGCGGGAATCGGCACCTGGTCGTCCAGGGTGAACAGTCCGTCGTGGACGGACCGCAGCGCGCTGATCATGACGAGCACCTTGATGGTGCTCGCCGGGTGCACCTCGCGGTCGGCACCGCTGAGCACCGGCACCCGCTCGCGCAGGTCCCACGCGGCGAACCCGAGGCGGCCCGGGAAGTCCGGGCGCACCCCGGCAAGCGAGTCCGCCAACCGCCGCGCGAAACCCATCCGAGCCCTCCTAGAGCGTGCCGAGCACCGCGTGCGCCGCGGCGGCGTCCTGCACCCCCACGCCGACGCTGTTGTAGAACACCAGGTCCTCCGGCGCGGTGCGGCCCGGAGCGCGCCCGGTCAGCACCTCGCCGAGCGAGCGCAGCCGGTCCCGGTCCAGGTCGCCGTCGCGCAGCGCGCGCACGATCGGCCCGGCGTGGCCGGCGGCGGTGTCCGCATCGTCGACCACGACCGCCCCCGCGCGCCGCACGAGCTCCGCGTCGACCTCGTGGCGGTGCCGTTCGAAGGAGCCCACCGACACCACCGTGGCACCGGGTTCCAGCAGGTCGGTCGCGACGACCGGCTCGGCGCTCAGCGTGCAGGTGGCGATGATCGAGGCGCCGCGGACGGCCTGCTCGGCGGTGTCCGCGGGACGCACGTCGAGCCCGAGTTCGGCGGCGAGCTCGGCGGCGAGCGCCTCCCGCCGCTGCCGGTTCCGGGCGTGCACGCGGACGCTCCGCAGCTCCCGCACGCGGGCGATGGCGCGCACGTGCGCGCGGGCCTGCACGCCGGATCCGAGCACCGCGAGGTCGGCCGCCGCTCCGGGGGCGAGGGCGTCGACGGCGACCGCGCTGCCCGCCGCGGTGCGCAGCTCGGTGAGCGCGGTGCCCGCCAGGACCGCGCGCGGTCCGCCGGTGCGGGCGTCGAGCACCAGCAGGGTCCCCGAGATCACCGGCAGGTCCAGCTCGGCGTTGCCCGGGTGCACCGAGACGAGCTTGGCGACGGCGCCGTGCTCCGGCGAGATGGTGCCGAGGTAGCTCAGCGCGGTGCCGGTGCCGCTGGGCACCGAGACCTTCGGGGCGAGCCGCGCCCGGCCGTCGGCGAGCGCTTCGAACGCGGTCCGCTGCGAGCGGATCGCCGTGTCGAGGTCCAGGGCCGCGGTCACGTCCGCGTCGGTCCACATCAGGTCGGTCATCGGTTCCTCCGGTTCGCGGTTCCCCCGCAACCTGGCACGCGGGGCGGGGTGCTGGGAACGGGGTTCGGGCACCGGGCTCCCGGGACGCGGAGTCTCGGGATGCGGAGCCTCAGGACGCCCGGCGGACGATCTTGCTGAGCAATAGCTTCGCTGTCGCTCAGAACGTCAGGAAATCACTCTTCTGATGCTCGATGTTCGAACGCCTGCGCGGTTACCGTGAGTTCCACGCCCGGTCGCACACCGCAGCCGGCAGTCCGCCGCTCCGGCGGCTCCCCGCTCCGCCCTGCCCCGACGCCCCGGTACCCGATTTCCCGGTTCCCGACGCCCCCGGTTCCCGACGAGCGACCCGCCGACCGGCCCCGGCCGCCGACGGCACGAGCGCGAGCACGCACCCGCAAGCACGCACGAGGAAGAGGTGGACCACGGTGTCGACGACGGTGAGTTCGGTGATCGGAACAGGCGCGCACGAGGCGGCGACCGGGTCCGGCACCGGCGAGTACCTCTCCCGCAACCCCGCGCGGCTGGACGACGTGGTGGCGCGGGTCGAGCTCGGCGGAGCGGACGCGCTGCACGCCGCCGCGAAGGCCGCCCGCACCGCGCAGCGCGAGTGGGCGCAGGTGCCCGCCCCGGTGCGCGGCCGGGTCGTCGCCGAGCTCGGCAGGCTGGTCGAGGCGAACAAGGAGTCGCTCGCCCGGCTCGTGACCAGGGAGATCGGCAAGCCCTACGCCGAAGCGCTCGGCGAGGTCCAGGAGATCGTCGACACCTGCGACTTCTTCCTCGGCGAGGGCAGGCGGCTCTACGGGCAGACGGTGCCCTCCGAGATGCCGGACAAGCAGCTGTTCACCTTCCGGGTGCCCGTGGGTGTGGCCGCGGTGATCACCGCGGGGAACTTCCCGGTCGCGGTGCCGTCCTGGTACCTGGTGCCGGCCTTGCTCTGCGGCAACGCGGTGGTGTGGAAACCGGCCGAGTACGCCGCCGCGGCCGCGCGCGCCGTCGCCGAGCTGGCCTGGCGGGCCGGGGTGCCGCGCGGCGTGCTGAACCTGGTGTACGCCGACGGCGACGCCACCTACGCCGGGCTGGAGACCGCGCTGCGCGACGGCCTGGTCGACAAGGTGGGTTTCACCGGCTCCAGCGCCGTCGGCTCGCGCATCGGCGAGCTGTGCGGCCGCTACGCCCAGAGCCCCTGCCTGGAGCTCGGCGGGAAGAACCCGATGGTGGTGGCCGCGGACGCCGACCTCGACCTGGCCGTGGAGGGCGCGCTGTTCTCCGGCTGGGGAACGGCGGGGCAGCGCTGCACCTCGCTCGGCAACCTGATCGTGCACCGGGACGTGCACGACGAGTTCGTGAGCAGACTCGACCGCGCGCTGCGCGACGCGGTGATCGGCGACCCGGCGCAGGAGGTGCTCTACGGGCCGCTGCTCGACCAGAAGTTCGCCGACGGCTTCGAAGCGGTGCTGGACACCATCGCCGACCACCACCGGGTCCTGGGGTCCGAGTTCGTCGGGCGGATCCGCGGTGACGCGCCGCGCGCCGGGTTCCTGGGCGACCCGGAGGCCGGGCTGTTCTACCACCCCGTGCTGCTGGACGGCTTGCGCCCCGAGGACCACGTGTTCGCCCAGGAGACCTTCGGCCCGATCGTCGGGGTCAGCACCTTCGACAGCCTGGACGAGGCGATCGAGCTAGGCGACGCGCCCGGATACGGCCTCTCCGCCGCCGTCTACACCACCGACCCGGCCACGGCCTTCCGGTTCCGCCAGGGCACCCGGGCAGGCATGGTCAGCGTGAACAACTCGACCTCCGGCGCGGAGGCGCACCTGCCGTTCGGCGGCAACGGGCGGTCCGGGAACGGCAGCAGGCAGTCGGGCATCTGGGTGCTCGACCAGTTCACCCGCTGGCAGTCGTTGAACTGGGACTTCTCCGGCAAGCTGCAGAAGGCCCAGATGGACGTGGCCACCGTCGAGCCGGACCGCGGCTACCGGTTGCCGCCCGAACTGGGCGGCACCGAGTGACCCCGCCGGGCCGGGCCGAGGTCGTCGTGATCGGTGGCGGGGCGATGGGCACCTCCATCGCCTTCCACCTCGCCGAGGCGGGAGCGGACGTGCTCCTGCTGGAACGCGGCGAACTCGGCTCCGGCAGCACCGGCAAGGCGGCAGGCGGGGTGCGGGCGCAGTTCTCCGACCCGGTCAACATCGAGCTCGGTGCGCGCAGCC
This sequence comes from Saccharopolyspora gregorii, assembly GCF_024734405.1. Taxonomy (NCBI): domain Bacteria; kingdom Bacillati; phylum Actinomycetota; class Actinomycetes; order Pseudonocardiales; family Pseudonocardiaceae; genus Saccharopolyspora; species Saccharopolyspora gregorii. The sequence continues at coordinate 2,975,557 of NZ_CP059556.1, read as the reverse complement.
TGCACGCGTTCGCCCGCTTCGACGAACGGCCCGGCGGCTGCATCGACCTGCGCCGGAACGGCTACCTATTCCTGCTCACCGATCCGGCGGACGTGGCGGCGTTCGAGGAGTCCGTGCGGCTGCAGAACGCCTGCGGCGTCCCCAGCCGGATGCTCACCGCCCGGGAGGCCGGCGAGCTCTCGCCACCCGTGTCCGTGGACGGCGTGCTCGCCGGCGCCTTCTCCCCCACCGACGGGCACTGCACCCCGGACGGCGTGGTGCAGGGCTACGCCGCCGGAGCGCGCCGCTGCGGCGCGCGGATCCAGCGGCACTGCGCCGTGACCGGCATCGAGGTCACCGGCGGTGCGGTCACCGGGGTGCGCACCGACGCGGGCCCGGTCGCCACCTCCGCGGTGGTGTGCGCGGCCGGCGCCTGGTCGGCGGCCGTCGGGGCGATGGCCGGGGTCGAGCTGCCGGTCCGGCCGCTGCGGCGGCAGATCCTGGTCACCGAACCGGCACCCGGGTTGCCCGACCGGTTGCCGTTCACCATCGACTTCGGGACCGGCTTCTACTTCCACGAGGAGGGGCTCGGGCTGCTGATGGGCATGCCGGACCCGGTGGACAGCGCCGAGCCGCACCTCGACGACGGCTGGCTCGAACTGCTCGCGGACACCGTTGAACGGCGGGCACCGGCGCTGGCCGCGCTGGGCGCGGCGCACCGCTGGGCCGGGCTCTACGAACTGAGCCCCGACCACAACGCGCTGATCGGCTCGGCCGCGGAGGTGCGCGGGTTCCTGTACGCGACCGGTTTTTCCGGGCACGGCTTCCTGCAGAGCCCGGCGGTGGGCGAAGTGGTCCGCGACCTGGTGCTGGACCGGCCACCACCGGTCGACGTCAGCGGGCTCGGCGTGGACCGCTTCGCCCGCGACGAGCACCGCCCGGAACGCAATCTCGTCTGAGCACCCCGTCGGCGGCCCTTCGACCTCCGCTCGCGCGCGGAACCGCTCGAACCTCACCTCGCCGGTGGCCGACCGACCGGACCGCCGAGCACGCCCCGGAACCCGCGCGGTTCCGCCATCGCAGCACGACGACATCACGCTGGAGGCAGCCGTGAACGACCCGTTGCAGTCGATCGACGAATGGGGACCCGAGAAGATCGTCTGCGTCTCCGACTCCCGGACCGGGATGCGCGGCGTGCTGGTGGTGGACAACACCGCCCGGGGCACCGGCAAGGGCGGCATCCGGATGAGCCCCGCGGTGACGGTCACCGAGATCGCCCGGCTGGCCCGGGTGATGACGTGGAAGTGGGCCGCCGCCGATCTGTTCCACGGCGGTGCGAAGGCGGGCATCGTCGCCGACCCGGCCGCGCCGGACAAGGAGCGCGTGGTGCGCGCGTTCGCGCGCAAGCTCGCCGACCAGATCCCCGCCAGCTACGTCGCGGGCCTGGACATGGGCATGACCGAGCGGGACGCCGCGATCATCCAGGACGAGCTCGGCGACCGGGGCGCCGCCGTCGGGGTGCCCGAGGTGCTGGGCGGCGTGCCCTACGACGAGCTCGGCGTCACCGGGCACGGCGTCGTGGCCGCGTTGGACGCGGCGCTCCGGCTGCGCGGCCGGCCGATCGCCGGGGCGCGGGTGTCGGTCCAGGGGTTCGGCGCGGTCGGCGCGGCCGCCGTCCGCCGCCTGCACGAGCTCGGTGCGCAGGTCGTCGCGCTATCCACAGTGGACGGAGCGGTGCACGACCCGGACGGGCTGGACGTGCCGTGGTGGCTGGCGCGCCGCACCGAGCACGGCGACGCCTGCGTGCGCGACGCCCCGGCGGTCAAGCGGCTCGACCGCGGCGCCGAACTGCTCGTCGACTGCGACGTGCTGCTGCCCGCGGCCGGGCAGGACGTGCTCGGCGCAGAGCTCGCCGCCGAGGTCCGCGCCGACCTCGTGGTCGAAGGCGCCAACCTGCCGACCACGCCGGGAGCCCGCGCGGTGCTGGCCGACCGCGGGATCACCGTCGTGCCGGACTTCATCGCCAACGCCGGGGGTGCCATCGCCGCCGGATTCGCGATGGACGCGCGCCGGTCCGCGTTCCGCCCCGCCGCGGACCGGATCCTCGACGAGGTCGCCGAGCGCTGCCGCGACAACACCTCCCTGGTGCTGCGCTCCGCGCGGGACCGCGGCCTCGATCCGCGCACCGCCGCGCTGGACCTGGCGCAGGACCGGGTGCGGGCGGCGATGGAACTGCGCGGCCGGTCGGCGCGGGCCGAGGCGGAACCGATCGGCGCGGGTGGCTGATCAGCGTGCTCAACCCGATCCACCTGCGGACCCTGCAGGAATGCGTGCGCACCGGCTCCTTCGCGGAGGCGGGCCGGGCACTGGGCTACACCGCCTCGGCGGTGTCCCAGCAGATGGCGCTGCTCGAACGCGCCGTCGGGGCTCCGCTGTTCGAGCGCTCGGCGCGCAGCGCCCGCTGCACCGCGCTCGCCGTCCGGCTCACCGAACGCAGCCGGGACGCGCTGGGGGCGCTGGAATCCCTCGAACGCGAGGTGCGCGCGATGGTCAGCGGCGAGGAGGGCAGCCTGCGGCTGGCTGGTTTCGCCACCGCCAACGCCCGCATCCTGCCCGGCGTGCTCGCCTCGGTGCTCGAGCGGCGCCCGCACGCGGAACTGCAGCTGGACGAAGGCGAACCGGACGAGGTGGTGGACAGCGTGCTCGACGGCGTGCTCGACGCCGCGGTGGTGTTCGAGTACGACCTGGACCCGCGCCAGTGGCCCGCGGAGCTGCGGGTGGACGAAGTGGTCTCCGAACCGATGCGGCTGGTGCTGCCCGCCGGACACCGGCTGACCGGCGCGGCGGAGATCCCGCTGCACGAACTGGCCGACGAACCGTGGATCTGCACCCGCCGGGACACCTCGGGGGCGCGATCCCTGGTGCGGCTGGCCGCCGCGAGCGGGTTCGTCCCGCGGATCACCTTCCGCAGCAACGACTACTCGGTGATCCGGGACCTGGTGGCCCGCGGCATGGGCGTCGCGCTGCTGCCGGGTCTCGCGCTCGGCGCGGCCTCGGTGCGCATCATCCGGCTCGCCGGGCGGCAACCGCAGCGGCGGGTGCGAGTGCTGTACCGCAAGGAGAACACCAACCCGCTGCTGCCGATAGCGCTGGACTGCCTGCACCGAGCGGGCGCGGACCTCGCCGAGCGCTGGGCGGGCGAGGGCGAGTTCCCCGTGTGGCCCGACGGCGCCGAACCCGGCCGAGAACCCGCCGCCCCGCCGGAAGGACCGGTCGACCTGCGGTGGCACGACACCAAACCGGAAGCGGGCGCGGGTCCCGTGGTCGGTGCGCGAGCGGAACGGAGTGATCATGAACCACGTCGGTGAGCAGGTCGAGCAGATCGACGAGCACTTCCGCACCGCGGTGGCGGAACTCGCGCCGGGCGACGAGCCCGGCCCCGCCGACGGTCCCGTCTCCGGCGCCGCACTGCTGGACCTGTTCGACGCGCAGGCCGGGAGCAGGCACCTGGACTTCGCCGCGCGGTCGCTGGGCCGCCGCAAGCTCGGCTTCTACAGCATCGGTTCCAGCGGGCACGAGTCGAACGCCGCGGTCGCGGCCGCGCTGCGGCCCACCGATCCGGCGCTGCTGCACTACCGCTCCGGGGCGTTCTACCTGCGCCGGGCCGCGCAGGTTCCGGAGCACGACGCGCTGCGGGACGTGCTGCTCGGCGTCGTCGCCTCCGCGGAGGAACCGATCTCGGCGGGCAGGCACAAGGTCTTCGGACACGGCGAGCTCGGCATCGTCCCGCAGACCTCCACCATCGCCTCGCACCTGCCGCGGGCCACCGGGCTGGCGTTCGCGCTGGGCCGCGCCGAGCGGCTCGGGCTGCGCTGCGAGTGGCCGCCGGACTCGGTGGTGGTGACCAGCTTCGGCGACGCCTCCGCGAACCACTCCACCGCGCTCGGCGCGATCAACGCCGCGGCGCACACCGCGCACCAGGGTCTGCCGGTGCCGCTGCTGCTGGTGTGCGAGGACAACGGGATCGGCATCAGCGTGCGCACCCCACCGGACTGGATCGCCGCGGCACGGCACCCGGCGCTCCGGTACTCCACTTCGGACGGTGCCGATCCGGTGCGCTGCCTGGAGATCGCGGCCGAGCTGGCGGACTGGGTGCGGGTGCACCGGCGGCCCGCGCTGCTGCACCTGCGCACGGTCCGGCTGATGGGGCACGCCGGTTCCGACGTCGAATCGGGCTACCGCACGAGGTCCGAGATCCTCGCCGACCACGCGCGGGACCCGCTGCTGGCCACCGCGACCGCGCTGGTGCACCGCGGCGTCCGCTCCCCCGACGCGGTGCTGGAGCGCTACGAAGCCGCGCGCGCTGCGGTCGCCCGCACCGCAGAGCAAGTGTTGTCCCGGCCGAAGCTCGCCGACCGCGCCGAGGTGATGGCCGCGATCGCCCCGGCGCATCCCGCGGCGGTGCGCGACCGGGCGACCCGCGTCGAACCGGGGCGCGCGGCGCACTTCGGCACCGCGCCACCGGAATCGGAAGGACCGCTCACCCTCGCCGAGTCGATCAACCGCGGGTTGGCGGACGCGTTGGCCACCGATCCCGGGGTGCTCGTGTTCGGCGAGGACGTGGGGACCAAGGGCGGGGTGTACGGGGTGACGCGCGGCCTGCGCCGGAGCTTCGGCGGGCTGCGCGTGTTCGACACCCTGCTCGACGAGCAGAGCATCCTCGGCACCGCCCTCGGCAGCGGGCTGGCCGGGATGCTGCCGATCCCGGAGATCCAGTACCTCGCCTACCTGCACAACGCGGCGGACCAGCTGCGCGGCGAGGCGGCGACGCTGGGGTTCTTCTCCGACGGCCGGTTCCGCAACCCGATGGTGGTGCGGATCGCGGGCTACGGCTACCAGAAGGGGTTCGGCGGGCACTTCCACAACGACAACTCGGTGGCGGCGCTGCGGGACATCCCCGGCCTGGTGGTGGCCTCCCCGTCCCGGCCGGAGGACGCCGCGGCGATGCTGCGCACCTGCGTGGCCGCGGCGCGCGAGGACGGGCGCGTATGCGTGTTCCTCGAACCGATCGCGCTCTACCACGAGCGGGATCTGCACGAGCCGGGCGACGACGGCTGGCGCGCCCGGTACCCCGCGCCGAGCGAGGAGCACGTGCCGATCGGCCGGGCCCGCACCCACGGCGACGGCGGCGAGCTGACCCTGGTGACCTTCGGCAACGGCCTGCCCAGGTGCCTGCGGGTGGCGCGGCGCCTGCGCCGCGAGGGCGCGGGTGTCCGGGTGCTGGACCTGCGCTGGCTGAGCCCGCTGCCCGCCGCCGACCTGCTCGCCGCGGCCCGGGCGACCGGCCGGGTGCTGGTGGTCGACGAGACCCGCCGCAGCGGCGGCGTCTCCGAACCGGTGGTGACCGCGCTGGTCGACGGCGGTTTCACCGGACCGATCACCCGCGTGACCAGCGCGGACAGCTTCATCCCGCTCGGCGCCGCCGCAGGGCACGTGCTGCTGGACGAGCAGACCGTGGAGGACGCCGCCCGAGACCTCCTCCGCGGGCGACCGAGATGAGCTCCCGCACCCGAGCCCCAGCAGAGCCGAGCGCGGCCCGATCGATCGACCGAGGCTGAGCGAACGAGGAGATCACCCCTCCGGCGTGCCGAAGACCTTGCCGGGGTTGAAGATCCCCGCCGGGTCGAGGCCGTTCTTCACCGCGTGGTGCATGCCGACCACGGTGGGCCCGAGCTCGTCGTGCAGGCCCGCCCGCTTGAGCAGGCCGATGCCGTGCTCGCCGCTGACGGTGCCGCCGAGGGCGATGGCGTCGGCGACGATGTCGTCGAACGCGCGTTGCGCACGCGTCCGCGCCGCCTCGTCCCCGGCGGGGGTGATGATCAGCGGGTGCAGGTTGCCGTCCCCGGCGTGCGCGATGTTCGCGATGAGGGTGTCGTGCCGCTGCGCAGCCGCCTCGACCTTCGCGAGCATGTCCGGCACCAGGGCTCGCGGCACGCACACGTCCTCGGTGAGCAGCGGGCCGAGCCGTTCCAGCGCCGGGTACGCCAACCTGCGCGCGGCGAACAGGGCGTCGGCCTCGTGCTGGTCGGTGGAGGCGGCGCTGAAGGTGGCGCCGCCCTTCTCGAAGCACTCGACGAGCGTGGCGACCTCCTGCTCACCCGCCTCGCCCGGGGTGTCGGAGCGGCCGAGCAGCAGCACTTCGGCTTCGTCGCTGAGGCCCATGTTCTTCCACTCGTCCACGGCGCGCAGGCAGTGCCGGTCGAGCAGTTCCAGCGCGGAGGGCACCACGCCCGAGGCCGCGACGGCGGCGACGGCTTCGCCGGCGGCGACGAGCGAGTCGAAGTAGCCGACGACGGTGCGTTCCGGGGCGCGCACGCCCGGCAGCAGCTTGACGGTGATCTCGGTGATGATGCCGAGGGTCCCTTCGGAGCCGACGAACAGCCCGCACAGGTCGTAGCCGGTGACGCCCTTCGCGGTGCGCCGCCCGAGGCGCACGACCTCGCCGCTGCCGACGACGGCTTCGAGCCCGAGCACGTAGTCCCGGGTGACGCCGTACTTCACGCAGCACACCCCACCGGCGTTGGTGGCGACGTTGCCGCCGATCGTCGACCAGGGTGAGCTGGCCGGGTCCGGCGGGTACCAGGCGCCGTGTTCCCGGCAGGCGGCCCGGAAGTCGTCGTTGACCACGCCGGGCTGGGTGACGGCGAGCTGCTCCCGCGGGTTGATCTCGAGGATCCGGTTCATCCGCTCGAAGGAGATCAGCACGCAGCCGTCGAGGGCATTGGCACCGCCGGAGAGGCCGGTACCGGCGCCGCGCGGCACCACGGGCACGCCGAGTTCGTGGCAGACCTGCACGGCCGCCACCACGTCGTCGGTGCTCTCCGGGCGCACGACGGCGGCGGGGGTGCCGTGCGGGGCCCACTCGGCTTCGTCGTGGGCGTACCGGCCGACGGAGTCCGGGTCGGTCACCAACCGCTGTTCCGGTACCCGTGCCCGCAGCGCCGCGAGCGTGCTCTCCGTGTCCATCACGCCTCCGTTCCCACCTGACTTTCCCCCCACGTTAACCCGGTGCGGTGACACCACCCAGCACCGTTCCGGAAAACGCGATCATGGTCTCCCCCGCGGCCGCCACCCGGCCCCACCGCAGGTGAACGGCCCACCGCCCGCTCTCGGCGAGTCCTACGAGCCCGGTTCCGGCACGACGGCGACAGGTGCGTTCGACCATCGCCGTCGGACGAACGGGGTGCTCACCTGAGGCCGCGCAGGGGCCGCGACCGGCGGGTCAGGGGTGGTGCCAGTGGTCGGAGCCGACGAGGTCCAGGAAGCCCCGCCAGCGTTCCGGGGAGACGCGCAGCCGCGCGCCGTGCGGTTGCTTGGAGTCGCGGATGAGGGTGACATCGGCGCAGCGGGCGACCTCGACGCAGTTGCCGACCGAGCCGCTGCGGCTGCTGCGAAGCCATTTCTCGGACATGCCGGCCCTCTCTGCTGGAGACGGGTGACAGGTCCATCTTCGTTGCTGCCGCGGCGTGTTCCAGTGGGCACCTGCAGTAACACCGTGCGCCGAGCGAAGACGGGCGCTGCACCGTTCGCCCGGCCCGGCGGCGCTGTCCGGTTCGGCCGGGCGAACCGACCGGCGGTCCCCAGCACCTGGCGGCACGAACCGGCGACCGGGCGACGCTCGACCGCACGAACCGGCGACCGCACGAAACGCTCGACCGGACGAACCGGGCGACCGCACGAACGCCTCGGCGGTGCGCACCACCTGGCCGCAGCGGTCGGGCCGGTCTTACCGGGTGGGCCGCGGCGGCGGGCTGCGGCGTACGCGCGAGGTTCGCCGGCGCCACTGGCTGGCAAGAACGGGTGGACGCTGCCGGAGGTGACCGGCGATGCCGGCCCGGATGGGACGCAGCGGCTGTCGAAGGTCGCGACCTCGGATGCCGACGGGTCCGCGATGACCTCCGCGCGCACTGCACATCCTCGGGTACGCCTGCCTCGCGGCACCGGGCTGGGTTCGGCCATCCACGACTTCGGCACTACCGGCGAAGACACGAACCAGATCACCGAACCCGGCTGGAGCACCAACGGTTCACAGGGACTCGCCGGGCGCCGGATAGCGGTAGTCGCTGTCGGTGGCTTGCGCGAGCCAGTTGTTGATGCTCCGCAGGCCGCGCTCGTTGAGCATGGCATCGTGGATCGCGAACGCGCGTCGCGGGTGCACCGCGTTGACGAACTCGATGGCTTCCGCGAGTTTCAGCCAGGACGCGTGGGCCGGGACGAGCAGCGTCCCCACCGGCTGCCCGGGCACGTGCAGCGAATCGCCGGGGTGGCAGAGCGAACCGTCGACCAGATGGCCCAGGTTCGCGCAGCCGGACTGTCCGTTGTGGACGGCTGCGTGCGGGCTGCCGAACGCGACACCGGGAAACCCGCTGCGGTGAACGCTTCGCCGGAAGAGACGCCGACGAAGTCCACACCGGTGATGGCGGCGCCAGCCGGGGCGTAGACCGGAACGCGGAGCCCCGCCGAGCGGAGGACGTCGATGTGGTCCGCGTGCTCATGGGTCACGAGCACGGCGTCCGCGCCGATGAGCGCCCCCGGGCTCACTTTAGGTCCCCGGATCGATGACCAGGACCTGCCCTCGTGTTCCAGCCGTACGCAGGCATGGGTGAACTTGGTGATCCGCACGGCCGCAGTGCCGCATTCCTCGGTACTGCGCGGAAATCCGGCGAGCAGGACTTGTTCGGTCGACGCCGTGCACTGGACCGGTTCGAGTCCGCTGCCCCGATCCCGGACCAACGGCGACATCGAACGCTTCGCCCACACCCCGACCGCGGCAGCCGGGCCACGTCCGGCACCACCCCAGACCGCTACCAGCAGCAATCCGATCACGAAAGGTGAAGATCACGAACTGCTGCTGGAGCATCGGCCGCTCGAACCGCCGGACCGACGACCCGACCGGCAGCGCGAACGGTGCCGCCGCGGGTCAGGAGTTGCGCGCGATGATCTGGTCGATGAGTTCCCCGCCGGGGAAGTCCATCAGCACGACCCCGGTGCGCGGCACGTCGTTGCCCGCGAGGTGTTCGAGCGCGTGGTCGTTGACGCCGCGGATGCCGCCGGTTCCGCAGGCCACGGTCTTCGGATTGGCGCCGAGGCTGGACCCGCTGCTGAAGTTCCAGAACATCTCGCCGGAGTCGGCGCCGTTGGTCTTGTCCCAGTGGTCGCGCACGTGGTTCCACTTGGTCTCGATGTCGCCGATGGTCGGCACCTGGTACTCGTCCTGCACGTAGTCGCCCCAGTTGTCGTTGGTGAACTGGGACAGCCCGTACCCGTCGACGAGCCCGCCCTGCGCTTCCTGCAGCGAGCCGAGCACGATCTTCCCGCGCACCGAGCCGAGGTCGGGCATGCCGTCGTCGGCGGGGTTGAGCAGCCGCCCACCGTTCGGGTCGTTGTCCCGGTACCAGTCGAGGATCTCGGCGGTGTCCTTGCTGCTGTTCTCGTCGGTGCAGGACCCGATGTCGCCGGTGCACTCGGCTTTGAGCCGCAGCACGATCGTCTCGCCGGGGTGTGCGGCGAGGAAACCGTCGGCCTTGGCGAGCACGTCGGCGAAGTTGGCGTTCTGGTAGAAGGTGCCGTGGTGGATGGTGAACAGGTCGTCCACCTTCCGCACCCGGATGTCGATGGCGCGAACCCCGGCGTCGAGCTGCGCGGTGAGCGTTTCCGCGCTGTCGCCGTGGTCCTCCTGGGTCTGGGTGATGTCGCCGCCGTGCAGCGAGAGCGTGTCGTGGGTGCCGGGGATGGACAGCGCGGCGAGGCTGGTGTCGTCGGGCAGCCCGCCCATCCAGTCGGGGTGCGAGGCGTCGGTGAGGGTTTCGCAGTAGGCCGTGGCGGCCTGCGCGGTCCCGGCGGGCACGAGGGTCACGGCGAGCGCCGCCGCGAACGCGACGGCGATGCGGGCGGTGGTCGAGGCGGTGGTCATGCGGCGATGATCGCGCCACCACCGCTGCTCCCGGGCCCTCCTGGCGACATCCCGCCAGGCCGTTCACCCGCCGAAGCGCCCGCGCACCACCGAGTTCAGGAATCCGCGCCACCGCGCAGCCGGAATCCGCAGCCACGCGCCGTCGGGTTCCTTGGAGTCCCGCACCCGGGTCTCGGCGGGGGCGATGGCCACTTCGACGCAGTTGCCGTTGGAGCCGCTACGGGTGCTCTTGCGCCACACCTCAGCCATCAGACTTCGCCCAGTTCCTCGCAGATCCGCCGGATGAGCTTCGCAGAGCTCTGCTCGCACAGCGCTTTCGAATCGATATCTTCCACTCCGCTGATGAAGGGTTCAACGTCCTGGGGGCGAGTCAGGAAGAGCCCGACTCGACGCGCTTCGACGTACACGTGGGGTTCGCGCGCCGGGAACTCGAGCACGACGAAAGCACCGTCCAACCCGGCGTGGACCCCTGCATCGCGCGGCACGACCTGAATTCGGACTCGCGGGTTCTCCTGCACCCGGTTCAGGTGCTCGAGCTGGTGGCGGGTGGCCGTGTTCCCGCCGATCACTCGGCGCAGCGCGAACTCGTCGACGAGGAAGCGCACCGACGGGCCGTCCGGCCGGGTCAACAACGCCTGCCGGGCCAGCCTCGTCGATAGCAGCCATTCGGCATCGTTCCCGGTTCCGATGACGGCGCGGGCGTACTCAGGTGTCTGCAGCAGTCCCGGCACCAGGCCGAGGGAGACATCGGTGATCTCCGAAGCCCGCGTCTCCAGCGCCACCAGGCTGGTGATCTGCTGCGCGGTGGCGGGCCCGGTGGCCAGCCAGGCGGTGCTGAAGTCGGTCCCGTCCACCTGCTCGATCAGCTGGTCCCGACGCCTTCCGGTGATGCCGTACACGGCGCACAGGCGATGACCTCTTCCGGTTCCGGTGTCCGCGTCCCGAGTTCGGTGCGGGCGATGGAGGTGTGCGAGACGCCGATCCGTTCGGCCACCGATCGGGTGGACATCCGGCACCCCTCGCGGGCCTTGCGCAGATCCGCGCCCAGCCCCACCTGACGCACCTTGCTCCCCCGCCGCACCGGCCTACCTCCGCTTCCGCGCGTTCCGTTGGCACACTTCGTGAAACAGCTGATACACCCGCGATACTCACCCCGAGTTGTAACCGGTTGCCGTTCCATCCGGAAGCCTTCTAGCGTGCGCTTCACGCAATCGGTTGATCATGAGGAGATGACGTGGCGAACGAGGGATGGCGCATTCCGGCAGGGGTGGACCCGGCGAACGCGGAGGTGGTGCTGAGCGTCGCGACACCGCGTTCGGTGGCGCTGCGGCAGGGGGAGGCGGCGATCGAGCTGACCACCGCGCAGCTCGGTGAGCTGGCCGACCGGGCGTTCTACCTGCACGAGCTGATGCGCGCCGAGCAGTCCGACGTGGCGGAGGGGTTGCAGCCCACCTGGTGAGAGGCGCGGCGTGGGCGGCGGGAGGACGCGCGCCGGAAGGATTACCTTGCCCGTATGGGTGTCGGGGTGGACGAGCTGGTCGCGGGCGGTCCGCGGATCTTGGACGGCGGGCTGGCGACGGCGCTGGAGGCGCGGGGCGCGGACCTGTCCGGCGGGTTGTGGTCGGCGCGCTACCTGGTGGACGCGCCGGACGACGTCGTGGCGACGCACGAGGACTTCTTCGCCGCGGGCGCGGAGGTCGCGAAGTCCGCCGGGTACCAGGCGAGCTTCGAGGGGTTCGCGGCGCACGGCATCGGCCGCGAGCAGGCGGCGGAGCTGATGCGGCGCAGCGTGGAGCTCGCGCAGGAGGCCGCGCACCTGGCGCCGGTGCCGCACCGGGTGGGCAAGACCGCGGCGCACCGCACCGGCCGGTTCGTGGCCGCCTCGGTGGGGCCGTACGGGGCGGTGCTCGCGGACGGCTCCGAGTACCGCGGCCGCTACGGGTTGGGGCACCGCGAGCTGGTGGCGTTCCACCGCAGCCGGATGGAGGTCTTCGCCGAGGCCGCGCCGGACCTGTTCGCGCTGGAGACGGTGCCGGACGTCGACGAGGCGGCCGCGCTGCTGGACGCGTTGAGCGGGCTCGGCGTCCCGGCCTGGCTGTCGTACACGATCTCCGGGGAGCGCACCCGCGCCGGCCAGCCCTTGGACGAGGCGTTCGCGCTCGTGGCCGGGCGGGACGACGTGCTCGCGGTCGGGGTGAACTGCTGCTCGCCCGCGGACGCGACCCGCGCGGTGCCGGTGGCGCGGGAGGTCACCGGCAAACCCGTGGTGGTGTACCCGAACAGCGGCGAGGGCTGGGACGCGGTGCACCAGCAGTGGACCGGCACCTCGCGGTTCGACCCGGCGCTGGTGGACCGGTGGGTCGCCGACGGTGCCGCGCTCGTCGGCGGCTGCTGCCGGGTGTCCCCCGCCGACATCGCCGCGATCGCCGAACGCCTGCGCTGACGAGAACGGACCGCTCGGCCCAAGGGAGTGGCCGAGCGGTCCGTTCGATGCGCGGCGCCGAACGCCGGTCCCAGAGTGGCGCACGGCCAGGCATCAAGCCCGCGCCACCGTTCTCATCTGCTTCCCGTCAGCGGCGGAGCCGCTGAGCAGCGACCCGGCAAGCAGCCGGACCACCCGCGGGTTCTCAGCGGCCCCCTCGCGAGGACAGCTTTTTCCCTCGTGGCGGAGCCACTCGGGAAAAAGATCCCGCAGCGAGGGGGCCGCCGAGGTTCCGCCACCCGACCACTGCGGAGGAAGACCCGAGCAAAGGCCCCTCAGGCCGCCCGCTGGGCCGGCGCCCAGTAGTCGATCATCTCGGCGAACACCTCGAACGCGGGCTTCGAGTACCCGTACGGGGCTTCCAGGTGCAGGCTCAGCGGGAACCCGAGCCCGGCCACGCCGTCGATGACGCTCTTGTACAGGTCGAGCAGCTTGCGCTTGCGCTCCTCGAAGGACAGGCCGGTGATCGAGGCGACGAACCGCTGCTCGGCCTCCACCGCCGGATTGCCGGGGTCCTGGATGAGCCAGTCGATGAGCCCGCGCTTGGCCTCCACGCCCGGCACGAAGCCGAACGACAGCAGGATCTCCGGCCGGTGCGGCGTCTTCGCGGCGAACTCCCGCAGGAAGCCGACGATGGCGTCCGAGTACAGCAGCTGCGTCATGCCGTAGTTGGCGCCGCGCTCGCACTTGAAGTTGAACCGGCCGTGCTCGCCCTCGCGGGTCGGGATGAGGATGGAACCGCGGTTCGGCACCACGTCCTGGAACTTGGCGAGCGCGTCGGTCGGCGGCACCCCGCCGCCTTCGCCGTCGGACATGGTGCGGGGCACGCCGACGAACGCGATGCCCTCCATGCCCGCCTTGCGCAGGTCCACCAGCCGGTCGCCGAGCTGCTGCTCGTCGAGGAAGGCGGTGACCTGGGTGCACAGCCCCTTCACGTCGCCGATCTCCGGGCGCACCGCGTTCCAGAAGTCGATGACGTCCATCTTCGGCTTCATCTCGATCGGGCGGTCGTCGTCCTCGGCGATGATGCCCGGGATCATCAGGTGACCGATGCGGTCGGCGAGCCCGGCGGCGCGGCTGTTCTCGGCCACCTTGCGGCCTTCCGCCACGGCCTTCTCGTGTCCACCGTCGAGGTCGGGCGGTGCCAGTTCGAGTGCGATCGTGTCCATGTCGGCCTCAGGCCTTCCTTCCTCGCGGGTCCTCGCGAACCCGCCCGGCCGCGCGCGTGGGGGCCGGGCGCGTGCGGACCGCGACCGGAAATCGGGTTCGAGGGACGGGAGCGGGAGGGCGCCGACCCCTCGACGGGTCTTGTCGTGGCAGGCGGGGGCCGCCACCGCCCGGGACGAGGTCCGGGCGGTGGCGCCCACGCGGGGCTGGTCCGCGGTGGCGGATCAGTACCGGTAGTGCTCCGGCTTGTACGGGCCGTCCACGTCGACGCCGATGTACTCGGCCTGCGCCTTGGTCAGCTTGGTGAGCTTGACGCCGAGGGCGTCCAGGTGCAGGCGGGCGACCTTCTCGTCCAGGTGCTTGGGCAGCACGAAGACGTCCTTGCCGTACTCGCCGGGCTTCGTCCACAGCTCGATCTGCGCCAGGGTCTGGTTGGTGAACGAGTTGGACATGACGAAGCTCGGGTGCCCGGTGGCGTTGCCCAGGTTCAGCAGCCGGCCCTCGGACAGCACCAGGATTGAGTGGCCGTCGGTGAAGGTGAACTCGTGCACCTGCGGCTTGATCTCGACCTTCTTGATGCCCGGGGTCTTCTCCAGGCCGGCCATGTCGATCTCGTTGTCGAAGTGGCCGATGTTGCCCACGATGGCCTGGTGCTTCATCTTCGCCATGTGGTCGGCGGTGATGATGTTGAAGTTGCCGGTCGTGGTGATGAAGATGTCGGCGAACTCGACGACCTCGTCGAGGGTCTTGACCTCGTAGCCCTCCATCGCCGCCTGCAGCGCGCAGATCGGGTCGATCTCGGTGACGATCACGCGAGCGCCCTGGCCGCGCAGCGACTCGGCGGAGCCCTTGCCGACGTCGCCGAAGCCGGCGATCACGGCGACCTTGCCGCCGATCAGGGTGTCGGTGGCGCGGTTGATGCCGTCGACGAGCGAGTGGCGGCAGCCGTACTTGTTGTCGAACTTCGACTTGGTGACCGAGTCGTTGACGTTGATCGCCGGGAACAGCAGCTCACCGGTCTTCACCAGCTCGTAGAGCTTGTGCACGCCGGTGGTGGTCTCCTCGGTGACGCCCTTGATCTCGGCGGCGAGCTTGGTGAAGCGGTCCTTGCTCTTCGCCAGGCTGTTGCGCAGCGTCTCCAGGACGACCTTGAACTCGTCCGGGTCGTCGTCGGTGGCCTGCGGGACCGCACCGGCGGCTTCGAACTCGACGCCCTTGTGCACGAGCAGGGTGGCGTCGCCGCCGTCGTCGAGGATCATGTTGGCGACCTTGCCGTCGCCGAACTCCCACAGCTGGTCGGTGCACCACCAGTAGTCGGCGAGGGTCTCGCCCTTCCAGGCGAAGACCGGGACGCCGGCGGGCTTGTCCGGGGTGCCGTTCTTGCCGACGACGACCGCCGCGGCGGCCTCGTCCTGGGTGGAGAAGATGTTGCAGGACACCCAGCGCACCTCGGCGCCGAGCTCGACCAGGGTCTCGATGAGCACCGCGGTCTGCACCGTCATGTGCAGCGAACCCGCGATCCGCGCGCCCTTGAGCGGCTTGGAGTCCGCGTACTCCCGGCGAGTAGCCATCAGACCGGGCATCTCGTGCTCGGCCAGCCGGATCTGGTGCCTGCCGGCCTCGGCCAGGCTCAGGTCGGCGACGGCGAACTCGATGCCGTTGGCCTTCTGCAGCTTCGCGCTCATGATTTCCTTTCTAGAGTTCCCTGCTCGGGTTTCATCCCTGTCAGGGCGCTTTCCCTGCTCGGGTTTCCGCGGCACGCGCGCGGAGCGCCGGTGATCGGCCCTGCGGTCCGCGCGCGGAGCCTCATGTGTTGAAGTACTTCGCCTCGGGGTGGTGGGCGATGATCGCGTCGGTGGACTGCTCCGGGTGCAGCTGGTATTCCTCGGACAGCTCCACGCCGATGCGCTCGCTCTCCAGCAGTTCGACGATCTTCGCCCGGTCCTCGATCTCGGGGCAGGCACCGTAGCCGAACGAGTAGCGAGCGCCGCGGTAACCGAGCTTGAAGAACTCGGTCACGTCCGACGGGTCCTCTTCGGACACCGCGCGGCCGCTGGACCACAGCAGTTCCCGCCGGACCCGGCGGTGCCAGTACTCGGCGAGCGCCTCGGTCAGCTGCACGCCCATCCCGTGGATCTCCAGGTAGTCCCGGTAGGAGTTCTTCGCGAACAGCTCGTTGGCGTAGTCGGCGATGGGCTGGCCCATCGTGACCAGCTGCATCGGCAGCACGTCGACCTGCCCGGTCTCCAGCGCCTTCTCCCTGGTGCGGAAGAAGTCGGCGAGGCTGAGCCTGCGGTCGCGCTGCTGGCGCGGGAACGTGAACCGGGTGCGTTCGGGAGCGTCCGGCTCCTCCTTGTCCAGCACGATCACCGAGTTCCCCTCGGTGACGACCGGGAAGTAGCCGTAGACGACCGCGGCGTGCTGCAGGATGCCCGCGGTGGCCAGCTCGTCCATCCAGTAGCGCAGCCGCGGCCTGCCCTCGGATTCGACGAGTTCCTCGTACGACGGCCCTTCGCCCTTGCGGGCGCCGCGCAGCCCCCACTGGCCGAAGAACGTGGCGCGCTCGTCGAGCAGCGCCAGGTAGTCGGCGGTGGGCACGCCCTTGACGACGCGCGATCCCCAGAACGGCGGGGTCGGCACCGGAGCGTCACCGTCCACATCGGACCGGACGGTGTCGTCGTAGAGGTCGGGCAGCGGGCCCTGCTCGGCCTTGCGCTTCTCGGCGATGCGCTTGGAGCGCTCGTGGCGCTCCTTGCGCTCGGCCTTCTTCGCCTCTTCGGCCTCGCTGATCTCCGGGGAGTCGCCGCGCTTGATGGCCATCAGCCGGTCCATCAGGTTGAGGCCCTCGAAGGCGTCCTTCGCGTAGCGGACATCGCCCTGGTAGACCTCGTCGAGGTCGTTCTCCACGAACGAGCGGGTCAGCGCCGCGCCGCCCAGCATCACCGGGTACTTCTCGGCGATGCCGCGCTCGTTCATCTCCTTCAGGTTGTCCTTCATGATCACAGTGGACTTCACCAGCAGGCCGGACATGCCGATCACGTCGACCTTGTTCTCGTCCGCCGCGTCCAGGATCGCGTTCACCGGCTGCTTGATGCCGATGTTGACCACGTCGTAGCCGTTGTTGGACACGATGATGTCGACGAGGTTCTTGCCGATGTCGTGCACGTCGCCCTTGACCGTGGCCAGCAGCAGCTTGCCCTTGCCGCCGGAGTCGTCCTTCTCCATGTGCGGTTCGAGGTAGGCCACCGCGGTCTTCATCGTCTCCGCGGACTGCAGCACGAACGGCAGCTGCATCTGCCCGGAGCCGAACAGGTCGCCGACGACCTTCATCCCCGCGAGCAGGTTCTCGTTGACGATCTGCAGCGGCGCCTTCTCCTGCATGGCGGCGTCGAGGTCCGCCTCCAGGCCGTTGCGCTCGCCGTCGACGATGCGCTTCTCCAGCCGCTCGAACAGCGGCAGCTTCGCCAGCTCCTCCGCGCGGGAGGCGCCTGCCGAGGACGCGGTCTTGCCCTCGAACAGCTGCATCAGCTTCTGCAGCGGGTCGTAGTCCTCGGTGCGGCGGTCGTAGACCAGGTCCAGGGCGACCTGGCGCTGCTCCTCGTCGATCTTGCTCATCGGCAGGATCTTGGAGGCGTTCAGGATCGCCGAGTCCAGGCCGGCCTCGCGGCACTCGTTGAGGAACACCGAGTTCAGCACCTGCCGCGCGGCCGGGTTCAGGCCGAACGACACGTTGGACAGGCCCAGCGTGGTCTGCACCCGCGGGTGGCGGCGCTTGAGCTCCCGGATGGCCTCGATGGTCTCGATGCCGTCCCGGCGCACCTCCTCCTGACCGGTGGTGATCGGGAAGACCAGGCAGTCGATGATGATCGCCGACTCGTCCAGGCCCCAGGTGCCGGTGATCTCGGCGATGAGCCGCTCGGCGATCCGCAGCTTCCACTCGGCGGTGCGGGCCTGGCCCTCCTCGTCGATGCACAGCGCGACGACGGTGGCGCCGTGCTCGCGCACCATCGCCATCACCTTCTGGAACCGCGAGTCCGGCCCGTCGCCGTCTTCGTAGTTCACCGAGTTCACCGCGCAGCGCCCGCCGAGGTGCTCCAACCCCGCCTGGATCACGTCGGCCTCGGTGGAGTCCACCATGATCGGCAGCGTGGAGGCGGTCGCGAGCCTGCTGGCGAGCTCCCGCATGTCCTCGGCGCCGTCGCGGCCCACGTAGTCCACGCACAGGTCGAGCATGTGCGCGCCCTCGCGGGTCTGGGCCTTCGCGATCTCCACGCAGTCCTCGTAGCGGCCGTCGAGCATCGCTTCGCGGAACTTCTTGGAGCCGTTGGTGTTGGTGCGCTCGCCGACGTTGAGGATGCTGGCGTCCTGCTCGAACGGCACCGACTGGTACACCGAGGACACCGCGGGGATCACCTCGGGGGTGCGCGCCTGCGGGGCCAGTTCGGCGACGGCCTCGGAGACGGCGCGCACGTGCTCGCCGGTGGTGCCGCAGCAGCCGCCGACCAGCCGCGCGCCGAAGTCGGTGACGAAGCCGGCCAACGCCGTCGCCAGCTCGTCCGGTTGCAGCGGGTACACCGCGCCGTTCGGGCCGAGCTCGGGCAGGCCCGCGTTCGGCATCACCGAGATCGGGATCTGCGCGTGCTGGGCCAGCACCCGCAGGTGCTCGCTCATCTCGGCGGGGCCGGTGGCGCAGTTCATGCCGATCAGGTCGATGCCCAGCGGCTCCAGCGCGGTGAGCGCGGCGCCGATCTCGGAGCCGACCAGCATGGTGCCGGTCTGCTCCACCGTCACCTGCGCGATGATCGGCAGCCAACGGCCGGTCTGCTCCATCGCGCGCTTGGCGGCCACGATCGCCGCCTTGGTCTGCAGCAGGTCCTGGGAGGTCTCCACCAGGACCACGTCGATGCCGCCGTCGATCATGCCGAGCACGTTCTCGACGTACGCGTCGCGCAGGTCCGCGTACGGCGCGTGACCGAGGGTGGGCAGCTTGGTGCCCGGCCCCATCGAACCGAGCACGAAGCGCGGCTTGTCCTTCGTGGCGTACTCGTCGGCGGCCTCGCGGGCCAGCCGGGCGCCCTTCTCCGCGAGGTCGCGGATGCGCTCCGGGATCCCGTACTCGCCGAGGTTGGCGAGGTTGGTGCCGAAGGTGTTGGACTCGATCGCGTCCGAACCGGCCTCCAGGAAGCCCCGGTAGACCCCGGAGACCACGTCCGGCCGGGTCTCGTTCAAGATCTCGTTGCAGCCTTCGAGGTTCGCGAAGTCGTCCAACGACAGGTCGTAGCCCTGCAACGCGGTACCCATGCCGCCGTCCGCGACGAGCACGCGCTCGTTGAGCGCGGTCAAGAATCCGCTCG
This sequence comes from Saccharopolyspora gregorii, assembly GCF_024734405.1. Classification (NCBI taxonomy): domain Bacteria; kingdom Bacillati; phylum Actinomycetota; class Actinomycetes; order Pseudonocardiales; family Pseudonocardiaceae; genus Saccharopolyspora; species Saccharopolyspora gregorii. The sequence goes on along the minus strand of NZ_CP059556.1, from coordinate 2,956,602 downwards.
GATCACGCCCCGAGCCGTTGCCGCCGTTCGTGTTGACCCCATTCATCCAACTGCCTCTTCCCACGCTACCTGCGCCACGCCCGAACCCAGTGTGCTCGCCGGGGCGGTGCCGGGGACCGCCGCCCCGGCACCGCCCCGGGGAACTCAACGCAGCTTCGAACCGATCTCGGCGGCGGCGGTGTCGCCGTACGCCTCACCGATGCGCGCGAGGAACGACTCGCGCTCGACGTCGTACTCCTGCGGCCCGTCCGTCTCCAGCGAGACGGTCGCCAGCGTGCAGCCCAGCTGCAGGGCCCGTTCCACGCTCAGCTCGCCGGAGAGCCCCGCCAGGAAGCCGGCGCGCAGGGCGTCGCCGACCCCGGTCGGGTCGCCCTTCTGCTTCTCCTTGGGCGGCTGGATCTCGAAGGTCGGGGCGTCCGCCGACTCGACCTTGAGGCCCTTGGCGCCCAGCGAGGTCACCCACGCGCCGACCTCGGCGAGCACCTCGTCGTGGCTCCAGCCGGTGCTCTGCAGCAGCAGGCTGTGCTCGTACTCGTTGGTGAACAGGTACTTCGCGCCCCGGACGAGTTCGCGGACCGACTCGCCGTCCATCCGGGCCAGCTGCTGGCCGGGGTCGGCGAGGAACGCGTAGCCGCGCTCCCGGCATTCCGCGGTGTACTTGACCATCGCGTCCGGATCGTTCGCGGAGATCACCACGAGGTCCAGCCCGCCCGCGCGGTCCGCGACGGACTTGAGCTCGATCTGCGCGGCCTCCGACATGGCGCCCGGGTAGAACGAGGCGATCTGGTTGAAGTCCTGGTCGGTGGTGCACAGGAAGCGGGACGTGTGCTTGGTCTCGGACACGTGCACCGACGCGGTGTCCACTCCGTGGCGCTCCAGCCACGCGCGGTACTCTTCGAAGTCCTGGCCGACGGCGCCGACCAGCAGCGAGGTGACTCCGAGCTTGCCGAGACCGAAGGTGATGTTCGCCGCGACCCCGCCGCGACGCACCTCCAGCTCGTCGACGAGGAAGGACAGGGACACCTGCTCCAGCTGGTCCGCGATCAGCTGCTCGGCGATCCTGCCCGGGAAGGACATCAGGTGGTCGGTGGCGATCGACCCGGTCACCGCAATCCGCACTGCAACAACTCCTTCTCGGCCGGCCGGCGACATCGTCGGCCACCGGCCTTGAGAACTTCTCGATACCTGGGGCGCACCGGGCCGCGGGGCGCGGCAGTACCGCGCCCCGTGGCAGCCCGTGCGTTCGTCCGCACTAGTCGATCAGATGCCCGCGGCGCTCTTGAGCGCGGCGGCCCGGTCGGTGTTCTCCCAGGGCAGTTCGACGTCGCTGCGGCCGAAGTGGCCGTAGGCGGCGGTCTGCGCGTAGATCGGGCGCAGCAGGTCCAGGTCCCGGATGATCGCCGCGGGACGCAGGTCGAACACCTCGTTGATCGCGGCCTGGATCTTGACCGGGTCGACGTTCTCGGTGCCGAAGGTCTCCACGAACAGCCCGACCGGGGCGGCCTTGCCGATCGCGTAGGCGACCTGCACCTCGATGCGCCCGGCCAGCCCGGCCGCCACCGCGTTCTTCGCCACCCAGCGGGTCGCGTAGGCCGCGGAGCGGTCCACCTTCGACGGGTCCTTGCCGGAGAAGGCACCGCCGCCGTGGCGGGCCATGCCGCCGTAGGTGTCGACGATGATCTTGCGGCCGGTCAGGCCCGCGTCGCCCATCGGACCGCCGACCACGAACCGGCCGGTCGGGTTGATCAGCAGGCGCAGGTCGGAGGTGTCCAGGCCGACGCGCTCCAGCTCGGGCGCGATGACCTTCTCGTTGATGTCCTTGGTCAGCGTCTTGTCGAGGTCGATGTCCTCGGCGTGCTGGGTGGACAGCACGACGGTGTCCAGCCGCACCGGCTGGTCCCCGGCGTACTCGATGGTCACCTGGGTCTTGCCGTCGGCCCGCAGGTACGGCAGCGTGCCGTCCTTGCGCACCTCGGTCAGGCGACGGGAGAGCCGGTGCGCCAGCGTGATGGGCAGCGGCGCCAGCTCGTCGGTGTCGTTGCAGGCGTAGCCGAACATCAGGCCCTGGTCGCCGGCGCCCTGCTTGGCGATCTCGTCGATGACGCCCTCGACGCGGCTCTCGTGGGCGGTGTCCACGCCCTGGCCGATGTCGGGGGACTGCGCGCCGATGGCGATGTTCACGCCGCAGGAGTTGCCGTCGAAGCCCTTCGACGACGAGTCGTAACCGATCTCGAGGATCTTCTCCCGCACGATGGACGGGATGTCGACGTAGGCGTCGGTGGTGACCTCACCGGCCACGTGCACCTGGCCGGTCGTGACCAGGGTCTCCACCGCCACCCGGGAACGCGGGTCCTGGGCCAGCATCGCGTCCAGCACGGAGTCGCTGATCGCGTCGCAGATCTTGTCCGGGTGCCCCTCGGTCACGGACTCACTGGTGAACAACCTGCGGTTGATCTCACTCACGGCTCAACCTCACCTCTCAGCTTCTTTGGCTGCTTCGATCCTTGCGCACTCGTGACACGGATGTCATGAGTGTCCACTCACTGGCACCCCGCCGACCGGCCCAGCGGAGCCGACCGCACGCACGATCGATGATCATGCACGGGCGTGGATGATGCCCCATGCCAGGCTTCCGGCGTTGCCGGACTCCACCCAGGCCCGCAGGCCCCGCTTCATCTTCGTGCGATATTCCTCACCGATGCGGTCGGACAGTTCGGACTCCCGGGACTCCAGCACGTCCAGCACCCGCTGGTAGTGCACGGGCAGGTACGAGCTGAGGTCCTCGAAGTCGATCGTCTGGAGGCCCAAGCGGGCCAGTTCGCGCCGGTAGAAGCCGGGCGAACCCATAGTGTCCAGGTTCAGCCGATCCAGGATCGGACCCAGGTCCCGCTTGCGCGCCGTGTCGGCGGCCATCGGGTCGGTGAACACGAACGAACCGCCCTTGCTCAGCACCCGGGTCACCTCCTCCAGCACGCGCTCGCGGTCACCGCTGTGCAGGATCGCGTCCTGGGACCACACCAGGTCGAAGGCGTTGTCCTGGAACGGGATGTCCTCGAAGGAGCCGTCCTTGACCTCGATGAGCTCGCTGAGGCCCGCGGCCTCGTTGAACTGGACGTTGCGGGCGTTCTCCACCTCGCTGAGGTTCAGGCACGCCACCTTGCAGCCGTAGGTCTTGGCCAGGTAGCGAGCGGCACCGCCGTAGCCGGAGCCGATGTCGAGGATCCGGGTCTCCGGGGTGATCTCGACCTTGCTCGCCATGCGCTCCACGGTGCGCCGGGAGGCGGCGTCGATGTCCTCGTCCGGGGTGTTGTAGAGACCGACGTGGATGTCGTTGCCGCCCCACACGTGGTAGTAGAAGTTGTCGGCGTCCTCGGAATTGTAGTAATCCCGGGCGGTGTGCACCGCCGTGGAATACACGTCCGACAATTCTTCCTCGGTTCGGTAGTTCTTCTCCGCGACGTGGATGAAGAAGTCCGGGTCCTGATCGGCGTAGGTTTCCTGGAAATCGCCGTACGTGTCGATCCGCTGGAATCCGACTTCGCGCAGCAACCGCCGCACGTAGTTCTTCCGCAGCGGGTACATGTTGAGGAAGAACTCGCTCTTGTCCGGGAAGGTGTACTTGAACCGGGCGAGGCCCTCGTCGACGTGGTCGGGCTCCGCGGAGACGTCGTCACCTGCGTAGTAGTAGGTGTGCTTGCTGGAGAACCCGTCGTCCAGGATGGCGTCGTAGTTGCGCTGGTCGATGATCAGCACGCCGTCGTGCTTGAGCATGGCGTAGAACTCGGCCAGGGCCTTGCGCCGGTCGCGCTCGGAGAACAGGTGCGTGAACGAGTTGCCCAGGCAGATGATGGCGTCGTACTCGCCGTGCACGTCGCGGTTCAGCCAGCGCCAGTCGGCGTGCACGACGCGCAGGATGTGCCCGCCGTAGGTCAGGCCGTTGCTGAACGCCTTGGCCAGCATCTGGGGGCTGCCGTCGGCGCTGACCGTCTCGAAGCCCTCCTCCAGCAGGCGCACCGAGTGGAACCCGGTGCCGGTGGCGACGTCCAGCACGGACTCGACACCACGCGCCTTGAGCTGGTCGATGAAGAACCGGCCCTCGCTCTCGTAGCGCTTCTTCCAGTCGATCAGGTCGTCCCACTTGTCGACGAACCCGCCGACGTACTCGTGCGTGTAATGGTCGGATTCGCGCACTTCCAACGGGTTGTCGCCGAAGACCTGCTCCTCGCGGGCCACCAGTTCGGCCGGGTCCTCGGCCGCTCCACCGCGTTCACCGTGCTGAGCCAGGTCGTCCACGCTCTTGGCCATGCTTCACTCCCACCACTCGCGTTGGTCATGCGCCTCATGCACCACTCAGTCCGCGCGAATCCGCCTCGTCGAGATCAACTCGCGGTCGTGCGGGGTCGCCGCTCGAATAAAGGCGACACCTACGCGCCGGCGTGGGCGGCCGATGAATTCAGGCCGCGCACCTACGCCAGTCGTCGCACTCGGCCCGCTCCATTGCCGACCGGCGCTCGACGCGAAATCCGTGCGTCGAGTGACCAAACTATTCGAATGAGTTGCCGAAGCAAGCGTGCAGAGATGTGACACTGATCACAGCAATGGGATATAAGCGTGATTCGCGTCGTCACCCTGGGTAAAAATATGCGCTGCCACCAGCGTTTTTTCTTCCCCATTTTGCGGCATGTCACGATCGCATAAGTGCACCGCAGCGCCGATGTGTGTACGATCGCGTACGCAGCACTTACCACGACAACAGCGAATAGCGCAACCGCGAATACCCACAAAACTTCGGGGACGGGGCTCGCGGCGGGTACCGATTTCCCTATTTGCGCCGGTGACATCGGTCCGGGGAGCTAGGGATGTTACGATGCCCACGGCCGATGCGCCAGCCCCCGACGAGGTTTTTCCGGGATTTTCCACTGAGTCCGCCTGCCCGGCCCGGCCGCCGCCCCGCTCCACCGATCGGACCATCGTCGCAGCGCACACGCGCGACCAGCCCCGAGGACCGCGGAGCGCCCCCGCGCCGGCGGACCGCACCGGCCGCCCGCGCTCCCGGGAGCCGAACTGGAGCGGCACGAATTCGGCGAATTCTGAATTGATCCCCGCGAATGGCGGCCGCTCCCGGCCGGAGACAAGTCTCACCCGAATTCCGCTCCCCGCGCCGCGCCCATCCGACCTCCGCCGGACGTGCGCGCGGAGGGGTCAGTACTTCCGGAAGCGGGCGTCGAGCTTGAGCGCGGCGTTGAACACCGACTCCGGCATCCGGCTGCCCGCCTGGCTCTTCGCGATGCGCCCCGCGCTCGGCACCGTGCCGGGCTCCGGCCAGCTCGCCGGGTCCCACATCGAGGACCGCAGGAACGCCTTCGCGCAGTGCAGGTACAGCTCGTCGATCCGCACCCGGATCGCCAGGTCCGGGCGCTTGCCGTCCACCGCCAGCTCGTCGAGGTGCGGCCCGCCGCGCAGGACGGTGGCGGTGCCGTTGACCCGCACCGTGTCGTTCGAGCCGGGGACGAAGAACAGCATGCCCACCTGCGGGTGCCGCAGGACGTTGCGCAGGCTGTCCAGCCGCCGGTTGCCCTTGCGGTCGGCGAACACCAGCGCCCGGCCCTCCTCGACCACCAGCACCCCGCCGGGGGCGTCGCCGCGCGGCGAGACGTCCATCGAACCGTCCGGGCACGTGGTGGCCAGCACGAAGAACCGGAGCCCGGAGCACCGGGGCGGCCGCCGAACGCACCCCGCGCCGCCCGGACCCGCCTGCGGGCGCGGGTGGACGGCGCGGGAACGTCGTTGCGCCGGACGGCCGAACGGCACCGCCCGGCGCGGGAACCGACGCGATCAGGACTTGAGGTCCGGGAAGTCCTCCTCGCGGTACTCGCCCGCGGGGGACGGCTCCGCGTGGATCTCCTCCTCGCGGGTGCGCAGCTCGACGCGGCGGATCTTGCCGGAGATCGTCTTCGGCAGCTCGGTGAACTCCAGGCGGCGAATCCGCTTGTACGGGGCGAGGTGTTCGCGGGCGAAGCGCAGGATCGCCAGCGCCGTGGCCTCCCCCGGCTCCCAGCCCGCGGCGAGCACCACGTACGCCTTCGGCACCGCCAGCCGGATCGGGTCCGGGGACGGCACCACCGCGGCCTCGGCGACCGCCTCGTGCTCCAGCAGCACGCTCTCCAGCTCGAACGGCGAGATCCGGTAGTCGGAGGCCTTGAACACGTCGTCGGTGCGGCCCACGTAGGTGATGTAGCCGTCCGCGTCCCGCGAACCCACGTCCCCGGTGTGGTAGTAGCCGCCGCGCAGCACCTCGGCGTTGCGCTCGGCGTCGTCGGCGTAGCCGGTCATCAGGCCCACCGGCCGCGGGTCCAGCCGCAGGCAGATCTCGCCCTCCTCGGCCTCCGCACCGGTCGCGGGATCGATCAGCGCCACCTCGAAGCCGGGCAGCGCCCGCCCCATCGAGCCGGGCTTGAGCTCCTGGCCGGGCGTGTTGGCGACCTGCACGCTGGTCTCGGTCTGGCCGAAGCCGTCCCGGATGGTCACGCCCCAGGCGCGGCGGACCTGCTCGATCACCTCCGGGTTCAGCGGCTCGCCCGCGCCCAGCACCTTCCGCGGCGGGGTGCGCAGCGCGGTCAGGTCGGCCTGGATGAGCATCCGCCACACCGTCGGCGGGGCGCAGAAGCTGGTCACGCCGCAGCGCTGCATCTCGCCGAGCAGGGCGGTCGCGTCGAAGCGCTCGTAGTTGTGGATGAACACCGTCGCTTCGGCGTTCCACGGCGCGAACACGTTGCTCCACGCGTGCTTCGCCCAGCCCGGCGAGGAGATGTTCAGGTGCACGTCGCCCGGTTCCAGCCCGATCCAGTACATCGTGGACAGGTGCCCGACCGGGTAGGAGACGTGGGTGTGCTCGACCAGCTTCGGCTTCGCGGTGGTGCCGGAGGTGAAGTACAGCAGCAGCGGGTCCGCCGCCGAGGTCGGTCCGTCCGGTTCGAAGGTCTCCGCGGCCGCCGCGCTGTCGGCGTAGGCGTGCCAGCCGTCGGCTCCGCCGACCGCGATCCGGGTGTAGTCCCCGGGCACGTCGGCGAACTTCGGCGCGTGCGCGGAGGTCGTCACCACGTGCTTCGCGGCGCCGCGGTCGACGCGGTCGCGCAGGTCCGCGGGCCCCAGCAGCGGCGTCGCCGGGATGATCACCGCGCCGAGCTTCATCGCGGCGAGGATGGTCTCCCACAGCTCGACCTGGTTGCCGAGCATGAGGATCAGCCGGTCGCCGCGGGCCACGCCGAGCCCGCGCAGCCAGTTCGCGACCTGGTTCGAGCGGCGGGACAGCTCGCCGAAGGAGAACTTCCGCTCGGAGCCGTCGGATTCGACGATCCACAGCGCGGTGCGGTCCTGGCGTCCGGCGATGGTGTCGAACCAGTCCAGCGCCCAGTTGAACTCGGCGGGGCGCGGCCAGCGGAACGCGTCCCTGGCGGCGGCGTAGTCCTCGCGCGTGTTCAGCAGCAGGTCCCGGGCAGCGAGGAACTCGACGCCACCGGGTCCTGCCGCCACCGCGCCCGCATCGGTCTGCTCGGTCACGTCCGCGTCCTCCTCGGCCACCGGGTGCACGTGCCGCGCGGCCGCCGACCGTCCCGTTCGGACGATCGCCGGCGCGCCGGACCAACTTAACCGGCACGCCCGATCAGATCCATGGCGTTGGTCCGATGCGCGGGCATTCGGGTGGTGCCGTTGACTTCACGTGTGGTCGTGGTCATTCTTGTTGCTTGTTGTGGCTTCGCTTTCGTCCTTTTTCACCGTCTCCGGGGGGCGCGAGCGCGAGCCGCGGCGCCTGGGGGCTGCACCGATCGGCGCGAGCCGATTCGACCCGTCCCCTCCCCCACCGGCTCGAATCCACCAGGAGGCCACGTGCACCGCCGCGCGTTGACCCGCCGACCACTAGTCCGATTCCGCGTCGGCGCTCTGATCGGCGCCGCCATGCTCGCTACCGTGACCGGCATGCCCGCTCAGGCCGAACCCGCCGCATGGGAACCGAAGGACCCGCCGCTGGCGACCCCGTGGACCGACCAGGTCGGCCCGGACAACGCCCTGCCCGACTACCCGCGCCCGCAGCTCACGCGCGAACGCTGGCAGAACCTCAACGGGCTGTGGGACTTCGCCGGATCCGACTCCCCGCCCGCCGAGACCGACGAGCAGATCCTGGTGCCCTACCCGCCGGAGTCCGGCCTGTCCGGCATCCAGCGCCACGACGACCACCTGCTGTACCAACGCGAGTTCGAGGTGCCCGCGGACTGGTCCGGGCAGCGGGTGCTGCTGCACTTCGGCGCCGTGGACCAGCAGGCGACCGTCAGCGTCAACGGCCAGGAGGTCGCCACCCACCAGGGCGGCTTCACCGAGTTCAGCGCCGACGTCACCGACGCGCTCACCGGCGAGGGCCCGCAGCAGCTGACCGTCGCGGTCGAGGACCGCAACGAGGATTCCCCGTTCCCGGTCGGCAAGCAGCGCAACGACCCCAGCGGCATCTTCTACACCGGCGCCTCCGGCATCTGGCAGACGGTGTGGATGGAACCGGTCGCCGACGCGCACATCACCGACCTCGAGATCACCCCGGACCTGGCGTCGAGCAGCCTCGCCGTGCGCGCGGACGGTTCGCGGGGCGGCCGGGTCGAAGTCGTGCTCAGCGAGCGGGACGGCGGCGCGGAGGTCGCCACCGCCACCGGTGAGGCCGGCCAGGACGTGCGCCTGGAAGTGCCGGACCCGCACCTGTGGTCGCCGGACGACCCGTACCTCTACGACGTGCGGGTGCGGCTGCTCGGCGAGGACGGGCAGCCCGTCGACGAGGTCGGCAGCTACGCCGGGATGCGCTCCATCGGGCTCGTCGACGACGAGCAGGGCAGGCCGCGGCTCGCGCTGAACGGGAAGATCCTGTTCCAGCACGGCCCGCTGGACCAGGGCTACTGGCCGGACGGCATCTTCACCGCGCCGACCGACGAGGCGCTGCGCTTCGACCTGGAGCAGACCAAGGAACTCGGCTTCAACATGGTGCGCAAGCACATCAAGGTGGAGCCCGCCCGCTGGTACTACCACGCCGACCAGCTGGGCCTGCTGGTGTGGCAGGACATCCCCGCGCTGGTCAACGGGCAGACCCCCGGCGACGAGGCGAAGGCGAACTTCGAGGCCGAGGCCGCCGACATCGTCGACCAGCTGCACAACTCGCCGTCCATCGTCACCTGGGTGCCGTTCAACGAAGGCTGGGGCGAGTTCGACACCGCCCGCGTCGCCGAGCAGGTCGAAGCGCAGGACCCGACCCGGCTGGTGAACCCGGCCAGCGGCGTGAACTGCTGCGACTCGCTGCCGGACACCGGTGCCGGGCACATCTACGACGACCACACCTACGTCGGCCCCGGCGCGCCGGACGTGACCGGCGACCGCGCCTCGGTGGACGGCGAGTACGGCGGGCTGGGCCTCGTCGAGGACGGCCACCTGTGGCCCGGTGAGCCCTCGTCCTACGAGATCGTCGACACCCGCGCGGACCTGACCCGCCGATACCAGGAGGTGCACGACGACCTGGTGCGCATCATCGGTGAGAAGGGGCTGTCGGCGTCGGTCTACACGCAGACCACCGACGTGGAGAACGAGGTGAACGGCTTCTTCACCTACGACCGGCAGATCCTGAAGCCGGACCTGGAGGCGGTGCGCGCCGCGAACCGGGCCGTGATCGACGCGGGCACCCCGTGATCGGTCGGGGCGTGGCCGACCCGGCCACCCCGTGAGCGACGCCCCGGCCGGACCCACTACCGGCCGGGGCGTTCTTCCCACCGCAGCAACGGATTCCCGCGACGAGGAGGACGACGATGTCCCAGGAGCACGGTTCCCCCACCAGGTGGAGCAGGCGATCGTTGGGCGGTGCCGCGCTCGCCGCGGCCGGCGCGGCCGGGCTGACCGCCGCGGCCGGGGCGCTGCCCGGTGCCGGGCGCGCCGCGGCGGAACCCCCGGCCGGTGCCGGGAGGTCGATGCACGGCAGGCTCTACGAGCTGCGCTCCGGGCGGCACACCGCCGTGGTCGCGGGCGTGGCGGCGACGATGCTGTCCTGGCAGGTCGACGGGACCGAGATGCTGCTGACCCACGGCGCCGACGAGCTCGGCGAGGGCTGGCAGGGCAAGACGCTGCTGCCGTGGGCGAACCGCATCGACGGCGGCAGCTACGAGTTCGGCGGCGAGCGGCTGCAGGTGCCGATCAACGAGCCGGAACGCGACTGCGCGCTGCACGGCCTGATGGGCTTCACCGAGTGGAGCCCGGTGGAGCACCGGCGGGACCGCGTGGTGCTGGAGCACGTGCTGCCGCCGCACTACGGCTACCCGTTCCAGCTGGCGTTCCGCATCGAGTTCGCCTTGGAGCGCGGCGGGTTCCGCAGCACGCTGTCCGCGCGTAACATCGGCTCCGGCGACGCCCCGTTCGCCACGGCGAACCACACCTACCTGGCGGCGGGCACCGGCACCCTCGACGACCTCGTGCTGGAGCTGCCCGCGGACACCTACTACGAGGTGGACGACCGGCTGCTGCCCACCGGCACCTCCCCGGTGGCGGGCGGCGAGTTCGACTTCCGCGCGGCGCGGCCGATCGGGTCGACGGTGATGGACACCGCGTTCACCGACCTGGCCCGGGACGCCGAGGGCACCGCGACCGTCCGGTTCGGACGGTCGGACGGGAGCGAGGTGGCGCTGTGGGTGGACCGCACGCACGGCTACCTGCAGGTCTACACCGACGACTCGCCGGAGGCCGACCGGCCCGCGCGCTCCGGCATCACCGTGGAGCCGATGACGTGCGCCCCCAACGCTTTCGTCACCGGTGACGGATTGATCGTGCTGCGTCCCGGGCAGGAGCACCGCGGCAGCTGGGGCTACCGCATCGAGGAGTAGTCCGCCGCCCGCCCGCGCGGTGGCACCGCCCGCCACCGCGCGGACCGGGGCGACGGCCGAAGTCCTACAGTGCAGTCGTGGCCGACTACATCCAGATCCCCACCCCCGCGGGCACCTTCGACGCGCTCAGCGCCGGCGCCGAAGGCGACCGCCCCATCCTGCTGCTGCACGGGTTCCCGCAGGCCGCCATCGAGTGGCGGGAGCAGCTCGCCGTGCTCGGCGGCGCGGGCTGCCACGCCGTGGCGCCCGATCAGCGCGGTTACTCCCCCGGAGTGCGCCCGGCGGAGGTCTTCGAGTACCGGATGGAGGCGCTGGTCGGCGACGTGCTCGCCATCGCCGACCAGCTCGGCTGGGACCGGTTCGACGTGGTCGGGCACGACTGGGGTGCGGCGGTGGCCTGGTCGGTCGCCGCGGCCCACCCGGAGCGGATCACGACGCTCACCGCGGTGTCCGTGCCGCACCTGGACGCGTTCGCCCGCGCGCTGCGCGAGGACGAGGACCAGCAGCGGCGCTCCGAGTACATGCAGGTGTTCCGCCGCTCCGGCTCCGACAAGCAGCTGCTGGAGGACGGCGCGCGGCGGTTGCGCCGGATCTACGAGCACAAGATCCCGGAGCCGCACGTCGAGGAGTACGTGCAGCGCTTCACCGAACCGGGCGCGCTGGACGCCGCGCTGAACTGGTACCGCGCGGCGAAGTTCGCCGGGCCCATCGGGCGGATCCAGGTGCCGACGCTGTACGTGTGGAGCACCGAGGACGCCGCGCTCGGCTCCACGGCGGCGCTGGCCACCGGCGACCACGTCGACGGCGACTACCGGTTCGAGATGGTCGAGGACGTCTCGCACTGGGTCCCGGAACAGGCACCGGAGGAGTTGACCCGGTTCCTCCTGGAACACCTCATCGCCCACCAGGAGGCGTGAGCGGGGTCCGGTGGGCGGGTTCCCCACCGCGGCCCCGCTCTCCGGTCAGCCCTCCGCGGACACCCCGGTCGCGAGGAACCGCAGCATCTCCGAGCCGACCGCGTCGAACACCGATCCGTCGTGCCCGCCGGGCAGCACCGACATCACCGGCGTGTTCGGGTGCTCCGCGGCCAGCTGCTCGGCGCCTTCCCGGTACACGTCGACGTCGCCGACCCAGATGCCGAGCGGGACGTCGCCGAGCCGGTCGGTGTGGCGCAGCGGGTCGTGCTCGTGCCACTCCTGCTCGGTGGCGAACACGCCCTTCTCGTTCATCAGCTCCCAGGTCACGGGCAGCGCGGGTGCCAGCAGCGCCGCGGCCTCCACGGGCAGGCCCACCTGGGTGCGTTCGGCCGCGTAGTTCAGCGCGCCGAAGCCGCCGGTCGATATTCCGGCGACCGCGAACGGCAGCCCGTCGCGGTCGCCGAGGTGGCGGGACCGCAGCCAGGCCGGGACCTCTTCCAGCAGCATGCTGAGCAGGTCGCCGTTGGCGGAGCCGTCGTTCCAGTACGAGTTGAAGCCGCCGTCCACCGCCAGCAGGCCGAACGGCGGGATGGCGCCGCCGGCGTACTCGGTTTCGAGCTTGCTCAGCGTCTCGTACGGGATCGGGGTGGGGCTCATCCCGTCCCTGCCGTGCAGGTACAGCACGATCGGCAGGTTCTCGGTGGCCTCCAGCCCGTTCGGGAACGCGAACATGAGCTGCACGTCCCCGTCCCGGTAGTAGGACCGCTCGGTGTCGACCCGGAGCACCGGCCCGGTCGCCGCCGGGGTCCGCGGCATCGGTCTGCGCAGCGGCGCCTCGGCCGTGGCCACGCCCGGGTTGGAGCGCCCGCACGCCGCCGCGGTCGCACCGACCGCCGTCACACCCATCAAGGACAGCAGGCTCCGCCGCCCCAGTCTCACGTTCCGCATTCGCCTGCCACCACGTCGTCAACGTCCCGCGAACACTTTACTGGTCGTCCCTCGACTCGTGTTGCGCAGTGCGGCCACCGCCACGCCTCCGAACCGGCCCTGCGGGTCGTGGCGGTGTCCTGTCAGCGGCGAAGCCGATGAGCAGCGACCCAGCAAGCAACCGGACCACCCGCGGGTTCTCAGCGTTCTCCTCGCGAGGACACTTTTTCCCTCGTGGCGGAGCCACTCGGGAAAAAGATCCCGCAGCGAGGAGAACGGTGAGGTGCCGCCACCCCAGCATCACGCAACAGAAGTTCGAACCCGGCAGAGTCAGTGGTTGTCCGCGAGGCTGGGCGGTTGCAGCATGACCTGGGAACCGAGTGGAGAGGGGAACGGGTGTGAACGGTGCGGAGAGCCTGCTCACCGCGGCCCGCGAGGCGGGCGTAACGACGTGCTTCGCGAACCCGGGCACGACGGAACTTCCGCTGGTGGAGGCGTTCGACTCGGTCGGCGGCATCCGAACGGTGCTCGGCCTCGCGGAGGGCGTGGTGACCGGCGCCGCCGACGGCTACGCGCGGATCACCGGGCTACCGGCGATGACGCTGCTGCACCTGGGTCCGGGCTTCGCCAACGGGATCGCGAACCTGCACAACGCGCGGCGCGCCCGCACGCCGGTGCTCAACGTGATCGGCGAGCACGCCACCTGGCACCAGGCCGCGGACGCGCCGCTCGCCGCCGACATCGATTCGCTGGCGCGGCCGGTGTCGTGCCGGGTGGTCCGCACGACGAGCACCGCGGCGGCCGCGGGCGAATTCCTCGAAGTCCGGCAGGCCGCGCTGCGCGAGCGGATGCCCGCGACGCTGATCGCCGCCGCCGACCACATGTGGACCGATGGCGGCGAAGTCCCCGCGGTCCCGGCAGAACCGGATCGATCCACTGTGGACGAGCAGCGGGTCGCGGGGATCGCGAAGCTGCTCGCCGGGCCGGGCCGCCCGGTGCTGTTGCTCGGCGGGGAGGCGCTGGGCGCGGAGGGACTGCGGCTGGGCGCGCGGATCGCCGCCGCCACCGGCGGGCGGGTGTTCGCCGAGCGGAACCCGGCGCGCCTGGAACGCGGCCCCGGCGTGCCCACCGTCCGCTCGCTGCCGTACTTCCCGGAGGACACGCTCGCCGCGCTCGCCGAGCACACCCACCTGGTGCTCGTCGGCACCGGCGTCCCGGTGTCGTTCTTCGGCTACCAGGGTCAGCCGAGCGTTCCGGTGCCCGAGCACGTCCAGGTGCACACCCTCGCCGACCTCGACGAGGACGCCGTCGGCGCGCTGGCCGCGCTCGCCGAGGCGGCCGGGGCCGACGCGGAACCTCCCGCCCGCGAGCAGCCGGTGCTGCGCCCGCCGGAGGGCGAGCTGCACGCGAAGGCCGTCGCCAGCGCCATCGCGCTCGAACAGCCCGACGGGGCGATCATCGTCAACGAGGGCGTCACCGCCGCCGCGGCCTACCCGGCGGTCGCCGGCGCCGCGCCCGCGCACACCGAGCTCGCGCTGACCGGAGGGGCGATCGGCATGGGCATCCCGGTCGCCACCGGCGCCGCGCTCGCCGCCCCCGACCGGCCGGTCATCACCTTGCAGGCCGACGGCAGCGCCGCCTACACGTTGCAGGGGTTGTGGACGCAGGCCAGGGAAGGGCTCGACGTGACGACCGTGATCTGCGCGAACTCCCGGTACCGCATCCTGGAGGCCGAGCTCGGCCGCGCCGGGGTGCGCCGTCCGGGGCCCGCGGCGACCGGCATGACCAGCCTCGCCGATCCCGGCGCCGACTGGGTCGCGCTGGCCACCGGCTTCGGCGTCCCCGCCGTGCGCGCCACCACCGGCGAGGAGCTCCGCACCGCCCTGCGCCGCGCCACCGCCGAACCCGGACCGCACCTCATCGAAGCCGTCCTGCCCTGACCCGCCGCGACCCGGCCCGTTCGTCCCGCGCCGCCGGTCGAACGGGCCGGTCCACCGGCCTCACTTGACGCAGCGCTGCGGTGCGGCGATCAGGTCGTGGCGGAGCGCGAGGGAGGCGGCTTCGAGGCGGGAGTGCACGCCGAGCTTGGTGAGCACCGCCTGCACGTGGGTGCGCACCGTTGCCGGGGACACCCCCAGCGACTTCGCCATCGTCGCCGTCTGCGCCCCCTCGGTGAGCATGCCGAGGCACTCGCGTTCGCGGGCGGTCAGGTAGGAGGCGAGCCGCCGCGCGTCGAGCGCATCGCCGCGCTGCTGCTGGGCGGGAACGCGGGACGCGGCCAGCGCCACGACGGTCTCCCCCGCCGCGACCGCGGTGAGCGCGTCCAGCAGGTTCGACAGCCCGCACATCTTGTTCACGTACCCCGCCGCGCCCGCCGCCAGCGCGCCGCGCACCCCGCGGGCGTCCCCGTCGGCGGTGAGCACCACGACTTTCGTGGCCGGCCCGGCGGCTCGCACCTCCGCGAGCCGCGCCACCCCGTCCCCGTCGCCGAAGAACCGGTCCAGCAAGCAGATGTCCGGGGCCAGCCTGCGCACCGCGGCGACCGTGCCCGCGATCGAACCCGCGGTGCCGACCACCGGGAACCCGCGTGCGGACAGCGCCGAGACCAGCGCGTCCACGAAGATCGCGTGGTCGTCGCCGAGCAGCACCCGCGTCGAACCGTCCCTCATCGCTCTCCCCCATCGTCGCCCCGTGCGAGCCTCACGCCGCCGGGAACACCAGCCGAGCCCGCGTCCCCCGCCGCGGCGCCGGATCCAGGTGCAGCCGCGCACCGCAGGACTGCGCCAGCGCGGTCACGATGCCCAGGCCGAGCCCGCTGCCCGCGGCGGGTGCGCGGCCGAGACCGGGGCCGTCGTCGACGACCTCCGCCGTCACCGCGCCGCCCGGGTGGCGGGTGGCCCCCAGTTCCACCACGCCACCCGGGCCCGCCGCGCGCGCCGCGTTGTCCAGCAGGTTCGCCAGCATCCGCCACACCGCCGCGGGGTCGGCGCGCACGTGCACCGGGGCGCCCGGGTGCACCAGCAGCGTCGGCGCACCGGCTCCCGCGCGGGACGCGGCGAGCCCGCCGAGCAGCCCGCGCAGTTCCACCGCCACCGGTTCGCCCGGGGCGCCGCCCGCCGAGACCAGCTCCAGCAGGCGCACCAGCTCCTGGTGCACCAGCTCCAACCGGTCGCGGGCCTGCGCGGGCAGTTCCGCTTCCGAGCGCATGCCCTCGGTCAAGTAGGACGCGGCCGCCAGGCCGTGCCCCAGGTCGTGCAGCAAGCCGCGCAGCCACCGGTCCGCTCCGGGCGGTGCAGGCGCGGGCAAGGATCCGGTTCGCACCACCGCTCCCCTCCGCTCCGAGACGCCGCGGCCGTCGGGCCGCGCTACCCGGACTTCGCGTCAGCACTGCCCGCTCGTTGCAGTCTCATACCTTCAGGGGATGACCGTCACCGCAGGTCACGGATGTGGCGCGGCGGCTCCACCGGCCCGCCGAACCGGTCCGACCCGGTCGCGGCGGCGGTCACCGGCTCGCCGCGGTAGGCGGCGGCGAGGTCGGCGGCCAGGGCCGCCGCGGTGTGCGCGCCGAGCACCCGCCGCCGCGCGGCGGTGGCGAGCCCGGCGGCCAGCTCCGGGTCGGCCAGCAGCCGGGACACCGCGGAGGCCAGCAGGTCCGGGCGGGCCGGGGGCACCAGCAGGCCCGTCACCCCGGGCACCACGACGTCGCCGATCGCGTTCACCGCGGTGGCCACCACCGGCACGCCCGCGCTCATCGCCTCCACCACCGCCAGCGGCAGCCCCTCGTAGTGGCTGGGCTGGACGAACACGTCGAACGCGGGCACCAGCTCCGGCGCGTCCGTGCGGTCCCCGGCCAGCACCACGCGCGCCCCGAGCCGCGCCGCGGCCGCCCGCACCCGCGCGGCCCGCTCCCCGTCGCCGATCCACACCCCGGTCACGTCCGGGCGCCGCAGCGCCGCCAACGCGGCCACCCAGTCCTCCGGGGCCTTCTGGTAGACGAGCCTGCCGACGGCGCCGACGACGACCGCCGCGGCGGGCAGCCCCAGCTCGCGGCGCGCCCGCTTCGGGTCGACGGGCACCGGTGGCACCGCGACCCCGGTGGTGCGGACCCGGTCCGGGGCGACCAGCCCGCGCCGCACCGCTTCCACCGCGACCCCGGTCCCGACGCACAGCGCCACGTCGGTGACCCGCCCCAGCGCGCGCTCCACCGCCAGGTAGGTCCGCCGCCGCGGGGCGCGCTGGAACTCGTGGAACGGGAAGCCGTGGTAGGAGTGCACGATCCGCCGCACCCCGGCCCGGACCGCGGCGACCCGGCCGAGCGCGCCGGCCTTGGCGCAGTGGGTGTGCACCACGTCGAAGGAACCGCGCCGCAGCAGCGCCGTCAGCCGCAGCAGCGCGCGCAGGTCGTCGGCGGGGGCGATCGGGGCGCGCAGCGACGGTTCGAGGACGCAGGCGGCGCCCGCCGCCGCGGCGTCCCGCAGCAACCGGCCGCCGCTGCCGGTGATGACGGTGACGTCGAACTCGCGCCGGTCCAGCGCGAGCGCGCCGCGCAGCGCCATCGCCCCCGCCCCGCCTTCGAGCCGGGTGATCACGGTGGCGACGCGCGGCGGGCGGTTCATCGCCGGTCCGGCGGGGAGGGCCGGCCGATCGTGCCGATCTCGCCGGGGGCGCGCGGTTCGCCGGACGCTCCGGCGGCGCCCGGTCGTCCCGACGTGCTCGGTGGCCCGGAAGCGCCGAGCTGCCCGGGAACGTCCAGCGATCCGGAGGTGTTCGATCGCCCGGGAGCGTCCGGCTCCCCGGAGTCGCCCGGTTGCCCGGGAGCGCGCAGCCCCGCCGCGGCGGCCACGCTCACGGCCTCCAGCTGGGAGTGCACCCGCAGCTTCGCGAGGATGCTGCGGGTGTGGGTGCGCACCGTCTCGGCGGAGATCCGCAGCTCCGCGGCGATGCGGCTGCCGCGCTTGCCCTCGACCATGCCGCGCAGCACGTCCAGCTCCCGGTCGCTGAGCACGTCCAGCGGACCGTCCCGGCGGGCGGCGCGCACCACGTCGGCCCGCAGCCCGCGCAGGACCTCCCCGAGCAGCTCCGGCGGGTACCAGGCGTGGCCGCGGCACACGCCGCGCAGCACGGTGGTCAGCTCGTCCACCCCGCACTCCTTCGGCACCCACCCGGCCGCCCCGGCGCGCGCCGCGTCCACCGCCCGCTGCGGGTCGAGACCACCGGTGAGGACGACGACGTGCACCGCGGGCCGGTGGGTGCGCACCGACTCCACCAGGTCCCCGGTGGAGCGCACCGGGTCCACGTCGACGGTGACGACGTCCGGGCGCAACCGGTCGACCAGGGCGGGCAGCTGCGGATCGTCGGTGGCGCACCGGCCCACCACCCACACGTCCGCCACCTCGGAGAGCCGGGCGCTCAACGCCTCGGTGAGCATGAGGTGGTCGTCCACCATCAGCAGCCGCAGCACGTTCACCACCTCACGGTCCCGCGCCGCGGCGCGGAAGTCCTCATCCACCTGCGGGAGACAGGCCGGCTTCCGCGCCACCTCAGCCGGCCTGCGCACCGGCGCCGAGTCCGGGCTGCTCGCCGGGCGGCTCGACCCGGTGACGGCGCGGGCTGCTCCAGCGGCCGGTGGAGCGCGACCACCACGCCAGCGGCAGCGCGGCGAGCGCGATCGCCGAGTCCAGCACCCGCATCGGCAGGAACAGCCACGCGTAGAACAGGAACCGCGGCTGCCGCTGGATGATCGCCACCACGACCGTCAGCAGCAGGTCCGGCAGCACGATCCCCAGCAGCAGCGCGGGAACCGTGAGGTAGCCCGACACCGCCTCGTAGGTGCCGGCGAACCACGGCACGGTGAGCACCCCGCCCACCAGTTCCGGCACCAGCAGCACCAGCAGCACCAGCGGCAGCAGCACCAGCATGATCCCGCTGGTGAGCAGCTCCACCAGCAGCAGCGTCAGCATCGCGGTGAACAGGTTCAGCCGCGGCGGGTGCCTGCGCACCGTCTGCCACAGCCCCAGCGACCACCGCTTCGACTGGCGCACGTAGTCCCGCAGCGTGCCCGGGTCCTGGGTCGCGGCGACCGCCGAGGGCGTGAACCCGACCTTGCCGAGGCGCTTCTGGTAGACCTCGAAGGTCATGTTGAAGTCCTCGATGACCAGCCCCGGCGGGTTCACCTCGATGTTCGGCAGCACGTCGGTGCGGTAGACGCTGGCGAATCCCGGCACGATGTGGGTGGCGTTGACGTGCCGCCAGGTCTGGCCGAACTTCAGCAGGTACTGCGTCATCGAGTAGATCCGCTGCCGGTGGAACGCCACCACGCGCCCGGCGAACGACAGCGAGCGGTCCCGCCACTCGGTGCGCACGCAGCCCGCGACCGCCACCACGTCCGGATCGTCGAACAGCGGCAGGGCGGCGCGGAAGTAACCCGGTTCCACCCGGGTGTCGGCGTCCAGCAGCATCACCAGGCGGAACCGGCGAACCAGCCGGAACCGGCGGATGCCGACCTGCAGCGCGCCCGCCTTGCCCACGTTGTCGTCGGTGCTGATCACGTTGACCCCGGCGCGCCGGGCGAGTTCGACGGTGCGGTCGGTGGAGCCGTCGGAGACCACGTGCACCTGCTTCAGCGGCACCAGCCGGGTGATGGCCCGCAGGCTCTCCGCGATGACGAGCTCCTCGTTGTGGGCGGCGATGAGCACGGCCACGTCGGTGAGCTTCAGGCCGGTGGCGCGGCGCAACCGGTGGCGCCCGGGCTGCGCCTTCTTCTCCCGGTGCGCCTGCAGGTCGGCGACCTTCGTCCGGCGCGGCACCATCCGCTCCCGCGCGGTGCCGCGCCAGCCGTCGAGCACCCGCAACAGCCCGATCAGGCCCCACAACGTGAAGTTCGCGCCGAAGACCGCGATCGCCAGCACCCACCACGGGATCATGACCGCCCCCTCATTCGCCGACCGGCAGGCTCTCCGCCAGCCGGTTCCAGGTGGCGGTGTCCTCGTAGCCGTACATCCACAGGTAGACGCCGCGGATGCCGGAGCCGCGGGCCACTTCGAACTTCGCCTTGGAGCTGACCGAGTTCTCGAACCACACCTCGTGCTCGCGGCCGCGCTCGTCGGTGTAGCGGAACCACGGGGTCTGGCTGACCGGGTCGTAGTTGGTCTCGGCGCGGTGCTGGGTGGCGAGCTGGAAGGCCTGCAGCCAGGTGACGTTGGTGCCGTGCTCGCCGACCCAGTCGTAGCCGTAGAGCGGGATGCCGAGCACGATCCGCTCCTGCGGGATCTTCGACTTGGCGTACTTCACGACGTCGCGCACCCAGCCGATCGGTGCGACCGGCCCGGGCGGCGAGGTCCCCCAGTGGAAGTCGTAGCCCATCAGCCGCACCTGGTCGGCGGCCCGGCCGATGACGGCGAAGTCCTGGGCGACGTTGCGCTCGTCGTAGCCCTCGTCGCTGGCCTTCGCGAACACCGCCACCGACAGGGTCTTGCGCTCGGCCCGCAGCGCCGCGCCCAGTTCGGTAACGAAGGCGCTGAACGCGTCCCGGTCCCCGGCGCGCAGGTTCTCGTAGTCGATGTCGATGCCCGCGTAGTCCTCGCGCTCGACCAGCGCGACGATCTCCCGCACGTGCCGGTCCCGCAGCCGCGGGTCGTGCAGCACCTTCGCGACCGGTTCGTACGCCCAGCGCCCGTCGGTGATGTTGGCCAGCGAGGCCACCACCGGCACCCCGGCCTCGCGGAGCTTCCCGACCTGCTCGGCGACCTCTGCGGTGCGCTCCGGCGGGAACTGGTGGGTGATCCGCCCGTCGTCGCCGAGGCCGTAGATCCACGGCGAGACCTCGTTCACCGAGTCCCGGTTGGCGACGACGGTGGTGGTGCCGTTGCCGAGGTTCCAGAACGGCAGCGACGCCACCACCAGCGTGCCCGGTTTCGACGGCGACATCATGCGCGGCGCCGCCATCACGACCACCAGCAGCGCGGCGATCGCGATGAGCGCGATGAACCAGACGGAGCCGCCGAAGTGCCGGACCCGCCGCGCCCGCGGGCTGGGGCCCTGGTCCGGCGGCCAGGACCGCGGTCCGGTCGGTTCCGGTTCGTCCGGGCCGGATCCGGCCCAGGTCCGCCGCCACCACGCGGTGAGCTTCGCCCCGAGGCCGTCCTGCTCGGCGCCGTCCGCGGTCGCCACACCATCTCGTTCTCCTTCCCGAACCCCGTCGTCGCTCATCGCCGCCCCGCTTACGCCGAGACGACCTGCGCGGCGCGCGTCTGCTCGTCGATGACGGCGCGGATGATGTCGTCGAGGGTGCGCGCGGGCTGGAACCCGATGAGCTCGCGGGCCTTGGCGCAGTCCGGCACCCGCCGCTGCAGGTCCTCGTAGCCGGCGCCGTAGGCGTCCTCGTAGGACATCTTCACCACGCCCGCGTCGGAGCCGGTCAGCTCCAGCACGCGGCTCGCCAGGTCCATGATGGACACCTGCTCGGTGCTGCCGAGGTTGACGGCGGTCCCGTTGGCGGCGGGCAGCTCCGCCAGCCGCGCCAGGGCGGGCACCACGTCGTGCACGTGGCAGAAGCAGCGGACCTGGTGCCCGGTGCCGAACACGGTGAGCGGCCTGCCGTGCAGCGCCTGGCTCACCAGCCGCGGGATCACCATGCCGTAGCGGCCGCTCTGCCGGGGCCCGACGGTGTTGAACAGCCGCACGATCACCGCGTCCAGCCCGAGTTCCCGGACGTAGCAGCAGGTGAGGCTCTCGTCGATGGCCTTCGCCTCGGAGTAGGTCCAGCGGGTCTTCAGCGGCGAGCCGATCAGCCGGTCGTCGGTCTCGGCCAGGCCCGGTTTGGTGTTCTTGCCGTAGATCTCGCTGGTGGAGGCCACCAGCACCCGCGCCCCGTGCCGGTGCGCCGAGTCGAGCACGTTCTCGGTGCCGTGCACGTTGGTGAGCAGGCTGCGCAGCGTGCGCTCCTGGATGACGAACGCGCCCACCGCGGCGGCCAGGTGGAACACCACGTCCACTTCGGACACCAGGTCGTCGATCAGCGAACCGTCGAGGATGGTGCCGCGCACGAACCGGAAGTCCGGCTCGTCCGCGGGCAGGTTCGCCTCGCTGCCGGTGCTGAGGTCGTCGACGCCGACCACGGTGTTCCCCTCGGCCAGCAGCCACTCCACGAGGTGCGAGCCGATGAACCCGGCGGCTCCGGTGACCAGCGCCCTCATCGGACCCCTCCGCCCTGCTCGGTGGCCAGCTCCCGGCCGGCGACGCGCCTGCCCCCGGAGCGCAGCCGCTCGTAGAGGTCGTCGATGCGGCCGGTGACGGCCTCGATGCCGTACAGGTCGCGGATCACCGGCACGTCGCCGCGCGGGCGCCGGTCGGTGACCTCGGCGGCGATCTCCGAGCGCATTCCCTCGACGTCGCCGGGCACCTGGCGGGCCCGATCGGTGTGCACGCCCTCCAGCGCAGGGCAGGTCGTGTACAGCACCGGCATGCCGTTGGCCAGCGCCTCCAGCACCGACAGCCCGAAGGTCTCCTGCTTGGAGGAGGCCACGAACAGGTCGAACGCGGACAGCATCGCGGACACGTCGTGGCGTTCCCCGGCGAAGACCACGTGGTCGGCGACGCCCAGCGCCGCCGCCTGCTGCTCCAGCCGTTCCCGCTCGGCGCCGCCGCCGACGACGAGCAGCTTCGCGCCCTCGCCCAGCAGCGGGGAGGCCGCCTCGATGACGAGGTCGAAGCGCTTGTTCGCGTCCAGCCTGCCCAGCACGCCGATCACGTGCGCCCGGTCGTCGATGCCGTGCTCGGCGCGCACCCGCGACCGCGCGTCCGGGTCGAACGACACCCGGCCGAAGTCGACGCCGTTCGGGATCACGGTGATCTTCTCTGCGCGCATCCCCCAGTTCGCGAGCCGGTCGGCCACGGTCTCCGACACCGCGATGGTGCGCTGCGCGAAGACGTCGGTGCCGAGGTACAGGCCGCGCACCCCGGCGGTCATCCGCCTGCGCTCCAGGTGCGTCTCGCCGATCGAGTGCTCGGTGCCGACGACCACCGGGGTCCCGGCGAGCCGGGCGGCGAGCTTGCCGTAGACGCACGCCCGGTACAGGTGGGTGTGCACCACGTCGTAGCCGCCCTCGCGGATCAGCGACCGCATCTTGAGCACGGCGCCCAGCTGCGTGTTGCTGGTCATGCCGAGGTCGCGGACCCGGACCCCGTCCCCGGTGATCATGTCGGCGACGTCGCCCGGGTTGTAGAGCGCGAGCACGTCGGCGTCGTGCCGGGTGTGCTGCAAGATCGATCTGAGCTGCAGCTCGGCACCGCCGACCCCCAGACCGGTGATCACGTGCAGAACCTTCATTCCTGGTCTCCCCCCATCGCGGTGGCCAGCACGATGCCGACCGTCCTGGCCACGACCACCACGTCCAGCCACGGCGTCCAGTTCTCGATGTAGCGGTTGTCGAACTCGGCCCGCTCGGGGATCGAGGTGTCCCCGTGCAGGCCGTGCACCTGGGCCCAGCCCGTCATGCCGCCGCGCACCCGGTGCCGGTCCCGGTAGCGCGGGACCTCGCGGGCGAAGCGCTCGGCGTAGCAGGGCCGTTCCGGGCGCGGCCCCACCACCGACATCTCGCCGCGCAGCACGTTGCCCAGCTGCGGCAGCTCGTCGAAGTGGGTGCCGCGCAGCCAGCTGCCCAGCGGAGTCGTGTCGGCCGGGCGCACCGCCCAGCCCTGCGCGGTGCCGCGCGGCACGGTGCGCAGCTTCACCACGGTCGCCGACCGGCCGGGACCGGTGACGCGGCGCTGGCGGAACAGCGCCGCACCGCCGCCCCCGAGGCGGACCACGGCGGCCAGCACCAGCAGCAGCGGTGCCAGCACCACCAGCAGCGCCCCGGCCAGCACCACGTCGAACGCGCGCTTGATCAGAGCCGCGGCCGCGGTGTGGTTCCAGCGGCGCAGCGGCACCAGCGGGATCCCCCAGACCTCGTCGAGCAACCGCTGCGGCACCGCCACCCCCAGCTCCGGCAGCGCGGGCACCAGGTGCACCGCGGCGGGCAGCGGGCGGGCGGCCCGGACGATGCCCACCAGGTCCGCTTCGGTGTCCGCGGCGCACAGGACCACCCGGGTGGCGCGGTACCGCGCCACCAGCTCGGCCAGCTGCCGCGGCCGGCCCGGCACCGGCACCGCCGCCGGCACCGGCTCGTCGGCGAGCAGCAACGGCCGCAGCCCGAACTCCGGGTGCTCCAGCAGCGCGCGGGAGATCCGCACCCCGGTGGCCCCGGCACCCACGACCAGCACCACCTCCACCAGCCGCCCGCGCCGGTGCGCGGCCCGCAGCCCGGCGACCCCGGCGAGGCGCGCCAGCACCAGCCCGCCCGCCCCCGCGGGCACCAGCCACCCGGCGCCGGTCCACGGCAGCAGCAGCGCGGCGGGCACCGCGGCGTCCAGCACCAGCCGCGGCACCTGGTCGCCGACGCGCAGGCAGATCCGCGCCCGGTGCCCGCCGTCCACGCCCACCGCCAGCAGCACCGCCACCACGTACAGCGCCGCGGGCAGCACCGGCACGCCCAGCACGAGCACCACCGCGGTCAGCGCGACCACGTCGACCAGCGGCCACAGCACCAGCGGCAGCAGCCGCGGCACCCCGCGCGCCCCGGACCGCACCGGGGCGCGCCACCGGCACGGCACGGGGCCGGGGCCGGACCGCAGGTCGGCGATGCTCATCCGGCCACCCCGGCCCGGACCCGCCGAGCGCCGGAGGTCGAGGCCAGCCGGGCACCGACGCGCCGCACCGCGTGGTCGGCGCCGTAGACGAAGCGCATCACCGGGCCGTGGCTCGGGGTCACCGCGGCCCCGATGAAGAACAGGCCCGGCACCGAGGACTCGAAGTCCGCCCCGACCCGCGGGGTGCGGTCCAGCGTCCGCAGCCGCGACCGCAGCCTCGAGTTCACGAACGCGAGCCGCTCCAGGTCCGGCGGGTAGCCGGTCGCGCAGATCACGTGGTCGGCGGTGAACTCGCGGCCCCCGCCCGCGAAGGTGCGCACTCCCAGCCGCACCTGGTCGCCCACCGTCTTCGCCCAGTCCACGGTGTGCCCCACGTGCACCGGCAGCACGCCTTCGACGCGGCTGCGCAGCCACCACCCCCCGGCGGGCCCGAGCGCGGTGCGCGCCCGCAGCACCCGCTGGCTCTCCGGCAGGTGCCGGAACAGGTCGGGGTGCTCGGAGTAGAACCAGGTGGACAGCCCGGAGCCGAGTCCCGCCTCCGGCTCCCGCATCCGGCGCAGCAGCGGCCGGTCCGGCAGCAGCGGCCGCCCGTTCCACACCACGTTCCGGGCGCGCGCGATCAGCCGCACGTCGGCGCCGTGCTCGTGCAGCAGCGCCGCCGATTCCAGCGCGGACTGGCCCGCGCCGATCACCAGCACCGAGGCGCCGTCGAACCCGGACAGGTCGGTGTGCTCGGAGCTGTGCGTGCACAGCTCGGCGGGCAGGTCGGAGAACACCTCCGGGGTGCGCGGGAAGTGCTGCACCCCCGCGGCGACCACCACCGAGCGGGCCTTCGCGGTGCCGCCGTCGGCGAGGGTCAGCTCGAACTCGCCCGCCTGCCGGTCCACGTCGGTCACCAGCACCTCCTCCACCTCCAGGCCGCGCTGCTCGCGGAACCAGTCGGCGTAGGAGATGAAGTTCTCCAGCGATACCGGCACGCCGTAGTCGGCGTAGCCGTGCCCGGTCTCCTGGCAGAAGTTCCGCAACGTGTGCGACCGGTCCGGGTCGGACAGGTTCGAGGCGAACCCCTGCGATTTCAAGAACATGCCCCGCGGCATCCTGCTGCGCCACAGGTCCATCGGGATGCCGAACTGCCGGTAGCTGACCCCGGCCGACCGCAGGTGCGCGGCCAGCGACAGCCCGTACGGACCGGCGCCCACGATGGCGACGTCGACGGTGTCGTTCATCTGTGTCCCTCCTCGACCGCATACGGCGACCGTCGCCGCTGCCGGATTGCCGCCCCCGCGTCCCGCTCGATCCGTTCGCGGTACCGCGGCGGCTCCACCACCTGCACGCCGGTGCGGGGCGCGAACCTGCGGGTGAGGGCGCGGCGGCCCATCCACCCGCACATCAGCGCGAACGGCGCCAGGTCGTCGCGGGCGAACCACGCGAGCTCGTCCGCCCGCCACACCGACCGGACCCACTGCCGCAGCCCCAGGTCGCCGCGGCGCCAGTAGCCGACCGCGCCGAGCGGGTCGTAGTTCTCCACCAGGAACCGGCGGCCCACCGGCGGCAGGCCCTCCGGCACCGGCTGCCCGGTCAGGTCCAGGTAGGCCGCCAGCACCACGTCGATGCCCGCGGAGTCCCGGAACAACCGGAACTGCGCGCCCAGCCGGGGGTTGAAGTCCAGCAGCCGGTAGCTGCCGTCCCGCCGGTCGAACCGGAAGTCCAGGTCGGCGATGCCGCGGAAGTCCAGGCGCCGCAACAATTCCGTCGCCTGCGCGCGCAGCACCGTGTTGGACAGGCAGCGGCCCAGCGTGGTCAGGCCCGCGTGCGCCGGGTAGGAGCGCAGCTTCACGCCGGTGAACGCAGGCCGGCAGCCGCCGGACCCGCGGTAGGCGTGGAAGAACCAGTCGTTGCCGCTGCCGCCGGGCACGTACTCCTGCAGCATCAGCAGTCCCGCCCGCTGCTGCTCGGTCTCCTGCTCGTCCCACGCGTCGCCGAGCTCCCGCAGGTCCCGCGGCGTGCGCAGGATGGAGGTGCTGCGGACCTTCGCCCGGCCGCCGGAGGTCCACGGCGTGGCGAGCTTCGCCACCAGCGGGTAGCCGGTCTCGGCGGCGAACTCGGCGGCCTCCGCCCTGGTGCGCACGAGTTCGGCGCGCGGCGTCGGGATCCCCAGGTCCCGGCACACGTCCTGCAGGGTGAACTTGCCCGCGACCTCCCGCGGCAGCTCCGGCGGCGGGTCCGGGAACCGGAACCAGTGCCGCAGCGCCGCGCCGTGCTCGGCCAGGTGGATCGCGGCGGCGTCGTCGGTGGGGAACAGCACCGCGGGCCTGCCGAGCTTCTCCGCCAGCGCCGCCAGCCCCAGGTTGATCCGCTCCGGGTCGGCGAGCTCCGGCCGCCACCACCAGCGGCCGCGCAGGTAGCGGGAGTGCGCGGCCGGCGCCATCGGGTCCTCGTGCACCGCGTACACCGGCACCCCGGCGCGGCCCAGGCTGCGGATCAGCCCGAGCCCGCCGTGGTGCAGCACGTTCGGGTCCAGCTTGAACACCACCGCGGGCGTGGCGGTGTCGAGGCCGGCCGGTTCCGGGGTGCGCATCCCTCACACGACCTGCCGGTGCGGGGCCAGGTCGAACTGGTAGGTCGCGTCGAGGACCTGCGGGCAGTCCCCCGCCCACGAGTAGTCCAGCCCGGGGTGCACGGTGTGCACGACGACGAGGTCCCAGTCCGCGCCGCGCGGTTCCGGTTCCCCGGTCAGCGTGGACCCGTCGGGCAGCACGACCTCCCCGATGAGCGGGTCGTGGTAGCGCACGTCCGCGCCGAGCCGGGTGAGCCCGGCGATGATCGGCAGCGCCGGGGACTCCCGCAGGTCCCGCACGCCCGCCTTGTAGCTCACGCCCGCGATCAGCACCCGAGCCCCGGCCGCCGGGGTGCCCGCGGCGGCCAGCAGCTGCTCGGCGCGGCGCACCACCTGGTCCGGGCGCAGGTCGATGGACCGCATCGCCTGGTCGATCATCGGCGCGGCCACGCCCCGCTCCCGCAGCTGCCACAGCAGGTAGTGCGGGTCGCAGGGGATGCAGTGCCCGCCGACGCCCGGCCCGGGGAAGCTGCCGAGGAAGCCGTACGGCTTGGTGCCCGCCGCGATCGTCACCTCGATCGGGTCCAGCTCCAGCGCGCTGCAGATGTCGGCCATCTCGTTGGCCAGCGCCAGGTTCACGGCGCGGAAGATGTTCTCGTACAGCTTGGTCAGCTCCGCCGCCTCCGGGGAGCTCACCAGGTACACCGAGTCGGTGAGGTCGCCGATGACCCGCGCCGCCCGCGCCGAGCACTCGGGGGTGACGCCGCCGACGATGCGCGGGGTGTGCCGCTGCGAGTGGTCGTGGTTGCCGGGGTCGATGCGCTCCGGGCTGAACGCCACGTGCACCTGGCTGCCGACGGCCAGCCCGCGCCGCCGCAGCGGTTCCACCAGCAGTTCCCGCGTGGTGCCGACGAACGTCGTGGAGGTGAGGATGATCGTCTGCCCCAAGCGGGCGTGCGCCACCGCGGTCGCGCAGGCGGACCGCAGCGCCGCCAGGTCCGGGCTCCGCTCGTCGTCCACCGGGGTCGGCACGCACACCACGACGGTGTCGGCCTCGGCCAGCGCGGACGGGTCCTCGGCGAGCCGCAGCGTCCCGTCGCCGAGCGCCTCGTGCAGCACGGCCCGCTCCCCCTCCGGCAGGTCCACGTCCCCGTCGGCGATGTCCCGCAGCCGCTGCTCGCTGATGTCGACGCCGACGACGCGGGAGCGGCGGGCGGCGAGCCCGCAGGCGGTGGGCAGCCCGACGTAGCCGAGGCCGAGGATCACCACCGCTTCCTGCCGGGTGCCCGGCAGCGGGACGTCGAGCCCGGCGACGCGGCGGACCGCGTCCTCCTCCGACCGGTCCTGGTAGGCCACCAGCCGATCGGACAGCTGGCGTTCCCGCCCGTTGACCGCCAGCGCGAGGTGATGCTGGGTCACGTTTCCTCCCCCGGTTGCGCGTGTCCCCCCTGCCGGGCCCGGGGCGTGCTCCGCCCGCCGGTGCCCGGTGTCGCCGCGTCCGGCGCGGCGGTCTCGGCCCCCACCTCGATCCGCCGCGCCGGTCGGTTCGCTGCGGGCTTCAGACTCCCAGCTCAGCGGGTCCGGACCGCTCCCCCAACGGCGGTAGCGCCCCTACCGAAACCGCAGGATTCCCGAGTCGGCGGCGAGCACGTGCCGGACGCGCTTCGCGTCGAGCCGCAGCGTCCCGTCCCGGTCGCCGACGTAGGTCCGGGGCAGCGCGTGCGTCCCGGACGACGCGGAGCGCCAGATGGCGCAGCCGTACCCGTAGCCCGCTTCGCGGACGGCGGCGACGACGGCCGCGTCCACCGCGCCGTACGGGTAGCAGAAGCCGTCCACCGGTTGCCCGGAGATGGCCTGCAGCACCGGGCGGCTCTTGCCGACCTCCGCGGCGAGCTCCGCCGGTTCGAGCTCGGTGAGCCTGCGGTGCTGCACGCTGTGCGAACCGATCTCCATCCCGGCGGCGGCGACCTCCGCGACCTGCTCCTCGGTCATCAGCGGTTTCCGCGGGCCCGCCGGGTCCCACCGGTTGTGCCCGCCGAGCATCCCGGAGATCACGAACACCGTCGCCGTCCAGCCGAAGCGCCGCAGCAGCGGGTGCACCACCTCGGCGAAGTCGGTGTAGCCGTCGTCGAAGGTCAGGCCCACCAGCCCGCGGGCCCGCCCGGCCCGCCGCGCCGCCAGCAGCTCCCGCATGGACACCCCGGTGCAGCCGCGGGCCCGCAGCCAGCGCAGCTGCCGCTCGAAGCGCGCCGGGTCCACGGTCACCAGGTACGGGTCGTCGGTGTACTCGGACACCGAGTGGTACATCAGCACGTACGGGAACGAGTGCGGTACCCGCTGCCGGGTGGCTGTGCGCTCTGTCCGGGTCATCGCCGGCCGCCTTCCTCGTCGCGGTCCTCGGCGGACCGTCGCACGGCGCGGGCGGGCGCGGACCGGTCGCGCGGGTGAGTTCCGGTACCGCGGATGCACGAGACGTCTCGGGGATACTGGTCCGGGTCCAGGTGGTGCCGAGCAGCGGGAGCGATGCCGTGGCGCAGCGGGAAGCCGAGAACGAACCCGTCACGAGCGGGGTGCCCGCGCTGGTGGGTTCGCTGAGCGAACTGCCGTCGATCGTGCTCTCCACCGACGCGGTCGACGAGGTCGTGTGGGAGACCGCGATGCTGGCGGTGCGCGCGCACGAACCGACCGGTTCGTGCGGGGTCACGGTGCTGCGCGACGGGCACCCGGTGTCGCTGGTGCCGCACCTCGCCGAGCACAACGCGCTGGAGCAGTCGCAGTACGCGGCCGGGACCGGTCCGGTGCCGGAAGCCCTGGCCTCCCGGTCCGCGGTCGTGGTCGCCGACACCGCCGACGAGCCGCGCTGGCCGGAGTTCGCGGCGGCGGCCGCCGAGCAGGGCGTCGGGTCCTGCTGCGCGGCGCCGATGTTCGTCGGGGACCGGCCGCTCGGCGTGGTCAGCTACTACGCGAAGGCGCCGCACTCCTACGACGAGGACTTCCTGCTGGGCAGGCTCATCGCCGACCTGGCCGCCACCGGGCTGTGGTGCCTGCTCAAGCACGCCGACAAGCAGCAGCTGAGCGACCAGCTGCACCAGGCGCTGACCTCGCGCGCCGAGATCGACCAGGCCAAGGGGATCCTGATGGCGCAGCGCGGCTGCACCGCGGACGAGGCGTTCGACCTGCTGCGGGAGCAGAGCCAGCGGCACAACGTGAAGCTGCGCGAGGTCGCCGCCCGCGTCGTCCGGCGCACCACCGGCGGTGCCTGATCGCCGGTCCGCCGCGCGCTGATCGGTAGGATCGGGCGAATCCCCCAGCCGGTCGCGCACCGGACCGACCAGCACGCGAGGAGTTGAGCAGTGGCCGCGGCCTCCCGCCCCGACACCGAGGACCAGGACGAGCGGGACGAGCCCCCGGCGCGGCACGCGGGGGTGCGCGACCTGATCGCCGCCTACCCGTGGCTGCCGATCCCGGTGGGGCTGCTGCTGAGCGCGTTCGGCGTGTGGTGCTTCGCCGGGCTCGCCGAGCAGGTCTACCAGGGCGGGCCGGTGCTTCGGGTGGACGAGCACCTGCTGCGGGTGTCGCTGGGGCTGCGGTCCGGGCTGCTGGTCGGGGCGCTGTCGGTGCTGACCTGGCTCGGGGACGTGCTGGTGGTGCTGCCGGTGAGCCTGGCGATCGGGGTGCTGATCGGCGTCACCCGGAAGCGGTGGGGGCCGCTGGTGCTGCTGGCGGCGTCCTCGGCCGGGACGGGCCTGGCCGTGTACCTGTTCAAGATCATGATCGCGCGGCCGCGGCCGCAGGTGGTGGACGCGCTCGTCGTCGAGGACGGTTTCGGCTTCCCGTCCGGGCATTCGGCGCACGCGGCGGCTTTGTACCTGATGTTGGGCGCGTTCGGGCTGCGGCTGCTGCGCTCCCGCTGGGCGCGCGGCGCGGTGTTCGCCGGAGCGGTCCTCGCGGTCGTGATCACCGGGTTCAGCCGGGTGGTGCTGGGGGTGCACTCGCCGACCGACGTGCTGGCGGGCTGGGCGCTGGGGGCGTCGTGGACGGTGCTGCTGCTGAGCCTGTGGCTGTCCGGGGAACACCTGCCCCGCTTGATCGACGCCCTGGTCGCCCGCAAGCGACCCCGGTGAACTCGTCCGGCCCGAAGCCGCGGCGGGCGGTCAGATCGTCCAGGTGTCGTTGCCGGTGAGCAGCCGCTGGAGGTCCGGCGGATCGTTCTCCGCGGCGGCCGCGACCTGCGCCCGGGCCGCGTCGTCGTAGGTGGGGCGGGACACCGCGCGGAACACCCCGGTCACCGTCGGGTCCAGGTCCACCCCGCCCAGCCGGGACAGCGCGTAGGCGAACGAGCTGTCCGCCCGCTCGGCGTCGTGCACCACGACGTCCCCGGCGTCCACCGCGTCGTGCTCGGCGATCCGCAGCTCGCCCTCCGGCCCGCGCACCACCGCCCGCCGCGCGCCCTCCGGGCCGAACACGATCGGCTCGCCGTGGCGCAGCGGGATGAGCCGCCGCTGCTTCTCCTCCGCGTCCTTGAGCACGTCGAACGCGCCGTCGTTGAAGATCGGGCAGTTCTGGTAGATCTCCACCAGCGCGCTGCCCCGGTGCTCGGCGGCGGCCCGCAGCACCTCGGTGACGTGCGCCCGGTCCGAGTCGAGGGTGCGGGCCACGAAGCTCGCCTCCGCGCCCAGCGCCAGCGACACCGGGTTGAACGGCGTGTCCAGCGACCCGGCGGGCGTGGACTTGGTGACCTTCCCGACCTCGGAGGTCGGCGAGTACTGGCCCTTCGTCAGCCCGTAGATCCGGTTGTTGAACAGCAGGATCTTCAGGTTCACGTTGCGCCGCAGCGCGTGGATCAGGTGGTTGCCGCCGATGGACAGCGCGTCGCCGTCCCCGGTCACCACCCACACCGACAGGTCGGGCCGCTGGGTGGCGAGCCCGGTGGCGATGGCCGGGGCGCGGCCGTGGATGGAGTGCATCCCGTAGGTGTTCATGTAGTACGGGAACCGGCTGGAGCAGCCGATGCCCGAGATGAACACGATGTTCTCCCGCTTGAGCCCCAGCGTCGGCAGGAAGCTTTGCACCGCGTTGAGCACGATGTAGTCCCCGCAGCCGGGGCACCACCGCACCTCCTGGTCGGACTTGTAGTCCTTCGCGGTCTGCTTCTCGTCGCTGGTGGGCACGCCGTGCAGGCCGCCCAGCTCCGGCAGTCCGAGGTCCGTGGTGGTCACGCAGACACCCCTCGCAGCACATCGGTGAGCACGTTCTGGAGTTCTTCCGCCTGGAACGGCAGGCCCGCGACCTTGGTGTGGCTGTGCACGTCCACCAGGAAGCGGGCGCGCAGCAGCATCGCGAGCTGGCCGAGGTTCATCTCCGGCACGATCACCCGGTCGTAGCGGTGCAGCACCTCGCCGAGGTTCGCCGGCATCGGGTTCAGGTAGCGCAGGTGCGCCTGCGCGATCGGCATGCCCAGTCCGCGGACGCGGCGGCAGGCGGCGCCGATCGGCCCGTACGAGGAGCCCCAGCCGAGCACCAGCACCCTGGCCTCGCCGGACGGGTCGTCCACCGCCAGCTCCGGCACCTCGACGCCGTCGACCTTCGCCTGGCGCAGCCGCACCATCCGGTCGTGGTTGTCCGGGTCGTAGGAGATCGCGCCGGAGCCGTCGGCCTTCTCCAGCCCACCGATGCGGTGCTCGGTGCCCGGGGTGCCCGGCACCGCCCACTCGCGGGCCAGGGTCTCCGGGTCGCGCACGTACGGCCAGAACTCGCCGGAGCCGTCCGGCGCGTTCGGTCCGGTCGCGAACCGCACCCGCAGGTCCGGCAGCGCGGTGATGTCCGGGATCAGCCACGGTTCGGAGCCGTTGGCGACCGCGCCGTCGGACAGCAGCAGCACCGGGGTGCGGTAGACCAGCGCGATCCGGGCGGCTTCCAGCGCCACCTCGAAGCAGTCCGCCGGGGAGCGCGGGGCCAGCACCGGCACCGGCGATTCGCCGTTGCGGCCGTGCAACGCCTGCAGCAGGTCGGCCTGCTCGGTCTTGGTGGGCAGCCCGGTGGAGGGGCCGCCGCGCTGGATGTCGCAGACGAGCAGCGGCAGTTCCAGGGTGACCGCGAGCCCAATGGTCTCCGATTTCAGCGCCAGGCCCGGCCCGGAGGTCGTCGTCACTCCCAGCGAACCGCCGAAGGAGGCGCCGAGGGCGGCACCGACCCCGGCGATCTCGTCCTCGGCCTGGAAGGTGGTGATGCCGAAGTTCTTGTGCTTGGCCAGCTCGTGCAGCACGTCCGAGGCCGGGGTGATCGGGTAGGTGCCGAGGAACACCGGCAGCCCGCTGCGCTGCCCGGCCGCGACCAGCCCGTAGGCGAGCGCCGCGTTCCCGGTGATCTGCCGGTAGGTGCCCTTCGGCAGCGTCGCGGGCGCCACCTCGTAGGTGACCGCGAACGCCTCGGTCGTCTCGCCGTAGTTCCAGCCGGCGCGGAACGCGAGCACGTTCGCCTCGGCGATGTCGGGCTTCTTCGCGAACTTCTCCCGCAGGAACCGCTCGGTGCCCTCGGTGGGCCGGTGGTACATCCAGGAGAGCAGGCCGAGCGCGAACATGTTCTTGGCGCGTTCGGCGTCCTTGCGCCCCACCCCGGCCGGTTCGGCCGCGCCGCGGGTCAGCTCCGCCATCGGCACCAGGTGGACCACGTACGGTTCGAGCTCGCCCGATTCGAGCGGGTTCTGCGCGTAGCCGACCTTGGTGAGGTTCCGCTTGGTGAACTCGTCGGTGTTGACGATGAGGGTGCCGCCGGGCGGCAGGTCGCCGAGGTTCGACTTCAGCGCCGCCGGGTTCATCGCGACCAGCACGTCGGGCCGGTCGCCGGGGGTGAGGATGTCGTAGTCGGCGAAGTGCAGCTGGAAGCTGGAGACCCCGGGCAGCGTGCCCGCGGGAGCCCGGATCTCGGCCGGGAAGTTCGGCAGCGTCGCCAGGTCGTTGCCGAAGGCCGCCGCTTCCGAGGTGAAGCGGTCGCCGGTGAGCTGCATGCCGTCGCCGGAGTCGCCCGCGAAGCGGATCACCACGCGGTTGAGCTTGCGCGGCGGTTCCCCCGAGCCGTTCGAGGCCGGACCGGCCTCCGGTCGCTGCGGAGGCTGGTGCCCGTTCGTACTCACACCTGCACCCGTTCCCCTTCCGGCCGCGGGCCAGCCCGCGAGCCTCTCGGCCGCCCTGTGACGCACGATACAGCTCGGCGTGGTGTTCCTACGCCGATCACCCGGAGGACTCAAGGGCGAGACGCGCTCGGCGGGCCGGTCGACGTGAATTCCGCAGCTGTTCTCCGCGCGTCTTCCCGGCGACGATTCACTACTCCCGGGTAAAACAAGAGCGCCCTTGCGGCGAAACGGCGCGGGCCCACCCGCTCCGGATCAGGACGCCCCGGCGGAAGGCACCCTCCCCGCCCGATTCCCGCCGGGCCGAAACCTCGCGCGGAATGGTCCAGCGCACCGTCACCGACCGGTCACCCGTGGTGAGTTCGCGGCGCGACACCCCGGCATTCCGGAGCGACACGCCGCACGATACCGGCATCGGCGGACATCTCGGGCCCGACGGCATTCGGCCGCCGCCGAGCACCCGGGCGGCAGCCCGCGCGGCACTCCACCCGCCCCACCCGCGACCTGCCGCGAAGCCGTCCGGTCCGGACGCCCGGCACACCTCGGCGGGCGCAGCGGCGCCGCTGCACCGACCGACGCATCGCGCGCCACCGGCGGGACGATCGATCCACGGCGACCGGCCCTCCGCCGAACGCTCCGGCGGGTCCGGCGGCACCATTCCGGAGAGCATCGCGGGAATTCGATTCGAACCGACCGGAACGCTCCGCGGCACGAGCGCTCCGGCACAGTATCTCGCATTTCCACAATTGCCCCAACTCCTCGACCAGAACACGATCCGACCCCTCGACAGCGGGCCTGGCCGATAACGTCGCGCGACCATTCATCCGGGGCCGCGAGAACGTCCACGAGAAGAGTCGTGCAATTGATCGGTGTGACGCCGATCATTCCCCCGAAGTAGGAACCGGGGAGCGGACGTCTTAGTACCAACGAGTGAAGTCGTTAGTAGGTAGCGCCGCGCGGGCGCACCGCGGAAAGCGAACGACCCGGCCACCCCCACGGCCGGGTCGTCCACGAACGTTCGGGAACCGGATGCTCCGGTCAGGCCCCGGGCAGGCCCAGCAGGGCCGCCACGCAGGTCGCCAGATCCCCCGTCCGGCTCCACACCAACTCCCCCGGCGCCGCGGTGGCGGCGGGCATGATCCGCGCCGCGCGGCACTCGTCCTGACCGAAGATCCACAGCACGTCCATGCAGGTCGCGGTGTCCCGCCAGCCGACCAGACCGCCGATCTCCCCCTCGTCGTCCGCGACGGCGCGGAAGGACCACCCCGCCGCTCGCAGGTCGTTGAGACCCGCCAGCTCCGGGTAGGCCCGCACCGCGGACGCCGCCACACCCCCCTTCGTCGTGTCCTCTCCCGCGCCGTCCGGGCGGGAATCGAGGAATGCGCGCCGATTCTCAGCTGCTGATCGCATAGGCTGACAGTGGACCGAAATCGGATATCGGAGTGCCACACAATCGCCACACCCGCCGAGTTCCGATTGCCCTCCCGCGGCCGATCAGGTTTCGTGAGCGGGGCGTACAAGGGGGAAGACAGCATGACGCACGGAAACGGCATGGAAACCGACCTCGCACCGGAGGGTCCCGGCGACGACGTCGAAACCGACAATCCGACTCGGATCGGTTCCCGCATCGCCGAACTCCGCAAGATCCACGGCGTGACGCAGCGGGCGCTGTCGGTGCGGGCGGCGGTCTCCTATTCGCTGCTGCGCAAGGTGGAGCGCGGTGAGCGCGCGGCCAGCCACTCGTTCGTGGCCGCCGTCGCGCGGGCGCTGTCCATCAACATCACCGACCTCACCGAGCAACCGCACCACAGCCGCCTCGCCGGGCCGTCCTCGGACCAGGCGGGCGTGCCCGCGCTGCGCCAGGCGCTGGTCGAGGGCGACGACCCGCAGCTGGACACCGACCCGCGCAGCATCGCCGACCTGCGCGCCGACGTGGCCCGCATCAAGGAGTGGGACCGGCGTACCCGGCACGCCGAGGCGGTGCAGGCGCTGCCCGACGTGCTCCGGCACCTGCACCACGCGGTGCGGGCGCACCCGGACGTCCCCGCGGTGCACGAACTGCTCGCGACCGCGTACTCCTACACGATGATCGCGTTGTACCGGCTGGGGCACCTCGACCTGTGCCACCTGGCCGACGAGCGGGCGCGGGCCGCCTCCGCCCGCGGCGCGGACCCGGTGCGCGGTTCGGTGGCCGAGTGGAACCACGCGCTGGTCCTGCTGTTCGACGGCTCCTACAACGCCGGGCTGCGCTCCCTGGACCGGTCGCTGGGCCTGATCGGGTCGGAGCCGGAGACCCCGGCGACCTCCGCGGTGCGCGGCGCGGTGCACCTGCGCGCCGCGATCATGGCCGCGCGCACCGCCGACGCCGACCTCGCCGACGAGCACCTGCGGGAGGCCCGCGCGATGGTCGTCGACGGCCAGGACGAGGCCAACCACTACGGCACCAAGTTCGGTGCCACCAACGTCGACATCCACGGCGTCGCCGTACCGGTCGAGCTCGCCGACGGCACCACCGCCGTCACCAGGGCCGCCACCGTGCAGCTGCCCGAGCACACCGCGCCGAGCCGCAGCGGGCACTACTGGATCGACCTCTCCCGGGGCTGGCTGCTGCACGGCGACCGGCGGCGCTCGCTGGAGTGCCTGCAGACCGCGCGGCGGATCGCGCCGCAGCTGACCCGGTACCACCCGCAGGTGCACGAGACGGTGCAGTCGCTGGCCGCCAGCGACGCCCGCTCCACGAACAGCCTGTCCCACTTCGCCGCCTGGTGCGGCATCCGGCGGTGACCGGCACCGTGCTCGACGACGGCAGACCCGTGCTGTACGCGCTCGCGATGGGCTCGCCCGCGGCGCGCGACGTGGGGCGGCTGGTGGAACTCGCGCAGGCCGGCGGGTGGGAGGTGTGCGTGGTCACCTCCCCCGACGGCAGGCGGTTCCTCGACGCCGAGGCGCTGGCCGCGAAGACCGGGCACCCGGTGCGCAGCGAGTACAAGGACCCCGCCGCGGCCGATGAACTGCCGCCCGCGGACGGCATGATCGCCGCGCCGATCACCTGCAACAGCCTCGCGAAGTGGGCGGCGGGCATCTCCGACACGCTGCCGCTGGGGCTGCTGGTGGAAGCCGTCGGCAAGCGGCAGCCGGTGGTGGCGATGCCGTTCTCCAACCGGGCGCAGATCGCGTTCCCCGCCGTGCGGGAGGCGATGCGCAGCCTCGGCGGCTGGGGCGTCGAGGTGCTCGCCGGGCCCGACGTCTACGAGCAGCACGAGCCCGGCACCGGTGCGGCCCACCTGCACCGGTTCCCGTGGGAACTGGCGTGGCGCACCTTCCTCGCCCATCCCTGGCAACCGGCCCGCTGACCACGCCGGGCGGGTCGCCGCGCCCGCACCGCCACCGCGCCTAGACTCGCGCCGCGCCGGACGTCCACCGGCCGCCGTCGACGAGGGGGAACGGGTGCCAGCGCCGACCGAGCAGCCCACGTGCGCCGCGACCGGCGGGGAGAGCACCGGGCCACCGCCGTTCGCGCGCGGGCCGGTGCTGCTGCTCGCCGGGTTCGCCGCGCTGCTGCTGGTCCTGGTCAGCGGGCGCTACGGGTACCTGTCCGACGAGCTGTACTTCATCGCCGCCGGGAAGCACCTGGACTGGGGCTACATGGACCAGCAGCCGCTGGTGCCGCTGCTGGCCGCCGCGATCGACGCCGTCGCGCCCGGTTCGCTGCTCGCGCTGCGGCTGCCCGCCGCGCTGATCGCCGCGTTCGGCATCGCGGGCACCGCGCTGCTCGCCCGCGAACTCGGCGCGGACCGGCGCGCCCAGGTGATCGCCGCCGCCGCGTGCGCGCTGTCGCCGTGGCTGCTGCTGAGCGGGCACTGGCTGGCCGCCGCGACGCTGGAGCCCGCGCAGTGGCTCGCGCTGCTGTGGCCGGTGGCGCGGTGGGTCCGGCTGCACCGGGCCGGGATCCGGCGGGACCGGCTGCTGCTGCTCGCCGGGGTGGTCGCCGCCGTCGGGGTGCAGACGAAGTTCCAGATCGTGCTGCTGTGCGCGGCGCTGCTGCTCGGGGTGCTGATCTCCGGCCCGCGCGAGCTGCTGCGGCGCCCCGCGCTGTGGGCCGGTGCGCTGCTCGCCGCGGTGGCGGCCGCACCGGCGCTGGCCTGGCAGGTCGCGCACGGCTGGCCCGCGGTGGACATGGCGGGCGTGGTGGGTGGTGAGACCGACCGGCTCCTGCTGCTGCCC
The DNA here is from genome assembly GCF_024734405.1 of Saccharopolyspora gregorii. Classification (NCBI taxonomy): domain Bacteria; kingdom Bacillati; phylum Actinomycetota; class Actinomycetes; order Pseudonocardiales; family Pseudonocardiaceae; genus Saccharopolyspora; species Saccharopolyspora gregorii. The sequence continues at coordinate 2,918,262 of NZ_CP059556.1, read as the reverse complement.
GCGGTGCTGCTCTACGCCGGGCCCGTGGTGGGGGCCGCGCTGTGCTGCTTCGGGACGTGGTGCCTGCTGCGGGACGAACGGCTGCGGCCCGTGCGGTTCCTCGGCTGGGCGGTGCTGCTGCTCGCCGCGTTCCACCTGCTGGCCTCGGGACGGCCGAACTACCTCTCGGGGCTCTACGGCCTGTTGTTCGCCGCGGGCGCCGTCGGTCTCCGGCACCGGCGGACCGCGCGGTGGTCGTGGGTGGTGGGGCCCGCGTTCGCGGTCTCGGCGGTGCTGCCGCTGGCGCTGCTGCCGATCGCCCCGCTGCCGGTAGCGGCCCGGCACCCGCAGCTGGCCTCCTACAGCCGGATGTACGAGACGGGGTGGCCGGAGCTCACCGCGACCGTCGCGGCCGCCTACCGCTCGCTGCCGCCGGAGCAGCGGCGGCGGACCGCGCTCGTCGCCGAGACCTACCACCTGGCGGCGGCGCTCGACGTGCTCGGGCCGGCGGCCGGGCTGCCTCCGGTGCACAGCCCGAACCGCGGGTACTGGTACTTCGGTGCTCCGCCGGACGGCGCCACGGTGTTGCTGTACGTGGGGGCCGCCGAGCCGCTCGCGCCGCACTTCGCCGAACGCACTCCGCTCGCGCGGGTGCGGACCGGGCCGGTGGTGAACCTCGCGCAGGGCGTGTCGGTGCTCCGGTACTCGGACCCGGTGCGGCCGTGGTCCCGGCTGTGGCCGCTGATCCGCACCGGCTGATCGGAAGGCGCGTCCGCCGGGCGGGCTCGGGCGGACCGCTCAGGGGCGGGGCGGGTGGTTCGGCGGCGGGGTCGGTGGTCCCGGCGGGCCCTGCTGGGGTCCGGGTCGCCGGTCGCCGGGCTGCCGGGGGTTCTGCCGCCGCGGACCGGGTTGCTGCGCGACCGGCTGCTGCGGGTTCGAGGGCGGCCGGTTCGGCTGCTGCGGGTTCGACTGCTGCGGACTCGGCGGTTGCGGACTCGACTGGTGGGGGTTCGGCGACTGCGAGCTCGGCGACTGCGAGCTCGGCGGTTGGGAGCTCGGCGGTTGGGAGCTCGGCGACTGCGGACTCGACTGCTGGGGGTTCGCCGGCTGCGAGCTCGGCGATGGCGAGTTCGGCGGCTGCGGGGTCGACCGCTGGGAGCTCGCCGACCGCGGGTTCGCCCGCCGCGAGTCCGATCGCGGGGTGCTCGGCCGCAGCGGGTTCGAGTACCGAGCGGTCCGCACCTCCGGATCCGAGGGCTGCGGCGAACCTCCCGCCCCCGCACCCGGCCGTCCGCCGGACGCCACCGTCCGCATCTTCCGCGTGCGCAAGACCGCGAGCGGCCCGGGCGGCGGCGGAGGCGGCGTCGGGGCGGGCCGGTACACCGGCATCCGCGTCGTCGCCAGCTCCGACGTGCGGAAGAAGCCGGACTGGTGCGTCCCGGCCCACGGCGGCGGCGCCACCTGCGGCAGCGGCCGGCGCTGGAAGAACGCGTTCCGCGCCACCCGCATCAGCCCGAGGATCGCGTCCCGCCGCGAGTGGAACAGCTCCACCGGGATCGTCGCCCGCGTCGCGTGGTCGTGCAGCAGCGCGAGTTCCGTGGCCGCCAGCTGGTAGTCCGCCATCGCCCGCGCCCCGGGCAGGCCCGCCTGCATCCGCGCCCAGGTGCGCGCCCGCCTGCGCCCGTTCATCGTCGCCAGCATCCGCACGTCCACGTCGTGCACCAGCCCGCTCGGGATGTAGGGCGGCAGGTGGGTGCCGATCAGCCCGATGAGCCGCTGCCGGTCCCGGATCACGACCAGGACCAGCGCCACCAGCACGCCGAGCTCCACCAGGTACGCCAGCGCCAACCCGCCGTAGCCGAACGTCGAGGAGAAGTTCCACAGCGCGTGCAGCAACACCGCCGCGACCCAGCCGCCGACCACGGCGAACCCGCGACCGCTTCCCCTGCTGTGCGCCGCGTAGGCCACGCCGAGCCCGGTCATCGCCGTGTAGATCGGGTGCCCCAGCGGAGCGATCACCCCGCGCACCAGCACCGTGCCCGCCACCGCGGACCCGTTCTCCAGCAACCCGGTCTGGTAGTAGAGGACGTTCTCCACGAACGCGAAGCCGAGCGCGCACAGCCCCGCGTACACCAGCCCGTCGGTCGGCCCGTCGATCTCGAACCGGCGGAACCACAGCATCAGCAGCAGGAAGAAGCCCTTGAAGCTCTCCTCCACCACCGGCGCGATCACCGAGGCGGTCAGCACCCGGCCCAGTTCCGGCCCGTACACCGGGTGCAGCAGCGACCCGCCGAGCGTGTTCACCAGGAACGAGCCGACGATGGCGACTCCGGCGCCCCACGCGAACGCGAGCAGCAGGTTCACCCGCGGTTCCGGTTCCAGCCGGTCCATCAGCAGCACCAGCGCCACCAGCACCACCACCGTCGGCAACGCCAGCAACCCGCTCAGCACCGTGCTGAGCACGCCACCGGTGAGCAGGTAGTAGGCGACCGCCAGCAGCGTGCACAGGCCGCACCCGATCAACCCGATGATGAACGGGAGCGGCACGCGGTCGCTGCTGCGGCCTTCGAGGATCGACCTGGGACTCAGCGCGGGCATGTCCGGCAGAGTAGAAGATCGTCGCGTTCGGGGTGGCCCGCACCCGCTGATCGGGCGCGGTCGGTCAACCGCGGTGCACCGCGCTCTGCCGGGGGATTTCGACGGGGCCAGGTTCTCCGCCGCCCTGCTCGCCCGGTGCGCGGCCCGCGGTGAGCGCCTTGACGGCGGCGGAGGTGCGGTCGGCGACCTCCAGCTTGGTGAACACGGCCCGCAGGTGGTTCTTCACGGTCCGCTCGGAGATGCCCAGCGACCGGGCGATCTGCCGGTTGGAGCTGCCGCGGACCAGGTGCCCCAGCACTTCGTGCTCGCGCGGGGTGAGCCGCTGCAGCAGCGGTGCCGCCTGCGAGCGCGGTTCGCCGCCGACCCCGGCGCCGGCCGCGCGCTGCAGCGCGTCCCGGTAGACCTCGCCCGCGACGAGCCCGTTGTGGCCCAGGCGCACCCGCAGGGTCACCAGCTGGTTCACCTGCCCGAGCACCTGCTCCAGCGCCGCGGAGTGCTCGATCGCCTCCCGCATCATCGCGGTGATCGCGGTGTCCAAGGCTCGCCGGTACGAACTGGCCATCAGGTGACTCCCACAGGTTCGGTGACATCGGCCGCGCCACCGGGCACACGGGTGCCCCGGACGACGCGAGATCGTTCCGGCGCAGGACCGGGACATCGCGGCGCACCACCGCCATGACCAGGTCTTCTTCGAGCACCGTCGCAGGCCGACGCTTCACCACCGGGCAAGGCCTTCCCACCTGCACCGGACCGGTCGCTGCCTCCACTGGCTATGTCGTCAGGAGCCCCCGCAGAAGTGACCGACCGGCCACCGATTTCCCCCGGATGCCGCAATCAAGGACACGTTCGAGCGACCGCGGAGGTGCCATTCGGAGGACCAGGTCCGGCGGAGCAGGCCTTTGTGACCATGTTTGCCCCGCCGAGCGGGGCCTAGGTTTCGAAACGTCGCACGTCCCAATCCCTCCCGCTGCACTCGGCTGCGAGGCCACCTGAGTTCGCAGCCCCCAGTGAAACCACGTCGCAGTCCCCCTCAAGGAGGTCTTCGCCATGTCGTGTCCGCAGGCGGCAAGCCGGGCGAGCGCACCACCCACGACGACCGCGCGACCACCGGGAGCGATGCCCAGCAAGGGCTGGACCGCCTCGGCGGCGGCCAACGCGGTCCGGATCAAGCTCCGGGAGGACATCGCCCCGGCGTCGAACCTGGCCACGTTCCTGACCAGCTCCGTCGAACCGGAGGCCGAACGGCTCTTCAGCGACTACCTGCCGTACAACCTCATCGACCGGGACCAGTACCCGGGCGCCACCGAGCTGGAGCGGCACTGCGTGCAGACCCTGGCGGGGCTGTGGAACGCGGACCTGTCCACCGCCGTCGGCACCGCCACCACCGGGTCCAGCGAGGCCGCGCTGCTGGCCGGCACCTCGCTGCTGCGGCGGTGGCGGCACCGCGGGGACACCGGCGGGCGGAAGCCGAACCTGGTGCTGGGCTCGAACGCGCACGTGTGCTGGCACAAGTTCTGCCGCTACTGGGAGGTGGAGCCGCGCATCGCCCCCGCGCAGCAGGACCGGCTGCACCTGACCGCACAGCAGGCGGCGGAACGCTGCGACGAGGACACCATCGGCGTGGTCAGCATCCTGGGGTCCACGATCGACGGCAGCTACGAGCCGATCGCCGAGATAGCCGCCGCCCTCGACGATCTCGCCGCGGAGTCCGGTGTGGACGTTCCGATCCACGTGGACGCCGCCTCCGGCGGTTTCATCGCGCCCTTCCTGGATCCGGGGCTGGCATGGGACTTCCGGCTGCCGCGGGTGCACTCGATCAACGCGTCGGGGCACAAGTACGGCATGGTCCCGGCCGGGCTCGGGTGGATCGTGTGGCGGGACCCGGAGGCGCGCACGAACTGGCTCAGCTTCGACACGAACTACCTGGGCAGCACGCGCGCCAACCACGAGCTGAGCTTCTCCCGCTCGGCGGCGCCGGTGGTGCTGCAGTACTACAACTTCCTGCGGCTCGGCTTCGACGGCTTCCGCGAGCTGCACGCCCGCAGCCGCGCCACCGCCACCGCGCTGGCCGACGCGCTCGGCGGCATGGGCCCGTTCCAGGTGCTCGGCGACGGCCGCGAACTCCCCGTCGTCGTGCTGGCCCAGCGCGAAGGCGCGCACCGCTGGACGTTGCGGGAGCTGGCCGCGCACCTGGGCACGCACGGCTGGTCGGTCCCGGTCTACTCGCTGCCGCCGGACCGCCAGCAGACCGACGTGCTGCGCATCGTGGTGCGCACCGAACTCACCGCGCGGCACGCCGAGGACCTGCTCGACGCGGTGCGCGGCTACCTGTCCGGCGCCATCGCCACCCCCGCGTGAAACCCGTTCCCCACCCCTGCAGAGAGGACGAACCGTTGCGCCCCATCCGCATCGCCAGCAAGCTCACCAAGCCCGAACCCCCGCAGCCCGGCACCGGCGTGCGCCTCGCGCTGTTCCAAGGCGAGAACCCGGTGGGCACCCCGGAAGCGGTGACCGCGAACCTCTCCCGGATGCGGGAGGTCGTCGAGGTCGCCGCCCGCTACCAGGCCCAGCTGTGCGCCTTCCCCGAGTGCTACACCACCGGCTACTCGCTCGGCGCCGCCGAAGCCCGCGCCCTCGCCCAGCCTTCGGACGGCACCGCCGTGCAGGCCGCCCGGGAGCTCTCGGCCGCGCACGACGTGGGAATCGTGGTGCCCTACGTGGAGCTCGACCGGGACGCGGGCACCGTGCACGACTCCATCGCGCTGGTCCTCGGCGGTGAACTGGCCGCGAACTACCGCAAGACCCACCTGTACGGGGCGGCGGAGCGGATCAACTTCACGGCGGGCACCGAGCTGCCGCCGGTGGTGAAGGTGAACCAGTTCCCGGTGGGCCTGCTCAACTGCTACGAGTGCGAGTTCCCGCCGCTCTACCAGAGCCTGGTGGGCCGCGGGGCTCGGCTCGTGGTGGGTCCGACCGCCGCCGACCACCACTTCACGCTGCACGACGGCAACCCCACCCAGGTGCCGTACCCGGACGCGACCGAGCACATCATCCCGGCGATGGCCTCGGTGTGGCGGGTGTTCGTGGCGTACGTGAACCGGCGCGGCTGGGAGACCTCGGAGCGCGGGCAGTGGCAGTACCGCGGCAACTCCGGGGTGTGGGCGCCGGACGGCACGCCGATGATCGCGGCCGGGCCGGACGAGCGCAGCGACGACACGCTGCTCGTCGCCGACTGCGTGCCGGACAAGGTGGCGCCGTTCAGCCCGGAGGGCGACCACTTCACCGACAACCGGGTCGCGCTGCGCGAGGAGCTGCTGCCCGTGAACTGACCCGGGTGCCGGGCCGGAGCAGCCTCGTCCGGCCTGGCCCCGATCACGCCGGTGCGGTCGCCGCCTTCCCCGCCGCGGGGGCCGCACCGGTTCCCCGCGCCGCCAGGACGTCCCGCATCGGGGCGAGCCGCACGCCCGCCGCGCTCAGCGCGTCCCGCACCGCGCGCGCCACCTCCACCGCGTTCGGGCGGTCGCCGTGCAGGCAGATCGAGTCGGCCGCCACCGGGACGTCGGTGCCGCGCACCGAGGTCACCGAGCCGCGCAGCACCGCCAGCGCCTGCTCCGCGCAGGCCAGCGGATCCTTCGCGACCGGGTTCGGTTCGATGATGATCCGCCCGGTCTCGTCGTAGTCCAGGTCGGCGAACGCCTCCCGCACCACAGGCACGCCCCGTTCGGCCACCCGGTCGGCGGTCGCACCGGCCAGCAGCACCACAGGCACGCCCGGCGCCGCGGCGGCGACGGCCTCGCCGACCGCCGCGGCCACGTCCGGTTCCCGCGAGGTGAGCCCGTAGAACGCGCCGTGCGGCTTCACGTGGGTGATGGGCACGCCCAGCTCGTCGGCCAGCGCCCGCAGCGCGCCGAACTGGTACAGGCACGCGTCCGCCGCCTCCCGCGGGCTCAGCGCGAGCGCGCGCCGCCCGAACCCGGTCAGGTCGGGGAATCCGGGGTGCGCGCCTGCGGCCACGCCCGCGTCGCGCGCGATGCGCAGCGACTCCCGCATCGTCGCCGGGTCGCCCGCGTGCCAGCCGCAGGCGATGTTCACCGACGTGACCAACGGGATCACCCGTTCGTCGTCACCGAGCTTCCACCGGCCGAAGCTCTCCCCCGCGTCCGCGTTGAGATCCACCAGTTCCTGCACCGGACCCACCTCCCGCAGCTGCCGACCGCGACCCGACGGGGTGTGCCCTGCGGTGATCCCCGGCCGCGCGCCGATGGTCAGAGCCATGTTCCCGCACGCCCCCGGACCGCGCAGTGCTCCTTTCGGTTGTCCTCGCCGGTCCTTTCCCGATCTACGCGGGTCCTTTCGGCCCATTCCGGTGCGTGCGTTCGCGCGTACCGATCTTCGTGGTGCGCGGGCTATGGTGACCCGAACGTGCGATTTTTTTCGTGCCGTCCAACGAGTTCTCAGCTCAGGTTCTGCGCCGGGAATCACTTCGGCGCATGCTCTGGTCCACGGCAGATCACCTCCGTAACCGGTTGAGGAGGTCGACATGGCAGCGACTACCACGCACCTGCCTCCCGCTCGGTACGAGTTCGGCGGCGATGAATTCGTCTTCGTCGAACTCGATCAGGAAATGAGCCTGGAAGCGAATTTCAAGGCGATGGCGATCACCGGCGCGCTGCGCGAGCAGGGCATCGACGGCGTCGTCGACATCTGCCCGTCCAACGCCTCCTACATGGTCCGGCTCGACCCGGACCGCCTGCACCCGGCGGAACTGGTCGACGAGCTGCGCAGGCTGGAGATCACCGCGGGCGACCTGCCGGAAGACCACGTGGTGCCGACCCGGATCGTGGACGTGCCGATCCTCTTCGACGACCCGTGGACCCGGGAGACCCTGCTGCGCTTCCGGGACCACCACCAGGACCCGTCCGGCACCGATCTCGACTACGCGGCGCGGATCAACGGGTTCCGCGGCGTCCCCGAACTGATCGACGCGATCACCGGTGCGCCGTTCATCGTCACCATGCTCGGATTCGTGCCCGGATTGCCGTTCTGCTATCAGATGGTCCCGCGCGAACGGCAGATCGAAGTTCCCAAGTACGTGCGGCCGCGCACCGATACTCCGGAACGCGCCTTCGGATACGGCGGTGCGTTCTCGGTGATCTACCCGGTTCGCGGCGCGGGCGGATATCAACTCTTCGGGATCGCGCCCGCGCCGGTGTTCGACCTCGCGCAATCGCTGCCGGACTTCGCCGATCACATCGCGTTCCCGAAACCGAGCGACATCCTGCACTACCGCGCGATCGACCGCGCCGAGTACGACCGCATCCGGGCCGACGTGGAAGCGGGCACCTTCCGCTACCGCACCGCCGAGGTCGAGTTCTCCCCCACCGCGTTCCTCGCGGACCCGGACGGCTTCAACCGGAACCTGCTGGAGGTGCTGTGATGAGCGAGGTCATCGTGCGCTCCGGAGGGCTGTACACGACGGTGCAGGACGCCGGGCGCGACGGCTGGTACGCCATCGGGATGCCGCCCTCCGGCGCGCTCGACCAGTACTCCTTCCGCGTGGCCAACCTGCTGGTGGGCAACCCGGAGGGGGCCGCCGCGCTGGAGGCCACCTACATCGGGCCGGAGCTGGAGTTCACCGACGAGCGCCGCATCGCCGTCACCGGCGCCGACGCCCCGGCCCGCGTCAACGGCGAACCCGTCCCGCTGTGGGAGGCGATCGCGGTGCGCGCCGGGGACGTCCTGTCCTTCGAGATGCTCACCGCGGGCGCCCGCCCGTACGTGGCCGTCAGCGGTGGGATCGCGGTACCGGAGTACCTGGGTTCGCGCTCCACCTACACGCTCACCGGCATCGGCGGCTTCCACGGCAGGGCGCTGCGCGCGGACGACCGGTTGCCGCTGGGTTCGCCGCCGGTGTCCGGGCCGTCCCCCGGCACCTCGGTGCCCGCGGGGCTGCGGCCGGCCCTCGGCGGACCGGCGCAGCTGCGGCTCGTGGTGGGGCTGTGCTCCTACCGGCTCACCGAGACCGCGATGGAGTCCTTCGTGGACACCGAGTGGAAGGTGACCAAGGACGCCGACCGCGTCGGCTACCGGTTGCGCGGCGGCACCATCGACTTCGTCGACCGCGAGCCACCGTTCGGCGCGGGCAGCGACCCGGCGAACGTCGTCGACCTCGGGTACCCCATCGGCTCGGTCCAGGTTCCCGGCGGGGACGAACCGATCGTGCTGCTCGGCGACGCGGTCACCGGCGGCGGCTACGCCACCGTCGGCACCGTGATCTCCGTCGACCGGGACCGCATCGCGCAGGCCCGCACCGGCGACCGGGTGGCGTTCACCTCGGTCGACGTCGACGCCGCGATCGCCGCCCGCCGGGACCGCGGGATCCGGCTGGAGAAGGTCCGCGCCGCCGTCAGCTAGTCCCGCACCCCAAGTTACGGAGGAGGCCACCATGTCGACCGTCAACGCCGCGCTCCCCGGCGTCTTCTACCGACGTCCCGCGCCGGACCAGGAACCCTTCGTGGAAGTCGGCGCGATGGTCCAAGAAGGGCAGACCATCGCGCTCATCGAGGTGATGAAGACCTTCAGCGAGGTGAAGGCCGAACAGGCGGGCACCCTCGGCCGGTTCCTGCTCGACGAGGGCGACGAGGTGGAGGCCGGTCAAGGCGTCGCCGAGGTCGTGGCACCATGACCGGCCCGAGCAGAGTCCTCGTCGCCAACCGGGGCGAGATCGCGGTCCGCATCATCCGCGCCTGCCACGCGGCCGGGGTCGAGGCGGTGGCGGTGTACTCCGACGCCGACAAGAACTCCCGCTGGGTGCAGCTCGCCGATCACGCGGTGCACATCGGCGCCTCCCCCGCATCGAAGTCCTACCTGAACGCGGCCGCGGTGCTGGAGGCGGCGCGCAGCACCCACGCCGACGCGATCCACCCGGGGTACGGCTTCCTCTCGGAGAACTCGCGGTTCGCGCGGGCCGTGCAGGACGCCGGGCTGGTGCTGGTCGGCCCGCCGCCCTCCGCGATCGAGCTGATGGGCGACAAGGCGACCGCGCGCGCCACCGCGCAGGCCGCCGGCGTCCCGGTGATCCCGGGCAGCGCGCCGGTCACCGACCTGGCGTCCGCGCAGGCCGCGGCGGACCAGCTCGGCTACCCGGTGCTGGTCAAGGCCGCCGCGGGTGGTGGTGGGCGCGGCATCCGCCCGGTGTCCTCGGCGGCCGAGCTGGCCGACGTGCTGCCCGCCGCACAGGCCGAAGCGCGATCCGCGTTCGGCGACGGCACGTCCTACCTGGAGCGGGCGCTGGCCCGGCCGCGGCACGTCGAAGTGCAGCTGCTGGCCGACGACCACGGCGGCGCGGTGCACCTGTTCGAACGGGACTGCTCGGTGCAGCGGCGCAGGCAGAAGCTGCTGGAGGAGGCCCCGGCGCCGGGCCTGCACGAGGAGACCCGGCAGCGCATCGGCGAGGCCGCGGTCCGGCTCGCCCGCCACGTCGGCTACCGCAACGCAGGCACCGTGGAGTTCCTCGTCGACGAGGACCAGCACTTCTACTTCATGGAGATGAACACCCGCATCCAGGTCGAGCACCCGATCACCGAGGTGATCAGCGGCGTGGACCTGGTCGCCGAGCAGCTGCGCATCGCCGCGGGCACACCGCTGTCCTTCACCCAGGACGACCTGGTGCCGACCGGCGCGGCCATCGAGCTGCGGATCAACGCCGAGGACCCGGACCGCGGGTTCGCCCCGTCCCCCGGCGAGGTCACCGCGTTCGACCTGCCCGGCGGCCCGGGCGTGCGGGTGGACACCGGACTGGCCCGCGGCGACCGGATCAGCCCGTTCTACGACTCGATGATCGCGAAGCTGATCTGCTGGGGCGCCGACCGCGACCAGGCGTACGCGCGGGCCGAGCAGGCGCTGCGGGAGTTCCGCATCGAAGGCGTGGCGAGCACGATCCCGCTGCACCGGCGGCTGGTCGGCAACGACAAGCTGCGCAGCGGCCCGGTGCACACCACCTGGCTGGAGGAGCAGCTGGAGTGACTCAGCGGCCGACGACCTCGTCGCGCAGCACGCTGTAGCGCACGCAGTCCCGCCACCGCCCGTCGCGGAACAACCAGCCGCGCAGCACGCCCTCCCGGGTGAACCCGGCCTTGGTGAGGGCGCGCTGCTCGGCGAGGTTGTCCACCTCGGTGCCCGCCTCCACCCGGTTCACCTGGGTGTGGGCGAACAGGTACGCGACGAGCTGCCGCTGCGCGTCGGTGCCGTGACCGCGGCCGCGCGCCTCCGGCAGCAGCGTGATCCCGATGTTCCAGCAGTACGAGGTCTGCCCGGTCGGGTTCTTCGCCCACGACACGAAGCCGAGCCGGCGCTGCGGGTCCTGCTCGGCGACGACCAGCAACACGCCCTCGTCCGCGCCCAGCAGCCCGGATTCCGCCCAGCGGCGCCGGAAATGCCCCGCGCCGTGGTAGCCGAACCAGTTGTAGGGATGGGTGGCCTCGCGGGTGTTGAGCATCCGGTCGAGATCGGTCAGGTCGTCTTCGAGCACCGGCCTCAGCAGCACAATGGTCCCCACATCGCGACCGTAGACCGATCACGCTCCGCTGCACATGCTCTGTTCCGGTGGTCGGGCCGGTCCGGATCGGTCAGGAGATCGGGCGGCGGCAGGTGTAGATCCGCGCGGGCGGCACGTTGCGCCACACCGTCCGGCTGGTGAGGACCTCGTCGAAGGCGAGGTCCAGGCGGTTGCGGAACGCGCGCGCGCCGGACATGCCGAGCGCGTGCACGTAGGCGAACGTGGTGAACGCGCCACCGGGGACGAGCACCTGGCCGATCTCCGCGAGGATGTCGCGCTGCAGCTCGCCGGGGAAGATCGACCACGGGAGCCCGCTGATCACCGCGTCGACCCGGTCCACCCCGTGGTCCGCCAGCAGGGTCCGCAGCTTCGCCGCGTCGCCCTGCACGACCTCCAGCCAGGGCAGGTCGGCGCGCAGGTGCTCCACCATGCCGCTGTCGAGTTCGATCGCCAGGTGCCTGCCGCCTTCGGGCAGACGGTCGCGGACGGCGCGGCTGAGCGCGCCGGTGCCGGGGCCGAGTTCCACGACGACCGGTCCGGTCTCGGACGCGGTGCGGGGAACGATCGAGGCCATCTCGCGGGCGAGGTGCGGCGAGCTCGGCGCCACCGCCCCCACCAGTCCGGGCTTGCGCGCCGCGCGGGCGGCGAACTTCCGGTAGTCCGCGAACACCGATGCGGGCCGTCCGGTCTGGGGCCGTTGCCGGGATGTGGTCACAGCTGCCTTCCGCGTTCGTCGGGCGAGGTCCCGGTCACCCTATCGGTCGCGGGCGGGCAGCCGTCGTCGCCCGAGCCGCCGAGGCCGGGTGCGCGTGCAGGTGATTTCGCCGCCGCGGACGCCGCCCGGGCCGTTCCGCGGTCCCGGGGAACGGCCATTCGACAGCGGCACGATTAAAGCGCGCGGCAATTCACTCGAACAATGTGTAACGCGGTGAGAAAGTGCGGCGATAAGGGTCGGCACATGCGCAGGGCTTGTCCGGTCCGGACAAGCCCGTTGCGCCGCGTTCAGGCAGGTTGCTGGACCATCGCACCCGCCGGTTCCACCGCCGGGACCTGCTCAGCGGGCTGAGCGGGAGTGTTCAGCGCAGGCTTGTTCACCCACCTGACCGCCACGCCTGCCACCGCCAGCAGCACGATCGCCTCAATTGCGAGAGCCACCCACACCATTGCCACTTTCCTTGCCTCCTTTCTGCTGACCTCCCCGTCTTCCGAGCGCGCGAACGGGCGCACGCGCTTGCCCGCGCTTGGTCTCGCGATCGAAAGAGGTTCGGGGCCGAACACCCACTTGCACCCCGATACTAGGACCTCGTTTCGGATGCGTTAAGGAGGGGTCGCGGTGGTGTGCGTCGCACCCGAGCGGACCAATGCGCGGGTGCCCGACGCCACAGCCCGTGCGGGACGCCCGCGGGCGCTCCCGGCGTTCATGCCGGTGTGGAGCACGAGGTCGACGTGGTCGTGATCGGGGCCGGGCAGGCCGGGCTGAGCAGCGCGCACCACCTGCGGCGCACCGGGACCGGGTTCGTGGTGCTGGACGCGGGCACCGGCGCCGGCGGCGCGTGGCGGCACCGCTGGCCGTCGCTGCGGCTGGGCGGGGTGCACGGGATCCACGACCTGCCGGGCCTGGCGCTGGCGGAGAAGGACGGGGCGCGGCCCGCCTCCGAGGTGCTCGCCGAGTACTTCGCCCGGTACGAGGACGAATTCGAGCTGCCGGTGCGGCGGCCGGTGCAGGTGCGGTCGGTGCGGCGCGGACCGGACGAGCGGCTACTGGTGGAGTCCGGCGCGGACACCTGGTCGGCGCGGGCGGTGATCAACGCGACCGGGACGTGGACCAAGCCGTTCGTACCGCACTACCCCGGCCAGGAGTCGTTCACCGGCAGGCAGCTGCACGTCGCGGACTACCGCGGCGCCGAGGAGTTCCGCGGGCGCCGGGTCGCGGTGGTCGGCGGCGGGATCTCCGCGGTGGAACTGCTCACCGAGATCGCCGAGGTGGCCATCACGACCTGGGTGACGCGCCGCCCGCCGGTGTTCGGCGACGCCGAGTTCACCCCGGACGCGGGGCGGCGCGCGGTGGCCGAAGTGGACCGCCGGGTCCGCGCCGGGCTGCCCCCGGGCAGCGTGGTGAGCGCGACCGGGCTGCCACCGACGCGGGCGGTGCTGCGCGCGCGGAATTCCGGGGTGCTCGACCGGCACCCGATGTTCGAGCGGATCACGCCCGGCGGCCTGCGATGGGCCGACGGCACCGAGGTCGAGGTGGACGTGATCCTCTGGGCCACCGGGTTCCGCGCCGCCTTGGACCACCTGGCACCGCTGGGCCTGCGCGAACCGGGCGGTGGCATCCGGATGGACGGCACCCGGGTCGTCGCGGAACCGCGGCTGCACCTGGTCGGCTACGGCCCGTCCGCCAGCACCATCGGCGCGAACCGCGCCGGCCGCGCCGCCGCCCGCGAGGTCCACCGCCTCCTGCGGTCGTCCACCGCGCCCCGCTGAAACGGCCGCGGCTCCCGCGGCGACCCCGACGGCGGTCAGTCCCGGGCGGGGGCGAAGGCGCGGAGCAGGTGGTAGCCGATCAGGACGATCAGGGTGCCGAGGGAGATGCCGCTGAGGCTCAGGCTCGGCGTGAAGGTCAGCGACACCCCGCCGATGCCGGCGATCACCCCGGCGGCGACCGGGAGCAGGTTCACCGGATCGGCGAAGTCGACGCGGTTCTGCACCCAGATCTTCACGCCCAGCAACCCGACCATGCCGTACAGCACGACGGTGATCCCGCCGAGCACCCCACCGGGCACGGCGGCCACGATCGCACCGAACTTCGGGCACAGGCCGAATCCGATGGCCACCAGCGCCGCCACCCAGTACGCCGCGGTCGAGTACACCCGGGTGGCCGCCATGACGCCGATGTTCTCCGCGTAGGTGGTGGTCGGCGGGCCGCCGAGCGCGCTGGAGAGCGTGGTGGCGAACCCGTCGGCGAACACCGCCCGACCGAGGCTGCCCTGCAGGTCGGTGCCGGTCATCTCCTCGACGGCCTTGACGTGCCCGGTGTTCTCGGCCAGCAGCGCGATCACCGCGGGCAGCACCACGATGATCGCCGAGGCGGAGAAGGACGGCGCGTGCACCTCGGGCAGCCCGAACCAGGCCGCGTCCGCGACGCCGCTGAGGTCCACCCGCGGGTGGGTGCTGACCACCCCGTCGGAGCCGGGCGCGGTGATCGGGCCGAGCAGCACGTCGAACGCCCAGGACAGCAGGTAACCGCCGGCGAGCCCGAGGAACACCGCGATGCGGCCCCAGAACCCGGGCAGCAGCACGCTGCCCGCCACCACGATGATCATCGTGAGCAGCGCGGTCCACTGGTCCTGCGGCCAGTACGTCTCGGCCACCACCGGCGCGAGATTGAACCCGATCAGCAGCACCACCGCCCCGGACAGCACCGGCGGCAGCAACCGCTGCACCACCCCGGGACCGGCGAAGTGCACGACCAGGCCGACGATCGCGAGCACCGCGCCGGAGACCAGGATCGCGCCGGTGACGGTGGCGGTGTCCCCGCCGCCCGCGCGGATCGCGGTGACGGCGCCGACGAACGAGGCGCTGCTGCCCAGGTAGCTGGGGATCTTGCCCTGCACCACGAGCAAGAAGAGGATCGTCGCCCCACCGGACACCATGATCGCGAGGTTCGGGTCCAGTCCCATCAGGACCGGGAACACGAAGGTGGCGCCGAACATCGCCACCACGTGCTGGGCGCCGAACCCGATGGTGCGGCCCCAGGTGAGCCGTTCGTGCGGGGCCACCGACTCGCCGGGGCGCGGCGTGCTGCCGTCACCGTGCAGTGCCCACCCGAAACCCGTTCGCCCTCGCATGGCGGACAGTCTGCCCCGGCGGCGGCCCGGTCGTCCGTGGTGGTCGCGCCGATGTGACCTGGTCGGCGCGCCGGCGCGGAGCGGGCCCGGGTTCACCCGGCCGGTGCGGTGGGCCTACGCGTCAGCGCGTGGCGGACTCCGGAGCGGTGGCGCGCGGGATGATCGCCCGGCCGTACTCCTCCACCGTGGACTCGACGGCGTCGTGCATGGCGTAGGCGGCGAACTGGTGCACGCCTGCCGCGCGCAGTTCGGCGAGCTTGTCCAGGTGCACCTCGGGCGACCCGAGCAGGCAGAACCGGTCCACGATCTCGTCGGGCACGAAGTCGGTGCTGGGATTGCCCGCGCGCCCGTGGTGGGAGTAGTCGTAGCCCGCGCGGCCGCGGATGTAGTCGGTGAGCTCCGCGGGGATCTCCGCCGAATCCGAACCGTAGCGGCGCACCAGGTCGGCCACGTGGTTGCCGACCATGCCGCCGAACCACCGGCACTGCTCGCGGGCGTGCGCGAGGTCCGCACCGACGTAGGCGGGTGCGGCGGCGCACACGGTGATCGCGTCCGGGTCGCGCCCCGCGGCCTCGGCCGCCTCGCGGACGTGCCGGACCATCCACCGGACCAGCAGCGGGTCGGCGAGCTGCAGGATCACGCCGTCCCCGACCCGGCCCGCCAGGTCGAGGGCCTTCGGCCCGTACGCGCCGATCCACACCGGCAGGCGCCCGCCGCGCACCCACGGGAGCCGGACGGCGGTGCCGTCCACCTCGGTCTCGCGCCCTTCCGCGAGGTCCCGGATCACGCCGACCGCGCGTTCCAGCACCGCGAGGGTGTTCGGCTTGCCACCGGTGACGCGCAGCGCCGAGTCGCCGCGCCCGATGCCGCAGACGGTGCGGTCGCCGAACATCTCGTTGAGCGTGGCGAAGGTGGACGCGGTGACGCTCCAGTCCCGGGTGGCCGGGTTGGTGACCATCGGCCCGACGACCATCCGCTCGGTCGCGGCGAGGATCTGGCTGTGGATCACGAACGGCTCCTGCCAGAGCACGCAGGAGTCGAAGGTCCAGCCGTGGTCGAAGCCGAGCGCTTCGGCGCGCCGCATCAGTTCCACGACCGACCAGGCCGGGGGGTCGGTTTGGAGCACGAGCCCGAACCGCATGCGCACCTCCGTGGTGTCAGGTCAGGTATCCGCAGGTGTCCCGCCGCAGGAAGCGCCCGTGGCCGGGACGGCCGCGGTACTCGCCCCCGTCGAGGATCACCCGGCCGCGGGATAGCACGGTGCGCACCGCACCGGTGACGGTCCGGCCCTCGTAGGGGTTGTAGTCGACGTTCATGTGGTGCGTCCCGGCGGACAGCACGTGCTCGGCGCGCGGGTCGTAGAGCACGACGTCCGCGTCGGACCCGGGCGCGATGGTGCCCTTGCGCGGGTGCAGGCCGAACATCCGCGCCGGGGTCGTGCTGGCCAGTTCCACCCAGCGGCGGCGGGTGAGGCGGCCGTCCACCACCCCTTGGTGCAGCAGGTCCAGCCGATGCTCCACCCCGGGCATGCCGTTCGGGATCTTCGAGAAGTCGCCGATCCCGAGCTCCTTCTGCGAGGCGAAGCAGAACGGGCAGTGGTCGGTGGCCACGACCGACAGGTCGTCGGTGCGCAGACCGCGCCACAGCTCCCGCTGGTGCTCCTCGGGCCGCAGCGGCGTGGAGCAGACGTACTTGGCCCCTTCGAACCCGGGCCGGGACAACTCGTCGACGGTGAGGAACAGGTACTGCGGGCAGGTCTCGCCGAACACCGGGATCCCGGTGTCGCGGGCGCGGACGAGTTCGTCGAGCGCTTCGGCGGCCGAGACGTGCACGACGTAGAGCGGGGCTCCCGCGACGCGGGCGAGCTGGATCGCGCGGTGGGTGGCCTCGGCCTCCAGCAGCGGGTGGCGCACCCGGCCGTGCTCGCGGGGGTCGGTGCGCCCGGCGGCGAGGGACTGCTGGACGAGCACGTCGATGGCGATGCCGTTCTCGGCGTGCACCATGGTCAGCGCCCCGTTGCCCGCGGCCCGCTGCATGGCGCGCAGGATCCGCCCGTCGTCGCTGTAGAACACGCCGGGGTAGGCCATGAACAACTTGAAGCTGGTGACTCCTTCGCCGACCAGCCCGTCCAGCTCGGCCAGCGAGCCGTCGTGCACGTCGGACAGGATCAGGTGGAACCCGTAGTCCACCGCGCAGTTCCCCTCGGCCTTCGCGTGCCAGGTGTCGAGTCCTTCCCGCGCGGATCCGCCGATGGACTGGATGGCGAAGTCGATGATCGTGGTGGTGCCGCCCCACGCGGCCGCCCGGGTGCCGGTCTCGAAGGTGTCGGCGGAGGAGGTGCCGCCGAACGGCATCTCCATGTGGGTGTGCCCGTCGACGCCGCCGGGGATGACGTAGAGCCCCTCCGCGTCGAGGACCGCGTCGGCGCCGGGCAGCCACTGCTCGGCGAGTTCGGGGGTGCCGAGCGCGGCGACCTGCTCGTCGACCACGAGCACGTCGGCTTCGACCTCCTCGGTCGCGGTGATCACCAGTCCGCCGCGGATCACCGTCCTGGTCATGGCCGCTCCCCCGCTCTGCCCAGCGCGTCGACCAGGATCGCGGCGCCCTCGCGGGCCTCCTGCTCGGTGAGGCTCAGCGGCGGGGCGATGCGCAGCACGTTGCCGTCCAGCCCGCCCTTGCCGATGAGCAGCCCGTCGCGGCGGGTGTGCTCCAGCACCGCGGTGGCGGCGGCCGGGTCGGGCGCGCCGGTGCCGGGGTCGGCGAGTTCCACGCCGAGCATCAGCCCCTTGCCGCGCACGTCGGCGACGAGCGGCAGCCGCGGCCGGGCCTCGTCGATGGCCGCGCGCAGCACGGCGCCGACGCGCAGCGCGTTGCCCTGCAGGTCGTGCTGGAGCAGGTGTTCCAGGTTGGCCAGCGCCCCGGCGGTCGTGACCGGGCTGCCGCCGAAGGTGGACAGCGAGTTCACCCCGATGCTGTTCATGATCTCGGCGCGGGCCACGACGCCGCCGATGGACAGCCCGTTGCCGAGCCCCTTCGCGAAGGTCACGACGTCCGGCGCCCCGTTGCCGCCGTGCGCCTGCCAGCCCCAGAAGTGCTCGCCGGTGCGGCCCCAGCCGGTCTGCACCTCGTCGCTGATCCACAGGATGCCGTGCCGGTCCAGCACCTCCTTGAACCGGGCGAACAGCCCGTCCGGTGGGACGGCGAACCCGCCGACGCCCTGGATGGGTTCGGCGATCAGGCAGGCCACGTTGCCGTGCAGCTGCCCGAGCACGTCCTCCAGGTCCTGCACGCAGGCGTCGGTGAACTCCGCGTCGGGCAGGTCGGCGAGCGGGGTGCCGCGCCGCCTGCTGCCGTGCACGTAGCCGGTCTGCACCGGGGACAGGCTGGTCGGCGACCACGCCCGGTTCCCGGTGATGGCCAGCGCTGAGAAGGACCGGCCGTGGTAGCTGTTGCGCAGCGCCAGCACCTGGTTGGAGCCGCGGTAGCCGGTGGTCAGCAGCAGCGCGGTGTCGTTGGCCTCGGTGCCGCTCGCGGTGAAGAACACCCGCGGGTCGTCGATGCCGGACAGCTCGGCGACGCGTTCGGCCAGCTCGACCATCGGCCGGTTCAGGTACAGCGTGGAGGAGTGCAGGATGCGCCCGGCCTGCTCGGAGACGGCGGCGGTGACCTCGGGCAGCGCGTGCGCGGTCATCGTGGTGAGGATCCCGCCGAAGAAGTCCAGGTACCGGTTCCCCTCGGCGTCCTGGACGTGGCGGCCCTCGCCGCTGACCAGGTCGATCGGCTGCTCGTAGTAGGTGGACAGCCAGTCCGGCAGCACCGCCCTGCGCCGCTTCGCCAGCTCTTCGTGCGTGCCCTCGTCGGTCATGGCCGTCCTTCCTCTCCAGCGGGTCCGGAACGGGTGTCGGTCAGGGCGCGGTGAGCGGCCCGTAGGCGTCCGGGCGGCGGTCCCGGTAGAAGGCCCACTTGGCGCGGACCTCGTCGATCAGGTCGAGGTCGAGGTCGCGCACCACGAGTTCCTCGTCGCGGTCGCCGGCGACGTCGCCGACGAACCGGCCGTACGGGTCGACGAAGTAGCTGCTGCCGTAGAAGTCGTTGTCCCCGTACTCCTCCACGCCGACCCGGTTGATCGCGGCGACGAAGTACTCGTTGGCGACCGCGGCGGCCGGCTGCTCCAGCCGCCACAGGTAGGAGGACAGGCCCCGGCTGGTCGCGGACGGGTTGTAGACGATCTGCGCCCCGGCCAGCCCGAGGGCCCGCCAGCCCTCCGGGAAGTGCCGGTCGTAGCAGATGTAGACGCCGACCTTGCCGACCGCGGTGTCGAACACCGGCCAGCCGAGGTTGCCGGGGCGGAAGTAGAACTTCTCCCAGAACCCGGGCAGGTGCGGCAGGTGGTGCTTGCGGTACTTGCCGAGGTATTCGCCGTCGGCGTCGATGACGGCGGCGGTGTTGTAGCAGAAGCCGGGACCGTCCACCTCGAAGATCGGCACGACGATCACCATCCGCAGCTCGCGGGCCAGCGCGCGCATCCGCTCGGTGGTGGGGCCTTCCGGAACGGCTTCGGCCCACCGCTGGTGCTCGGTGTTCTGCACCTGGCAGAAGTAGGGGGCGTTGAACACCTCCTGGAACCCGATCACCTGCGCGCCCTGCGCGGCGGCGGCGCGGGTGTGCTGCTCGTGGACGTCGATCATGGACCGGGCGTCGCCGGTCCACTTCGCCTGGACCAGTGCGGCGCGAACCAGGTTCGGCATGGCGGCACCTCTCGGACTGTGACCGGCCGGGGACGCTCCGAACATATGGCGCGGTACCGGGACCTGCAATGACCGCGCGGCCCAGGATCACCGGCGCTGAGCACCACCGGCGCAGCGGGCGCGGTCGCTCGCTGCGGGAACGGGTGCGGCGGACTCCCGGCGCGGGGCCGCGGGTTCGCTCGGAAGGAGGAAGCGCCGGTGTGTCGGCACCGGTGGACGTGGTGCGGCGGACGGCGGTCCGGCGGCCGCCGGGCGGGCGATCAACTCCCGAGGCCGATCCCGTGCCGGTCCAGCAGCCGCAGCCACCGCCCGCGGCGGCCGGCGGTGGCGTCGGCGCGGGCCAGCGTCCGGTGCGTCAGCCGCACCAGCGGCCAGCGCAGCGGTTCCGGCGGGTACGGCAGCGGCCGGGTCCGCGCCAGGGCGGAGCGGGTGCGCCGCGTCTCGGCGCCCGCCAGCAGGTCCAGCGCGACCTGCGCGCCGAACCGGGAGGCGGCCACGCCGAGCCCGGTGAAGCCGGTGGCGTAGGCGACGCGGCCCGCGCAGGCCGTGCCGAACACCGGGGTCGAGCGGGTGGTGGCGTCGATGGGCCCGCCCCAGCGGTGGGTGAACCGGGTGCCCTCCAGCTGCGGGAACGTCGCGAAGAACCGGGCCGCGAGCCTGCGGTGCACCTCCGGCCGGTCGGCGAAGCGGGCGGAGGTGCGCCCGCCGAAGAAGTACTCCGGGGCGCCGCCGCCCCACAGGACCCGGCCGTCCGGGGTGGGGCGGAAGTAGTGGAACAGGTTGTGCGAGTCGGTGACGCCCTGGCGTTCGCGCCAGCCCAGGGAGTCCCACGCCGCCGCGGACAGCGGTTCGGTGACCAGCACGTGGTCCCAGACGGGCAGCACCCGGCGGCGCAGCCCGCGCAGCGGGGCGGGGAACGCGTTGGTCGCGAGCACCACCCGTCCGGCCTCGACAGTCCCTTGTGGACACCGCAGTCGCACGGCCGCCGCACCGGCGCGCACCGAGCGGACCGGGCTGCCCTCGTGCACCCGCACCCCGGCCCGCTCGGCGGCCGCGAGCAGGCCGCCGACGAGCTTCGCCGGGTCGACCAGTCCCCCGGCCTCTGGCAGGCGCAGTCCGGCGCGGAACGAGTCGGAGCGCAGGTCCGCCCGGACGCCGCCGGCGCCCTGGAAGAGCGCGGTGAACCCGTGCTCGCGGTAGAGGTCGGCCTCGTCCCGCAGCTCGCCGACCTGGTGCGGTTCGGTGGCCACGGCGGTCTTGCCGCACCAGCTCAGGTCGGCGTCGATGCCCTCCGCGTCGAGGAACTCCCCGATCTCGCGCAGGTTCCGCCTGCCCAGCTCCACCAGCCCGCCGATCTCGGCCGGCCACAGCCAGGTGCCGTGGGCGAGGCCGTGGGTGAGGGACTCGGACAGGAATCCGCCGCTGCGGGCGCTGCCGCCGGACCCGGCGCGGCCCGCGTCCAGCACGAGCACGTCGAGGCCCGGGTCGCGCTGCTTGGCCAGCACCGCCGTCCACAACCCGGTGAGCCCGGCGCCGACCACGGCGAGGTCGGCCCGGCCCGGACCGGGCAGCGGCGGGCGCGGCGCGATCGGCGAGCGCTGCGGCCAGAACGCGACCGGTTCCGCGTCGGCGAGCGCGGAACGCGGGACGGTCAGTGCCACCACGGGCGGAACCCGGTGCCGTGCTTGCCGGCCCGCTCCACGTCCTTGCGCACCTGCCGGGTCTCGCGGGCCAGGCCGGGCGGGTGGCCGTGCTTGATCGACCGGTGCTCGCACGCCTCCCCCATCAGGTACAGCGAGCAGAACAGCCCCACGAACAACCCCATCCCGATCGTGCTGAGCCGCAGGTCCAGCGGCCCGGGCAGCAACAGCAGCAGCAGGCAGAACGGCGCGAGCTGGGTCAGCGCGCGGGCCACGTGCCGCAGCGCCCAGGTCCGGCAGGTCACGTCGTGCAGCACCCATTCCGCGCAGCGCGCGGGCAACCGGCCGCCGAACGCGTACCAAACCCACTGCGCCGGGTTGGGCCGCCCGGAGACCGGCCGCGGTGAAGGTGGCCGAGGTGTCCGCACCCGCCTAGATTAGTGGTCCCGGCGGAACTCCCGAAGGGTGCGGGTGACCGCGTCGCGCGCGTCACCCGGACGCCCCGTAACGATCATGGCCGGTCGACGATGATCCAGGTGAAAGGGGTTGTGTCGATATGTTCGCTGTTGTCGTGGTGATGTTGTTCGTTCTCGTGGTGGGCGCGGTGATGTTCACCGACGTCCTGGACGACGGTTTCCGGGGCGCCGGTGCCGCTCTGGTGCAGCGGCTGCGCGGGCCGCGCACGCATCGCTGACCGTCCTCAGTGGACTGATCCGGTCGTGGACCCGGCCGGATCGGTCCCCGTGCCTCCGGAGGCGGCCCACCCCGCTCCCCGGTTCCGGCGCCGAGCGCTCCTAGAGTGGACGCCGTGAGCGAAGCGGACCCGAAGACCTCCGAGCGGCACGACGGCTGCTGCGCGCCCGGGCGCACCCGCGAAGCCGGCGACGCCCCGGACCCGGCGCCGGGCGCCGCGGCCGAGACCGTCGAGCACCGGTGGATCGCGCTCGACGGCGGCGCGTTCCTGATGGGCACCGCCGACGCGGACGGGTTCCCGCAGGACGGCGAAGGCCCGGTGCGCGAAGTGCGGGTGAGCCCGTTCGAGATCAGCGCGCTCGCCGTCACCAACGCCGAGTTCGCCCGCTTCGTCGCCGACACCGGGTTCACCACCGACGCCGAGCGCTTCGGCTGGTCCTACGTCTTCGCCTCGTTCCTGCCCGGTTCGCTGCGGCGCTCGGCGCCCCGGCCGGAGCAGACCCCCTGGTGGTGCGGCGTGGAAGGCGCGACCTGGAACCGGCCGGAAGGCCCCGGTTCCGACGTCGACGACCGCGCCGACCACCCGGTGGTGCACGTGTCCTGGCACGACGCGGTCGCGTACTGCCGGTGGGCGGGAGCGCGGCTGCCCACCGAGGCGGAGTGGGAGTTCGCGGCGCGCGGCGGCCTGGAGCAGCGCCGCTACCCGTGGGGCGACGAGCTCACCCCGGACGGCGAGCACCGCTGCAACATCTGGCAGGGCACGTTCCCGGTGAAGAACCTCGCCGAGGACGGCCACCGGGGCACCGCGCCCGCCGACGCGTTCCCGCCGAACGGCTTCGGGCTGCACAACGCGGCGGGCAACGTGTGGGAGTGGTGCGCGGACCGCTGGGGCACCGAGCACGCCGCGGCGGGCGCCACCGATCCGCAGGGGCCCGCCGAGGGCGAGAACCGGGTGATGCGCGGCGGCTCCTACCTGTGCCACGACTCGTACTGCAACCGCTACCGCGTCGCGGCCCGCACCTCCAACACCCCGGACAGCTCCGGCGGCAACCTCGGATTCCGCTGCGTACGGCACCCAGGGCACGCTGGGTGACCGGCCTTGCTCCCGAATGGTGAACGTTCTGTTGCTCCGGGTGGTGCAGCGGTTAGGCTCGCCGCCATGATCCGCTTAGTGGAGCGCCGCCACGTCGACCTCGTGCGCGTGACCGCGTCCGCTTGTCGCACTCGCTGATCTCCTCGCGAGGCCGTTGAACCGCGGCCGCCTTCCTCTCGGCCCGCCGCCGCGCATCCGCCGCGGGGGCCTCGTCCGCACGCTCGATCTCGACGCGTCCGCGTCGTCACACCGTGGAGTACTCATGTCCGCTGACGTCCCCGCCCAGAACGAGTCGCCCGAGGCGAACTGGTCGTTCGACACGCTCCAGATCCACGCCGGGGCGCAGCCCGACCCGGCGACCGGCGCCCGCGCGACGCCGATCTACCAGACCACCTCGTACGTCTTCCGCGACACCCAGCACGCGCAGGACCTGTTCAGCCTGGCCGAGCCCGGCAACATCTACACCCGCATCAACAACCCCACCCAGGACGTGCTGGAGCAGCGCGTCGCCAAGCTGGAGGGCGGGGTCGGCGCGGTCGCGGTGTCCTCCGGGCAGGCCGCGGAGACGCTGACCGTGCTGACCCTGGCGCAGGCCGGGGACCACCTGGTCGCCAGCTCCTCGCTGTACGGCGGCACCTACAACCTGTTCCACCACACGCTGCCGAAGCTGGGCATCGAGGTCACCTTCGTCGACGACTTCGACAACCCGGACGCCTGGCGGGCCGCGATCCGCCCGAACACGAAGCTGCTGTTCGCGGAATCGCTGGGCAACCCGCGCAGCAACGTGCTCGACGTGCGGGCGGTCGCCGACATCGCGCACGAGGCCGGGGTGCCGCTGGTCGTGGACAACACGGTCACCACGCCGTACGTGCTGCGGCCGCTGGAGCACGGCGCGGACATCGTGGTGCACTCGGCGACCAAGTACCTCGGCGGCCACGGCACCGCGGTCGGCGGCATCGTGGTGGACGGCGGCACCTTCGACTTCGGCGCCGACCCGGAGCGCTTCCCCGGCTTCAACGAGCCGGACCCGAGCTACCACGGCCTGCGCTACTGGCCCGCGCTCGGGCACGGCGCGTTCGCCGCGAAGCTGCGGGTGCAGGGGCTGCGGGACCTCGGTCCGGCGATCTCGCCGTTCAACGCGTTCCTGATCCTGCAGGGCCTGGAGACGCTGTCGCTGCGCATCGAGCGGCACGGCGCGAACGCCCTGGAGCTGGCCCGCTGGCTGGAGGAGCGGGACGAGGTGGCGAAGGTGCACTTCGCGGGCCTGCCGTCGAGCCCGTGGCACGAGCTGGGCAACCGCTACCTGAACAACGGCTTCGGCGCCATCGTGTCCTTCGAGCTGCGCGGCGGGGTGTCGGCCGGCCGGAAGTTCGTGGAGGGCGTCTCGCTGTTCAGCCACCTGGTCAACATCGGTGACGTGCGCAGCCTCATCGCCCACCCGGCGAGCACCACGCACAGCCAGCTGACCGAGCAGGAGCAGCTGGACGCGGGCGTGACGCCCGGCCTGGTGCGCCTGTCCGTCGGCATCGAGAACGTCGACGACCTGAAGGCGGACCTGGAGTCGGCGTTCCGCGCGGCGAAGGCCGAGCTGGAGAGCTGAGCGGATGAACACGCGGTCCCTTCCCGCCACCGGTGCCTGGCGGGAAGGGGATCCGCCGGGGCGGCGGCGGTTCCTGCACCTCGATCGGCCACGTCTGGAGTCGGGTGCTGTGCTGCCCGGCGCGCGCCTGGCGTACGAGACGTGGGGTTCCCTCGACCCCGACGGCGGCAACGCGGTGCTGGTGCTGCACGCGCTCACCGGTGACGCGCACCTGCGCGGGCCCGCCGGGCCGGGGCATCCGGCCGCGGGCTGGTGGGAAGGCGTGGTCGGGCCCGGCCTGGCGCTGGACACCGACCGCTGGTTCGTGGTGGCGCCGAACGCGCTCGGCGGCTGCCAGGGCAGCACCGGCCCGGCCGACCCGGCACCGGACGGGCGACCGTGGGGCGGCCGGTTCCCGTCGCTGACCGTGCGGGACCTGGTGCGTTCGGAGGTCGCGCTCGCGGAGGCCTTGGGCGTGCCCCGGTGGGCGGCGGTGATCGGCGGTTCCCTGGGCGGGATGCGCGCCTTGGAGTGGGCCGTGGACCAGCCGGACCGGGTCGGTTCCGCACTGGTGCTGTGCTGCGGGGCGGCCGCGACGGCGGAGCAGATCGCCTGGTCGTCGACGCAGCTGCACGCGATCCGCGCCGATCCGGACTGGCTGGGCGGTGACTTCCACGAGCTGCCCGACGGGCGCGGACCGCACGCCGGGCTCGGGCTGGCGCGGCGGATCGCGCACCTGACCTACCGCAGCCCGCAGGAGCTCGAAGCCCGGTTCGGTTCGGCTCCCCAGGACGGCGAAGATCCGGCGGCGGGCGGGCGCTACGCGGTGGAGTCGTACCTGGACCACCACGCGGCGAAGCTGGTGCGGCGCTTCGACGCCGCCAGCTACGTGCGGCTCACCGAGGCGATGAGCGGGCACGACGTGGGGCGCGACCGCGGCGGGGTGGCGGCGGCGCTGGGCCGGGTGCGGGCGCGGACGCTGGTCGCCGGGGTGGACAGCGACCGGCTGTTCCCGCCCGCCGACCAGCACGCCCTCGCGGAGGGGCTGGGGACCAGCGCGCGGATCATCCGGTCCGCGCACGGCCACGACGGGTTCCTGGTGGAGACCGAGCAGGTCGCCGAACTGGTCGCCGAACTGCTCAAGGGAGCTTGACGCGGGGCTCGGCGGGGCCAACGGTGGTCGCATGGCCGCCCACGAGGAGCACTCCCGGCACGACGCGGCGCAGCACGACCTGGCGCCGCCCCACTCCCGGCCCTCCGAGCCCGAGCCCCCGAACGCGGTGGCCGCGTTCGCCGACGCGGTGCGCCGGTGCCCGGACGCCCCGCTGATCCGCTACTTCGACGCGACGATCACCACCACCGAGCTCGACGAGCTCACCGACGCGTTCGCCGCAGCGCTGCAGGACCGCGGGGTGGTACCGGGCGAGCGGGTGGCGCTGTACCTGCAGAGCACGCCGCAGTTCGCCATCGCGCTGCTCGGCGCGTGGAAGGCCGGCTGCACCGCGGTGCCGGTCAACCCGATGAACAAGCGGCGGGAGCTCGCGTTGCTGCTGGCCGATTCGGGAGCGGCGGTGCTGGTGGCGCTGCGCGGGCTGCACGAGTCGGTGGCCGCCGAGGTGCTCCCGGAGACCGCGGTGCGGCTGGTGATCACCACCGCCGAACGCGCCTTCCAGGGCCGCGACGACGCGCGGGTGCTGCCGGAACCGGACGGGCCGGTGCCCGCGGGCACCACCGATCTCGGCGAGCTGCTCGCGGCGCACCGCGGGCGCCGGCCGGAGCCGGTGGAACCGGGCCCGGAGGACGTGGCGGCGCTGAGCTACACCTCCGGCACCACCGGCCCGCCGAAGGGCGCGATGAACACCCACCGCAACGTGGTGTTCGACGCGCGGGTGTGGCGGGACCTGGCCGGGCTCGGCGCGGACGGCTCGGTGCTCGGCGTGGCGCCGCTGTTCCACATCACCGGCCTGGTGGGGCACGTGGCGCTGGCGCTGCTCACGCCGGTGCCGCTGGTGCTCACCCACCGGTTCGAGCCGGAAGTGGTGCTGGACGCGATCCGCGAGCACCGGCCCACCTTCGCGGTCGGGGCGATCACCGCGTTCATCGCGCTGCTCGGCACCGAGGGCACGGCGGCGGACCTGGCGAGCCTGCGCCGCGTCTACTCCGGTGGCGCGCCGATCCCGCCGAGCGCGGTGCGGGACTTCGAGCGGCGGTTCGGGCAGCGCATCCACAACGTCTACGGCCTCACCGAGACCACCTCGGCCGCGTTCGCGCAGCCGTGGGGCGTGGCGGGCCGGGTCGACGTGGCCTCGGGCGCGCTGTCGGTGGGGGTGCCGGTGGGCTCGACGCGCGCCCGCGTCCTCGGCGAGGACGGCCGCGAGGTGCCGCCCGGCGAGATCGGCGAACTGGCGATCTCCGGTCCGCAGGTGGTGCCCGGCTACTGGGGCAGGCCCGCGGAGACCGAGGCGGCGCTGCCCGGCGGCGAGCTGCGCACCGGCGACGTCGCGCACCGGGACGCCGACGGGTGGTTCTACCTGGTGGACCGCAAGAAGGACCAGATCAACGCGGGCGGCTACAAGGTGTGGCCGCGGGAGGTGGAGGACGTGCTCTACGAGCACCCCGCCGTCCGCGAGGCCGCCGTCGTCGGCGTGCCGGACCCGTACCGCGGCGAGACGGTGCGGGCGTACGTGAGCCTCCGCGCCGGGCAGCGCGCCGATCCCGCGGAGCTGGTGGAGTTCTGCCGCGCGCGGCTGGCGGCCTACAAGTACCCGCGGCAGGTCGAGGTGCTGCCCGAGCTGCCGAAGACCGCCACCGGCAAGCTGCTGCGCCGCGCCCTGCGGGACCGCTGACTACAGCGGGAGGCCCGCGTAGTTCTCGGCGAGCGAGGTGGCGGCCGCGGCCGAGTCGACGAGCTGGTCCAGCTGCGCGCGCTGCAACCGGCGGCCGAACTCGTCGGCCGCCGGATCGGCGTGCAGCAGCGTCGTCATCGAGTACGAGAAGTGCTCGGCCCGCCACACCCGCCGCAGCGCGGTGTCCGAATAGGACTCCAACGGGCGCGGGTCGCCGTGCTGCACCGCCGCGGCCAGCGCCCGGTCCAGCAGCACCACGTCGGCGACCGCGAGGTTCAGTCCCTTCGCCCCGGTGGGCGGCACGATGTGCGCGGCGTCCCCGGCCAGCAGCAGCCTGCCGTGGCGCATCGGTTCGGCGACGAAGCTGCGCATCGGCGTGATGGAGCGGTCGGTGATCGGTCCGCGCCGCAGCCGCCACCCGTCGGCGGCGAAGCGCACGTCCAGCTCGTCCCAGATCCGCTCGTCCGGCCAGTCGGCCAGGTCGGCGTCCGGCGGGACCTGCAGGTACAGCCTGCTCACCTGCGGCCCGCGCATGCTGTGCAGCGCGAATCCCCTGTCGTGGCAGGCGTAGACGAGCTCGTCGGTGGACGGTGGCACGTCGGCGAGCACGCCCAGCCAGGCGAACGGGTAGCTGCGCTCGTAGGTGCGGATGCGGTCGGCGGGGATGGATCTGCGCGCCGCGCCGTGGAACCCGTCCGCGCCGACCACGTGGTCGGCGGTGAGCTCGTGCTCGGCGCCGCCGTGGCGGTAGCGGACCCGCGGCCGCTCGGTCTCGGCGTCGTGCACCGCGAGGACTTCGGCGTCGAACAGCAGCGGTGCGCCCGAGTCGAGGCGCAGCGCCACCAGGTCGCGCACGACCTCGGTCTGCGCGTAGACCACCACCCGGCGCCCGCCGGTGAGCGCGGCGAGGTCGATGCGGTGGGCGGCGCCGCCGAAGCGCAGTTCGATGCCGTCGTGCACCAGGCCTTCGCGGTCCATCCGCTCCCCCGCACCGCACGCGCGCAGCACGTCGACGGTGCCCTGCTCCAGGATCCCGGCGCGCTGCCGGTGCTCGACGTGGTCGCGGGAGCGGGATTCCAGCACGACCGACTCGATGCCCCGCTGCTGCAGCAGCCGCGCGAGCAGCAGGCCCGCCGGTCCCGCTCCGATGATGGCCACGCTGGTCCGCATCGACCGCTCCTCCGGGCTCGATTCGATCCGTGTACGGATCAATTGGGTTGCACGTTCCACCCGGAAGGACCGCTTGTCAACGAGTTCGCGCCGCCTTGCTCGATGCAGATCTGCTCCGCATCCGGATCGTTCTGCGGGCGGGGCACAATGGCGCGGTGGGTTCCATCGATCTGAACGGCCATCCCGGGCACCTGATCCGCCGGGTCCAGCAGGTGCACACGATGCTGTGGACGGCCGCGGTGTCCGAGGAGATCACGCCGCCGCAGTTCGCCGTGCTCAACGGGCTCGCCGACGAATCCGGGCTGGACCAGCGCACCCTCGCGGGTCGGGTCGCGCTGGACCGCTCCACCGCCGCCGACGTGATCGCGCGGCTGGTGCGGCGCGGGCTGGTCGAGCGCGCCAGGGACAGCGCGGACGGCAGGCGCAACGTGCTGCGGCTGACCGGCACCGGCCGCGAGGCGCACGCCGGTCTGCTGCGGCGCACCGAGCGGATGATCGAGATCCTGCTGACCCCGCTGGACGGCGCGGAGCGCGAGCAGCTGCTCGGCCTGCTGGAGCGGGTCGCGCAGGCCGGGGAACGCATCCGCGACCCCGGCTGATCCACCTCCCGCAGCGGGACGGACCGCGGGTCAGAAACCGGGGTCCGCGGGCGGTTCGGTGCCGTGCAGCCAGCCGGCGAAGAACTCGGCCAGGGAACGACCGGCGATCTCCTCGGCCAGCGCGGTGAACTCGGCGGTGCGCACCGTGCCGTGCCGGTGCTCGGCGGCCCAGCGGCGCAGCAGGCCGAAGAACGGTTCCTCGCCGAGCTCGACGCGCAGCGCGTGCAGCGCCAGCGCGCCCCGCTTGTACACGCCCTCGTCGAACAGCCGCGCCACGCCCGGATCGGCCACCCGCAGTCCGGGTTCGGCCTGCCGCATCCGCCGGTGCCAGTCGCGGGCGTGCTCGGCGGCGGTGCGCTCGCCGACGGCCTCCGCGAACAGCCACTCCGCGTAGGTCGCGAAGCCCTCGTTGAGCCAGATGTCGCGCCAATCGCCGATGGTGAGGCTGTTGCCGAACCACTGGTGTGCCAGCTCGTGCACCACCAGCCGCTCGTAGGTGCGGGTGCCGTCGAGCAGGTTCCGGCCGAACACCGCCATGCCCTGCGCCTCGATCGGCTCGTCCAGCTCGTCGTCGGTGATCACCACGACGTACTCGGCGAACGGGTACGGGCCGAACAGGCCGCACAGCACCCGCATGATCTCGTCGTGGCGGCCGAACATCTCCCGGAACGGCGCCACCAGGTGCGGCGGCACCGCGGCGCGCTGCGGCACCGGGCCGGTGGCCAGCGGCACCTCCCGGTAGCGGCCGGTGTGCACGCCCATCAGGTAGGTCGGGGTCGGTTCGGCCCGCTCGTAGACCCACCGCTCGGTGCCCGCGCCCGCCGCGCGCCGGGACACCAGGTCTCCGGTGACCAGCACCTCGAACCCGGTGTCGGCGGTGACCGCGACCCGGTAGGCGGCCTTGTCGGACGGGTGGTCGTTGCACGGGAACCAAGACGGCGCCCCGACCGGCTGGCCGGCCACCAGCGAGCCCTCGGTCAGCTCGTCCCAGCCGATGTCGCCCCACCGGCCGCGGATCGGGCTCGGGTTCCCGGCGTACCGCACCCGCACCCGGAACCGGGCGCCGCCGGCGATGGGCGCCGCCGGCCGGATGCGCAGCTTGCCCGCGCGGTGGGTGAACTTCGCGGGCCGGTCGTCGACGGTCACCCGGCGCACCCGCAGGTCCGCCAGGTCCAGGCTCAACGCGGACAGCGCCTGCCCGGCCACCGCGGTGAGCACCGCCTCCCCGGACAGCCGGTTCGGGCCGACCCGGTAGTCCAGGTCCAGGTCGTAGTGCTCCACCCGGTAGCCGCCGTTGCCGTGCTCCGGCAGGTACGAGTCCGTCGAGCGGTCCGCTCCCGGTGCGGCCGTCATGCCCGCCACGCCGAGATCGGGTTGCCGCACCAGCGCGAATCCGCGGGCACCGCGTCGCCGCGGGTGATCAGCGACCCGGGGCCGACGGTGGTGCGGGCGCCGATGGCCGCGCCGGGCAGCACGATGCCGTGCGGCCCCAGCGTCGCGCCCTGCTCCAGCGCCACCTCGTCCATGCTCATGATCCGATCATGGAACAGGTGGGTCTGCACCACGCACCCCCGGTTGACCGCGGCGCCCCTGCCGATGCGCACCAGGTCGGCCTCGGGCAGCCAGTAGGTCTCCACCCACGCGCCGCGCCCGATGCGCGCGCCCATGGTGCGCAACCACATCGACAGCAGCGGGGTGCCGGTCGCCGGGCCCGCCAGCCACGGCACCGCGAGCACCTCGACGAAGGTGTCGGCGAGCTCGCCGCGCCACACGAAGGAACTCCACAGCGGGCGCTGCCGCACCCGGAACCGGCCGATCAGCAGCCACTTCGCCGCCGTCGTCACCGCGCAGGCCAGCACGCCCGCCACCAGCAGCACGACCCCGGACAGCACCGCCGCCGCCCACGGGCCCGCGACCCGCCACACCTCGGCGAGGCCGCCGAGCACCAGCACGGCCAGCGCCGCCGACACCATCGCCGGCACGATGCGGCACAGCTCCACCAGCGCGCGGGCGAACACCAGCCGCAGCGGCGGGTCGAAGGTGCGCTCGGCGTCCGCGGCGACCTGCGCGCGCCGCAGCGGCATCGGTGGCAGGCCCAGGTACGAGGAACCCTTCTTCGCCTTCCGCGGCGTCGAGGACAACACCCCGACCAGCCCCCGCTTCGGCACCGAGCGGCCCGGCGCGGTCATCCCCGAATTGCCGAGGAACGCGCCCTTGCCGATGCGGGCCGGTGCGACGTGCAGCCAGCCGCGGGAGAGCTCGTAGGTGGCGACCATCGTGTCGTCGGCGAGGAACGCGCCGTCGGCGACCTTCGTCATCTTCGGCACCGCGAGCACCGTCGAGATCTCCGTGCCGCGCCCCACCTTCGCGCCGAGCAGCCGCAGCCACGTCGGCGTGAACGTGCTGGCGTACAGCGGGAACAGCGCGGTGCGCGCCATGCCCATCAGCCGTTCCGAAGCCCACACCTGCCAGCCGATCCGGCCGTGCACCGGGTGGTGCCCCTCGCGCAACCCGATGCCGAGGGTGCGGACCGCCACCAGCACCAGCAGCGCGTAGCCGCCGAAGCAGGCGGCCGTGGCGGCCGGGACCAGCGGCAGCACCCGCCGCACCGCGTCCTGCGCGGTGGCCGCCGCCAGCAGCTCGGGGACGACCACGGGCAGCGCGGGCAGCACCGCCAGCACCGGCACCAGCGCGAACAGCACCGAGGTCAGCCCGTACACCGCGCTCCACCGGCGGGAGCGCGGCGCCCGCTGCGCCGGCCACTTCGCCGGGGAACCGGAGGTGCGGGCCGCGGGCGAACCGGACCAGCGCTGCCGAGCGGGGATCACGCCGTGCACGGTCGATCCGGCGGCGGCCTCCGCGCCCTTGCCGACGTGCGCGCCCGGCAGCAGGGTGCTGCGCGCGCCGACCCGCGCCCCCGCGCCCACCTTGATCCGTCCGATGTGGACGATGTCGCCGTCGACCCAGTACCCGGACAGGTCCACCTCGGGTTCGACCGCCGCCCCGCGACCGATCTTGAGCAAGCCGGTGACCGGCGGCGGCGAGTGCAGGTCGACGTCGTCGCCGATCTTCGCGCCCAGCGCCTTCGCGTAGTGCGTGGTCCAGAACGCGCCGGAGACCGCGCTCGCCCCGCACCGCTGGTCCCACTGCTGCGCGGCCCACAACCGCAGGTGCACGCCGCCGCCGCGCGGGTAGGTGCCCGGCCGGACCCGGTGCAGCAGCAGCCGGATGCCGCTGACCGCGAGCGCGATCCGGCCCGGCGGGCTGAACAGCACCAGCCACGCCACCAGCAGCAGCCACCAGGACACCCGCGGCGCCCACGGCGCTCCCGCCGCCGCCAGCAGCGTGCCGCCCGCGGCCAGCACCGCGGTCCAGCGCAGCCCGGTGAGCGTGCTCAGCGGCACCAGCATCGCGAGCTGCGCCCAGCCCATCCGCCGCGGCACCTCGGCGATCTCGCGCCGGTCGGCGGTCACCGCGTCCAGCTCGTCGAGCTGCGCGGCCAGCTCGCCGAGGCGCGGGTGCTGGTAGACGTCGGCGACGGAGACCTGCGGGTGCCGGGTGCGCAACCTGGTGACCAGCTGCGCGGCGGCGAGGCTGCCGCCGCCGAGGGCGAAGAAGTCGGCACGCGGGCCGTCGGGGCGCATGCCCAGGACCTCCGCCCACTCCCCCGCCAGCCACGACTCGGTGACCGACAGCGAGCCGTCCGCCGCGGGCTCCCGGCTCGGCAGCGGCCAGGGCAGCGCGGCCCGATCGACCTTGCCGGAGGTGCGGGTCGGCAGCTCGGCCACGACCGCGAGCAGCGGCACCAGCGAAGCGGGCAGCACCTCGCGCAGCCGCCGCACCGCGTCGTCGGTGTCGAACGAGTCCTCCGCCGCCAGGTAGCCGACGAGCAGCTCGCCGCCCGCCTTCGTGCGGCGCACCGCCGCGGCGGCGCCCGCCACCCCGGGCAGGGCCTGCAGCGCGGCGTCGACCTCGCCGAGCTCGATGCGCCTGCCGCCGAGCTTGACCTGCTCGTCGGCGCGACCGACGAACACCAGCCCCTCCGGGTCGGCGCGGACCAGGTCACCGCTGCGGTAGGCCCGCTCCCAGCCCAGCGAGGGCAGCGGCGCGAACTTCTCCGCGTCCTTGGCCGCGTCCAGGTAGCGGGCCAGCCCGACGCCGCCGATGACCAGTTCGCCCTGCTCGCCCGGCCGGACCGGGCTTCCCGCGGCGTCCACGACGGCGAGCCGCCACCCGTCCAGGGGCAACCCGATCCGCACCGGTCCCGCGCCGTCGAGGCGCGCCGCGCAGGCCACCACCGTCGCCTCGGTCGGGCCATAGGTGTTCCACACCTCGCGGCCGTCGGCGACGAGCCGCTCGGCGAGCTCCGGCGGGCACGCCTCCCCGCCGAAGATCAGCAACCGCACCTCGGCCAGCGCCTCCGGCGGCCACAGCGCCGCGAGCGTCGGCACGGTGGAGACCACGCTGATCCGCCGCCGCACCAGCCACGGCCCCAGGTCCGCGCCGGTGCGCACCAAGGACCGCGGCGCGGGCACCAGGCAGGCGCCGCGCCGCCACGCCAGCCACATCTCCTCGCAGGACGCGTCGAACGCCACCGACAGCCCCGCCAGCACCCGGTCGCCCGGCCCGATCGGGTCGTCGGGGAGGAACAGCCGGGCCTCGGCGTCCGCGAACGCCGCCGCCGCGCGGTGCGGCACCGCCACACCCTTCGGGGTGCCGGTGGAACCGGAGGTGAAGATGATCCACGCGTCGTCGTCCGGGGTCGGCGCGCCACCGCGGCCACCCGGCGTGCCGAGCAGTTCCGGGGCACCGCCGGTCAGCACCGCGCACACCCCGGCCTCGCCGAACACCAGGTCCGCGCGCTCCTGCGGGTCGTCGGCGTCCACCGGCACGTAGGCCGCGCCCGCGGCGAGCACCGCCAGCACCGCCAGGTACAGCTCGGCGGTACCGGATTCGACGCGGACGCCGACCCGGTCGCCGCGGCCGACGCCGAGGTCGGTGAGCTCGCGCGCCGCGACCCGGACCCGCTCCGCCAGCTCCCGGTAGGTGAGGGTCCGCTCGCCCGCGTCCAGCGCGAGCGCGTCCGGGTGGGCGCGCGCGGTCGCGGCGAACACGTCGAGCAGGGTGCGTTCCGGCGCGGCCGGCCCGGAGTCGAACACGGCGGCGGGCGCGGCACCGGCGGCCTGCTCCGGTTCCGTTCGCCCGTCGGCCACGGCCTCCGGGACGGCCGGTTCTCCCGCTGCTCCCGGGCCGGGCCGGGTGGCCGTCCGATCGGGCTCCAGCAGGGCTCGGGCCAGCGCCGCCGCCGCGGCCGTCGACCCCGGCGAGTGCGCGAGCAGATCGGTGATGGGGGTGGTGCCCGCGGCCGGCCCGGTCCCGCGGTTCATCGACACCGTCAACGGAGCGTCCTTCCGCCCGGGTCTCCCGCAGCCGGAACTCGATCACCGTTGACGCCCATGTCCCACCCTTTTCCGCCGCCGCCCGCGGACCCCACCTCCGCGGCCGCTGAGAACGATCACATTACCCCTGGTGAGCGGCACGATCGGCGGCAGCGCCCACCGGACGTGTCCCGCTTCACCGCGTTCCGAACCGGCCGGTCAATACTCGGTGAACGTTCCTACCCGGGCAGGTGACCAGCCCCCGGCGCACTTCACCCGATGCGCGGGGGCTCGACCGCGGGCCGACCACGCACCGGACTCGGGCTCGCCCCCGAGGTGGCAGCGGATCACCGGCGCGCCAGCACGTTGAGGCGAACCTCGGATTCGATTCAGCACCGAGCGTCCCGACCCGCGCCACCACCCCGTTCCCGCACCCAGCGGTGGGCCCGGACCGATCTCACCATGGCTGGCAGCCCACCGGAACGGCTCCGGCGCGGCGGACCGGGCGCGGAAACCCGGAGCGGAACGGCGGGGAGGGGCGATGCGAGGTCGAGACCGGCACGGCACGAGCACCATCGCGCGCCCGGTGCTGGCGGACGCGCTCGCCACCGCCACCCGCAACCGGGTCTGCCTGGTGATCGCGGCGGCGGGCTGGGGCAAGACCACCGCGGTCCGCGCTTGGGCGGCGTCCGCGGGCGGCACCGCCTGGTGGTTCCCCGAGGGGGCCGGGGACGACGCGGGACGGCTGCTGGCGACGCTCGTCGACGCCGCTCGCCCGCACCTGCCCGGCCCCGTCCCGGAACCCGACCGCGGTGCCGTCCGAGAGTGGCTGCGCGAGCTGCCGGTGGACCTGCACCTGGTCGTCGACGACCTGCACGAGGCCGGGGAGCACGCGGCGGCGCTCCTCGCCGACCTGTGCCGGAGCGCTCCCCCGCGGCTGCGGATCGTACTGCTGTCCCGGCACGAACCGCCGTTCTCGCTGGAACGGCTGCGCGGGCAGGGCAAGGTCAGCGAGATCGACGCCGGGCTGCTCGCCTTCGACGCCGACGAGATCGCCGAGCTCATCGAGCGCTGCCTCGGCACCGCGGACATCGCGCTGGCCCACGAGCTCGGCGAACGCACCGGCGGCTGGCCCGCCGCGGTGTGCCGGGCCATCGACTCGCTGCGCGCCGTGCCCGAACCGCGCGGCGGCGGATTGCCACCCGCCACCCGGTTCCACCCGTACCTCGCCGAAGAAGTCCTCGACCGCGAACCGGAGCGGGCGCGGCACGCGCTGCACCGGCTGGCCGTGCTCGGCGACGTCACCCACGAGGAACAGGGCGGGGTGTTCACGGACCTGGCCCGGCGGGGACTCCTGCGGCCCGCCTCGACCGGGCGGTGGGCGCTGGTGCCGCCGCTCGCGGAGTTCCTGGCCGAACCGCGCACCGTCACCCCCGAGGTCCGCACCGCGCTGCACCGGCAGGCCGCCGACGAGCACCACCGCGCGGGCAGGCACGAACGCGCGCTGCGGCACCTCGTCGCGGCCCGCGAGACCGAGCGCTGCGCCGCGCTGCTGGTGGAGGCGGGCGCCCGGCTGCTCGACGACGGGCACGTGGACGTCGTGCTCGACGCCGCCACCCTCCTCGGCGAGCAGCACGACCAGCGGATCGCCCGCGTGGTCGGGCAGGCGCACCGGCTGCGCGGACGGTGGCCGGAAGCCGCCGCGCACTGGGCCCGCGCCGGTGACCCCGCCGAACCCGGCCTGGCGTGGCGGATCGCCGACGCCGCGCTCGCCAGGGCCGAACCCGCCGAGGCGCTCGCCGCCTGCGCCGCCGCCGCGGGCACCGCGGGCGATCCGGCCGACGAAGTGCGGCTGCACGCGACCGCCGCGCTGGCGCACCGGCTCACCGGCGACACCGCCCGCGGCGAGCAGGAGGCGCGGCGGGCCGCCGAGATCGCCGAGCAGCGCGGTCACCCGCGCACCGCACCGGTCGCCGCGCTCGCCGGTGCCGTGCTCGCCGCGGCCCGCGGCGACCAGCGCGCGGCGCGCACCGCGTGGTTCGCCGCCGCGGACGACGCCGCCGACGCGCACCTCGGCAGGCTGCACGTGCTGCGCGCGCTGCACCGCACCGAATCCGGCGAACCCGGCGCGGCGCTGGGACAGGCCGACGCGGCGCTGCGGACCGCGGAGCAGCACCACGACCCGCTGCTGCGCGCGCACGCGCTCACCCAGCGCGCCCACGCGCTGACCAGGCTCGGCAGGTTCGACGAGGCGACCGTCGCGGTGGACACGGCCTGCGAGGTGTTCGGCCGCTTCGGCACCGGGTTCCTCGCGTGGCCGCTGTGCGTGCGCGGCGACGTGCACCGCCTGCGCGGCAGGCTCGAACGCGCCCGCTCCGCCTACGAGGAGGCGCTGTCGCTGGCCGAACCCGCGCGCGACGTGCTCGCGACGAGCTCCGCACTGGTCGGGCTCGCCCGCACCCGCGCCGCCGACGACCCGGCGCGCGCCCGGCTGCTCGCCCAACGCGCCATCGACCTCGGCGAACACCTGCACGAGGTGCGCGCGCTGCTCACCCGCGGCTGGATCTCCTGGGAGGCGGGGGACGCGGAACCGGCCAGGGCGGACGCGGCGCTCGCCGCCGAGCAGGCCCGCGCCCGCGGGGACGAGCCGGGGCTGGCCGAAGCGCTCGCGCTCACCGCCGTCACCGCCACCGATCCGCTGGTGCACGGGCCCGCGCTGGACGAGGCGGTGCAGATCTGGCGCGACGGCGGCTTCGCCTTCGACGAGGCGCAGGCCCTGCTGCTGCGCCACCGCCTGGCCCCGGCGCCCGGCGGGGCGGGCGCGGTGGCCGAACTCGCCGAACGCACCTTGCT
Organism: Saccharopolyspora gregorii; assembly: GCF_024734405.1. Lineage (NCBI taxonomy): Bacteria > Bacillati > Actinomycetota > Actinomycetes > Pseudonocardiales > Pseudonocardiaceae > Saccharopolyspora > Saccharopolyspora gregorii. The sequence goes on along the minus strand of NZ_CP059556.1, from coordinate 2,880,681 downwards.
GGAGCACGGTGCCGCCCCCGACGCCCGCGCCGCCGCCGGCCCGCTGGCCGCGGTCGCCCGGCTGGCGCCGCCGGTCCTGCTGCGCGCGCTCGGCGTGTTCCGGATCGAGCACGCGGGGGTGCCGGTGCCGCGCGCGGCCTGGCAGTCCCGCAAGGCCCGCGACCTGCTGAAGATCCTCGTCGCCAAGCGGCGCCCGATGCGCCGCGAAGAGCTGATGGAACTGCTGTGGCCGGAGGTGGACCCGGTGCGCGCGGGCAACCGGCTCTCGGTGCTGCTGTCCACCGTGCGCGACGTGCTGGCCACCTCCGGCCCGGCCGCGGGATCGGTGCTGCGCACCAGCGAGACCGGCACGGTCGGTCTCGACCCGAGGTGCGTGCGCATCGACGTCGAATCGTTCCTCGCCCTCGCCGACCGGGCGTTGCAGGCCGACCGCGAGGACTCCCCCGCCGCGACCGCGCTGCTGCTGGACGCCGAGGCCGCCTACACCGGCGACTTCCTGGAGGACGACCCGTACCAGGAGTGGGCGGACGCGCTGGCCGACGAGCTGCGCACCACGCACGCCGCGCTGCTGCGGGCGCTGACCCGGCGCTCCCGCGACGAGGGCGACACCGACCGGGTGGCGCGGTTCGCGCTGCGGCTGCTGCGCGACGACCAGTACGACGAGGAGGCGCACCTCGACCTGGTCGCCACCCTGCTGCGCGCGGAACGCTTCGGCGAGGCGCGGCGGCGCTACGAGCTCTACCGCAAGCGGATGGAGGAGATCTCCATCGATCCGCGCCCGTTCCCCGGCGTTCCCGGAACTCGCCGCCCGGCTGACACCTCCGAGTGAGGATCCTGCCCGGGACGGGTGATACAAGCTCACCTCTAAGGAAACTCTAAACCGCCCTGAACTGCGGTTTCCTACTCTCGCGGAGTGCAATCCGCCCTCCCGGGGTGCTCATGAGCGCACCCGCACCGATCCGGCCGGCCACGTCCGCCGTGTCCAGGTCGAACTTCGGCTTCTCCCCGGATGGCCGGGAGATCGCGTGCATCCGCACCAGCGCCGAGGTCTCGACCTTGGAGCTGTGGTCGTTCGCCGCGCGCGGCCCCCGGCCGCACTCGTTGCGCGCCCGCCGCTTCGGCCAGCTGCCCGGGAAGGTCCGCGGCGAACCGGAACTCATCCACACCGACTCCGGTGTCGACCCGCGTGCCCAGGTGCTGCCGCTCGGTGACGGCCGGGTGCTGCTGCTGGTGAACCGCGGCGGCGGACTCGCCGAACTGGAACTCGTCGACCCGTCCGCACCGCGCGCGCACATCGTCGGCCAGGTGCGCGCCGCGGACGGCTACCTGCTGCCGAGCCCGTCGGCGGCGCAACTGGGCTTCCTGGTCGCGCAGGAGGACCCGGAACGAACGGCCGTCTGGCGACTCACCGACGGCCCGCCCGGTGTCGAGCCACTCGTGCGGCTGCCCGGTGCCGCCACTGGGGGTGTGTGGCTCGACACCGACGCGGATCTGCTGGCGCTGAACCTGACCCGGCCCGGGCAGGCCGTGGAAGGGGTGCTGGCCGATCTGCGGCGCGGCTCGTGGCAACCGCTGTTCTCGCTGTCCCCCAGCAGCGACGACCGGATCCTGCTGCACCACCAGCGGTCCAAGCTGCTGCTGGTGCGCTCCACCTCCAGCGGCGCGGACCGGGTCGGCTGGGTGCTGCTGGACGGGGCGGGCAGCGTCCGGTTCCCGGACCGGCTGTGCCCGACGCACATCCCGCTGACCGTCGACGACGGCGGGCAGCGGGTGCTGCTGCGGCGGGAATCGGGCGCGCTGTCGGCGCTCGACCTCTACGCGCCGCGGGAGGACAAGCTGACCGCGCTGACCCTGCCGCCGGGCCGCACCGGCGACCGGGCGCACCTGAACGGCAAGACGGTGCGGGTGCCGTTCTCCTCGCCCGCGCGGCCGCCGACGCTGGTCACGGTGTCGCCGAGCGGTTCCTGCTCGGCGCTGCCCGAGGAGGCCGGCCCGGAGCTGCCGCCGTGGGCCTCCGCGGACCTGCTGCGCCTCGGCGGCGGCATCGAGGCCGTCGTCTACGGCGGCACCAAGTGGCGGACCTGCGACCACGTGGTGCTCGCGCTGCACCACACCGAAGGCGAGCTGTGGCGCTGGGAGTTCCACCCGCTGTTCCAGGACCTGGCGTCGGTCGGGGTGGCCGTGATCGCGCCGAACCGCCGGTCCGACGGCGGCCGGTGGGGCGGGCCGGACCTGGCCGGGGTGATCTCGCTCGGGCACCACCTGCGCTCGCAGCGCGCCGGGCTGCCCGGACCGGTCCTGCTCGGTGGCGGGCACGGCGGGCGGCTCGCCCTGCAGGCCGCGGGCAGCACCCCTGGCCTGTGGTCGGCGTGCGCGGCGCTGGCGCCGCTGCTGGTGGAAGGCGACGAGCTGGCGCGCGCCGCCGCGGCGAACACGGCGCCGGTGCTGCTGGTGCACGGCACCGGTGACGAACTGGTGCCGGTGGACCGGGCCAGGTCGCTGCGCCACCAGCTGGCCGGACCGGCGCTGTCCGGGCCCGCGCTGCGGTACCTCGAGGTGGACGCCGGGCACGACGCCGTGGCCGCCGTGTCCGACGGCGCGCTGCGGGAGAAGGTCGTGGCGTTCTGCCGCGGCGGCCTCACCCCCTCACCCGAGGTGCGCTGAACCCCTCGGGCACACTGATCGGCCATGAGCTCCACGGTTCTGGTCCTCGGCGGCCGCAGCGAGATCGGTGTCGAACTGGCCGCCCGCCTCGTCGGCGACGGCGACCGCGAAGTGGTCCTGGCCGCGCGCCGCAGCGGCGACCTCGACGAGCAGGAGGCGCGGCTGCGCGAAGCGGGTGCGGTGGCGGTGGAACGCGTCGAGTTCGACGCCGACGACCTCGGATCGCACCGCCCGCTGCTGGACGAGCTCACCGCGCGGCACGGCTCGCTCGACGAGGTGATCGTCTCCTTCGGCGTCCTCGGCGACCAGGAGCGGGCCGAGCAGGACGCCGAGCACGCGGTGTCGATCGTGCACACCGACTACGTCGCGCACGTCTCCGTGCTCACCCACCTCGCGAACCTGTTGCGCGCCCAGGGCCGCGGCCGCCTGGTGGTGTTCTCCTCCGTCGCCGGGGTGCGGGTGCGGCGGGCCAACTACGTGTACGGGTCGGCGAAGGCCGGGCTCGACGGGTTCGCCGCCGGCCTCGCCGACGCACTGGCCGGCAGCGGCGTCCACCTGCTGGTGGTGCGGCCCGGGTTCGTCGTCGGGCGGATGACCGAGGGCATGTCCCCGGCACCGTTCTCCAGCACGCCCGGCCAGGTCGCCGACGCCGCCGCGAAGGCGCTGCGCCGGGGCCGGGTGGAGGTGTGGGTGCCGTTCGCGCTGCGGGTGCTGTTCGGGGTGCTGCGCTACGTACCGCGCCCGATCTGGCGCAGGATGCCCCGTTAGACCGCCGCGGCCACTGGACGGATACCGCTGTTCTCGCCACACTGGAACCTCATCGGGTTCCGGGCCTGAGGTGTCGGCCCGGACCGGCGTCCAGGTGTTGGAGTGAAGGTGCCCTCATGACGACCGATCGCAACGTTCTCGGTGGCGAGCTGGAGCCCTGCGGCACCGACCCGCTCACCGGTTTCTACCGCGACGGATGCTGCTCGACCGGACCGGAGGACGTCGGCGAGCACACGGTGTGCGCCGTGGTCTCCACCGAATTCCTGGTGCAGCAGCAGGAAACGGGCAACGACCTGGTGACGCCGCGCCCCGAGCACGGGTTCGCCGGGTTGCAGCCGGGTGACCGCTGGTGCGTGTGCGCGTCGCGCTGGCTGGAGGCGTACTCGGCGGGGGCGGCGCCGCCGGTGCTGCTGGCCGCCACGCACGCGAAGGCCATCGAGGTGGTGCCGCTGAGCGCGCTGCGCGAGCACGCGGTGGACGTGCCCGCGGATCCGAGCGCGCTGACCTGATCGCGGGGGCCGGCCGGCGCCCCGTCCTCGTTCCGGCGCTCCGGCGGTCGGGGGTGCCGCGGCTCCCCTTGCTCGGTTGCGCCGCACCGGTCCGCCGGGTCCCGTCACGGGCCGCGGCAGCGTCCGGCGGTGAGGAATTTCCCCACGATCGCCGTGCAGCGGTGCGTCCACTGTGCACCGCACCCGGGCGGGACGATCATCGCTCGGACGAACCGTCCACGGCGGCGGACCGTCCACATCGCGCACCGGCGCGGGCGGATTCCGGCCACGATCCACGTGTTCCCCGGGCCGGGACCGCGCCACTAAGGTGGTGTCGATCTTCGGCGGACCCGCTCCGCACCGCGCGGAACCACGCGGACGCGTCGCCGATCGGCCGGGTCCCGAGTGGAGAGGCACCGATGATCAGCACCGTCCGCCGGACGTTCGGCGGCCTCGGATGGCCGGGTTATCCGATCGGCTGCGCGCTGGTCGCGCTGGTCTACTTCGCGCTCGCGGGCGTCGACGGCACCGGTGCGCTGCGCATCGTGCTGTACTGCGGGATCAGCGCCTCCGCCGTTCCGGCGCTGCTGCTGGGTGTGCGCCGGTACCGGCCGCGGTGGCAGCTGCCGTGGCTGCTGATCGCCGCCAGCCAGACCGTGTACTTCTTCGCCGACGCGAGCTTCTACACCGCGCACTACCTGCTGGGCATCACCACGTTCCCGTTCGTGGCCGACGTGCTGTACCTGTCGCACTACCCGCTGATCGTCGCCGGGGTGCTGCTGCTGATCCGGGCCCGCGCGCCGCGGCGCGACCTGCCGAGCCTGATCGACGCGACCGTGCTGGGCGTGGCAGCGGCGCTGCTGTCCTGGCTGTACCTGATCCAGCCGTTGACCAGCGCGGACGAGTCGACGCTGACGACCTCGGCGTACGTGGCGTACCCGGTGCTGGACCTGGCGCTGCTGGCGGTGGGGCTGCGGCTGCTGCTCGACCCCGGGCCGCGGCCGCCGGCGTTCTTCCTGCTGGTGGCGAACCTGCTGGCGTTCCTCGGCGCCGACTCGATCTACGTGCTGCAACGCATCGACGGCAGCTACGCGGCGGGCAACTTCCTGGACGTGCTGTGGCTGGCAGGCAACATCGCGCTCGGCGCCGCCGGGTTGCACCCGACGATGGCGGCGGTGGCCCAGGCCGGACCCGGCAAGGACCTGAACCTGAGCCCGCTGCGGGTCACGATGCTCGCGGCCGCCTCGCTCATCGCACCGGGCGTGCTGGTGCTGGAGAACTCGCGGGTGTCCGAAGGCTCGGTGAACGCGATCGCGGTGGCGTGCGCGGTGCTGTTCCTGCTCACCCTCGGCAGGCTCGTGGTGATGGTCTCCGAGCAGCGCAGGCTCGCGGTGACCGACTCGCTCACCGGGCTGCACACCCGCCGGTACTTCGAGGCGGAACTGCCGAAAGCGCTGGCGCGGGCGGGGCGCACCCGCACCCGGCTCGCCGTGTTCATCGCCGACATCGACCACTTCAAGGCCATCAACGACCGGTACGGGCATCCCGTCGGGGACCGGGTGCTGCTGGAGGTCTCGGCGCGACTGCGCGCGGTGGTCCGCGAAGGTGACGTGCTGGCCCGCTACGGGGGCGAGGAGTTCGCGCTGCTGGCCACCGACGTCGCACCGGAGGACGTGCCCGCGATCGCCGAACGGCTGCGGAACGCGATCGCCCGCGAACCCGTCGCCCGCGCCGAACGGGCGAGCATCGCGGTCACCACCTCCGTCGGAGCCGCCCTCGCCGACGGCCACCAGGACGACCCGGTGCGCATCGTCGCCGCCGCCGACCGCGCGCTGTACGCGGCGAAGGCCGAAGGCCGCGACCGGATCTCCGTCGGCGATCGGCCCGGCTCGGCGTCGGAGCACACCGCCTCGCTGGGCTACCTGCACGCCGTCAGCGACCTGGTCGACCGGCACCTGTCCTCGCACTCGCACGGCCGCGCCGTCGGCTCCTACGCCCGGATCGTGTGCGAGGCCATGGGTGCGGCGGCGGGCACCGTGCAGGACGCGGAACTCGCGGGACGGCTGCACGACGTCGGCAAGATCGTGATCCCGGCGTCGGTGCTGGGCAAACCCGCCGCGCTCGACGACGCCGAATGGGCGCTGCTGCGCGAGCACCCCGACCACGGCTACCGGCTGGTGCGCGCGGTGCCGGACCTGGACGACATCGCCGAGATCGTGCGCCAGCACCACGAGCGCTGGGACGGCAAGGGCTATCCGCTGGGGCTGCGCGGCGAGGAGATCCGCTTGGAGGCGCGGATCGTGTCGGTGTGCGACGCGTGGGCGACGATGCTCGCCGATCGGCCGTACCGGCGCACCCTCACCGTGGACGAGGCGGTGCAGGAGCTGCGCGACGGCAGCGGTACGCAGTTCGACCCCGGCGTGGTGGACGCCTTCCTGCGCCTGCACGAGGCGGGCGAGATCCACCAGCTGCCGCCGCTCCCCGCCGTCGTCGACTAGCGCGGCGGACCCAGCTCCTGGTGCAGGTGCCGGGCGATGGCGTGGACGGCGCGTTCGAGGTCTTCGGGTGGCGGTGGGGAGGTGGGGGTGCCGTCCAAGTTCTCGCCCCTGCCCCTGAAGTGGACGGTGACCTCGGCGTTGGCCTGCCTGAAATAGACGATGACGATCCGCTTCCCATCGATCACCCGGTTGCACTGCAGCGTCACGTCACCCAGCCGCTGAGCTGCCGGGGCAGGGCTCAAGTAGCGGTCCCGGCTCTTCCCGTCCGATCCCGCGCGGGCCAGTTCGAGGTCCGGCGCACCGGTGTCCTTGAGCGCCAAGCCGACGTCGACCTCGAGCCGCGTCCACGCCAGTTCGCCCCATCCGGCGGGACTGGCGTTGTCCCAACCGCAGTGCTGCGACAGGAAGTCCCTGGGCTGGTCCGGATCGGGGGCGTGCTGCCGACCCGACATCGGGGCCGCCGATCCGACGAGGGACGCCACGAGCGCGGGCGGTACGTCCGCGCACGGATGGAGCAGGTGCCGGTAACCCGGTTCCTCCGGCGTCGTCAGCGCGCACGACGTGCCCAGCAACGCCGCCAGCACCACGATCGCGCTCGCCCGCACCACGCCGCGCACCGACCTGCTCACCAATCCGACTCGAGGAAGCTTCGCCGCGAAAAGTCCTCTTCCTCAACAGGTTCCAACGGCTCGCGACCGCTCACCGGACGTTCTGGCCGCTCCGCGTCGAAGTCCAGCTCCTCCGCCGCTCGGCGCGCGGCGGTGCTGGCCTCGACGACCTCCGAGGCCAACTCGGTCTCGCCATAACGGCTGCAGGCCCCGGGAGCCAACCGGACCTCTTCGACCCGCCCCAGCGAGTCCACCACAACGGTGACGCCACCGGACGAGGAGACGCCCGTGAACCGGCCGTCGAGCACCGCCTGCGGGTCCGCCCGCACCTTCGGCATGTTTCGCCCGAGTTGCGCCATCGCCTCCTCGATCCGCGCCTGCGCGTCCACCTGATCTCCTTCACTTGATCGCATCGATTGCCATCCTGCACTCCCGGACCACCCCGGACACTGCTTTCTGCCTGCTCGCAATGCCTTTGACGATCGCCATGGCAGCGGACACAGCAGCGAGGATCGCCGTGATCACCGCAGCGATCAGGGCGATGATTTTGCTGACGGTCGGGTCGGGAAATGCGAATGCCGCAGCCGCCACCCCGGCGACCGCGGAGATCACGCTGCCCAATGCGGTGATGGTCGTGATCGTCTCGGTCAGTGCTTCTTCCAGCGCTCCGGCCAATTCGATCAATGCCTCCGACATGCGGTCCGCCGGTCCGAGGACCTTCTCGATCGTCGAACGCAGCCGCTCCAGTCGCTCGCTGAAGGCGATGAAGTCCCGTCCCCGCCAACCTTGGCCGATGTATTCGCGGGTGACCTCGAGGGAGTTCACCGCTGCCCCGGCAGCCGTGCGAATGCTCTCCGTTCGAGAGCTGTCCGCCCAGCTCTTCCTCGCGACCTCGCGAATCCTGGCCAGGTCCAACTCCCGGACGGCGACCAGCTGCCCGGTGATGGGGTTGATCCCCTGCCCCGGCCCCGCTGGGGGCAACAGCTTCACCACGGAGTCGAAGTCCCCGGTGACCTGCCAGAAGTCGGTGGACACGTGATCGAGGGGATTGCGCACGCCCGTCCTCCCCCGCCCGCTACCGCGGGCCCTCGTCGAGCTGTCGCCGCACCCGTCCCAGGTCGTCCACCATCTGCTGTTCCCTGGCCAGGTACTCCTCGGCGGAACGTTGGACGTCGAGGGCCAACCGCTCGGCCATCTCCTGCGCGACCTGCCGGAATTCGTCGACGGCGACTAGGCAGTCCCGGTAGGGGCCGCGGACCTGCTGCGCCACCTGCATGTGCACGTAGTTGAGCGGATCGACCATCGCCTGTTCCTCCGTCGGCGCCGGCACCGCGTCCTCCAGCGCCGCATCGGATCGGAAGTCCGTTCCGCCCATCCCGATGATGTCGCCGGCTTCCCTGATCCGGCCGGCGGCAGCGAGCATCACCTCGTGCGTGGCCGCGATCGACTCGCTCACCCGTCTCCTCCGAACGTCTCCGCTGGAAATTCGGGCACGACCCTAACGGCTGCGGATCGGCGGGTGTCCACGCCGGACGGTGCTCACTCGTTCGGCGCAGCGGTTCCGAGTTCGTCGGGGAGGGTGTTCCAGAACATGAGCTCGTAGTCCTGGAACAGGCGCGCGTACTCGCGGGCGCGGGACTCGGTGATGCGGCCCGCGTCGAGCTCGGCCTGCACCGCCGCTTCCGCTTGCTCGTCGGCGCCCGGCACCGGGGTGCCGAACAGGTCGAAGAACTCGCAGTCCGCATCGGACAGTCCGTACCTGCTGCGCAGCGCCTGGGCCACCTCCGCGCAGTAGGCGCCGAACGCGGCGAAGTTCGACACGATCGCCACCGCCGCGTCCCCGGGCTCGGCGTGCAGGGCGAGCCACGACATGTACGCGGGGTAGGCCTGGCAGCCCGCCTTCGGCCGGTAGTCGGCGACGTCCTGCTCGCTCCAGCCCAGCGCCGCCGACAGCTTCGGCAGCGCGCCCAGCGCCGCCCCCTCCCCCGCGGCGAGCCCGGCGAAGAACTCGCGGGTGGGCCGGTCCGCTGCGCGCGCGGACAGGGTGAGGAAGCTGCGCCAGTCGCACGGCACGATGCGGGACTCCTCCGCCGCCAGCGCGGCCAGCACCGACCTCGGCGCGGCACCGTCCCGCACCAGCGGCACCAGCCGGTTCTCCCCCTCCCTCGGGGCGAGTTCGCGGTGAATCGAGTCCAGCAGGGCGCGCGCGGAACCGGTCATGGCTCCCATGATCCCACGAACGCCCCGCACCGCGAACCGGAATCCCGTGCCCGCAACGGAAGAACCGGGAGGAAGCGGATCAGCCGGACGCCGCGCCGAAGCTCATCGAGAAGTCGGTGAGCGCCGCGCTCGCCACCGGCCGCCGCCCGTCCAGCCACGCCAGCGGCCCGTCCGGATCGAACCGCCACACCGCCGAGCACCAGGTCAGCCCGGCCGATCCGCGCACCGGGGACTGCTGGAACTCGTGCAGGTCCTGGGCGACGCGGTAGGCGAACGGCCAGCGACCGGGCACCCGGGCCAACCGGGAGAAACCGGCGGAGGCGATGCCCCCGGCCGCGCACGAGGTGACCCGCGCGCCGGTGCGCCTGCGGAACTCCGCGCTCTCCTTGGGGATCCCCCACAGCTCGCGCCCGCCCCGCAAGGATTCCGGGCTGTCCACCCAGATCTGGCTGATGTGCACCCGCGGCACCGCGCCGTCGCGCACCAGGACGGCCACGAGCAGCTCGTCGTACTCCAGGACGCTGCCCGGCCCGTAGCGCACCCACGCGGTGCCGACGAGACCGCGGTCGCCGATCAGCACCGGTGGCGTCTCCAGCGGCACTCCCGGCAGCTCCACCTCCGGCAGCGACCACAGCGACAGGTGCAGGTCGCCGTGCAGCTCCCACGGTTCTGGTGGATAGGTCATCCGTTCTCCTGTTCGGGCAAGGACTTCCACGGGCGGGATCTCCCGCCCCAGCAACATCAGATCGGGCTCAGCGGCAGCCGCAGCGCCCCCGGTGCCGCCGCTGGCACCACGGGGGCCGACGGGACGCTGGGCTCGACCGGCCGGTACGGCTCACCCAGCTCGGGGCGGCGGTCCGGTTCGCCCTTGTTCGGCCACATCGCCATCGCCCGCTCCGCCTGCGCGGTGATGGTCAGCGACGGGTTCACCCCCAGGTTCGCCGAGATCGTCGAGCCGTCGACCACGTGCAGCCCCGGGTGCCCGTAGAGCCGGTGGTAGGCGTCGACCACGCCGTGCTCGGCGTCGGAGCCGATGGCGCAGCCGCCGATGAAGTGCCCGGTGATGGGGATGTTCGCCAGGTCCGCCCAGCTGCCCGCGGGCACCCCGTCGATCTTCTCGGCGACCGAGCGGGCCGCGGCGTGCCCGGCGGGGATCCACGTCGGGTTCGGTTCCCCGTCGCCCTGCTCGCTGCTGAGCTTGCGCCCGAACAGGCCCCGCTTGGTGCGCAGCGTCAGCGAGTTGTCCACCGCCTGCATCACCAGCAGCACGATCGTCTGCTGCGACCAGCGGCGCGGCGAGTGTAGCGTCGGCAGGTCGCGCCAGTGGCGCAGCATGTGCCGCAGCCCCAGCAGGAACCGGTTGCGGCCGGGCTTCGGGTCGACCAGCGCGGCCTCCAGCAGCGCCAGCAGGTTGCTGCCCTTGCCGTAGCGGACCGGTTCGATGTGCGTCGACGCGTCCGGGTGCAGCGAGGACGTGATGGTGACGCCTTCGCTGTAGTCGCGGTCGTCGCCGCGGGCGCGGGCGGCGAGGATCTGCTCGGAGTTCGTGCGGCTCAGCAGGCCCAGCCGGGACGAGATCCCGGGCAGCGCACCGGTGTCCCGCATCCGGTGCAGCAGCTTCTGGGTGCCCAGCGCCGACGCGGAGAACACCACTTCCCGCGCGGTGAACGTGCGGCGCCGCTTGCGCAGCCGGCGGCCGGTGCGCACCGTGGAGACCGCGTAGCCGCCGCCGGGCAGCGGGCGCACCTCCGTCACCGTGGTCAGCGGGTGCACTTCGGCGCCGGCGTTCTCGGCCAGGTGCAGGTAGTTCTTCGCGACGGTGTTCTTCGCGCCGTGCCTGCACCCGGTCATGCACTCGCCGCAGTGCAGGCAGCCCCGCCGCTGCGGCCCGGCGCCGCCGAAGTACGGGTCCTCGGCGGTGGCACCGGGTTCGCCGAAGTACACGCCGACCTGCGCGCGGTGGAAGGTGCCCGCGATGCCGAGGTCTTCGGCGGCGGCGCGCATCGCCTCGTCGGCCGGGGTGTCGCGCGGGTTCTCGGCGACGCCGAGCATTCGCTTCGCCTGGTCGTAGTAGGGCGCGAGTTCGCGGCGCCAGTCGGTGATGCCGGCCCACTGCGGGTGCGCGTAGAACTCCTCCGGCGGTTCGTAGAGGGTGTTGGCGTACACCAGGGATCCGCCGCCGACCCCGGCGCCGCTGAGGATCAGCACGTCCTTGAGCAGGTCGAACCGGAAGATGCCGTAGCAGCCGAGCTTCGGCAGGTACAGGTAGTCGCGCAGCCGCCAGGAGGTCTTCGGGAAGTCCTCGTCGCGGAACCGCCTGCCCGCCTCCACCACCCCGACCCGGTAGCCCTTCTCGGTCAGGCGCAGCGCGGACACTCCGCCGCCGAAGCCGGATCCGATGACGAGCACGTCGTAGTCGTGGTCGGGCATGTGCGCACCTCTCAGGGGGTCCGGGCCGCCGTCGGCCCGCTCGGTCGCTGTGCAGTTCAGGTGGGGACGGCGGTCACGTGGTGGAGGCCGTCAGCACCTGGAAGTCGTTCAGGTCGGGGCAGCGGGTGCGCCTGCGGTACTCGGTCATGGATCCGGGCCAGTTGGTGCTCACCCGCCCGTCGGCGTCCCGGTACCAGCTGCGGCAGGAGGTCCACACGCTGTCGCGCAGCCGCCGCTGCATCTCGTGGTCGAACCGCTCGGCGGCGGCCGGGAGCACGTCCAGCGCGGCACCGGGTCTCCGGGCGAGCCTGCGCACGAGGCGCACCACATACCTGGCCTGGCTCTCCAGCACGTGCACCACCGATCCGGAGCCGAGGTTGGTGTTCGGGCCGTACATCACGAACATGTTCGGGAAGCCGGGCACCGCCATGCCCAGGTAGGCGCGCGCACCCCGCTTCCACACCTCGTCCAGCCGGGCGCCACCGGCGCCGGTGATGTCCAGTGTGGACAGGAAGTTGCTCGCGTCGAACCCGGTCCCGAAGATGATCACATCCGCGGGGTGCTCGACCCCGTCCGCGGTCCGCACCCCGTTCGACGTGACCCGTTCGATCGCTCCGCGCTCCAGCCGGACGCCCTCGCGGGAGAACGCCGGGTAGTACTCGCTGGAGAACAGCACCCGCTTGCAGCCGATCTGGTGGTCGGGCGCGAGGTCCGCGCGCAGCGGCTCCGCGGGCACCTGCCTGCGCCGGTGGCCACCCGCGACCACGGTGAACAGCCTGCCGATGCCCTGCGCGGTGGTCAGCCCGCGACCGGCCGCCTCGAAGAACAGCCAGACGCCGAACCGGCCGACGGCCTGCGCGCCGGGGATGTGGCGGAACGCGAACCGGTGCCAGGACTGGTAGGCGCGGTCCGGCCGGGGAACGATGTGCGGCGCCGAGCGCTGGAACACCGTCATCTCCCGCACCCGGTCGGCGATCGCGGGGACGAACTGCACCGCGCTCGCGCCCGTGCCGATCACCGCGACCCGCTTGTCGCGCAGGTCGAGCTGGTGGTCCCAGCGGGCGGAGTGGAAGGCCGGGCCGTCGAACTCGTCCAGCCCGGGCAGGTTCGGCACGACCGGTTCGCTGAGCTGGCCCACCGCGGGTACCAGCACGTCCGCCTCGACGAGGTCGCCGGATCCGGTGCGCAGCCGCCACTTCCGGGCCTTCTCGTCGTAGGCGGCGGATTCGATGGAGGTGTTCAGCCGCAGGTGCCGGGTCAGCCGGTTCTGCTCCACGCAGCGCCGCAGGTACCGCAGGATCTCCGGCTGCTCGGCGAACCGGCGCCGCCACGTCGGTTCCGGCTGGAACGAGTAGGAGTACAGGTGCGAGGGCACGTCGCACGCGGCCCCCGGGTAGGTGTTGTCCCGCCACACCCCGCCCACGCCGGGGGCGCGTTCGAAGATCGTGAACGAGGTGTGGCCGGCCCGCTTGAGCTGCGCGGCCACCGCGATGCCCGCGAACCCGCTGCCGATGATGGCGACATGGGGTTGGCGGATCGGCGACATGCGGGCTCCTCGTGGTCGTGCGCTGGGGACACGATCACGTTATGCCGGGTTCGCCCGTCCGGTCTGACGCCGACGGCCAGATCATTGATACTTTCGGACAGGGCGGCGACCACCGGGTTCTCCGGTCCGCCCCGCCCCGTCCCGCCCCGCCCCGCCCCGCCCCGTCCCGGTCCGCGCCCGGTCCGCGCCCGGGCGTCAGCCCGCGGGCAGGGCCGCGCGCTGGACCTTGCCGGTGGCGCTGCGCGGAACCGCCCGCACCAGGTCCACCCGCCGCGGGACCTTGTGCCGGGCGAGCCGCTGGCGGACGAAGTCGACGACCTCCAGCGGGTGCAGCGCGGCACCGGGGATGGGCACCACGAACGCGTGCAGCCGCTGCCCGAACTCGGGGTCGGAGATGCCGAGGACGGCGACGTCCTTCACCGCCTGGTGGGTGGCGATGACGTTTTCCACCTCGGCCGGGAACACGTTCTCCCCACCCGAGATGATCATGTCGTCGGCGCGGCCGTCCACGAACAGCAGACCGGACTCGTCGAAGTGGCCCAGGTCGCCGGTGTCCACCAGCCCGCCGATCTGCGGCCGCCCGGTCCCGGTGGTGTAGCCGGTGGAGGTCAGCGTGCCACCGGCGAAGATCCGGCCCAGCACGTCGGATCGGGTGATCCGCCGGTTCGCCCCGTCGTAGAGCCGCACCGCGCAGCCGTGCGGGCTGCGCCCCGCGGTGCCCGGCGCGCGGCGCAGCTCCGCCGGGGTGGCGACCGCGGCGACCGCGGCCTCGGTGGAGCCGTACAGGTTGTAGAGCACGTCGCCGAGCCGCTGCGCGGTGGCCCGCGCCAGTTCCGGGGCGAGCACCGAGCCGGACACGATCACCGCGCGCAGCCCGGACAGGTTCGCGCGCAAAAACTCCGGGTCGAGGTCGAGCAACCGCCGCAGCATCGTCGGCACCAGCACCACCGCGCGGCACCCGTGCTCGCGCACGGCCGTCGCGAGCCGCGCGGCGTCGAACCGGCTCCGCACCACCACGGTGCTGCCGAGGCCGAACGCCACGGTCAGCTGCGAATAGCCGATGGCGTGGAACAGCGGGGAGGCGATGAAGGTGGGTTCCCCGGCGCGCAGCGGGATGCGGTCCAGGAACTCGGCGGCGCTCAACGCGGAGCGCACCTGCCTGCGGGCCCCCTTGGGGCGGCCGGTGGTGCCGCTGGTGAGCAACACGACGCCCGCGGGGCGGCGGGGCCGGGGGATGACGGGTTCCTCCGGGGACTGCTCGGCCTCCGCGAGCAGTCCCTTCAGGGTGGTGCTTCCCGTCGCGGCCGCCGCGGGCCACGCCTCGAAGCACGGGACCCGCAGCCGAGCCCCGGCCACCAGCGGGGCGAACTCGCCGTCGACGATGAGCGCGGCGACCTGCTCGCGATCGACGACGTCGGCGAGTTCCGGAGCGGCGAAACCGGTGTTCACCAGCACCACGTGCACGCCGAGCTTCCCGCAGGCCAGCAGCGACAGGACCAGCCAGCGGTGGTCGCGGCAGCACACCGCGACGGTGTGCCGGTCGTCGAACCCGCGGTCCCGCAGCGCGACCGCCAGCAGGTCGGAGGCGCGGTCCAGCTCCCCGTAGGTGACCTCGCCGAGTTCGTCGGCCAGGCCCACGTCGGCGGGCCGGGTCCGCGTGATGTGCCGCAGCGCCCCCACCAGCGGACCCCAGGTGCGGACGTCGGCGAGCCCGCGCAGCGCGCGCCGCGGCGAGGTGGGCGAGGCCATGCCCGCCCTGGCCAGCACCCGCAACGCGTGCGTACCGTGCCGGGCCCCGCCCGCGCCGTCCGTTCGACCGTCTCGAACCATGCCGCTCCCTCACCACTGCGCGCTGAAACCGGTAAAGATCGGGAACACCTATCGACTTCGCGCAGAGCACGTCAAGCTAGCGGTTCGCCATGAGAATGTTCTTGTCATGCCGATGACAAACCCGGAGCCCGGGTTCCGCCGAAAGGCGTAATCGGCGCACCCCGGAGATCCGTCGCGGACCGGCCGATCGGACCACTGAGGACCGTTGTCGATCGCCGCACGGCGGCGCGGCGTGCTCGCCGTCGGGAGAAAACCGTTCCCGCGCGGTTCAACTCGGTTTCCCGCACGGTCCACAGTGGGTTCACAGTGGACCGGGCGTCGGCCGGGGCGGGGGCGGCACTCGAGCCGGGCCGACACGCCGGGGCATGTCGGACGTGGTGCGCGGGCCCGGTCGAGGCAGACTCCTCCACGACACCGACCGACGAGGAGCGGACATGCGACGAAGGATGCTCACGGGACTCGCGCTGAGCGCGCTGATCGCCACGACGGCCCCGGCCACCGGCAGCGCGGCACCGGTACCGGCACCGGACCGCGCCGAACCCCGGCTGACCGCGCTGGTCGACCTCGCCGCCCAACGGCTGCTGCTGGCCGACGAGGTCGCCGCCGCCAAGTACGGCACCGACTCCCCCATCGAGGACCCGCCGCGGGAGCGGGAGGTGCTCGACACCGTCGCCGAGCTCTCCGCTGAAGCGGGGCTCGACCCGGCCGACGGGGTCCGGTTCTTCCGGGACCAGATCGAGGCGGGCAAGGACGTGCAGCGCGGGCTGTTCGCCGAGTGGGACGCGCACCCGGAGCTGCGTCCCGACCACCGCCCCGACCTCGGCGCGGAGGTGCGGCCCGAGCTGGACCGGATCAGCGCGGAGGCGGTGCGCGAGCTGCGGGAGACCGAAGCGGTGCGGGAACCCACCGACGAATGCCGGCTGGACCTCGCCGCCTCCGCGGTCACCGCGGTCTTCGGGCACCGGCTGGACGCGCTGCACCGGGACGCCCTCACCGCGGCCGCCGGGAAGATCTGCGGATGACCTGCTGAACCCGCCGCGACCTGCGGCCATCGGCGTTCCTTGTCGGCGCACGCGAAGCGCGTGTTTCCCGGGCCCGGGCGACGGCCCCTAGCGTCGGGGCCGGACCGGCGGAACACGCCGGTCGACCGATTCCGGCAAGGAGGGCGAGATGACCGAGCACACGCTGAACGGCAAGGTCGCGGTGGTCGCGGGCGGCGGCAAGAACCTCGGTGGACTGATCAGCACCAAGCTCGCCGAAGCCGGCGCCGAGGTCGTGGTCCACCACCACTCCGAGTCCTCGAAGGACGACGCCGAGCGCACCGCCGAGGCCGTTCGCGCGGCGGGTTCGCAGGCGATCACCGTCGCGGGCGACCTGACCCGCGTCGAGGACGTCCGGCGGCTGTTCGACGCGGCCGTCGACGAGTTCGGCGGCGTCGACGTCGCCGTCAACACCACCGGCATGGTGCTGCGCAAACCGATCGTGGAGACCTCCGAGGAGGAGTACGACCGGATGTTCGGCATCAACGCCAAGGCCGCGTACTTCTTCCTGCAGGAGGCGGGCCGCCGGCTCAACGACAACGGCAAGATCATCAGCTTGGTGACCTCGCTGCTGGCGGCGTTCACCGACGGCTACTCCACCTACGCGGGCGGCAAGGCGCCGCTGGAGCACTTCACCCGGGCCGCGGCCAAGGAGTTCGCCGACCGCGGCATCTCGGTGAACAACATCGCCCCCGGGCCGATGGACACCCCGTTCTTCTACCCGCAGGAGACCCCCGAACGGGTCGAGTTCCACAAGTCGCAGGCCCTCGGCAACCAGCTCACCAAGATCGAGGACATCGAACCGCTGGTCCGCTTCCTGGCCACCGACGGCTGGTGGATCACCGGGCAGACGATCTTCGCCAACGGCGGGTACACCACCCGCTGACCGGACCGCCCGCCAGGGTGGAGCAGGATGCCGGGGCGGCCGGAGCGGGGGCCGGCCGCCCCGGCGAGTGCGGGACGCGGCAGCCGACGAGGAGGTGGAGGACCGACGTGGGACTGGACCTGCGCAAGCTGGAGCACCTCGTCGCCGTGGCCGAAGAAGGCGGATTCACCAGGGCCGCGGCCCGGCTGCACCTCACCCAGCAGGCCCTGAGCGCCTCGGTGCGCAGCCTCGAACGCGAGGTCGGCGTCCCGCTGCTGCGCCGCGACACCGGCGGGGTCACCCCGCTGCCCGCCGGGCAGGCGCTCATCGAAGACGCGCGGGTCCTGCACGGCATCGCCCGCGCCGCGCTGCACCGCGCCCGCCGCATCGGACGCGGCGGCGCCGAGACCCTGCGGATCGGGCACACCCCGGCCGTGACCAGCGACGAAGTCACCACCTTGGTGCACACCGCGCTCGCCGAGCTGCCCGCGCTCGGCACCGAAGTGCACCAGCACTACCCGCAGCAGCTCACCGAGGACCTGCTCGGCGGCGAACTCGACCTCGGGCTCTGCCGCGGCATGCGCCCCCAGCACGGGCTGACCCGCAGCACCCTCAGCCAGGACCGGCTGTCGCTCGCCGTCGCCGCGGACCACCACCTGGCCGGCCGGGACCACGTCGAGCTCACCGAACTCGCCGGGGAACGGCTCGTGGTCTGGGGCGATCCGGGGCGGTCCGGCTACACCGACCTGCTGCTGGAGCACTGCCGCCGCGCCGGGTTCGAACCGAAGCACCTGCGCAATCCGATCCAGGGCACCCCGCCGGTCACCGCGGTGATCGGCACCCGGCACGTGGCCCTGGTGACCGCCCCGCCCGGGCCCACCGCGGGCGGGCGGACCCGGGTGGTGGAGCTGCGCCCGGCGCTGTTCGCGCCGCTGCACGCGCTGTGGCCCGCGCACATCACCCACGACCTGCGCGACGCGTTCCTCGCGGCCACCGGCTGAACGCCCGCTCAGGCGCGCGGCGAGGTCACCACTGGTACGGCAGGAACTTGCCGTCCAGCGTCACCACCACCCGGTCGCCCTGCGGATCTTCCGCGCGGCTCACGTCGAGCCGGAAGTTGATCGCGCTCATGATGCCGTCGCCGAACTCCTCGTGGATCAGTTCCTTGATCGTCGGCCCGTAGACCTGCAGCACCTCGTAGAACCGGTACATCGTCGGGTCGGTGGGCACCGGCTGGTCCAACGCGCCCCTGGTGGGTTGCAGCCGCAGCGCGTGCAGCACGTCCGGTCCCAGTTCCAGCAGCTCCCCGCCGCGCGCGCCTCCGCCTCCGGCATCGGGTGCTGGCCCAGCAGCGCCGCCGTCGTCCACGCCACCGGGCGCCCCACGGCCTCCGCCAGCTGCGCCCACGTGATGCCGAGCTCCACCTTCTTCGCCCGGACCGCGGCCGCCGCCTCCTGCTTGCTGGTCATGCCCACTCCCGTTCCGCCCGGTCGCCCGGGCCTCAGCTGATCCACCACGGCCATCCTCGCCCGGAACCGGCCGCCGAGTCATCCGGCTGCGGGGCGTTCGCTCATCCGGCCGGGCCTCCGGGACGCCGTTAGCCTCCGGACCACGAGCCGTTCTCGGAGGGGGGAGCTCGCCTCGTGACTCAGCCACCGCACCGACTCCTGCTGGTCAGCGCCACCATCGGGGAAGGCCACAACGCCACGGCGCGGGCCGTGGAGGAGGCCGCCCGCGCCCGCTGGCCGGGATGCGCCGTCACCTGGGTGGACGCGCTGCAGGTCATGGGTTCGTGGGTGCCGGCCGCGTTCCAGCGCATCTACGTCACCAACGTCGAGAGCACCCCGTGGCTGTACGACTTCTTCTACGCCGCGCTGTGGCGGCAGCGCTGGTTCGCCGACGGTTGCCGCCGCTTCGTCGGGTCCTGGTGCGGGCGGCGGCTGCGGCCGGTGCTGGCCGAGCACCGCCCGGACCTGATCGTCTCGACCTACCCGCTGGGTACCGCGGGCCTCGACTGGCTGCGCGGGCGCGGTGAGCTGGACGTGCCGATCGCCGCGGTGATCTCCGACTTCGCGCCGCACCCGTTCTGGGTGTACTCGCGGATCGACTTGCACTACGTGATGAGCGAGAACGGGCTGCGGGCCGCACGCCGTGCCCAGCCCCGCTCGGTGCACGCGGTGAGCGCCCCGCCGGTGGAGTCCCGGTTCCGGCCGCGGGACAAGGCCGAGGCTCGCCGGGACTGCGGGCTGCCCGCCGAGGGGCGGATCCTGCTGATCTCCTGCGGTTCGCTCGGCTTCGGTTCCGTGGAGCGCGCCGCCGACGCCGCGCTGCGCACCGAGATCGACCGGGTGGTGGTGCTGTGCGGGCACAACGAGGCGCTGCTGCGGCGGCTGCGGGACCGCGCCGGACAGGACCCCCGGCTGGTGCCGCTGAGCTGGGTGCGGAACGTGCCCGCCTACACCGCGGCCGCCGACGTGGTGGTGACCAACGCGGGCGGTGCGACCGCGCTGGAGGCGCTCGCGTGCGCACGCCCGGTGCTCATGGTGGAACCGATCGCCGGGCACGGCCGCGCCAACGCCGAACTGATGGCCGACGCGGGGCTCGCCGAGCTGTGCGAGGACGCGGACGCGCTGGCCCGGGTGCTGGACCGCCTGCTCACCGACCCGGACGAGCTGCACGCCGTCGAGCAGCGCGTGCACGAGCACCTGCGGGTCACCGGCCGGTTCGCCGACCAGGTGGCCGAGCTCGCCGACCTGCGGCCCCCGCCGCGCCCGCGGCGGCTGCGCGGGCAGGACGCGTTCTTCGTGCACGCCGCCACCCCGGAGGTCCCGCAGCGCACCGGCGCGGTGCTGACGCTGAGCGACCCGGACCGGGTGATGACGACCGCGGACTGGATCGACCACCTCGGCGCCCTGATCACCAGCCGGGCGCCGCGGCTGCCGATGCTGCACCACCGGCTCAGCGGCGGGCGCTGGATCCCCGTGCGGGAGATCTCGGTGCCCGAGCACCTCGGCCACCACGAGCTGAGCGGCGCTCCCGGCGAGCGGGAACGGGTCGAGCGGGAGTTCTTCACCGCCCCGCTGCGCGCCGACCGGCCGCCGTGGGCGCTGAAGGTGCTGCGCGAACCCGGCTCGGCGCAGGTCGTGCTGCTGGTGTCGATGCACCACGCGCTGGGTGACGGGCTGGTGATGACCGCGACGCTGCTGCGGTTGCTCTCCGACGACCCGCAGGAGGAGCCGCCGCCCGCCGCCCCGGAGCTGTCGGGGGCGCGCCGGGCGCTGGTGGTGCTGCGCGGTCTGCTGGGCCTGGCCGCGGCGAACGCGCTGCCCGCGGCGGGGCCGGCGCGGCGCAGCACCTCGGCCCGCCGCTACGCGTGGGTGGAGCTCCCCACCGAGCAGGTGCGCCGCACCGCCGCCGCCCACCGGGTCAGCCGGACCGCGCTGCTGCTGGCGGTGCTGGCCGAAGCGCTGCACCTGGTGGACGAGAACGACACCACGCAGCGCTCGCTGCGCGCGATGGTGCCCCGGGGCACCGGTGGCGGGACGTCCTGGTTCGGCAACCACGCGGCGGGGATCGCGGTGGACCTGCCGCTGGGTCCGATGGCGCCGCGCCGACGCCTCTCCGAGATCGCCGCCCGCCTGGACCGGGCGCAACGCGGCGGCATGCCGGTCGCCGCTGCCGCGGTGGTGGGCGCGCTGGGCGCGCTCCCGGCCCCGCTGCACGCGCGAGCGGTCCGGTCGATGTACCGGGGACGTTTCTTCCAGGCCATCGTCTCGGTCATGCCGGGCCGGGCCGAACCGCCGCGGATCGCGGGCGCGCGGTTGCACACCGTGCACCCGGTGCTGCCGCTGGCCGCCGGGGTGGGCCTGGCGCTCGGAGTGATCCACTGGTCCGAGCACACGGGCGTCGGCATCACCACCGACCCCGGGTCGTTCCCGGACGTGGCCGAGTTCGCCGACCGGTTCCGGCAGGCGTTCGCCGCGCTGGGCGACCCCGCACCGGTGGGCGTCGGCTCGTGAGTTCCACGGGCACGATGCTGGGGATCGCGGTACCGGCCGCCGTCCTCGGCGCGGCCGGGTTCGGGCTGGCCAGCGCGGTGCAGCAGCGCGCCACCAAGCAGGTGCCCACCAGCCGCACGCTCGACCCGCGGCTGCTGTGGGACCTGGTGCGCAAGCCGGTCTGGCTGCTCAGCATCGGGACGGTGCTGGCCGGGCTGTCGCTGCAGATGGTGGCTCTGGCGTTCGGACCGCTGGTGCTGGTGCAGCCGCTGCTGGTGACCTCGGTGCTGTTCGGCGCGGTGTTCGCGGCGGGGATGGCGCACCGCAGGCTGGACCGGGTGCTGGTGCTGGGCGCGCTGGCGGTGATGGCGGGGCTCGCCGCGTTCCTGCTGCTGGCGCGGCCCGTCGGCGAGGGGACGGGGTTCACGGGGGCGACGGACGTGCGGCCACTGGCGGTGGCGCTGGCCTTGGTGGTGCTGGCCTGCGTGCTCACCGCGAACCGCTTCCCCGGTGAGGTGCGGGTGCTGGCGCTGGCGCTGGCGACGGGCGTGCTCTACGGCGTCACCGCCGGACTGATCAAGGTGGTGGCCGAGCAGCTGCGGCACGGCGGCATCGCCGAACCGTTCACGCATCCGACGCTGTACGTGGTGTGCGCGCTGGGGCCGGTGGGGTTCCTGCTGAGCCAGAACACGTTCCAGCAGGGCCGGTTCATCTCCCCGGCGCTCGCGGTGATCACCGCGGCGGATCCGCTGGTGGGGATGGCGATCGGGGTGAGCTGGCTCGGCGAGCGCGTGGAGACGGCGCCGGGCGCGGTGGCCGGGCAGGTGCTGGCGGGTCTGGTGCTGATGGCGGGCATCTGGGTGCTCACGCACCGCGGCGAGCACCTGCGGCGGGCCATCGAGGAAGGTGCCGGGTGAGGTGGCGCTCCGCGCTGGTCACCGGCGCGTCCTCCGGCATCGGCGCCGCGCTCGCGCTGGAGCTGGGGGCGCTCGGGTGCGATCCGGTGCTGGTGGGCCGGAACCGGGAGCGGCTGGCGGCGGTGGCGCGGCGCAGCGGCGGGCGCGCGCTGGTGGCGGACCTGGCGGATCCGGATGCGGTGCGCCGGGTCGCCGAGGTCGCCGCCGACACCGATCTGCTGATCAACAACGCCGGGGCCGGGTGCGCGGGTCCGCTGCCGGAGATGCCGGAGGCGCGGGTGGCGGAGCTGGTGGCGCTGAACCTCACGGCCCCGCTGCAGCTGACGCGCGCGGCGCTGCCCGGGCTGGTCGCTCGGGGCGGCCAGGTGGGGTTCGTCTCGTCGATCGCCGCGACCGGGGTGCGCGGGGAGGCGGTGTACTCGGCGACGAAGGCGGGGCTGCGGGCGTTCGCGGCGAGCGTGGCGCACGAGGGCGTGCCGGTGACCACCGTGTTCCCGGGCTTGGTCGCCACCCGCTTCTTCGACCGCCGGGGTGCCCCGGAGCGCCGCTTCCCGCGGCCGGTACCGCCGGAGCGGGTGGCGCGGGTGCTGGTGCGCGCGCTGGAGGAGGGCACGGCGGAGGTGTTCGTGCCGAGCTGGCTGGGTCTCGCCGCCCGGGCGCAGGGTGCGCTGCCCGCGACCTTCCACCGCCTCGCGCACCGCTTCGGCTGAGGGCTGCTCACGAGAGCGGCCCACCGACCCGGCTGGACCGGATCGGTGGGCCGTGCGACCGCGGTTGCTCAGGCCGCGCGGGCGAAGCGCAGCGTGATCCCCTCACCGCGCAGCTCGCGCCGCAGCCACCAGATCGAGGCGACCGCGGCCACCGCGACCAGGCTGAACGAGCCTGCCGTGCTGGCCAGCAGGAAGTGCCCGATGGTGGCCTGGGCGAGCGCCCACAGCGTGGTGAAGCCGTTGATCGTGAACACCAGCGCCCACAGCAGCGACACCCGCCGGAAGAACCGCTGCACCCGGGCGTTGCCGATCAGCGACGGCGGCAGGATGCAGAAGTCGTCGGCGAGCTTGGCGATGAGCGTCCGTTCGAACAGCAGCGACCCGAGGAACAGCACGGCCACCAGGAAGTTCTGCAGGCTCGGTTCCAGGAAGTACAGGAACGAGCTGTTCGTGGCGAACCCGACGACGGTCCGCACCACCAGCACCCCGGTGGTCAGCATCAGCACCAGCGGCACCCGCAGCCGGAGCACGAGGCGGACGGCGACGGCGCCGACGCCCCACACGAGTGCGGCGATCAGTCCACCGGTCAGACCGGTGAAGGTGAACAGGACGTAGAACAGCACCAGCGGTGCGACGACCGTTTCGCCCAGGTGCTTGGCGGCGTGCCACAGGTGCGATGGGAGCGCGTCGAGGTGCACGACCTGCGATGGCTGCTTCATGCGTTTCGGTGTCCGTCGTCGGGGGCGGGACCACAAGGGTAACCGCATCGTTGCTGATCAACAGTGGTTCGGGTGGTATCCCTCACCCCTTCAGGGCACGAATCGATTCGCGTAGTGAACCCATCGTGGCCAGTACCGCGGTGGGCTCATAACCGCAATGAGCCATGCAGTTGGCGCACCGCGGATCCCGGCCGCGCCCGTAGGACTCCCAGTCGGTCTCGTCGATCAGCTCCCGGTAGCTCTGCGCGTACCCGTCACCCATCAGGTAGCAGGGCCGCTGCCAGCCGTGCAGCGAGAAGGACGGGATCGCCCACGCGGTGCAACCGAAGTCGACCTTGCCCTCCAGGAAGTCCAGGAACCGCGGCGAGTGGTTGAACCGCCACTTCTTGCGCCTGCCGTCGGCGAAGACCTTCGCGAACAGCTCGCGGGTCTCGGTGACGCCGAGGAAGTGCTCCTGGTCGGGCGCCTTGTCGTAGGCGTAGGCGGGCGAGAGCATCATCTGGTCGACCTGGAGCTCGTCGTTGAGGTAGTCGAGCACCTCGATCACCGACGCGGGCGTGTCGGTGCTGAAGAACGTGCTGTTGGTGGTGACCCGGAAGCCGCGGCGCTGCGCCTCGCGCACGTTCTCCACCGCCTGATCGAACACGCCCTGCTTGCACACCGAGGCGTCGTGGCGCTCCTGCAGCCCGTCGATGTGCACCGCCCAGGAGAAGTACGGCGACGGCGTGAACTTATCGATCTTGCGGGGCATCAGCAGCGCGTTCGTGCACAGGTAGACGAACTTCTTGCGCCGCACCAGCTCGGCGACCATCACCTCGATCTCGGGGTGCATCAGCGGTTCGCCACCGGCGATGGACACGACCGGGGCGCCGCACTCCTCGACGGCGGCCAGCGCCCGGTCCACCGGCATCCGCTGCTTGAGCACGCTGGCCGGGTGCTGGATCTTGCCGCAGCCGGCGCAGGCCAGGTTGCAGGCGAACAGCGGTTCGAGCTCCAGGGTGAGGGCGAACTTCTCGCGTCGCGCGAGCTTCTGCCGCACGAGGTAGGAGCCGACGCGGACGGCTTGGCGCAGAGGAATTCCCATGTCAGTACCTCCAGCTCGGGTGGGGTCGGGACGGCGGGTCGTCACCGCGGGTGGTCGGTCGCCGCGGGCCGACATCGCCGCGACGAGGCGGCCCACGCGGTCACCGCGGGAGCGAGCCGCCGCAGCCGCAGCAGGGCGCGCAGCCCCCGGTCGGCGGTGCGCGGGTGCAGCAGCGGGGTCCGCGCGGTGTCGACGACGACCCGCACCACGGCGCACAACCGGTCCCCCGCCGAGCGCGCCACCGCGGCCGATTCCATGTCCACCGCCACCACGCCCGTGGTGGCCAGCGCGGCGCGCTCGCCGCCGCCGACAAGGTGGTCCGTGCTGGCGACGGGACCGACCAGCACCGGGAACCCGGCGCCGCGGAGGAGCTCGGCCAGCCCGGCCGCCCCGGGCAGCCGCACGCTGCCCGCCTCGTCGCGGACCTCGTCGGCGACCACGACCGCGCCGGGACCGGTGTCCCCCACTCCCCCGCCCAGGCCGAGCAGGACCGGCGCGTCCTCGGGACCGAGCGGAACCCCGGCGACACGGCGCGCGCTGCGCCACGGCCCGAGCCCGGTGCGCAGCACCGGTGAACCGGTCGCGCCGCGCAGCGCGACCGCCTCGCAGCGCAGCGGCGCGCACAGCAGCACCCGGGAACCGGTGGCTGCACCACCGGTCCGCCGTCGCGCCGCCGCGCTCACCGCCGCGCCCCGATCACCGCTCGGCGACCGCGCGCTCGTACCGGCCGAGCGCGGTGAGCGGGAAGATCAGCCGGTACAGGTGGTAGTTGATCGAGAAGTCGCCGGGGAACCCGGTGCCGGTGTAGTGCGGCTCGTCCCAGGTTCCGTCCGCGCGCTGGGTGGCCGCCAGGTGCTCGACCCCGTTGCGCACCGCCTCGGTGGTGTGCCTGCCCAGCGCGAGCAGCGCCATCAGCGCCCACCCGGTCTGCGAGGCGGTGGAGGTGCCGACGCCGATCCAGCGCTCGTCGGTGTAGGAGCGCATGTCCTCGCCCCAGCCGCCGTCGGCGTTCTGGTGCTGCTCCAGCCAGCGCGCCGCACGCCGCAGCGACGGGTGGTTCGCGGGCACCCCGGCCTCGACCAGCGCGGGCACCACCGCTCCGGTGCCGTAGACGTGGTTGGCGCCCCAGCGGCCGAACCAGGAACCGCCGGACTCCTGGTTCTCCAGCAGCCAGCGGACCCCGGCGCGCACCGCCGGGTCGTCGCGGTGCCCGACCGCGGACAGCGCCTCCACCACGTGGGCGGTGACGTCCGCCGACGGCGGGTCGATGACCTCGCCGAAGTCGCAGAACGGGAGCCGGGTGACGAGCTTGCGGGTGTTGTCCGCGTCGAACGCGCCCCAGCCGCCGTCGCGGGACTGCATGCCGCGCAGCCAGTGCACCCCGCGGTCGATGGCGCGGCGGACCTCGGCCGGCTTCGTGTGCTGGATCCGGTTGAGCGCCAGCAGCGCGACGGCGGTGTCGTCGGTGTCGGGGTACCCGTCGTTCTCGAACTCGAAGGCCCACCCGCCGGGCGCCAGGTTCGGCCTGCGCACCGCCCAGTCACCGGTCACCCGCACCTCCTCGTCGAGCAGGTAGTCCGCAGCGCAGCGCAGCGCCGGGTGGTCGGCGGGCAGCCCGGAGTCGCGCAGCGCCTGCACGGTCAGCACGGTGTCCCACACCGGCGACTGGCACGCCTCCAGCCTGCGCACCGGCCCGTCCGCCGTCTGCTCGTGGACGGTGAACCCGTCGAGCCCGGCGATGCCCTCCCGCAACACGGGGTGCTCCAGCGGGTAGCCGAGCAGGTGCAGCGCCAGCAGCGAGTACACCCACGGCGGCTGGATGCCGCCCCAGGACCCGTCGGCCTCCTGCCGCGCGATGATCCACTCCGCGGCCCGGCGCATCGCCAGTTCCCGCAGCGACCGCAGCGGACGGCGCTGGTAGCGGTGCAGGACCGCGTCGAGCGCGTGGAACGCCCGGTCCCACGCGCCGGTGGAGCGCTGCGGGACCCGTCCGGTGCGCAGTTCTCCGACGCCCACGCCCAGGTCGCGGCTCGGCCGCAGCGTGCACACGACGGTCAGCGGCACCACGGTCTGCCGGGCCCAGCACGCCCAGTCCGCCAGGTTCAGCGGCACCGACTTGCCCAGCAGCACCACTTCCGGCGGCATCGCGGGCAGCTCGTCCCAGGACCACTCCCCGAACAGCGCCAGCCAGATCCGGGTGAACACCCGGGTCTCCTCGATGCCGCCGCGGGCGAGGATCCAGGAGCGGGCCGCCGCCATGTGCTCGGCCTCGGGGTCGTCGCCCGCGAGCTTGAGCGCGGTGTAGGCCTCGACGGTGGTGGACAGGTCCCCGGGGCCGCCGAAGTAGGTCGCCCAGGTGCCGTCCTCCCGCTGCTGGGAGCGGATCCAGCGCGCGCCGCGCTCGGTCTCGGCGGGGGTGCGGATGCCGAGGAACTGGCGCATCAGCAGGTCTTCGGCGTCCATGGTGACGTTGGTCTGCAACTCCCCCTTCCACCAGCCGTCGGTGTCCTGCAGGGACAGCAGGTGCTCCTGGGCCGACAGCAGCGCCGCGTGCGCGCGGACACCGCTGCCCAGCGGCAGGTCCGGCAGGGTCTGCTCCTCGGTCCCGGATCGGGTCAGCTGTTCGGTCACCATTGCCTCCGCACGATGAATTCCGCGAGTTCGGTCAGGGCGTCCACCGCGGGGCCGGTCCGGCCGCCGGTGGGCAGTTGCGCGAGCGCGGCGGTCAGCCTGCGTTCGCATTCGTTCTCGGCCCACTCCTTCGAACCGGCCTGGCGCACCAGGTCGGCGGCGAGTTCGGCGCGGTCGCCGACGAGCTGCTCGGGGTCCTGGTAGAGCCGGTGCAGCCGCTCTCCCGCCGCGGTCCCGGAGGTGAGGGCGTGCACGACGGGCGCCGTCTTCTTCCGCGCCCGCACGTCGGAGAGCACCGGTTTCCCGGTGGTCGCCGGGTCTCCCCACAGGCCGAGCAGGTCGTCGACGAGCTGGAAGGCCATCCCCAGCTCCTCGCCGAAGGTCCGCAGCCGCGACACGACGGCCGGATCCGCGCCCGCGGCCAGCGCGCCGAGCCCGCAGGCGCACCCGAGCAGCGCCGCGGTCTTGCCCTCGACCATCCGCAGGCACTCGCCGAGCCCCACGTCGTGCCGCCGCTCGAAGTCGAGGTCGGCGGCCTGCCCGACGATGAGCCGCCCGGTCGCCGAGCCGAGCATCCGCACCGCGTCGGCGGCGTGCGGGGCGGGCGGGTCGACGAGCACGCTGGTGCCGAGCGCGAGCAGCGCGTCCCCGGCCAGCAGCGCGGCGGGCCTGCCGAA
This sequence comes from Saccharopolyspora gregorii, assembly GCF_024734405.1. NCBI lineage: Bacteria > Bacillati > Actinomycetota > Actinomycetes > Pseudonocardiales > Pseudonocardiaceae > Saccharopolyspora > Saccharopolyspora gregorii. The sequence goes on along the minus strand of NZ_CP059556.1, from coordinate 2,852,988 downwards.
CACCGTCCACGCGGTGGGCCGGTGCCGCCGGGAGGTGTCGTCGTCCATCAGGTCGTCGTGCAGCAGCGAGAAGTTGTGCACCAGTTCCACCGCGGCCGCTTCCCGGAACGGCGCGGGGGCGTCGTCGACGGCGGCGGCAGCGGCGAGCAGCACCAGCGCGGGCCGCAGCGCCTTGCCGGTGCGCCCGTCGGGGCTGCCGTCGGCGTGCACCCAGCCGAAGTGGTACTCGCAGACCAGCCGGGTGTGCTCGTCGAGCTCGCCGACCGCGGCCCGGAGTGCGGGCTCCACCTGCCGTCGCGAGGTGGTCAGCGCGCTGGGGACGGCAATGGTCATCGGGACACCTCCACGCCCGCCTGCCGGGCGTCGCCGGTGGCCGCTCGCACGACGCGCGCGGCCCGTTCTCCGCTGCGCACAGCGCCTTCGAGGGTGTCGGGCCAGCCGGTGGCGGTCCACGCGCCTGCGAGCACCAGCCCGGTGAGCCCGGTGTCCGCCGCGGGACGCATCGCCCGCGTGCCGGGGGCCTGGTCGAAGGTCGCGCGCGGTTCGCGGGTGACGAAGAAGTCGTCGACGCGGGCCTGCCGGGCCGCGGGCAGCAGATCCCGCAGGGCGGGCAGGAACAGCTCGCGCAGCTCGTCGGTGCGCCGGTCGAGCAGGTCCTGCGCGGCGGACAATGAGAGGGCCAGGTACTGGCCGTGCCGCGCGCCCGCGATCGCGGTCCGGTCGAACAGCCACTGCACCGGCGAGTCGAGCACCGCGGCCATCGGCTCGGCCAGCACCGCCCGGTCGTAGTGCACGTGCACGTTGACGATGGGCGCCGCCGAGAGCCCGGACCAGCGCGGCACCGCGGGCAGCGGCAGCCCGGTCAGCAGCGCGGTGGCGTGCTGGTGCGGCACGGCCACGACCACGGAGTCGGCGTTGAGCACGTCCTCACCGCCGCGCCCGCGCACGGGCACGCGCCAGCCGAGCGCGTCCCGGCGCAGCCCGACCGCCTTGGTGCGCAGCAGGACCCGCACCCCGGCGGCGTGCAGCGCCCGGTGCGCCGCGGTGTCGTGCAGCGCGCCGAGCGGGCGGCGCGGGATGCCGATGTCGGCGGAATCGGTGCCGTCGAGCACGCCGGTGCGGAACACCTTCACCGCCAGCGCCAGCGAGGAGCGGTCGGGCTGGGCGTTGAGCGCGGCCACCGACAGCAGCCCCCACAGCGCGTCCACGGCTCGCGCCGATTCGCCGCGGGAGCGCAGCCAGTCCCCGAAGCTGTGCTCGTCGAGCTCCGGGTCGGCCGGGTCCAGCGCGCGCAGCGCGAGCGCGGTCCGCGCGGCGCCGAGCCGTTCGGCGGGCGCCAGGGCCCGGTAGCCGAGCAGCGCGGGTGCCAGGTGCAGCGGGGCGGGCGCCTGCCAGCGCCGCAGCACGCTCGGCGGCGCGTCGGGTCGCAGCACCGGGATCCGCAGCTTCGGCTGCACGTGGATCCCGTCGGCGGCGCCGAACCGGCGCAGCAGCGCGCGGTAGGCGGTGTAGCAGCGCAGGATCACGTGCTGCCCGGTGTCGACGTCGAGGTCGCCGCGGCGGAACGATCCCGCGGCGCCGCCGAGCCGGGGCCGCGCCTCCAGCAACGTCACCTCGAAGCCCTGGTCGGCGCAGCGCAGCGCCGCGGTGAGCCCGGCGAGGCCGCCGCCGACGACGAGCACGGCGCGGTTCACGGCGCCATCCCCGCCACCGAGCGGGCCGCCACGCCGGCCTTGCGCCAGGCGGGCAGCGAGGTGCGCCGCCGCATCGCCCGCGAAGGCGCGGCGGCGATGGCCTGCAGCACCTCGTGGTAGATCCCGGACATGGACGCGCAGCAGGCCCGGCTGCGGCGGTCGAGCATCGGCAGCAGCCCGAAGCCCTCCCGGTACCACTGCTCGGCGCGGGCGACCTCGAACCGCACGAGCCGGGCGAGCCCGTCGGCGTCGCTCGCGACCGGGCCGGGTTCGCCGGGGGCGAGGTGCACGCCGAAGCGCTGCAGGTCCTCCGCGGGCAGGTAGACGCGCGCGTTGCCGTGGTCCTCGCGCACGTCGCGCAGGATGTTGGTGAGCTGCAGCGCGACGCCGAGGGAATCGGCGCGGCGTTCGGCCACGGCCCGGTCGGTGGTGCCGAACACCCCGAGCGAGAGCCTGCCGATCGATCCGGCGACGCAGCGGCAGTAGTGCAGCAGGTCCTCGAAGGTCAGGTACTTGGTGCCGCGCACGTCCGCTTCGCAGCCGTCGATGAGCTCGTCGAACGCGGACATCGGCAGTGCCAGCCGCGATTCGGCGTCGGCCAGCGCCACCAGCACCGGGTCCGCGGACCGCGGGCTCGCGTGGTGCAGCGCGGTGCGGGCTTCGGCCAGCAGCCGCAGCTTCTCGGCGGCGGGCAGCTCGCCGTCGCCGATGTCGTCGACGCGGCGGGCGAACGCGTACACCGCGGACAGCGCCCGCCGCTTCGGCCCCGGCAGCAACCTGATCCCGTAGGAGAAGTTGCGCGCGCGTTCGCGGGTGATCCGCTCGCACTCCCGGTACGCCTCCGGAACCGAGGTGGTCACCAGGTACCTCCTGACAGCAGCAAGCGCACCGATTCGGCGGCGGTGCGGGCGCGGGCGGGGGTCACGTCGCCGCTGATCGGGTCGAACCGGGCGGCGGTGAACGCGTGGACGGTGGCGCGTCCGCCCGCCACGTACCCGGCGACGGCGAGCCGGGCGGGCATCGGCAGCTTGCCGACCAGGGGCGCGCCGGATTCGAGCATCCGGTGCGCGCGCACGACCTGGAAGCGCAGCAGCGCCCGCCAGTGCGCGGGGACCGGGCCCGATTCCAGTTCCTCGGGCGCGCAGCCGTAGTGGCGCAGGTCCGCTTCGGGCAGGTAGACGCGGCCCGCGCGGTGGTCTTCGAGCACGTCCTGGCAGTGCTCCAGGATCTGCAGCGCGGTGCAGATGCGGTCGGAGAGGGCGACCAGGTCGGGACGGGCGCAGCCGAAGACGTGCAGCACGGATTCGCCGACGGGGTTCGCCGAGAGCGCGCAGTAGTCGACGAGCTCGGTGAAGGTGCGGTAGCGGTGCACGTGCTGGTCGCGCCGGTTCGCGTCGATCAGCCGCACCAGCACCTCCTGCGGCAGGCCGCAGGCGCGGATGGTGGGTGCGAGCGCTTTGAGCAGCGGGAGCCGCGGGGTGCCGCGGTAGGCGTGGCCGAGGTCGGTTTCGAGGTGGTCGAGCAGGACTTCGCGGTTGCCGGGCGCGTCGTCCCCGGCGTAGTCGACGAGCCGGAAGTAGCCGTAGAGCGCCATCAGGTGGGTGCGCGGGCCCCGCGGCAGCACTCGCGCCGCGACGGGGAAGTTCTCGCCGTCGGCCCGCGCGAGCACGGCCGCGCTGTCGGGCAGCTGCGCCGCGAAGTCCGGTACCCGCGCGGTGGTGCGCTCGTGGGCAGGTCGTCCACGAGCCCGTGACATGTCCACAATGGCCCCCTCACCCGCCTGCGACCTGGGTGGTCCGGCAAGACTAGGACCGGCACCGGTCGCCACGCAGGACGGAGGAACACCTTCGTGTGGTGAAGGGAATTCGCGTTACCGGACTCAGTCCACTGTGTACTCAACTGGTGGCGGGCGCAAGGAACCCGGGGGCCGCGCCGCCTCCCCGCCACCTACCGCCCGGCCCGCCTGCTCGGCTCGGCACGAACGCGATCGGGAGCCCGAACAGGACGGCCGGTGGGCGTGGCCGGCACGTGGGTGACCGCCGACGGGCCACCTCCGCCAGGAGCCGCGGGCCGACGGGCGCTACGACGAGGCCCCGCCCGCACCGGCGGCCGCACCGTCACCGGGAGTCACCTCGACGACGTCGACGACACCGGGTTCACCGCGACCGGTGACGTCCGGGACGGCGTAGTCCACCACGAGCACCTGGCGCTCCACCGGGAAGGGTGAACGCGTCCGGTCGCGGTCGGGACCGGGAACAACACCCTTCCGCTGATCGTTGATCCTGGGGACCGCGACCGGTCCGCCGCGCACGCCGACAGGAGGAACAACAGTGGAGTACCGCCAGCTGGGACGATCCGGACTGCGTGTCTCGACGCTGACCTTGGGCACGATGACGTACGGCGGCGAGGGCAACTTCGCCAAGCTCGGCAACGTGGACGTCGACGGCGCCAAGCGGCAGATCGACATGTGCCTCGACGCCGGGGTCAACCTGATCGACACGGCGAACATGTACTCGACCGGCGTCGCCGAGCAGATCGTCGGCAAGGCCATCGCGGACAAGCGCGACGACGTGCTGATCTCCACGAAGGTCCGGATGGTCATGGGCGACGGCCCGAACGACGCCGGGCTCTCCCGGCACCACATCATCTCGCAGGCGGAGGCCAGCCTGCGCCGGCTCGACACCGACCACATCGACCTCTACCACGTGCACGAGTGGGACGGGCAGACGCCGCTGGAGGAGACCCTCGAAGCGCTGGACACGCTGGTCCGCTCCGGCAAGGTCCGCTACCTGGGGGTGTCCAACTACGCGGGCTGGCAGCTGCTCAAGGCGCTGGGCCTGGCGGACCGGCTCGGCTACCAGCGGTTCGTGGCGAACCAGATCTACTACTCGCTGGAGAGCCGCGACGCCGAGTACGAGCTGATCCCGGCCTCGATCGACCAGGGCCTGGGCGTGCTGGTGTGGAGCCCGTTGGCCGGCGGGCTGCTGTCCGGCAAGTACCGGCGCGGCCAGCAGGCCGCCGACGGCAGGCACCTGGAGGAGGACTGGAACGAGCCACCGGTGCGCGACGCCGAGAAGCTCTACGACACCATCGAGGAAGTGGTGGACATCGCCTCCTCGCACGGGGTGTCCCCGGCGCAGATCTCGCTGGCCTACCTGCTGCGCAAGCCGGGGGTCACCTCGCTGGTCATCGGCGCCCGCAAGGACGAGCAGCTGCGGGACAACCTCGGGGCGACCGAGGTGCGGCTCAGCGACGACGAGTTCCGGAAGCTCGACGAGATCAGCAAGCCGTACCTGATCTACCCGCACTGGCACCAGGAGCTGAGCGCCTCCGAGCGGTTCGGCGTTCCGGACCGGGCGCTGCACGGCTGAGCCACCCGGCCCGCCGGTGCCGTCGTCGTCGAACGCGGGCGCGGCGCGGCCGCTGAGGGACGCGGTTCGGTGCGGCCGCCGTCGAGGTGTTCGACGGCGGCCGCCACCGCGTTGCGGGCCCGCCCGGCGGGTTCCCGGCCGACGCCGGCCGGGGGCCGACCGGGCGAGCGCGCTGTCGCCGCAGCCGACGACCGGGAGGCGCCGGCACGTCGATCCTGCTGCGCGCCGTCCAGCGCACCGGTCGTCGGCGGGTTCCTGCGCGCCGCGGCAGGCCACCCCGCCGATGGCGGAGCACATCGAGCATGCGCATGGCACCGGGCCGGTTCGAAGGACGCCGGATCTCCGCGGAGCACCGCCGCGGCCTCCCGGTCCGGCCGGAAGCGAGCCGGGGGCGATGCGGTCACCGGGGATGCGGGACGTGCTCCCAGCAGTCCTCGCGCAGCAGCGCGCCGAGCCGCCGGACCGCCCGGTACTGCAGGGCGCGCACCGCGCCGCCATCGCGCCCCATCCGGCTGGCGGTCTGCTCCACGGTCAGGCCCAGCGCGAACCGCAGCACCAGGCAGCGGTGCTGGTCGTCGCTGAGGTCACCGGCTCGGGACCACAGCCGGTCGGCCATCAACCGGTCCAGCACCAGGTCCTCCAGCGCGTCGGCGCTGCGCCGGTCCGGGTCGAAGTCGGCGGTGACGACCTCGCGGCGGTTGCGCGCGGACTTGAGGTGATCCAGCAGCAGGTGGCGGGCGATGGTGACGAACCACGCGCCCGGATCGTCGCTGCCGCGCCGGACGGTGCGGATGTTGTGCAGCGCTCGCGCGAACGTCTCGTGCACGAGGTCCTCGACGGTGCTGAAGTCGTGGATCCGCGCGCACAGGAAGTTGCTGACCAGCGGGCGGTACCGCTCGTAGAGCCTGCCGAACGCGATCCGGTCACCGCGCTGGGCCCGTTCGACCAGTTCCCACGCCGCGTCCCCGGTCAGCGGTTGCGGGACGCGCACCGCGGCGGTCATGCCGCCCGCCCGGAACGCCGGGGCACCGGGGTCGCGCCGGGTGGTCGCCTGCTGCCTGCGGTGTCGTTCACTGGGCGCCTCCACGATCGACGGTGATCCGGGGAAGGGTCGGCGCACCGGGCGCGGTGGCTCCTCCACGTGCGGGTCGACAACCCGGGCGCGATGCGAATTATGATTAACATAGGTGCCGTCGTCGAAGACCGTCAAGGCCACGACCGCCAGCTCTGCCACCGAGAGCGCCGAAGTGTAAAGTCGGCGCGCGACGGTGCGGCGAGCAACGGAGGTATCACTCATGGCATCTCCGGGCACGCGCGGCACCGGCACCTCGCGGCGGCGCACCGGCGACCGGCGGGCGCAGATCTCCGCCATCGCCGCGGAGCTGTTCAGCGAACGCGGCTACCACGGCGTCGGCCTCGGCGAGATCGCCTCCGCCGCCGGGATCACCGGACCGGCGATCTACCGCCACTTCCCCAACAAGCAGGGCATCCTCGCCCACGCGGCCCGCGAGTTCGCCGCGGCGCTCACCGAATGCGCGCGGCGGGCCGACGCCGAACCCGGCAGCGACCGGGACAAGCTGGACGCGGTCGTGCGGGCGGTCGCCGAACTGGTCGTGCACCGCCGCCGCAGCATCCGGCTCTACCAGTGGGAAGCGCGCCACCTCGACGACGAGGACCGCAGGCACGTGGCCCGCTGCCTGGGCGACCTGATCTCGGTCCTCGCGCACCGGCTCGCCGCGGTGCGCCCGGAACTGCCCGCGGCCACCGCACGGCTGCTGGCCTCGGCTTCGCTCAGCGGCATCGCCGGCTGGTCCACGCACCGCGTCGCGCTCGGCGACAAGGTGGCCCAGGCGAGGTTGTGCTCGATCGCGGCGGTGCTGCTGGCCGCCGATCCGCCCGCCGACTCCCCCACCTCGGCCGCACCGGCCGGGAACGGGGTCCCCGACCTGGCCGCGCGGCGGGAGAAGCTGCTGGCCGCGGCCGTGCCGCTGTTCCGGCGGCGCGGCTTCCACGCGGTGAGCATGGAGGAGATCGGCACCGCGGCGGGCATCAACGCTTCCAGCGTGTACCGCCACTTCAGCGGCAAGGCCGACCTGCTGGCCGCGGTGTACTACCGGGCCGCCGACCGGCTCACCTCGGCGTGCGGGCAGGCGGTGGCCGACGCCCCGGACGCCGAGGCCGCGCGGCGCGGGCTGGTCGCCGCCTACGTGGACTTCGCGTTCCGCAACCGGGACCTGCTCGCCGTCTACCTCTCGGAGTACAAGAACCTGCCCACCGGGGACCGGCACGAGCTGCGGCGGGCGCAGCGCGACCACGTGCGGCAGTGGACGCTGGTGGCCGAGCGGGTGCGCCCGGACGCCCAGCACGCGCAGGTGACCGCGCAGGCCGCGTTGAACATGATCAACGACCTGGCGATGGCGAGCGCGCAGCCGGCCACCCCGGAGCAGGCCGCGCACCTCGCGCTGGACGTGCTGCACCGCGTCTGACCGCACCGCGTCCGGCGCAACCGGAGCGACCGCTCGGGTGAACCGTGAATCGCACGCGCATTGCTCCGCAAGCTGGTTTTTCCCCGTCGTAGCAGGTGGATCGGCACGTCCTTGCCACTAAGTTAATCGGGATTTACAGTTCACCGGAGGTCCGGCCCGCCGCGGCCGACCACTCTCCGAGGGATCACGTCCGGCCATCCCGGAAGGAAACGACCATGCCCCGAGTCCTCAGCGACGAGCGACGCGACTTCGTCCAGGCGATCTCCGAGTTCTGCCGCCGCGAATGCGGCAGCAAGCAGCAGCGCGACGAGCTCACCGACGGCGGGACGCACCTGCACAACCAGGAGCTCTACGCCAAGATGGCCGATCTGGGCTGGCTGGGCGTCCACATCCCCGAGGAGCACGGCGGCGCGGGGCTCGGCATGACCGACCTGTGCCTGTTCCTGGAGGAGACCGCCTACGGCCGCGCCCCCATCGGCGGTTTCGCCACCACCATCATCTCCGCCGCCGCCTACGCGAAGTTCGGCACGCCGGAGCAGAAGCGCACGATCCTCGAAGGCGTCGTGCGCGGCCGGGTCGAAGCGATCTCCATGTCCGAGCCGGGCGCCGGATCCGACGTCGGCGCGCTCACCTGCAAGGCCGAGCGGCGCGACGGCGGCTGGGTGGTCAACGGGCAGAAGACGTGGTGCTCCAACGCGCACCTCGCCGACCACGTGCTGCTCATCGCCCGCACCGGGTCCGGCGGCACCAAGCACGAGGGGCTGACCCAGTTCGTGGTGCCCACCGGCACCCCCGGCCTCCAGATCCAGGGCATCGACACCATGGGCGGGCGCGAGGTCAACGACCTGTACTTCACCGACTGCTTCCTGCCCGACGACGCCGTGGTCGGCACCGTGGACCAGGGCTGGAAGCAGCTGATGGCCGGGCTGAACCTGGAGCGGATGATCCTCGCCGCGCTGATGCTCGGCACCGCGCGCCGCGCGTTCGACGACACCGTGGCCTACGTGAAGGAACGGGAGCAGTTCGGCCGCCCCATCGGCACCTTCCAGGCGCTGCGGCACCGGATCGCCGACATGGCCACGGAACTGGAATGCGCCCGGCTGCTCGTCGACGACGTGGCGCGGCAGATCGACGAGGCACCGGAGCGCACCTTTCCGCGCGAGGCGTCGATGGCGAAGCTCAAGTGCACCGAGCTGGCCAAGCACGTGTCCTTGGAAGGGATGCAGATGCTCGGCGGCTACGGCTACGCCACCGAGTACGGGATGGAGGCGCTGCTGCGCTCCACCGTCGTGTCCACCGTGTACGGCGGCACCAGCGAGATCCAGCGCGACATCATCGGCAAGACCTACGGGCTGTGAGCGACCATGACCGACCCGACACCGCGGCTGCGGTCCACCGATCCCGCTGATGGCGGCCTGGTCGCCGAGTTCGACGTCGACGGCTCCGAGCAGGTCGCCGCCGCCGTCGCCCGCGCCCGCGAGGCCTCGACCTGGTGGGCGGGCCTCGGCTTCGCCGACCGGGAACGCCGCCTGCTGCGCTGGGCCGCGCACCTGACCCGGCACGCGAGGAGATCACCGCGCTCGTCCGCGCCGAGAACGGCAAGCCCCGCGACGACGTGTTCCTCGAACTCACCCTCACCCTGGAGCACATCCGCTGGGCCGCGCGCCACGCCCGCTCGGTGCTGCGTCCCCGGTCGGTCTCCCCCGGCGCGCTGATGGCCAACCACGCGGCGCGGGTCGAGCAGCGTCCGCTGGGCGTGGTCGGCGTGATCGGGCCGTGGAACTACCCGCTGTTCACCCCGAACGGCTCCATCGCCTACGCGCTCGCCGGGTGCGGGCCGGGGTGGACTACGGGCCGATGACGGTGCCCGCGCAGGTGGAGATCGTGCGCGGGCACGTCGCGGACGCGCTCGCGCACGGCGCCACGGCCCGGGTCGGCGGCGCGGAGTCGGTGCGCCCGCCGTACGTGGATCCGGTGCTGCTGGTGGACGCGGACGAGGATTCCGCCGCCGTCCGCGAGGAGACCTTCGGCCCGACGGTCACGGTCCGCACCGTGGAGTCGGTCAACGAGGCGGTGCGGCTGGCCAACGCCACCGAGTTCGGGCTGGCGGCAACCGTGTTCTCCCGCGGGCGCGGCATGGAGATCGCGCGGCGGATCCGCGCCGGGGCGACCTCGGTGAACGCGGTGCTGGGCTTCGCGGCGGTGGCGGCGCTGCCGTTCGGCGGGGTCGGCGCCTCCGGGTTCGGCCGCATCCACGGCGCGGAGGGCCTGCTGGAGTTCAGCCGATCGCACTCGCTGACCCGGCAGCGGTTCGCGCTCCCGGGCATGGCGCTGATGAGCTTCGAGCGCACGGCCCGGACGATGCGCCTGGTGGAGCGGATCGTCCGCTGGCGCCACGGCCGAGCGCGCTGAGCGGACGGCCCGTTCCGGACGGGCCGTCCACCCGACGGGCTCAGGCGACGACGTAGTCGTCCTGGAGGGGCTCGCCCGCGAGGAACCGGCGCACCGAGTCCTGCACGCCGGCCGCGTAGCGCTGCTGCGCTTCGAGGCTGGTGCCCGAGACGTGCGGGGTCAGCGCGTGCCCCGGCATGCTGCGCCACGGGTGGTCGGCGGGGGCGGGCTGCGGGTACCAGACGTCGCCCGCGTAGCCGCCGAGGTGCCCGTCCTCCAGCACCCGCACCAGCGCGTCGGTGTCCACGATCTGGCCGCGCGCGATGTTCACCAGCCACGCGCCCGGCCGCATCGAGCGCAACCGCTCCTCGCCGAACATCCCCTTGGTCTCGGACGTCAGCGGGCAGGACAGCACGATCGCGTCCGACTGCGCCACCAGGTCGTCGAGGTGCTTGAACCGGGCGCCGAACACCGCTTCTTCGGTGCTGCTGCGGCGGTGCCGGGTGTTGTACAGCATCCGCACGTCGAATCCTTTGAGCCGCAACGCGATCCGCTGCCCGATCTGGCCCATGCCGATGATGCCGACGGTCTTGTCCTCGATGTCGTGCGACCGGGCGGCGATGTCGGCGATGTCCCAGCGGCCGTCGACCACCTGCTGGTAGGCCGGGATGTAGTTGCGCACCAGGGTCAGCAGCTGCATCACGGCGTGCTCGGCGACGCTGACCACGTTGCTGCCGGTGACCTCGGCGACGGTGATGCCGAGTTCGGCAGCGGTGTCCGAGTCGACGTGGTCGGAGCCGACGCCCGCGGTCAGCACCAGCTTCAGCCGCGGCGCGCGGCGGAGGTCGTCGCCGGAGAGGTAGGTCGGCCAGAACGGGGTCGTGATGAACACGTCGGCGTCGGGCAGGTGCTCGCGCAGCGCCTCGTCCCGATCGCTGAGCACGACGTACTCGTGGCCTTCGGATTCGAGCTGCTCGCGCAGCCCCAGCGCGCCTTCGGTGCTGCCGAGCATTTCCAGCCCGGAGTGGTCGGCGTGCTGCTCGGTGGGGCCGGGGTACAGGACGGCAACGATCTTCACGGCCGCCTCCTTACTGCCTGTCTCGCTGCTTCTGTTGCGTAGTGCTCGGGTAGCGGAACCTCAGCGGCTTCCTCGCTGCGGGATCGATGTCTGATGTGTGTCCACACACGGCGACATCGCTGTCCTCGCGAGGAAGCCGCTGAGAACCCGCGGCGGTGCCGGTGCCTCAGGTGGTCGGCTGCTTAGCGGCTCCGCCGCTGACAGGAAACCGACAAGACCCGCCGGGCGGGTTCAGAGACAGGCAATTAGCGGGGTGGACGTCGTTGTCCCCTCCCGGCTACCCGCTTGGCGCGGATCGACACCGGCTCGTCCGCGGATTGATTTCAGTCGACCCTGAACACATTCGGTGCGCAGAGAACGTCGGACGAGGAGAACGCCCTGCCGCACGGGCAGGGCGTTCAGCAGGCGATCAGCCGGTCAGCGCGCCGATGAACGACGCTGCAGGCCGCAGCCGCGGCAGCAACGTCGCCTGGTAGGCGTGGTACAGGTCGGGCTTGCCCTCCCAGACCGTGGCGGCCGGCCGGTTGTGCTCGTCGAGCTCGTGGCGCCAGGACCCGAGCTCGCGGTCCACGAAGTGGCGCTCGGCGTGCTCGGCCCAGGTGGTGAACCAGCGGGCGTACTCCTCGTCGCCGGTGGCCTGGTGCAGCGCCCACGCGGTGGCCAGCGCCTCCGCGATCACCCAGTGCAGCCGGTTGCGCACCACCGGGACGCCGTCGAAGTCGGTGGTGTAGACGAAGCCCGCCGCCCCGTCCACGTCCCAGCCGTCGCGGACGGCGGTGGTGAACAGCTCCCGCGCGTCGTCGAGCAACCAGGCGGGCGCCTCCTCCCCCAGCGCGTGCCGCACGTGCAGGGCCAGCCGGGACCACTCCAGCAGGTGGCCGATGGTCACCCCGTACGGGCGGAACTGGTCGGCGGGCTTGTCCCGGTTGTAGTCCAGCCGCACGTTCCAGCTCGGGTCGAAGTGCTCCGGCAGCCGCCAGCCGCCGTCGCGGGCGAAGCCGTGCACCACGTTCTCGACGATGCGGGCCGCGCGGTCGGACCAGCGGCGGTCGCCGGTGACGTCGGCGGCGGCCAGCAGCGCCTCCACGGTGTGCATGTTCGCGTTGACGCCGCGATAGGGCTCCAGCTCGGTCCAGGTGCGGTTCCAGGAATCGGCGACCAGGCCGTGCTCGTCCTCCCAGAAGTGGGCGTCCTGCACCGCGAGCGCGTCGTCCAGCAGCTCCCGGCCGCCGTCGGCGCCGATCGCGGCGGCGCTCGCGGCGGCGAGCAGCACGAACGCGTGCTCGTAGGCGCCCTTGTGATCGGCGACCGGCCCGGCGGCGGTGGCCGAGGCGAACCAGCCGCCGTGCTCGTCGTCGTGCAGCGGTCCGCGCAGCGCGGCCACCCCGTGCTCGACCCGCGGCCGCAGGTCGTCCCGGCCCTGCGCGACGGCGAGGGCGAGCACGTGCGTGGTGCGACAGGTGATCCAGGTCTCTACCGGCCGATCCAGCACCGGCGCGCCCGCGGAGTCCAGCCAGGCGAAGCCGCCGTCGGGGTGCGCGGCGGCCTCGGCGAAGGCGAGCACCCGCTCCGGCTCGACGCGCACCCACTCCGGCACGAACGCCTGCGATTGTTCGGTCACGACGCCTACCTTCCGACGTTTCGGGCGCGTGGCCCGTTCGATCCGACCGTTCCCGGGTTCCGCCGGGGCGATCGGTGGTCCGAACCACCAGCTTCGCACAGCGAAACACCGCGGCACCACGCCACCTCCGGCGGCGGACACGTGCCGTCCACAGTGGATTCGCGGGTGCGACGCCATGAACGGCTCCCAGGCCCGCGCGATGCGCGTGACGCCCCACCCGGTCGTCGACGGCTTGTCGCTCCAGCCGTACCCGGGCAACGACGGCGCGACCGCGTGGAGCGCATCCGCCAGGTCCCCGCCCTGTGCGCGCGGATCGGTCAGCGGGCCGAGGACGTCGGCGCACGACCTCGCGTCGGCTCCGGGTTCCGGCCGAGCCGGTGAGCAGGGGCGGGCGTGCGGAGCGCCGCGGAACCTCCGCAATCGGGGTCGAGGACCTGGCGCGAGTCTGGGAGCGTGGTGATCGGCCGCCAGGAGAAGAGGAGTCCCGCCCCATGCCCGAACTGCGCACCATCGCTCAAGGCCTGCGGTTCCCCGAAGGCCCCGTCGCCCTCGCCGACGGCTCCGTGCTGGTCGTGGAGATCCGCCGCGGCACGCTGTCCCGGGTGGGCCCGGACGGCGCGATCTCGATCGTCGCGGACTGCGGCGGCGGACCCAACGGCGCGGCCGTCGGCCCCGACGGCGCGGTGTACGTGTGCAACAACGGCGGGTTCCGCTGGCACGACCGGGACGGGCTGAGCGTGCCCGGCGGCCAACCCGACGACTACTCGGGCGGGCGCCTGCAGCGCGTCACCCTCGACGGCGAGGTCACCGACGTGTGCACCGAAGTGGACGGGCGCCCGCTGCGCGGGCCGAACGACCTCGTGTTCGACGCCGACGGCGGCTGCTACTTCACCGACTTCGGCAAGACCCGCGCGCGGGAGATGGACCTGGGCGGGCTGTACTACGCGCTGCCGGACGGCTCCCGGGTGGAGGAACTGGTGTTCCCGCTGCACCAGCCGAACGGCGTCGGCCTGTCCCCGGACGGAGATCGGGTGCACGTCGCCGAAACCGGGTCCGGCCGGGTGTGGAGCTGGGAGGTGCTGGGACCGGGGCGGGTGCGCCGCGGTGCTGAGCTGCTGCACGGGTTCTCCGGGGCGCGGATGCTGGATTCGCTCGCGGTGGACTCGGCGGGCAACGTGTGCGTGGCGACGCTGAACACCGGCGAGATCAGCGTGCTCAGCCCGGACGGCGAACTCGTCGAGCAGGTGCCGGTCCCTGTGCCGGACCCGCTGGTCACCAACATCTGCTTCGGCGGGCCGGACCTGCGCACCGCCTACATCACCTCCTCGGGCCGGGGCGTGCTCTACGAGACCGAGTGGCCGCGCCCGGGTCTGTCCCCGCACTTCACCGCTTGACGCCCCGCTGCTCCTGCCGCGCGGCACTGGGACGGCGGAACCCCAGCGGTCCTCCCGGTGCGGGATCGGTCCCGACGCACCAGTCCGCTCGCCCGCTCAGCGGCGGGGGGTCAGCGGCTTCGCCGCCGACCGGGACCGACCGGACCCGCGGCGCAGGCGGCCGGGCTCGTGGCGTGCTGACCCGGCGGCGTGACCGGCGCGATCACGGCGGCCTTCGCCGAACGGTCGTAGCCGCGGCCCGGCACCGGTCGTAGCGTGAAAACCGACGAACAGCGAGGTGCACTGCCATGTCCGAACGCGCGATCCGCATCGGCGGGTTCTCCGGCTACCTCGGGGACCGGTTCACCGGAGTGGCCGAGGTGCTGGCCGGAGATCCGGTGGACGTGCTGATCGGTGACTACCTCGCGGAGATCACCCTCGCCGCGCTGTCGGTGCGCTACCGGCGCGACCCGGCGCACGGGTACGTGGAGCACTTCCTCGACCAGCTGCGCCCGCACCTGGGGGTGCTCGCCGAACGCGGCGCCAAGGTCGTCACCAACGCGGGCGGCTTCCACCCGGCGGGGCTGGCCGCGGCGCTGCGCGAGCTGATCGCGGCCGACGGCGCCGGCCTGCGGGTCGCGCACGTGGCCGGCGACGACGTGCTCGGCCGGTTGCCGGAGCTGCAGCGGGCCGGGCACCGGCTGGAACACCTGGACACCGGGCGGGACCTGGCCGGGTGGGCGGCGACGCCGATGGCCGCGAACGCCTACCTCGGCGGGTGGGGCATCGCCGAAGCGCTCGCCGCCGGGGCCGACGTGGTGGTGTGCGGGAGGGTCACCGACGCCTCGCTGACCGCGGGCCCCGCCGCCTGGTGGCACGGCTGGGGCCGCGAGGACTGGGACGAGCTGGCCGGAGCGGTGCTGGCCGGGCACGTCATCGAGTGCGGCGCGCACGCCACCGGCGGCAACTTCTCCGGCTTCACCCGCATCCCCGGGATGGCGGTGCCCGGGTTCCCGATCGCCGAGGTCGCCGCCGACGGGTCCAGCACCATCACCAAGCACGCCCGCGACGGTGGCGCGGTCACCACCGACACCGTCACCGCGCAGCTGGTCTACGAGATCCAGGGCCCGACCTACCTGAACCCGGACGTCACCACGCACCTCGACGCGGTCGCGCTGGCGCCGGACGGCCCGGACCGGGTGCGGATCACCGGTGCCACCGGTTCTCCCCCGCCGCCGACGACGAAGGTCGCCGTGTTCGGCGGGATCGGGTACCAGGTGGTGAACACCGCGTTCGTGACCGGCCTGGACGTGGCCGCGAAGGTCGAGCTGCTGCGCACCCAGCTCGCCCGCGACCTGCCCGAGGGCATCACCGAGCTGGACGTCACCCCGCTCGGCACGCCCGCCGCCGATCCGGCGACGCAGTGGGCGGCGACCGTCCCGGTGCGGGTGATGGCGACGGCGGCCGAGCGGGAACCGCTGGAGCGGTTCGACGCGGCGGCGCGGCTCGGGTCGCTGTACTTGCAGGGCCTGCCCGGTTTCTTCCACGACGGCGCCGCCGGGCTCACCTCGACGCCGCGGCCGCGCATCGACCACTGGCCGGCGCTGCTGCCGATGTCCGAGGTGCCGCACCGGGTCGTGCTCGCCGACGGGTCCGAAGTGGACGTCGCGCCGCCCGTCCGCACCGAGCCCGCTCCCGCGCGACCCGCCCATCCGGAACCGGCCGCTCCCGAGCTCGGCGAGACCCGGTCGGCTCCGCTGGGGACGCTCGCGCACGCGCGCAGCGGCGACAAGGGCGGCAACAGCAACGTCGGCGTCTGGGTCGCCGAGGACCGGGCGTGGCCGTGGTTGCGGGACACCCTGTCCACCGCCGCGCTGCGCGAGCTGCTGCCCGAGTGCGCCGGGCTGGACGTGGTGCGCCACGAGTTTCCGGAGCTGCGGGCCGTGCACTTCGTGCTGCGCGGACTGCTCGGCACCGGCGGCTCGTCGAACCTGCGCGTCGACCAGGTAGGCAAGGCCGTGGGCGAATACCTGCGGGCCAAGCACGTGCTCATCCCGGTGGAACTGCTACCGGACAGAGGAGGGAACCATGTCGCTGACTGACCGCGTCACCAAGGCGGTGGCCGAACCGTCCACTTCGGACGAGTTCGATCCGGCGGGCGAGCTGGAGGAGGTGCTCGGCGGCGTCGGCATGAGCGCCGCGGACACCGGCGGCTCCATCACCTTCCACGGCGCGGACCCGGTGGTGCCCAGCACCCTGCGCCTCGGCGGGGGTTCGGCGATCGCACTGGCCGCGAAGTCGGCGGCGATCGCGAAGCTGTGGCGGCTGCGCGGCGGCGAGGGCCAGGACATCGAAGTGGACCTGCGGTCCGCGCCGCACCGGCTGTGCCCGTTCTACGACCGCAGGTGGGAGCTGGTCAACGGCTATCCGGCGGCCTCGGCGGCGAACCCGTCGAACGCGCTCGGCTTCGCCTTCTACCGCACCGCCGACGACCGCTGGGTGATGCCGCTCAACCCCTACCCGAAGATCAAGATCGCGGCGCAGAAGCTGCTGGGCGTCCCGGACGACGCGCAGGCCGTCGCGAAGGCGATCTCCGGCTGGAACGCGCTCGACCTGGAGAACGCGGCCGTCGAAGCGGGCACCGTGCTGCCGATGCTGCGCAGCACCGAGGAACTGCTCGCCGAACCGCACTACCGCGACGCCCTCGCCGACCTGCCGCTGATCGAGATCACCAAGATCGGCGAGAGCGAACCGGAACCGCTCACCGGCGGTGGCTCACCGCTGGACGGCATCCGCGCGCTCGGCATGGGCCACGTCATCGCCGGAGCCGGGGTGGGGCGCGCCCTCGCCCTGCACGGGGCCGACGTGCTGAACCTGTGGCGGCCCGGCGAGATGGAGCACGACACCACCTACGTGACCGCGAACGTCGGCACCCGCTCCGCGACCCTCGACCCCTACGGCGCGGACGGGTCGCGGCGCATCCGGGAGCTGCTGGCCGGAGCGGACGTGTTCTTCGCCAACCGCAGGCCCGGTTTCCTCGACTCCATCGGGCTCTCCGCCGAGCAGGCCGCCGAGGCCCGGCCCGGCATCGTCCACGCCACCACCACCCTCAACGGCGAGCGCGGGCCGTGGGCGGGGCGCGTCGGCTTCGACCAGACCGCGGGCAGCCTCACCGGCATGATGAACCTGGAGGGCGACGGGGAGACGCCTGCGCTGCCGCCGATCCTGGTGGTCAACGACTACATCGTGTCCTGGCTGATGGCGACCGGGGTGGCCGAGGCGCTGGCCCGCCGCGCCGTCGACGGCGGCAGCTACCGGGTGCACGTGTCGCTGACCCGCGCCGCGCTCTGGATCCTGAGCCTCGGCGTGTTCGACAAGGAGTACGCGGCGGCCACCGCGGGCAGCGACGCCCGGCACGCCTACCTCGACCCGGAGACGTTCACCGCCGAGACGCCGCTGGGCCACTACCAGGGCGTCACCGACCAGGTCCGGATGTCCGCGACCCCCGGCCACTACCGCACCGTTCTGGTCCCACGAGGCTCTTCCCGCCCGGAATGGCTCGACCGCTGAGCTGCGGGTGGTCGAACACGGGTTGCTCAGCGCTCGGGTGGCGGAATCTCAGCGGTTGGTCGACCTGCGTACGTGGTCGGCGGCTCAGCGGCTTTGCCGCTGACAGGAGAGGACCGAGACCCGCTTGGTCCTCGGGCGGTCAGGCGTCGGCCGGGGTGTTGGGGGTGAGCGCTCCCCGGCGTTCCAGCAGGCGGGTGCCCGCGCTGCCCGCGAGGCCCACCAGCAGCAGCACCGCCCACGGCAGCCAGCGCATCCCCGGCTCGGCGAAGGCGTCCAGCAGCGCGCCCGCCAGCCAGCTGACCGCGGCCGCGACCAGGCTGGAGACCAGGTAGTAGAAGCCGTAGTAGGTGCCGGCGAGGCGTTCGCTGCCGACCGCGGGAAGCAGTTCCATCGCGAACGGGTTCGTCATCGCCTGCCCGACGGTGAACAGCACGATCGCGAGCACCACGGGCACGAACGCCAGCACCGTCCCGGCGATGCCGCCGACGGGCAGCCGTTCCGGCAGCACGGGTGCGGCCAGCAGGATCGGCACGAACGAGCCGCCCATGCAGGCCAGGCCGACCACGATGGACCGGCCGGAGCTCCACCGCGCCCGGCACCACTCGGTGATCCGCACCTGCCCGAACACGCCGATCAGCGTGGACACCCCGAACACGACGGCGATGGACCACGCCACCCCGGACACCCGCTGCGCCTCCAGCGGCAGCGTCAGGTAGAGCTGGTTGTAGAGCGCGAAGTACGCCGACAGCGCCAGGGTGAAGCCGAGGAACCGGCGGTTCAGCACCACTTCCCGCCAGCTGCCCAGCACGCTCTGGCGCTGCGGCTCGACCTCGCGGTGCGGCAGCACCAGCAGCTGCGCGCCGGTGAGCACCGCGAACGCCACGCACGCCACCAGTGCGATGACCCGGAAGTCCACCGCCAGCAGCGCCGCGCCCAGCAGCGGCCCCACCAGGGTGCCCGCGTGCTGGAACACGTTGAACACGGCGAAGACCTCGGCGCGCCGCTCCCCCGCCTCGTGCATCAGGTAGGTCCGCACCGCCGGGTTGAACAGCGCCCCCGCCAGACCGGTGAGGATCGCGGCGGCGAACAGGCCGGGCAGCGTGGTGAACACGGCGAACAGGCCGAACGACACCACGCGCAGCGCGCAACCGGCGATGATCATCGGCCGGCAGCCGAGCCGGTCCGCCGCGGTGCCGCCGAGCAGGAACATGCCCTGCTGGCTCAGGTTCCGCACCCCGAGCACGAGCCCGACCACGGCGGCGCCGTAGCCGAGGTTCCCGCTCATGTACGCGGCCAGGAACGGCATCAGCATGTAGAAGCCGACGTTGATGCCGAACTGGTTGATCACCAGCAGCTTCGCCGCCGGGGACAACCGGGCGAACGCGGCGCGGTTCACGGCCGCACCTCGCAGACCGGGCATTCCGCCGGGCCGTCGGCTCGCCGGGCACACGGATCGACCACCTTGCGCGACCTCCTCCACGTCGTTCTGCTGTCCACTTCGGACGGTATGCCGTCCGCGTCCACCGGTTCGGCGGCGGGTTCCGGGAAGTCCTGCGCGGCGAGGAAGTCCGGGTCGTAGATCGTCCCCCAGTAGCGGTGCGGCCCGTCCGGGAACACCGCGGCCACCTGGTCCGCGCCGAGCTCCCGGGCGCACCAGGACGCCACCAGCGCCACCGCGCCGGTGCTCCAGCCGCCGGTGACGAACGCGCCGGCGGCGAGCCGGTGGCAGGCCGCGACGGACTCCGCCGCGCCGACCAGGTGCACCTCGTCGAACGCCGCGTAGTCCACGTTGCCGGGGTGGATGCTGCTGCCGAGGCCGCGCATCAGGCGCTTCGCCACCGGGTCGCCGAACACCGCGGACCCCGCCGCGTCCACCCCGACCAGCCGCACCCCGGGGGCGCGCTCGCGCAGCGCCCGCGCGATGCCGGCGCTGTGCCCGCCGGTGCCGACGCTGCACACCACGACCTGCGCGTCCGGCAGCTGGTCCAGCAGTTCGTGGCCGAGCGCGCGGTAGCCGGTGACGTTGTCCGGGTTGTTGTACTGGTCCGGCCAGTACGCCCCGGGCAGCTCGGCCAGCAGCTCCCGCACCCGGTCCAGCCGCGCGCGCTGCCAGCCGCCCACCGGGTGCGGGTCGCGCACCAGCTCCACCCGCACCCCGTGCGCGGTGAGCAGCGCGCGGGTCTGCCCGTCGAGCTCCGCGTCGGCGACCACGACGACCGGGTGGCCCAGCGCGGTCCCCACGTACGCCAAGCCGATGCCCAGGGTGCCGCTGGTGGACTCGACGACCGTCCCGCCGGGGCGCAGTTCTCCGCGGGCCCGGGCCCCGGTGAGCATGGCGTGCGCGGCGCGGGCCTTCATGCCGCCCGGCGCGGTGCTCTCCAGCTTCGCCCAGAAACCCGGGTGCGGGAACGCGATCGGCGCGGCGACCCGCAGCAGCGGGGTGCCTCCGATCAGATCCAGGGCCGAGTCGCAGCGGGCGGGCGCGCGACCCGTCACCGCACGACCTCGGTGGCGCGGGCGGCCTCGTAGGTGTGGATCGTGGTGTCCTCGCCGGAGAGCCAGAAGAACGGGTAGGGCTCCGCCGACAGCGCGCGCACCGGGCCGCCGAGCAGTTCCCGCAGCACCGCGGATCCGGTCTGCGCGAACAGGGTCAGCGGCAGGTCGCGGGCCGCGCAGGTCGCGGCGATGTCGTCGAAGGTGCCGTTGCCGAGGACCATGCCGGAGGCCAGCACCGCGTCCGCGCCGTCGATCGCGGCGGCGTGGTCGGTGCGGATCGGCTCGTCCCACTCGGTGCGGCCGCCCTTGAGGTCGCAGGGCACGTAGTCGAGGCCGCGGTCCCGCAGCGCGGCGAGCAGCGAGTTCACCACGCCGATCACCGCGACCCGGCCGCCATCGGGGACCGCGGTGATCGCGGCGACCGCGCGGGCGCGGGCGGTGGACTTGGCCAGCGAGTCGCCCGCCGGGATCACCACCTGCCGGGACAGCGGGTGCGCGGGGTGCGGGGTGAGCGCGGCGAGGTAGGCGTCCAGCGCCGCGACCCGAACCGGCAGCAGCGGGTGCCGCAGCAGCTCGGCCGCGGTGCGTCCCACGGCGTCGCGCACCGCGTCCTCGTCCAGGGCGCCGGGTTCGACGGCGCACGAGCCGACGGCGTCGGCGATCCGGACGCTGAGCACGGTGTTGGTGTAGCCGGTGCCGCGGCCGGTGTGCCGGGCGGCCTGCACGGTCAGGAACGCGACGGCGGCGGAGAGCTCCGCCGGGCCGTTCCCGCCCGCATCGCGGACGTGACCGGACAGCGCGGACTCGACCAGCGAGTCCACGTAGGACTGATCAGTGGTGGTGGCAGGACGCACGTGTCTCCCCGAGCTGGAACCGGAACGGAACGCACAGCGGCGGGACGAACCCGCGGGGACGACTAGTGTCCGATGTGGACGGTTTGCCGGACTTCCCGGCGCGATGCGGCGATGCGCGACACCACGTACCTCCTCCGGGGCTCCGCGACCCCGCACGAATCGGCACGACGGTGCCAGTCTCCTGGCTCGCGGATCGGCACCGGCCTCCGGCCTTCCCGCCGGGGACCGGCAGTGGCTCGGGTGGAGGACGACTCCCCGCTCACAGTGGCGGGACCGCGCCGGATTCGCACCGGCTTCCTGCACACCGTCGTTCGAACGGCTCAGAAGTTCGCAGCCCCGGTGGCCGATGTCAAGGCCGCGGCCACCGCCCGGAACCCGCACCGCGGTCGGCGGAACCGGTGTCGCCGCAGGTGGCGGACACCGGCGCACGCATCGCCGTTCGCGAATATGACATCGGCGACTCCGGCTCCCGCGCCCGGTGCTGCCACCCCACCGGACGCGGGATCACCGCGACCTCGCCGTGCGCCCGGCGGCTAGGCGGCGGGCCAGGAGGGGACGGCCGCGTCGAGGGCCCGCTCCGCCAGCTCGCACGGGTCGGCGGTGGCACCGCTGGGGATCTTCGACTTCGCCGACACCGCCTGGTCCGCATCGGCGGCCACGACCAGTTCGCAGGTGCCGTCGGCCTTCGGGTCGCCGGAGTTCGCGCGCACCGCCGGGTGCCCGCCGATGGTCAGCTCGCCGAAGTCGGAGTACTCCTCGGCCGCGTCCTGGAAGTCCTGCAGCGACCGGTCCGCGACCACGCCGACCTCCAGCCGCACGCTGTCCCGCGGGGTGCTCCAGGTGCACGCGCCCGCGTCC
The DNA here is from genome assembly GCF_024734405.1 of Saccharopolyspora gregorii. Classification (NCBI taxonomy): domain Bacteria; kingdom Bacillati; phylum Actinomycetota; class Actinomycetes; order Pseudonocardiales; family Pseudonocardiaceae; genus Saccharopolyspora; species Saccharopolyspora gregorii. Next base: position 2,831,196 of record NZ_CP059556.1, on the reverse strand, counting down.
TCCTTGCCGCCCAGGTGGAATCCCAGCTCGTGAACCGTCTGCTCGGGCACCAGGTCGCAGGGCTTCTCCCCGCTCGCGTCCTTCGGGGAGTCGACCTGCACGCCGCCGCATCCCGCCAGCGACAGCGCGGCGACGACGGCCAAGCCGACCGAACCGAGCCGAACCGCGCCGATGCGGGGCACCGCAACCTTCTCGTTCACACTCATCACGCCTGCCGTTGATCCGGTCCGGATCGGGTCGATCCGGAGAACTCGCGCCCTCCCCGCTGGACGCGTCGATCATGTCCCGCGCGTCCAGCGAGTGGCTCCGGCAGCAACGCGGCTTCGGCCGTACCGCCCAGGAATCGAGCGACCGGCCCGGCGCACCGGCTGCCCCGAGCGGACCCGGACCACCGGCGGCCCCGGCCCCGAAAACGGCTCCCGATGACGAGAACCCGCCAACTTCAGCGGGGGCGCGGCTCGACCCCGTTGACCACGTCGGCGGGCCGCTCCCCGGACAGCACGGCGGCGAGCTTCGCGAACAATTTCCCGCGGAGGTTGTGGTAGGCGTCCCAGGTCACGCCCGCGGTGTGCGGGTTGAGCAGCACGTCCGAGCGGCCCCGCAGCGGCGAGTCCGCGGGCAGCGGTTCCTGCTCGAACACGTCCAGCGCCGCGCCCGCCAGCTGCCCGGAATCCAGGGCCCGCACCAGCGCCCGCTCGTCCAGGACGCCGCCACGCCCCGCGTTGAGCACGTAGCCGCCGCGCCGCATCCGCGCCAGCAGCTCGTCGCCGACCAGGCCGTGCGTGGCGGTGTTCAGCGGCAGGTGCAGGCTCAGCACGTCCGACGCGGCCACCGCCTCGGCCAGCGGCAGGTACTCCCGGCCCGGCTCGGACGGCACCGGGTCGTGCACCACCACCCGGGCGCCGAAGCCGTCCAGGCGGCGGGCCACCGCGCGGCCGATGTTGCCGAAGCCGAGGATCCCGACCGTCAGCGCCGCCAGGTCGCGGCCGCGCAACCCCTCCGGCCCCCAGCCGCCGGATTCCACCTTGCGGTGCCCGGCCGCGTAGTGCCGCAGCAGGAACAGCAGCGAACCGACCGTCCAGTCGGCGACCGCGTCGGCGTTGAACCCGGGCAGGTTCGCCACCGGGATGCCGCGCTCGGCCGCGGCGAGGTGGTCCACGCCGTCGAAGCCGACCGCGACGGACTGCACGAGCTCGCAGCGCGGCATCGCGTCCAGCAGCTCGGCGCCGATCCGCCGCTCCTTCTCCAGCGGGGCCAGCACGATCGTCGCGGTGGCCAGCGCGTCCAGGTGGTCGGCGGGGTCCTGCGCCGGCCCGATCTCGGTGATCCGCAGCCCGGGCAGGTCCGGCAGGTGCTCGCGCAACGACGCCTCGGTGATGTCGTTGAGGTCGTAGAAGCTGACGATGTGACCGGTCATGGTTCCTCTCTCGGGGTGTTCCGGGCGCGCGGAACCCGCTCCCCGCCGGTGGCGAGGAGCCGGGTTCCGCGTGGGTGTCAGGAAGTGGCGGCCCAGATGCGCTGGAGCGCGGCGAGCATCCGCTCCTCGGAGCCCGCCAGGTGCGCGGTGAGCAGCGAGGTGGCGCGCCCCGCATCGCCGTCGGCGATCGAGGACCGCAGCTGCTCGTGCGCGGTGCACACCGGGCCCAGGTCCTCGTCCTCGCTGTTGGTGACCGCGAGCATGCTGGCGAACAGCGGCTCGATCTGCAGCCAGATGGTCAGCAGCCTACGGTTGCCGCTGGCCTCGTAGATGCCGCGGTGGAACCGCAGGTCGTGCTCGGCGAACTCGGCGGCCCGGGGCGGCGTGGCCGTCTCGGACATGCCGCGCAGCCCGCGGAGCATGCCCGCCTCCGAGCGCTGCTCGCCGAGACCGATGGCGCTGGTCACGGCGAGCGTCTCGATGGCCTGCCGGATCGCGTAGAGCTCGCGGACGTCCGCGGCGCTCAGCCCGACCACGTGCACCCCGCGGCGCTGCGGTTCGACCAGGTTCTCCAGCCGCAGCAGCTTCAGCGCGTCGCGGACCGGGCCCCGGCTGACGTCGAAGCTCTCCGCCACGGAGTCCTCGACGAGGTGCGTGCCCGGCGGGATCTCCCCGCGCACGATCCGGTCCCGGAGCGTGCGGGCCAGCCGCTCCCCGAGCGAATCCGCGCGGACGAGCGAGTCGGACATGCATCCTCCCTCGATCACATCGTCAACCGTGGACAATAGTGGTCGCCGCCAGCAGCTCGGTCACCTCGTGCCGGTGCGGCATGCCGCCCGCGCCCGCCCTGGTGACGCTGAGCGCGGCGGCCGCGGCGGCGACCCGGGCGGCTTCGGGCAGCGCGGCCCCTTCCGCGAGGAGCGCGCCGAGCGCCCCGGCGAAGGTGTCCCCGGCGCCGGTGGTGTCCACGGTGGACACCGGCACGGCGGGCACGCGCCCGAGCGAGCGGCCGTCGGCGGCGAGCTCCACTCCGCGCTCCCCGACCGTGACCAGCACCGACCGCCCGCCGGTGGACAGCGCGCGCGCCGCGGTGGCCGGGTCCCGCTCACCGGTGAGCTCGGCGGCCTCGTGCTCGTTGGGCACCAGCACGTCCACCGCGTCGAGCAGTGCGGCGGGGAACGCCCGCACCGGGGCCGGGGTGAGCACGACGGTGCGGCCCAGCCCGGCGGCTTCGACGAGCACCGGCACCGGCACCTCGCCTTGCAGCAGCAGCACGTCCGCGGTCGCGATCGCCGCCCCGTCCGCGGCGCTGAGCCCGGTGAACTCGTCGTTCGCGCCGCCGCAGAAGACGATCGTGTTCTCCCCGGCGGCGTCCACGGTGATGTCGGCGGTGCCGGTCGGCGCCGAGGTGCGCAGCACGCCGGACAGGTCGAGCCCGTCGGCCGCCAGCCGCCGCGCGAGGAAGTCCGCTTCGCCGTCCGCGCCGACGCGCGCGCGGAAGTCGACGGTCGCGCCCATCCGGGCGGCCGCCACCGCCTGGTTCAGCCCCTTGCCGCCGGCGAAGCGGTCCCGGCCGAGACCGCGCACCGTCTCCCCCGGCAGCGGCCTGCGCTCGACCCGGACCACGGTGTCCACGTTGGCGCTGCCGAGCACGCACACGCGCCCGCCGCGCTCAGCCATGGGCGGCGACCGCGCGTTCCAGTTCCGCGCGGCCGGCGGCGCCGACCGGGTCGAGCGCCATCCGGCTGGTGCCCGCGTCGACTCCCTGCAGCGCCAGGCCGGCCTTCATCCGCTCCGGGTCGCCGCGCACCGCCTCCACCGCGAGGTCGACGCCGTCCTGCGCCCGGGACACCGCGTCCGGGTCCCCGGCGGCGACGGCGTCGGCGGCCGCCACGAACGGCTTGGGCAGCACCGAGGCGACCCCGGAGACCACGCCGTCGATGCCGCGCGCGGTCACCCGCGCGATGTCCCGATCACCACCGGTGAAGATCTGGAAATCCGCCGGGACCGCGTGCCGGTAGGCGGCGACCGCGTCCAGCGTCTCCCCGCTGATCTTTGCGCCGACGACCGCGGGCAGCGCGGCGATCCGGCCCAGCAGCTCCGGTCCGACGGCGTTGCCGGTGCGATCGGTGAACAGGTACGCGTACACGTCGAGCCCGTCGGCGTCGGCGGTGGCGGACCGGAAGAACTCCACGATCGCCTCGTCCCCGGCGGGCAGGTAGTACGGGGTGAGCACCGCGACCGAGGTGGCGCCGAGCTCGCGGGCGTCGGCGATCAGCGCCCGCACCTGGAACGCGCTCGGCGCGCCGACGTGCACGACGACCCGCTTGCCGCGCAGCACTTCCAGGCTCAGCCGCGCGAGGTCGTGCCGCTCCTGCTCGGTCAGCGACGGGAATTCGCCGGTGGTGCCGAGCACGAACGCCCCGTCGGTGCCGGAGGCGGCGATGAACTCGAGGATGCGGCGGGAGGCCGCCAGGTCCACCGACCCGTCCGCGGCGAAGCCGACGGGGGCGGCGGTGAGGATGATCGGCCGGTTCGGCGCGGTCATGTCGGTCCTTTCGGGTGGGAGGTCAGGACAGGCTGGTTTCGAGGGCGGCGAGCTCGGCGAGGGTGCCGGGCGGCAGCGAGACGGTGGCCCCGGCCCTGCTGCGCCGTTCCAGGTCGCCGGGCACCAGCACCCCGTCGGCGCGCAGCGCGGCGGCGACCCGGCCGGTGGTCGCGGCGTAGGCGTCCCGCTCGCCGAACGCGCCCGGGTCGAGCGCGATGATCGTGACACCGCCGAGGCCCGCCGGGTCCTCGTCGGGTCCGCGCAGCCGCGCCAGGCCGCGCAGCGAGGCGGCGGACCCGTCGGCGTGCGCGAGGCCGCCGAGCAGCGCGGCGGCCAGGGCAAGCCCGTAGCCCTTGTGCCCGGCGAGCGCGCCACCGAGCGGGGTCAGCGTGCCGTCGGCGTAGAAGTCCTCCGGGCCGGTGCCCGGCCGGCCGTCCGCGGTCAGCACGGCGCCCTCCGGCAGCGGATCACCGGTGCGCTTCGCGGCGTGCACCTTGCCCTCGGCGATGGTCGACATCGAACCGTCGAACACGATCGCGCCGTCGGCGGCGGGGACGCCGACCGACCACGGGTTGGTGTTCAGGAAGGGCCTGCCGCTGCCGCTGCCGAACGGCGCCATGCTGCCCACGCCGGGCCCGGCGGCGCCGACCTGCACGAGCGCGACGAGCCCGCGCGCGGCGAGCCGCTCGGCGTACTCGCCGAGGCGGCCGATGTGGGTGCTGCGGCGGACGGTGGCGGCGGCGACGCCGAGGCGTTCGGCGGCGACGGCGGCCTCCTCGGTGGCCAGCGCGGCGGCGTGGTGGCCGAAGCCGTGGTGACCGTCGACGACGATCGCCGCGGGTGTCGCGCTGACGACTTCCGCGCGCGCCCCGGCGACGATCAGCCCGCGCTCGATCTCGGCGGCGTACTGCGGCAACCGCAGCACCCCGTGGCTGGCGTGCCCGGAGAGCTCGGCCCGCACCAGGTGGTCGGCGACCTCGGTGGCGACCTCCGCGGGGGCGCCGAGCGCGCGCACGACGCCGCGCACCCGGTCGGTCAGCTCGCTGATCTCGATCATGCGGTCTCCTCGGTGGTGAGCGGGCGCAGCCGCGGCATGAAGAACGCGTAGTTCAGCGCGCCGAGCACGGCCACCCCGCCCGCGATCAGCAGCGGCACCGCGAACGACGAGGTGATCCCGGTGATCACGCCGATCAGGATCGGCGAGACGATCCCGGCGCAGTTGGCGGCGGCGTTCTGGATCCCGCCGAGCGAGCCGACGTGCGCGGCGGTGGGCGCCACGTCCGCGGGCAGGCACCACACGGACGCGGCGGCGAAGGTGCTGGAGAAGTACGACACCGACAGCGCCACCAGCGCCGTGCCCACACCGGGCGAGACCACGGCCAGCGCGATCACCGAGGTGCCGAGCAGTCCGCCGACGAGGCAGCCCTTGCGCGCCGTCGTGAGGTCGGTGCCGCGGCGCACCAGCCAGTCCGACACGAGCCCGCCCGTCCAGCCGCCGAGCATCGAGGCGATGCCGGGGACCATCCCGAGGAACCCGAAGTTGAGCAGCGTCAGGTCGTAGGTGTTCACCAGGTACGTCGGGAACCAGGTGATGAAGAAGTACGCGACGAAGTTGATGCAGAAGAAGCCGATCATCATCGACCACACGGCGCGGTGGCGGAACAGCGACTTCCAGGACACCGCGACCGGCTGCTCGGCGTCCGCGCGTTCCTCCTGCCCGGAGCGGATGTGCGCGAGTTCGGCGTCGCCGACCCGCCGGGATTCGCGCGGTGAGCGGTAGAAGAACCACCACCCGACGGCGTAGGCGACGGCGAGGCCGCCGGTCACCAGGAACGAGGCCCGCCAGCCGAAGCTCGCGACGAGCAGCGCGACCAGCGGGATGCACAGCGTCGAGCCGATCGGGTTGCCGTTGTTGAAGGTTCCGGAGGCGAAGCTGCGCTCCCCCTTCGGGAACCACTCGGAGACCACCTGGGCGGCGGCCGGGAACGCGGGCGCCTCCCCGATTCCCAGCAGCAGCCGCAGCACGACCAGCGAGCCGACGCCCCAGGCGAGGCCCATCAGCATCGTGACCGCGCCGAAGACCAGCGCGGACAGCGCGATGAGCTTCCGCGGCCCGAGCCTGCCCGCGAGGAACCCGGCGGGCAGCTGGGCGGCCGAGTAGGTCCAGAAGAACGAGGACAGCAGCACGCCGGCCAGCGCGTCGGACATGCCGAGGTCGGCTTCCATGTCCGGCAGCGCGACGCTGATCGTGGCGCGGTCGAGGTAGTTGACCGCGATGCCCAGCGTCACCGCGGCGAGCACCAGGTAGCGGTACCGGCCGACCTTCGAGCCGGGGGTGGCGCGGCCGGGCGCGCGCTCGCCGCCGGAGGTCAGCGAGTCGGATTCCATGAACGGTTCTCCTTCGAAACCGAACCGGTGGCCGCGTCGCCACCGGGTTCGTGAACCGTAAACCGTTAACGAAACACTCGCAAGAACCGCTCTCCGGCGGGGATCGACCACCGGGCGAGCGCCCCGGAGCGCCACTATTAGGTTAGGCTCGCCTAAGGTTCAGTTCCGTCCCCGCCGACCAGTGAGGACCTCGACGTTGCACCCACCCGATCCGTTCCGCGGCGCCGCGGGCACCGGCGCCCGGACCGACCTCGACCTGCTGCTGAACCGGCCCGGCTCGCACGGCGCGCGGCTCGACCTCGACGTGGACGCGCTCGCCGCACACCTGCCGCTGCTCGACGACTGCGTCGCCATGACCGCCAACGGCACCGCGCTGATCAGCGACCTCGGCACCTACGCCCCGCCCAGCTTCACCGGGGACCCGCTGCCGCTCGTCCCGGACGCCGTGCTGCTGCGGCTGCACCGGCCGTCGGTGCGGGCGTTCGTCGCGATGGACGCCGACGAGGGCCGCCACGAACCACCGGGGCTGTGGATGTTCGACCGCCTGCACCGCGTGGTGCACCGCGGCTACCTGGTATCGCACAGCGGAACCCTCGCCATGGACCTGCTGCGGATGGCGCGGCCCGCCGCGGCGGAGGAAGCACCCGCCGAACCGGCGGACGACTCCTCCGACCAGCTCGGCACCCTCGACGGGCTGCTCGCCGACGCCACCTCCGGAGCCGACGCGGGGGTCGCGGTCGAACCGGCGCAGGTCGTCGACCTGCTCTGCCACCTGTGCGACACCGGGGTACCGCTGAGCATCGGCGTGCTCAACCGCGGCTGCCTCCAGCTGCACACCGGCGCGCTCGACCTCGTCGAGCACCGCGGCAACATGATCACGATGGTCTCCGGCGGCTGCAACGCCGCGTTCCACCCCGCCGACCTCGCCGAGGCCCGCATCACCCGGCCGCACGGCGTGCGCGGTCCCACCTCCGTGGTCCGGCTGCACGCCGCCGACGGCCGCTGCGTCGCCGTCCTCGCCCAACTCGGCCTCACCACCCCGGCCCTCGCCACCACCTGGGAGCAGACCATCAGCGGACTCGTCGGCTGAGCCGGACCCGGCGTGCCGCCCGCGGGCCGTCCGTCCCGGCCTCCTCCATCCCGCCCGGTTTCCGGTCCCTCGACGCGGTTCCGCCGCCACGCCGCGGAATTCCGGCAGTCCACTGGGGAACCGGTTTCCGGCCCTACTCCCGGTGCAGCTTGTCCTGCGCTGTCGCGGCCGTTCGTTCCACCACGTCGGGCACTTCGGTGGTGCCGTAGAACCGGGCGTCCGGATGCGTGGGCGGCGGCATGGGAGCGTTCGTGGTCGGACCCTCGTGGTAGCTGAACTCGCCGTTGCCGTCCGGGGCCGGGCCCGACGCCCACGGACCTTCGGCCGCCCGGGTGCCGTCGCTGAAGTTGAGGTACTGGTAGGAGACCTCGGTCTGCTCCTTGCTCTGCGGGAAGTTGCTGGGCACCGGAAGTTCTTCCACACCCTGCTCACGCAACTCCGCGGCCGCGGCGAGCCACTGGTTCTGGTGCATGGTGTCGCGGGCCAGCAAGAAGGACAGCAGGTCGCGGACGCCCTTGTCGTCGGTCATGTGGTAGAGCCGCGCGACCTGCGCCCGTCCCTGCATCTCCGCGTTGGCGTTGGAGGTGAAGTCCGCCAGCAGGTTCCCGCTCGCCGTGATGAACGCGCCCTGCCAGGGATTTCCCATGCTGTCGACCGGGCGCGCACCCGCGCCCGCGACGATCGCGTGCTGCACGTCGGTGCCGCCGACGACCGCGGCGACCGTCGGGTCCGCCTGCACGGCCTCCTCGGTGATTCCCAGAGGGGACTTCTCCAGCAGTTGCGCGATCATCGTGGCGAGCATCTCGACGTGGCCGAACTCCTCGGCACCGATGCCGAACACCAGGTCGCGGTACTTGCCGGGGACGTGCATGTTCCACGCCTGGAACATGTACTGCATGGCCACCGTGATCTCGCCGTACTGGCCGCCGAGCACTTCTTGGAGCTTGCGGGCGTAGACGGCGTCCGGTTGCTCGGGCTCCGACTTGAACTGCAACTCCTGGCGGTGGAAGAACATGGACCCTCCTGGACAGGTCGCGATCAGGGCGCACGACGGCGACCGCACCCGGACTCGGCTCGACTCCGAGGGTCCGCACCTGACGTCCACGGTCCTGGTGGCGGTGGCCGCGCCGTTCGCCGGCCACCGCCTCGTCGCACTTCCGCCAGGCTAGGGGCGGGGACGGCGCACCGCAGACCGGAGGAACACCGAGAAAGCCCGCCGCACCAAGGATTTCCGCCACCGCGCCCCGCGTCAGCCGAGGCGCTTCAGGTCGTCGTGGGCGCTGATCAGGTCGTCGACCAGGCGGCGCGCGTCGGTGGTGAGCGCGCGGAAGATCGGCCACGGCGTCGCCGTCTCGATCCCCTCCGCCACTCGCCGCTCGGCGAGTTCCGCCCCGCACCGCCGGGCCCGCTCGACGCGGTCGGCGAGCTCCCCGCCGTCGCGCAGGTCGGCCGCGGAGTGCACCTCGCCGAGGCTGCGGCACGCTTCGCCGACCGCGGACAGCAGCTCCCCGAAGGACGAGGTCCACCGCCGCTGCGGCTCGTCCTCGGCCTCGTCGTCGGTGTCGAGCGAGCGCGCCACCGACTGCAACTCGTTGATCACGCGGGTGAGCGCGTTGACCGTGTAGTGGTGCCCGGTGAACGACCGCGGCGCTCCGGCCAGCAGCTTGCGCGGATTGAACCGCTGGGTCTCGGCGGCGTCGTCGAGGCCGTGCCGCGCGCTCGCCGCGAGCCCTTGCAGGTCCTGCGCGCGAGACCACAACTCCTGGGCCCGGTCCCGGGACGGCAGGCCGTCGTCCACGGCCTCGGCGAACTCGTCGAGGCAGTTCGCGACCGACCGGCTCAGCGCGCGCACGTCGTGCTCGGCCGACCGGTAGCGCAACGGCGGGACCAGCACCAGGTTCGTGCCGACGCCGACGACCGAGCCGAGCAGCACCAGCCCGCACAGGGAGCCGAGCTGCGCCCAGCTGGCCTGCTGGTCCTCGGACTGCACGAAGTACTGGTAGGCGAACATCACCGCGACCGCCACCTGCCAGCCCTGGCTGCCCAACCGGCGCCACTGCCCGATGAGCAGGGCCAGCGCCACGACGAGCGCGAACACCGCGATGCCCGCGCCCACCAGCGTGATGACCACCCCGGCCAGCACGATGCCCGAGACCATCGCGGCCAGGTACCGCACCGAGTGGTTCAACGACCGCGACACCGTGGAGTGCACCAGCAGCACCGCCGAGAACGGGGCGAAGGACGCGGCCTGCGCTCCCAGCACGCCGGCCGCGATCCACCAGGACAGGGTCGCGGCCACCACGCCCTTGAGCAGCAGCAGCCAGGTGTCGGCGTGGTCCCGGACGTGCTCGGAGAGCGAGCGCAGCCCGCGCCGGAGCAGTTCCGGCCCGCCTGCGGCACCTCCAGGTCCGGGCTCCTGGGACGTCACCCTCCGACCTCCTCCCGACGGCGCGATCGACGAGCGCGCGTTCACCGGCCATACCCGGACGCGGGCTCCGCACACACGTGATGATGAGACCCGCACCACAGACTGACCAGATGAACATTTCGGTCAGTATGGTCTGAGACATGGGCGACGACATCACCGCGGGCCGCGCGCTCGTGATCGGAGCGGGCATCAGCGGACTCGCCACGGCGGCGCGGCTGCACCGGGCGGGCTGGACACCGGTGCTCGTCGAACGGGCGCCCGCACGCCGCTCCGGCGGCTACTTCATCGCGCTGTTCGGCGCGGGCCGGCACGCCGCGCGGCGGCTCGGGATCCTCGACGCGATGCACGACCGGTCCGGCACCGAGCAGCACCTCGACCTCGACCGGAAGGGCAGGCGCCGACCCGGCACCTCGTTCGCCGACATCCCCGGCAAGCCGTGGGTCATGCTGCGCGGCGACGCGGAGCGGGCCGCGTTCTCGGCGCTGCCCGCGGACGCGGAAGTCCGGTACTCGACGGTGCCGACCGCGATCGAGCAGGACCCGGGCGGAGTGGACGTGACCCTGCTCGACACCGCGGCGGGCACCACGACCACCGAGCGCTACGACCTGGTCGTCGGCGCGGACGGGCTGCGCTCCACCGTGCGCTCCCTCGTCTTCGGCCCGCACGAGGAGCACCTGCACCGGCTGGACTACATGATCGCCGCGTGCGAATACCCGGGCACGCCCCCGGGACTCCTCCCCGGCCAAGGCGCCACGCTGCTCGAACCGGACCGCTCGATGTGGGTCTTCGCGTTCACCGACCACGACCCCACCGTCCTGCTGACCTACCGCACCGACGACGTCGACGCCGAGTTCGCCCGGCCGCCCGGTGAGAGCATCCGGGCCGCCTTCGGACCCCGGCCGCTCGGCGGCACCCTCGGCGACGTGGTGGCCACGGCCGAATCCTCGGACCGGCTGCTGTTCGACTCGGTCGAGCAGGTGCGGCTCGACACCTGGCACCGCGGCCGGGTCGTCCTCGTCGGCGACTCGGCCTGGTGCGTCACGCTCTACGCCGGGATGGGCGTCTCAGCCGGGTTCACCGGCGCGGACCTGCTCGGCGCCGTGCTCGAACGGCACCCGGAGGACGTCGAACGGGCCCTGGGCGAGTGGGAGGCGATGCTGCGCCCGCACATCGAGCGGTTCCAGCGCAACGCCTTCGAGCAGCGCAAGATCTTCGTCGCGGACTCCCGGCGCCAGATCCTGCTGCGCCGGGCGATGCCGAAGCTGGCGAGGACCCGGCCGGGCAAGCGCCTGGTGCAACGGCTGATGCGCCAGGACGACGCGGTCACGGGAGCGAGCGTCGATATCGTGGGCGACGTCCTGGGGGAACCCGCACCGGAACAGGAGGCACCCGTTGGCTGACCTGCCCGAGCACGCTTCGCCGAAAGCGGCGCGCATCCTCGCCGCCGCAGGCGAGCTGCTGCTCGACCGCGGGAGCAAGGGCGTCACGATCGCCGAGGTCGCCAAGCGGGCCCACATCGGCAAGGGAACCGTCTACCTGTACTGGAAGACGAAGGAGGACCTGCTGCTCGGCCTGGTCTGCCGGGACTTCCTCGCGATGGCCGACGACGCGATCGCCGCGGTCACCGCCGACCCTGACCTGGCACGGCCGTCCCGGCTGTGCCCGCGGATGCTGCGCACCGCCACCGAACGCCGGTTCGTCAGCGGGCTGCGCAGCGGGGACGACCACCTGCTCGGGGTGCTGGCCGACGACCCCCGGTCGGCGGACCTGCTCGCCGCGCTGGGGCCGGACGCGGTGATGGCCGACGTGCTGCCGATCTGGCGGGACCACGGGCTCGCGCGCACCGACTGGCCGCTGGCCGAGCAGGCGTTGGCGCTGCACGCGCTGACCACCGGGTTCGCCGCCGCGGCCGTCCGCCCGCCGCGGCTGCCGGTCGACGACCCCGAACGGGTGCTCGCCGCGGCCGTCACCGCGCTGCTCGGCCCGGAGCAGGCAGGGCCGGAGCAGGTCGCGGCGGCCGCCGCCGAGGGGATCCGGCACCTCGTCGCCGGGCGCGCCCTCGCGCTGGCGGTCATCTCCCCCGGCGCCTGACCGCGGCACGCCGGGCCCGCCGGGGACTCGTTCCGGAGATCCGCGGTGCGCGGATCCGCGGAGGCACGTTTCCCCGGCCCGCCCGGCGGCGACCCCTGGAAGGCGAAGGAAACTCCTCGCGAAAGGGGTCCATCATGACCGAGCGGACGTCGCGCGAAGCATCGATGCGCGATCACCCCGACGTGGTGTCGTTGCAGCAGCAGTACGGCGGCGCTCTCGGCTCGCCGCAGACCGTCGTCGCCGACGGCGTGGTCGCGCTGGCCGGGCTGTGGGCGGCGATCTCCCCCTGGGTCCTCGGCTTCGACCTGGCCCAACCGGGCATGCGCACGCACAACCTGATCATCGGTTTGGTCGCGGTCGCCATCGGGCTCGGGCTCACCGGCTTGTTCGAGCGCGGCGGCGGGCTGAGCTGGGTGCTGGTGCCGCTGGGCGCCTGGCTGATCGTGTCCACCTGGATCGTTCCGACCGCCACGCCCTCGGCGGGCATGGTGTGGAGCAACGTCATCGCCGGTGCGCTGCTGATCCTCGCCGGGGCCGGGGCGCTGGGCACGACCCTGATGGGCGGCCGCGGCGGCCGGGCGCGATGACGCGCACCGCATCCGGGACCACCGCCGCCCCACGCTGGCTCAGCGCACCGGGCGTCTACCGGCCGCAGGGCGACACGCGGCTGCTGGAGCGGGCGCTGCGGCAGGAGGAGGTGGACGCCGGAACCCGGGTGCTCGACGTCGGAACCGGCACCGGGGCGCTCGCCCTGGCGGCGGCGCGCGCCGGTGCCGAGGACGTCACCGCGATCGACGTGTCCGCGCGGGCGGTGCTCACCGCCCGCGCGCACGCGCGCCTGCACCGGTTGCCGGTGCGGGCCCGGCGGGTGCGCTCGCTGGAACTCTCGGCGCACGAGCGGTTCGACCTGGTGCTGTCCAACCCGCCGTACGTGCCCTCGGCGCGGGAACGTCCGCCGCGGCACCGCGCCGCGCGGGCCTGGGACGCCGGCCCCGACGGGCGGGCGGTGCTGGACGCGCTGTGCGCCGCGGTGCCCGGGATGCTGCGGCCCGCCGGGGTGCTGCTGCTCGTGCAGTCCTCGGTGTCCGATGTGGACGAAACGGTGCGGCGGCTCGGCACCGCCGGGCTGGACGTGTCGATCCCGGCGCGCCGCACTCAGCCGTTCGGCCCGGTGCTGCGGCGCCGCGCCGGTTTCCTGGCCGAGCGCGGGCTGATCGAACCCGGGCAGCGCTGCGAAGAACTGGTGGTGATCCGCGGTGCCCGGACCTGACCCGGCGCGCCGGGTGCGCGTCGTGCCGGACGGCCCGGTGCTCGTCGACGGGCCGGTGGAGCTGGTCGCGCCCGACGGCACCACCGTGCGCTGCGACCGGTTCGTGGTGGCCGTGTGCGCCTGCCGGCGCAGCCGCCGGTTCCCGCTGTGCGACACCAGCCACCGGCGCCGCACCCGGCGGGACGCCGGTTAGTCCGGCATCCGCGGGGACGTCGGCCGGCCCAGTGATCACCGGGAAGCTGGCTGGCCCAGCGGCCACCGGGCCGCGGGCTGATCCAGCGCTCGCCGGGCCGCCGCTGGTCCAGCGGACGCCGGACTGCCGCTGCTCCAGCGGTCACCGGACGCCCATCGGCTCAGCGGTCACCGGACGCCCGCCGGCTCAGCGGTCACCCGGCCGTCGGCTGATCCAGCGGTCGCCGCAACGAGCTCACCTCCGCGCGCCACGACCCGAGCAGCCGCTCGGCGAGTGCGCCTTCCAGGAATTCCGTCGCCTGGACGCCGAAGACGACGTCGGCCGCCAGCTCCGGTTCCCGGTCGAGCAGGTCCCCGACCACGTCGTGGCGCATGATCTGCTCGTGCACGGCGTCGGCCTCGATGTGCTCGGTGAAGAACCGCAGGCAGGGCGCCGGTGCGTCCAGCCGCTCCAGCGCGGTCGCCAGCCGCTGCGCGCTCGGCGCGGTGCTGATCTCCGCGGCCGCGAAGTGGCCGACGAGCGCCCCCCGCGACGAGCGGTGCAGGCCGAGCATCGACATCAGGTTCACGATCGCGAGCTGCGGCGCGGGCACCACGTCCAGGTACCGCAGGTAGCCGGAATCCATCGCGGCCGCGTCCAGCAGGTCGGCGAACAGCTGCGCGTGCACGTCCTCGCCGCGCCCGCCGCCGAACTCGTCGAACTCGACGGCGACCAGCGCCGCCTTCGCCCGGCCCTGCAGGCGCGGGATGACCCAGGCGTGCGGGTCGGCCTCCTTCAGGTGGTAGATCGACCGGTGCGCGAAGTACTCGCGCATCTGCTCCCACGTCCCGTGGTCGCGGAGGTGGTGCGAGACGCCGTCCCCGGGCACCACCTCGGTCAGCAGCCCGTCGAGCTCGCCCGCCACGTCGTCCCCGCCCGCGACGTGCGCGCGCAGCGCGTCGTGGAACAGGTGTTCCAGGCTCGCGCGCCAGTGCAGCAACCCGGCGTTCCACTCCCAGTCCGGTGCCACGCCGCGGAAACCGCGGTAGTGCAGCTCGTAGCAGGTGTGCAGCGCGAGCGCCACGTCCTCGCCGAACGGGTCGGCGCCGTCCGGCTCGGGCAGCGGCGGGGCGGGCGGCGCGGATCCGAGGGCGGCGACGACCGCCTCGGACAGCGGCCCGCGCGGGCTCGGCAGGCGGGCCGAGGTGGTGCCGGTGGCGGGGGCGCTCATCTGCTCTCCTCTCGGACGTGCTCGGCGCTCGGTTCGGCGGTGCGGCGCGCCAGCGCGAACGCCACGGCGCGGGGTCCCCCGACCGCGGCGCGGCGCTGCCGGTCGGCGCCCGCGCCCCGGCGCACCAGGTTCGCGATCCCCTCGTGCACGACCGCGGCGTCCCCCGCGGCGCGCAGCGCGGGCTCGATCCACTCCAGCAACCGCCGCAGCAGGACGGCGGCGGGCGCGCGGGCCTCGCGGACCGGGTCGACGAGCGAACCGCCGATGCCGTGCCGCGCCGCCGCCCACACCGCAGCCGCCGCGACCTGGTCCCGGACCGCGGGTGGCCGCACGCCCGCCGTCACCGCCAGCAGCGCGGTCCGCACCGCCGCCCGAGCCAGCACCGCGTGGAAAACGGCCTCCTCGGCGGTGGTCAGCGCGTCGGCGACCCGCAGCTCCACGGTCGGCAACCGGGGTGACGGGCGGGCCAGCCAGAAGGACATCTCCGGGTCCACCAGGCTCCCGCAGTCCACCAGCCGCGCGACCTCGTCGCGGTGGGCCGCGGCGGAGTCGAACCGCGGTGGGACGCCCGAACCGGGGAAGCCCAGCTGCTGCACCATCCGCCAGCTCGCGCAGCCGGTGTCCCGGCCCCGGTGGAACGGCGAGTTCACCGTCAGCGCCAGCAAGGTCGGCAGCCACGGCCGCAGGTGGTTCACCACCCCGACCGCCGCCTCCTCGTCCGGGACCGCCACGTGCACGTGGCACCCGCACGCCTGGTACTCGGTCATCACGCTCGCGTAGGCGTCCGCGATGCGGGCGAAGCGGGCCTCATCGGTGATCCCGGGCGGCGGGCCGTCCAGCACCGGCGTACCGGCGGACACCAGCATCGCGTCCCGCCCGGCCGCCGCGGTGGCCAGGCGGCGGCGGTCGTCCACCAGCTGGGCGCGCAGCGCGTCCGCGGTGGTGCACCGGCCGGTCGCGGCCTCCACCTGGCTGCGGTGCAGCTCCGGCTGGAACGTGGCGCCCTCGGCGCGGCCCGGCAGGGCGGCCTCGTCCGCGAGCACGTCGCCCGCGCGCGGAACCGGGCGCGCCGAACGGGCGTCGAGCAGCAGGAACTCCTCCTCCACGCCCATCGTCACGCCGGGGATCGAGGTCCGAGATTCGTTCATCCGGCTGCGCCCCCTGTCGTCACCGCGGGCCGACCCACCGCGTACCCGCGGCCGCGGGATCGACACCTGGAACGCGTCCCACCCCGTCACCGCCCGCCGAGCGGTGCGCGCCGCCGCACGGTCACCCGCGCCGGATCGGCGGTGGGACCCGGTTCCTCGCCCGGGGCGAACAGGGCGAGCGAGTCCCCGCGCACCACGTGCTCGACGCCGGCGATGCCGCGGCGGCGGACCTCGCGCTCGAACTCCGACAGCGGCGACTTGAACAGCCCGTAGTCGTCGTAGTGGATGGGAACGGCCTTGCTCGGGCGCAGCAGCTCCAGCAGGTCGGCCCCTTCCGGCCCGTCCATGGTGAGCAGCTGCCCGAGCACCCGGGTTCCGCCGAGGTGCACCAGCGCCACGTCGATCCCGGGGAACCGCTCCCCGATCGCGGCGAGGTCGTCGTGCACGAGGGTGTCGCCGGTCAGGTAGAGCCGGAGCCCGCGCCCCACCGGCGGCTCGTAGTCCACCAGGGTGCCCATCACCGGGGGCACCACGGCGCTCAGCACGCCCCGCGCGTGCTTGCCGGGCAAGGAGGTGATGGTCAGCCGCGCACCGCCCTTGGTCATCGTCTCCCGCCCCCAGCGCGGCAGCGGCACCGGTTCGGTGAACCCGGTCCGGCCGAGCCGTCGCGCCGCGTGGTGGGTGGTGAAGATCGGCAGGTCGCGGGGCAGCTCGCGCGCGGCGACCCGGTCGAAGTGGTCGCCGTGCAGGTGGGACAGCACGAGCCCGTCCAGCGGGGGCAATTCGTCGATCGTCATCGCCGGTTCGGTGCGCCGCCGCGTGAGCAGCCCGTGCCCGATGTGCACCCACTGCCCCCGGCGCACGAAGTTCGGGTCGCTGAGCAAGGCGAACTCGCCGAGGCGCAGCAGCACCGTCGCCGTGCCCACGAAGGTGATCGTGCAGTCCTGCCCGCCGGTCGGATCGGCGTCCATGGCCGGCCTCCCGTCTCGCCGCGGCCGCGTCCTGCTCCCGGCTTGCCCCGCGGACCACCGTCGCAAACCGGGGCGCATGTGCCCGGCGGGTGCCGGGTACGCGGGACGGGACCGGAATCGACGACCGTGGAGACCACGATGAGCACGTCACCCCGCCGCGACGGCCCGCACGTGGTCGTCGTCGGCGCCACCGGCAACATCGGCACGAGCGTCGTCGCGGCCCTCGCCGCCGACCCGGGCGTCGGCCGGATCACCGGGCTCGCGCGCCGCGTCCCCGCGCGGGGGCTGCCGGGGGTGGACTTCGCGCGGTGCGACATCACCCGCGACGACCTGGCTCGCCGGGTGCGCCACGCCGATGCGGTGATCGACCTGGCGTGGATCTTCCAGCCGACGCACGACCCGGTCACGACGTGGCGCAACAACGTGCTGGGCCGGTTGCGGTTGTTCGAGGCCGTCGCGGCGGAGCGGGTGCCCGCGCTGCTGTACGCCTCTTCGGTGGGCGCCTACTCCCCCGGTCCGGGCCGCACCGTCGACGAGGACTGGCCCACCGACGGCTGGCCGGGTGCGGCCTACACCAGGGAGAAGGCGTACCTGGAGCGCTGCCTGGACGCGTTCGAGCACCGCGGCGGCGACACCCGGATCGTGCGGTTCCGGCCCGGTTTCGTGTTCAAGGCGGGGGCCGCGGCCGAGCAGCGGCGGTTGTTCGGCGGCCCGCTGGTGCCGGGCCGGCTGGTCCGCCCCGCCGCGTTCCCCGCCTTCCCGGACGTCCCGGGCCTCCGCTTCCAGGCGGTGCACAGCGCGGACCTCGCCGAGGCGTTCCGCGCGGCGGTGCGGAACCCGGTCCGCGGCGCGTTCAACGTCGCGGCCGACCCGGTGGTGGACCCGCGGCTGCTGGCGGAGCACTTCGGCACGCGCCCGGTGCGGATCCCGGCGCGAGCGGTGCGGGCGGCGCTCGCCGCGGCCTGGCGGCTGCACCTGGTCCCCGCCTCGCCGGACCTGTTCGACGCGGTGCTGCGGCTGCCGCTGATGGACGTCTCCCGCGCCCGGGAGGAGTTGGGGTGGTGCCCGTCCCGCTCCGGTCTCGAAGCGGTGCTGGAGATGCTGGACGGCCTGCGGCGCGGCACCGGCACGGCGACTCCGCAACTGGCCGCCCGCGCCCCGGGCGGCCGGTGGCGGGAGCTCGCGACCGGGGTGGGGTCGCGCCAGTGATCGGGGGTTTGGCGTCCGGTGCGGGCGGCTAGGCCTCGGGGGCGACCACGACGAGAGGATCACATGAGCGTGCTGCACGTCGTCCCCGCCGAACGCGACGGCTGGAAGGTCGTCGGAGCCGGCGCCGCCGAACGCCACGTCCCGTGCCAGGCCGACGCCGTCGAGGACGCCTGCCTGGAACTGCGCTACGAGGGCGGCGAAGTCGTCATCCACGACCTGCGCGGGCGGGTCCGCGACAAGCGCACCGTCCGGCCGGGTTGACCGCGCACCGTTTCGCGTCCGCGCCGCGCGGCTAGCCGGAGAGGATGCCGCACGACGAGACCACCCCACCGCCGGATCCCGACCCGGACCGCACGCCCGGTCTGGAACCGGGTGGCGGCGTGCCCGCCGGGGAGACCCCGCCGGAATCCGGGGAGGCCACCCGCGGAGTCGCGCACACCGAGAAGGCGACGGCCCGGCCCGCGAAGTGGGTGTGGTGGGCCGTCATCCTGCTGGTGGTGCTGCTCATGGCGGGGTTCTTCGTGACCAGGGCGCTGGATCTGCTGCTGTGGTGAGCCTCAGCGCTCGGCGGCCGCCGGGACCGCCGGTTCCGCGGAGCCGGTCCGCGCCCGTCGGCCGCCCGCCCGTAGGCCACCCGCGATGCGCCGGTGCACCGGCCGCTGGTTCCGGGGCCCGCGGGGCGGACCGGTGCCCGCCGCCGGTTCGGGGGTGCGCCCGGGGGCGGGGTCCTCGGTGCGCACGTCCGCCAGCCGCACCCACTTGACGTGGGCGGGCAGCTCGCGGCGCTCGCGCATCTTCGCGAACCGGGACCAGGCCAGGGCGGTGGCCGCGACGGTCGCCAGCCCGGCGACCTCCAGCGCCCGCCCGGGCCCGGAGTGCTCGGACAGCCAGCCCAGCACCGGTCCGCCGACGGCGCCGGAGGCCGCGGTCACCATGCCCTTGGCGGCGAGGACGCGCCCGCGCATCTCCTCCGCGGAGTCCAGCTGCATGCGGGTGCTGGCCGCGGTGTCGATCACCACCGCGCCAGCCGCGATCGGCAGCAGCACCAGCGCGAACACCACCAGGTTCGACGCGGAACCCGCCACCGCCTGCAGCACGCTCGTCGCCACCGCCATGACCAGCAGCAGCCGCAGCGTCAGCTCCTGCCGGGAGGCGGCCAGGAAACCGCCGATGACCGTGCCCACCGCGAACACCACGGACAGCACGCTGTAGCCGACGGGCCCGGCGCCGAGCGGTCCTTCGCTCATCGCCGCCATCGTGACCTGGTAGTTCCGGCCCAGGCTGGAGAGCACGAAGGTCAGCGCGAACAGCACCAGCAGCGGTCCGCTGCCGAGCACGTAGCGGGCGCCCTCCTTGACGCCGCTGCGCTCCGGCGGGCTCTCCGCGAGCGAGAACATCTCGTCCTCGCGCACGAGGCAGATCACCGCGATCACCCCGGCGAAGCTCGCCGCGTTGAGCACGAACAGCATCGGTTCCCCCGTGAACGCTACCAGCGCGCCCGCCAGGCTCATGCCGAGGATCCGGCCGCCGGAGCTCAGGATCGAGCCGAGGCCGAGCGCGTTGCCCAAGGTGTCGCGCGGCACCAGCTGGGAACCGAAGCGCCCCAGCGCCGGACCGTCGAACACGGTGACCAGCCCGGTGAGCACGGCGCTGCCGTAGATCACCGCCAGCGGCGCGTCCCACATCGCCGCGCCCGCCAGCGCCAGCGCCAGCAGCACGTGCAGCGACTGGGTGACCACCAGGACGCGGCGCGCGGGCCAGCGGTCGGCGACGGTGCCTGCCCACGGGCCCAGCAGCAGCGCCGGAACGGCCTGGAACAGCAGGGACAGCCCGAGCAGGCTCGCCGACCCGGTCTTGGTCAGCACCAGCCAGTTCAGGCCGAGGTTCTGCATCCACGCACCGGTGACCGACACGAAGTCGGCGGTCGCCCAGCGGCGGTAGTTGCGGTGGCGCAGCGCTTGGAACATCGTCGTCAGTGCAGAGCGCACGATCCAGTCCTCGGGCCGATCGGGGGTCAACTCCGGCCAGGGGCTCGACGTCACCGGGGGTGAGCAGGCACCTGGACCGCGCTCCACCGTGACGAGGCGGCTCCCGAGATCGGCACCATTTGTGTTCGCGCTCTCCCGAATTCCCTGCTCAAAAGGGTGAAACGGGACGTTGGCGGGGAGAATTGAGCACGGGGCGTGTTCGACTGCGGTGCGCCTCAGCCGGCTTCCGCGCGGCCCGCGTTCAGCCGGCTCCGCGTGGCCCGCGTTCAATCCAGACCCGCCCGGCCCGCGTTCAGCCGGCTCCGCGCGGCCCGCGCTCAGCCCGGACCCACGCGGCCCGCGTTCAGTCCGGGTCCACCGGCGGACGCCCCACCCCGCGCCAGCGCAGCCCCGCCCGCCGCAGCACCGCCGGGTCGAGGTGGTCCCGGGTGTCGACGACCACCGGGCGCGCCAGCGATGCCGCGAGCCGCCGCCAGTCGAGCGAGCGGAACTCGGGCCATTCGGTGAGCAGCACCAGCCCCGCCGCGCCCGCCGCGGCCCGGTACGGGTCGGCGACCAGCCGCACGTCCGCGCCGACCCCGGCCGAGCCGGGCCGCAGCGCCGGGTCGCAGGCGGTGAGGTCGGCGCCCTCGGCGGCCAGCGCCCGCGCCACCGCCAGGGCCGGCGAGTCCCGCAGGTCGTTCGTGCCCGCCTTGAACGTGAGCCCGAGCAGCCCCAGCCGCACCCCCCGCAGCGACCGCGCCGGTCCGGACCCGCACGCGGCGGCCACCTTGCGCACCATGCGCGCCCGCTGCCGCGCGTTGGAGTCGATCGCCGCGCGCAGCGCGGGAAAACCGGTGCCGGCGGCCTCCGCGACCCGCAGCAGCGCCGCCGCGTCCTTCGGCAGGCAGGACCCGCCCCATCCCGGCCCTGGGCGCAGGAACTCCGGGCCGATGCGGTGGTCCCGCCCCATCGCCGCGGTGAGGTCGGCGATGTCCGCGCCGGCGCGCTCGCACCGGGCGGCGAGCGCGTTCACGTAGGACAGCCTCGTCGCCAAGAAGCAGTTCGCCGCGTACTTGACGAGTTCCGCGCTCGCGGCGCCGGTGCGCACCACCGGTGCGTCCACCGCCGCGTACAGCGCGGCGACCCGCTCCACGGCGGCCGGGTCGTCGGAGCCGATCACGATCCGGTCCGGGTGCAGGAAGTCGCGCACCGCGGACCCCTCGCGGAGGAACTCGGGGTTGCTGACCACCCCCACGTCGTCCCGGCCGAGCAGCCGGGCCAGCCGCGCCGAGGTGCCCACCGGGACCGTCGACTTCGCCACCAGCAGCCCGCCGCGCGGCACCCGGTCGCCGATCTCCGCGACCACCGCCTCGACCGCGCGCAGGTCGGCGGCGCCGCCCGCGCCCATCGGGGTGGGCACGCACAGGAACACCACCTCGGACCGGGCGGCCGCGCGCGCCGAACCGACGGCGAACTCCAGCCGGCCCGCGGCGACCCCGTCGCGCACCAGGTCGGCCAGGCCGGGTTCGAGCAGGTCGATCTCCCCGCGGGAGGACCGCTCGACCTTCGCCGCGTCCACGTCGCTGCACACCACGCGGTGCCCCAGCGAGGCCAGGCACGCGCCGGTGGTCAGCCCGACGTAACCGGTGCCGACGACGAGGATCCGCTTGCCGCGCAACGGTTCCCGCCCCGCTCAGCTCGCCGGGCGGCGGTACGCGCGCTCGGCGAGCGCAGCGCCGTCGTCCACCGCGGGCGTCAAGGGCGCCCGGCCGGTGCGGGCGTCGTAGGACAACGCCTCCGCGACGCTGCCGATGTCGGCGCCGAGCGCCGAGCAGAGCGCGGTGAGCTCGTCGGTGAAGGCCCGCCGGACCGCGAGGTACCCGTCCACCGCCTGCGGCAGCAGGTCCGCGGTGGCCGCGTCGGTGCGCAACCGCGGCGCGGCCACGCCCCGGTACAGCTCGTCGGCCACATCGGCCGCGGCCGCGGTGGCGGCGCCGAGCACCACCAGCTCCGGGTGCAGGAACTCGGCGGCCGACTCGTCGGCGCGGTGCGGGTTGCTCACGGCGAGCAGGTCCGCCCGGCCCAGCCGGGACGCCAGCCGGGCGGTCGATTCCCACGGCGGGGCGCAGCAGTTCAGCACGACCGCGCCGCGCGGCAGGCGCCGCCGCAGCACGTCGACGCCCGCCCGGGCGCCGCACACCACTCCGAGGTCCGGTGCCGGTCCGTCCGGCGGCGGGTCCGCGTCGAACGGGCCGGTGACGTGGTGGCCGAGGGCGGTCAGGGCGTCGGCGGTGGCTGCGGCCGGCGCGCCGCCGCCCGCCAGCAGGACGCGGGCGCTCATCGGCCGGCCTCCGCGACGGGAGCGGGAGCCAGGCGCGCGTCCGCGGCCGCCAGCACCTCGCCCACCGGGATCCGGAGCAGGCCGGGGTCGGGCTGCTCCGCGAACGTGTCCCCCGTCGTCCCGGCCCACAGCGCCGTGTGCGGCCCCTGCTCGGGCGGGCCCCAGCGGCGCGGCGGGACCGGGCCGAACAGCACCACCGAGGGCGTGCCGGACGCGGTGGCCAGGTGCGCCATCCCGGTGTCGCCGCACACCACGAGCCGGGCGCGGCCCACCAGCGCGGCCAGTTCGAGCAGGTCGGTCCGCCCGGCGACGGCCGCGGAGTCCGGGAGCCCGGCGCGGCGGGCGACCTCCAGCGCCAGCGACCGCTCCGCCCCGCTGCCGGTGATCAGCACTTCCGGCACCCGTCCGGCCAGTTCGCCCGCGACCGCCGCGAACCGCTCCGGCGGCCAGCGGCGGGCGCCGTGGGAGGCCCCGGGGTGCACGAGCACGACGTCGCGCCGCGCCCCGCCGGGGACCGGTAGCAGCAGGTCGTCCGGGTCGGCGGGCACACCGCCGTGGCGCAGCAGCCGGCACCACCGGTGCACCTCGTGCTGCTCGTCCAGCCAGCGGGGGCCGTCCAGTTCCGGGTGCGCGCGGTGCCGGTGGGTCAGCACCCGGCGGGCTCCGCTGGACAGCAGCGCGTCGATGCTCCCCGGCCCGCGGCCGTGCAGGTTCACCGCGAGGTCCGGCGGCGGCCGGTCCCAGCTGAACGCCTCCGGGGAACCGGTCGGGTGCACCTCGTCGACGGCTCCGGTGCGGTGCGCCAGCCCGGCCAGCCAGCGCGGTGCGGCCAGCACCAGGTGGTGGCCGGGGTGGGCCCGGCGCAGCGCGCGCAGCGCGGGGGCGGCGGTGAGCAGGTCGCCGAGCCCCAGCGCGCGCAGCACCAGCGCGGTCCCCGTCACGGCCACGAGCCCTCCTCCGAGGAGCACACCACCAGCTCCCGCACCTCGCAGCCGGCCGGTTGGCGCAGCGCGAACAGCACGGTGCGGGCCACGTCCTCCGGCCGGTTAAGCTTCGCGTCCGGCGGCGGCTTGTACTGCTCGTCGCGTCCGTCGAAGAACGAGGTGTGCATCCCGCCCGGCACCAGCGTGGTGACCCCGACCGCGCCCGCGGTCTCCGCGGCCAACGCCCGCGAGAACCCGAGAACGCCGAACTTCGAGGCGCAGTACGCCGTCGCGTCCGGCACCGCCTTGAGCCCGAGCGTCGACGAGCAGGTGACCACCCGGCCCGCGCTCTCCTTCAGGTGCGGCAGCGCGCAGCGCACCACCGCGACCGTGCCCAGCAGGTTGACCTGGACGACGCGCTCCCACTCCGCGGCGGGCACCGCGTCCAGCGCGCCGCACGAGTCGATGCCCGCGGCGGTGAACACCCCGTCCAGGCGGCCCCCGGCGAGTTCCACCAGCCGGTGCACGGCCCGCTCGGTCGCCGCCCGGTCGGCGAGGTCGGCCCGGACGTGCGGGACGTCCAGCTCCGGCTCGACGCGGTCGAGCACGAGCGGCGTGCCGCCCTGGTCGCGGACCTCCTGCGCGGTGGCGGCGCCCAAGCCGGACGCCCCACCGGTGATGAGCACGTTCCCCACCGGTTCCATCGATACTCCTCCCGTCGTTCACCCGGCCGACCGCAGCGAGGTCAGCAGCCGGCTCGTCGAATACCCGGCGATCTGCGGCACCAGGACCGTGCGCCCGCCGTGGCGGTGCACCACCTCGGCTTCGGGCAGCGTCGCCACGTCGTAGTCGTCGCCCTTGACCCACACGTCGGGCCGCAGCCGTTCCAGCAGCGCGCACGGCGAGCTCTCGTCGAACACGACGACCGCGGTGACCGATTCGAGCGCCTCCAGCAGCCGTTTGCGGTCGGCGTGGCCGACCAGCGGGCGGTGCGCCCCTTTGATCCGCCGCACCGAGTCGTCCGAGTTGAGGCAGACCACCAGCGCGTCGCCGAGCTCCCGCGCGCGTTCCAGCAGCCGCACGTGCCCCGGGTGCAGCAGGTCGAAGCAGCCGCCGGTGACGACGAGCCGCCCGCCGTCGCGCCGCACCCGCTCCGCCACCTCGAACGCGGTGCCGGTGCCGCCGTTGCCGGGACGCGGTTCCGGTTCCGACAGCTGCGCGGCACCGCCGGAGGCGACGAACCGGCCGGCCCGCCGCACCCCCTCGGTCACCGCCTCCACCGGATCGGCCCCGTCGGCGAGGGCGAGCGCGGTGATCACCGCGAAGCAGTCCCCCGAGCCGCACGCGTCCGCGCCGGGCGGGGCCGGCTGCACCGGGATCCGGCCGGTGACCGCCTGCGGCACCACCACCGCTCCGGCGGCGCCGAGCGTGACCGCGACCCCGCCGCACCCCCACCGCCGCAGCAGGGCGCGGGCGAGCAGCGCGGGATCGTCCACATCGGACCCGCCGGTGAACGCGACGGCCTCGGCAAGGTCCGGTACGACGAGGTCGGCGCGGCCGACCGGCACGCCACCGCGCGGGTGCGGGTCCCACACCAGCGGGACGTCCGCGGGCAGCTGCCGCAGCGCCCGCCGCAGGAACGGGTTCGCGGTGGCACCGCGCCCGTAGTCGGAGACCAGCACCGCGCCCGCGGAGCGGAGCAGCCCCGGCAGCTCCGGGTCCAGCGGCCCGTCCAGGACCCGCCCGTCGCCGGAATCGGCGCGCAGCAACGTCCGCCCGCCGGAGCGGATGCGGGTCTTGCCCGGGGTCTCCCCGGAGAACGGCAGACCGGCCAGCCGCACCCGGTCCCCCAGCAGCCGCACCACGTCCGCACCCGCCTGCCCGCCGACGCCGGTGACCAGCACGACCTCCGCGTTCGCGCGGGCGGCGATCGAGGCCGCCAGCCCGGCACCGCCCGGACGCCGCTCGCGGCTCGCCACGTCGACGACCGGCGCGGACGCGTCCGGGCAGGTGCGCCGAGCGCTGCCGTGCACGTCGACGTCCAGCAGCACGTCGCCGACCACCACCAGAGGTCCTCGCCGCACGGTCAACGCCCTCCTCCCGCGGTCACCCCGGTCACCTCGTCGAACACCGAGCACAGCGCGTGGACCAGGGCCAGGTGCAGCTCCTGCACGGTGGCGGTGCTCGGCGACTCCACCGCCACGGCCCCGTCGCAGATCGCGGCGAGCGTGTTCGGCGCGGGCCCGGTCAACGCCCAGGTGGTCATGCCGATCTCGTGCGCGCTCTTGACCGCGGCCAGCACGTTCTGGCTGCGGCCGCTGGTGGACAGCGCGATGAGCACGTCACCGCGGCGGCCGTGCGCCCGGACCCCGCGGGCGAACATCTCCTGCTCGCCGTAGTCGTTGAGCACGGCGGTGAGCGCGGAGGTCTCGGCGTGCAGCGAGATCGCCGAGTACGGCCTGCGGTCGTGCAGGAACCGGCCCACGAACTCGCCGGTGAGGTGCTGGGCCTCGGCGGCGCTGCCCCCGTTCCCGCAGGCGAGCAGCCTGCCGCCGGAGCCGAGGACGTCGGCGAGCCGCCGCCCCCACTGCTCGATCGTGGCCGCCGAGGCGCTGGTGCGCGCAGCGGCGTCGGCCAGGTCCGCGAAGTGCCGTTCGATCATCGCGCGCCTCCCGTCCGCGCGGGCAGCGGCGTCCGGCGGCGCACCGCTCCCCGATAGGCGGTCTCCACCTCGTCGGCGAGGCCCGCCCAGCCGTAGCGTTCCCGGACCCGCGCCGCACCGGCCGCGCCGAGCCGGTCCCGGCGACCCCGGTCGGCGAGCAGGGACCGCAGCTCGCGCGCCAGCCCGTGGTGGTCGCGCGGTGGGACGAACAGGCCGGTGCCGTCCTGCACCACGGTGTCCAGGTGCCCGCCGACCGAGGTGACCACGATCGGCGTGCCGCAGGCCATCGCCTCCAGCGGCACCGTCCCGAACGGCTCGTACCAGGGGACGCTCACCACCACGTCCGCCGAGCGGTACCAGTCCGGCGTCTCGTCGTGCGGCACCTGACCGGCGAAGCGGACCCGGTCGCGCACCCCGTGCCGCGCGGCGACGTCGCGCAGCCGCGCCACCTCCGGGTCGGCGTCCCACTCGGCGGCGCCCGGCCCGCCGACGACGACGAGCTCGGCGTCGGGGATCTCGGCGAGCGCGCGGATCGCGGTGTCCACGCCCTTGCGCTCCACCAGGCGGCCGATGCTGAGGACGCGGGGGCGTCCGCCGCGCTCCGGCCGCGGGCCGGGGGCGAACACGTCCAGGTCGATGCCGCAGGGCACCACCCGCAGGCGGTGCCGCGGTGCGCCCATCGCCACCAGCTCGCGGACCTCGTCCGAGCAGGTCGCCAGCACCAGGTCCGCGTCCCGGGCGAGCCGGGCCTCGACGGCCTCCCGCTCCGGGGGGCTGGTGTCCTCGGCACCCTGGTGGGCGCGCTTGACCCGGCCCAGCGCGTGGAAGGTCTGCAGCACCGGGACGTCGAGCCCGGCGGCACCGCGGTGCGCCGCCACCCCGCTCATCCAGAAGTGCGCGTGCACCAGGTCCGGTGGCCGCACCGCCCAGCGGGCGGCGAGACGGTCGCCGAACTCGGCCATGTGCGGCAGGAGTTCGTCCTTCGGCAGCGGGCGGGGCGGGCCGGCGTCCACGTGCGCGACGGTCACCCCGGCGGCGGCGCGCACGTTCGGCGGCAGCTCCGGGGAGTCCCGCCTGGTGTGCACCACGACCTCGTGGCCGCGGCGCCCCAGTTCCGCGGCGAGCGCCGCCACCTGCACGTTCTGCCCGCCCGCGTCGGCGCCGCCGAGCGCGGCCAGCGGGCTCGCGTGCTCGGAGACCAGGTCGAACCTCATGCCGTCACCTCCTTGAGGAGCACGTCCCAGTCGGCCAGGAACCGGCTGAGCGGGTAGCGGCGGAGCGCCGCGCGGCGGGCGGCCCCGCCCATCTCGCGCGCCAGGTCCGCGTCCGCGAGCAACGCCCGCACCGCGACCACGAGCGCCCCCGGATCGGTGGACAGCACCCCGGCGTCGGCCGGGACCGCCTCGACCGCCTCGGTGGTGGCCAGCGCGACGACCGGCATGCCGAGGTGCATCGCTTCGACCAGCGCCAGCCCGAGCGACGTCCACCGGTACGGGTGCAGGTAGAGGCGGCGGCGGGCCAGCGCGCGGTGCATCTCCCGCTGCGGCGGGTCCTCGTGCGCGCGCACGCGCTCCGGGTCCAGGCCCAGGTGTCCGGGGAGCTCGGTGACGCGCATGCCGAACACGTCGAGCGGTGCGGCCGCCGCGAACCGCGGCAGCAGGTCGGCCCCGGTGATCCGGGCCCGCCGCACCGGGTCGTTGACGACGACGCCCGCCCGCGGTTCCTCGCCGGTGTAGCGGGGTCCGGGGTCGACGACGCCGTGCTCGATGACGGTGGTGGGTGCGCGGCCGTTGTTCCAGAACACCGAGTTGAAGTGGGTGACGTGCACGAGCGGGATGTCCGCGCGCCCGGCCACCGGGTGCGCGGAGTCGACGGGGGCGCCGCGCGGGGTGTCGTGCTCCACGTACACCGCCGGGACGTCCACGCCGGGCTTGCGCCCGAGCCACCGCTCGGTGAGCTCCAGGTCGCGGGGCCGTTGCAGCACCACCACGTCGACCTCGGCGGTGCGCAGCTGCTCCGGGGCGACCTCGACGGCCCGCTCCGGCCACCGGTAGGTCCGCGCGCGGCCGCGGCCGTCGGCGTCCCGCCGCGGCGTCACCGGCACCAGGTAGGTGTGGTCGCCCTGCACGAACGACGTGGTCCACGCGCCGTGCACGTGCCAGATCAGGATTCGCACCGCACCGCCCCCCGCAACCGCTCCACAGCCCGCAGCACCTCGTCGGGGCCGACCCCGGACAGGCAGGGGTGCCCGGGCACCGGGCAGTCCCGGGCCCGGGTGCCGCGGCACGGCGCGCCCTGGTCGCCGAGCAGCTCCACCGGCACCCCGTGCGGCGCCCAGCGCTCGGCGGGCACCACGGGCGCGAACAGGGACACCACCGGCGTGCCGACCGCGGCCGCCAGGTGCGCGGGCCCGGTGTTGGGCGCGACGACGACGTCGGCGCCGTCCAGCACCGCGCCCAGCCCGGCGAGGTCGGTGCGACCGCCCAGGTCCAGCCCGTCCTCGCCCGCCACCAGCGCGGTGCGGGCCTTCTCCTGCGGCGCCCCGGTCACCACGACCCGGTGCCCGGCGGCGGCCAGCGCGCGCACGGCGGCGGCGCAGTGCTCGGTGGGCCACTGCCGCGCGGGCGCGGTCGCGCCGGGGTGCAGCACGACGTAGCCCGGTTCGCCCACCAGCCCGGACACGTCTGGCAGCGGCCGCCGCACCGCGAGCCCGCCGTCGTCGCCGGGCGGCGGCGCGTACCCGGCGGCCCGCGCCAGCGACAGGGCCCGCTCGGACTCCGGCGGATCGCCCTCGACGCGGTGGCGCAGGTCCAGCAGCGAACCCGGGTAGTCCTCGCTGATCGCGCCGATCCAGCCGACGCCCGCCATCCGCAGCAGCAGCGCCAGCGGCAGCGCCGACTGGTGGAAGGAGGTGAACACGAGCGCGGCGCGCGGACCGATGGAACCGATCAGCTCGACGAACCGCCGCACCTGCGCCGGGTCGACCGCGCCGGGCTCCGGGTCGATCCACGGGACGCACCACTCGACCACCCGGTCCACGCCGGGCAGCAGTTCGGCGCCGGCCCGGCCGCGCGGCCCGGCGAGCAGCACGACCTCCCGTTCGTGCGCGGCCACGGCCCGCACCGCGGGTCCGGCCAGCAGCACGTCACCGACGTTGTCGGAGCGCACGAGCAGGACGGGGGCGCTCATCGCGCGGCCCCCAGGAGCCGGTCCACGGCCTCGCCGAGGGTGGCGGCGACCTCGGCGCGCCGGTGGGCGGAGCGGATCTCGGCGGGCAGGGTGCGCGCGGTCGGCACCAGGATGGCGCGGGCCCCGGCGGCGAGCGCCGCTTCCACGTCGGCTCCCGTGTCACCGACGACGACGCAGTCCGCGGGCGCCACGTCGATCGCCGCGGCGGCTTCTTCGACCATGCCCGGCTCCGGTTTGCGGCAGGCGCAGCGCGCCGCGTCGTCGTGCGGGCACACCTGCCAGGTGCCGAACGGGCCGAGGCGCCGCTCCACCGCGTCGTTGACGGCGGCGACCTGCGCCTCGTCCAGCAGGCCCCGGGCGATGCCGGACTGGTTGCTGATCACGCCGATCCGCAGCCCCCGCTCGCGCAGCCGCCGCAGCGCCGCCTCCGCCCCGGCCACCGGTTCGACCAGCGCGGGTTCGCCGTTGTACGGCACGTCCCGGATGAGGGTGTCGTCGCGGTCGAACAGCACCGCGGCGGGCGTGCTCCGCCGGGGACGCGACCGCGCCAGCTCGCCGCGGACGCGGTGCCGGACCGCGACCGGCGGGATCAGCGCGCTCGTCACCACCATGCGGGTGATCTCCGCCGCGGTGCGCGGCCCGGGGAGGATGCGCCGCAGCGCGAACTCGGCGGTCGCCAGCGCCCAGACGGCGGCGGCGGTGCGGCTCGGCAGCGGGTGCTTGGCGGTGAGCAGCGCCAGCACCGCGGCGCCCGTGGTCAGCAGGTGCGCGGGCAACCTGCCGGGTCCTTCACCGATCCTGGTGCGCCAGCCGCGCCCGTGCTTGCGCCGCATCAGCACGTCGTCGGCGTTGCCGCGCTGCGCCCGCACGCTGGCGGTGAACCCGGCGGGCGGGACCGGGTGGCGGGTGATGCGGCTCCCGGCGACCAGCCGCCTGCCGGTGGCGCGCACCCGCAGCGCCAGATCGGCGTCCTCCCGGTAGGCGCGCGGGAAGTCCTCGTCGAATCCGCCGGAGCGCACCAGCGCGTCCCGGCGGTAGGCCATGTCCGCGGTGATCCACCACGCCCCGGCGAGCCCCGCGACGTTGCGCTCCCAGTCCGTCGGCCGCCGGTCCCGCGGGAGCGGGACCTCGATGCGCGCCTGCGAGGCCGCGACCTCCGGGGGCAGCGCGGCGAGGTCGTGCTGCAACCGCCGCTTCCAGTCCTCGTCCGGCACGACGTCGTCGTCCAGGAACACCACCCATTCGGTGCCGGTCGCCCGCCATCCCGCGTTGCGGGCCCCGGCCGGCCCCCGGCCGCCGGTGCGGACGACCCGCAGCGGGGTGGCACCCACGCCCTGCGCCAGCGGTGGCGCGGGGTTCGCGCGGTCGTCGACGACGACGATCTCCCGCGGTGGGACGCCGTCGGCGGCTTCCAACGCGTGCAGCAGGGTGCGCAGGCTCGGCCGCCCCACGGTGGGGACGACCACGGAGTACACCGCCTCGCTCATCGCGCCCACCTCCCGCGGTGCACCACGAACGGGCCGAGCGCGAGCACGTCGATCGGCGAGGAACCGAAGCACTCCAGCGCGTCCACCGGGCCGTCCACCATCGGGCGGCCCGCCGTGTTGAAGCTGGTGTTGACCACCACCGGCAGCCCGGTCTCGGCCTCGAACGCGCTCAGCATCCGCGCGAGCAGCGGTTCCCGGTCGCCGTCGACGGTCTGGATCCGCGCGGTGCCGTCCACGTGCACCACGGCCGGGATGCGATCCCGCCAGCGCTCGACGACGTCGTGCACGAACAGCATGTGCGGGCTGGGGATCGGCCCGCGGGCGAACAGCTCCCCGGCCCGTTCGGCCCGGACCATCGGGGCGACCGGCCGGAACTGCTCGCGCCCCTTGATCTCGTTGAGCCGTTCGAGGTTGTCCGCGTGGCCCGGGTGCGCCAGCAGCGAGCGGTGGCCCAGCGCGCGCGGCCCGAACTCCGACCGCCCCTGGAACCAGGCGACGACCTCGTTGCGCGCCACCGCGGCGGCGACTTCGGCCCCGACGTCGTCGGGCTTCTCGTACGGCAGCCGCGCCGCCTCCAGGCAGGTCTGCAGTTCGGCGTCGGTGAAGCCGCGGCCGAGGTCGGCGCCGCCCATCGGCGCGACCGGTCCGCGTTCGGCGGCGACGTGCAGCGCGGCGCCGAGCGCGGTGCCCGCGTCCCCGGCGGCGGGCTGCACCCACACGTGCTCGAACGGTCCGTCGGCGGCGATCCGGGTGTTCGCCACGCAGTTCAGCGCCACCCCGCCGGCGAGCGCGAGGGCGTCGGCACCGGTCCGCTCCCCCAGCCAGTTCGCCAGGTCCAGCAGCACCTCCTCGACGCGGGCCTGCGCGCTGGCGGCGAGCTTCGCGTGCACTTCGGACAGTTCGGCCCCCGGTGCGCGGCGCGGCGCCCAGTGGTTCCAGTCGACGGGGTCGACCTCGAAACCTCCGCCGCCGCAACGGATCCGCTCGGTGAGTTCGGGGAGGAACTCGGGTTCGGCGTAGGCGGCCAGCGCCATCACCTTGTACTCGTCGCTGGAGCGGCGGAACCCGAGGTGTTCGGTCAGGTCCTCGTACATCAGGCCGAGCGAGTGCGGAAGTCGTTGCTGCGCCAGCACTTCCAGCCGACCGCCGCGGTAGTGCCCGGCGAGCATCGACGTGCTCTCGCCCCTGCCGTCGACGGTGAGCACCGCGCAGTCCGGCCACGGCGCGGCGAGTCCGGCGGACGCGGCGTGCGCCACGTGGTGCGGCACGAACCGCACCCGCTCGGGCGGCAGCCCGGGCAGCGCCGTCGCGAGGAACCGGGGCGCGTGCTCGGCGTAGGTCGTGCGCAGCCATTCCCAGGCCGGGTAGGTGTCCGGCGCGTCCCGGTCGACCAGCGACGGGTCGTAGGAGCACGCGACCGCGTCGAGCTCACCGGGTTCGAGGCCCGCGTGCCGCAAGCACCAGGCGGCGGCCCGCACCGGCTGTTCCCAGGCCGCGAACGGCACCGGTTCCTTCCCGTGCTTGCGGCGGGAGAAGCGCTCCTCCTCCGCCGCCGCCACGACTTCCCCGTCCACCACGAGCGCGGCGGACGGGTCGTGGAAGACCGCGTTGATGCCGAGGACGCGCACGATCGGACCTCCGGGACTTCGGAAGGATTCCTGCCGCGTTCCTCCAGAAGTCGAAGGACCCGCACCACATCGCTACCCAGCGAAGCGGCTCTCCCAAACCGCGGCCTCCGGCCCGGCGCCGCCGTTTTTCCCCGCACAGAGCGGAAATACCGCGTTCCGGATCCGCGGCGTGGCGGCCCGGCCAGGCGCGAGGCCGGGCTCAGCGGGAGTTCGCCGCCCCGTCGCGCAGGAAGTCCACGGTCCGGTCGAGGGCGTGCCGGGCCTCCGGAAGCCGTTGCAGGATCCAGCCGTGGAACATGCCCTCGTACTCCTCGTAGTCGATCGCGGCGCCGTTCGCGCGAGCGAGGGAGTCCAGCCGCCGCGCGTCGGACAGCAGCACGTCCCGGGTGCCGCTGAGCACCCGCATCGGCGCCAGACCGCGGAGCCGCCCGTACAGCGGGCTCACCCGCGGGTCGTGCGGGTCGAGATCTCCCGCGTAGAGCAGCCCGGCCTCGCGCAGCCCGGCGATGGCCAGGTACGGGTCCTGCCGGTCGAGCGCGGGCATCGACGGGTGGCTCACCGCGATGTCCAGCCACGGCGAGATGAGCACGAGGCGACCGGGTTGGGGGAGACCGAGCTCGGCGCAGCGCCGCGCGAGGTGCAGGCTCAGCGCGCCGCCTGCCGAATCACCCATCACCACCTGGTCCTCCGGCGCGGCGGTGGCGGTGGTGCGCTGGAACGACGACCACACCATCGGCAGGGTCTCCGAGTACCGGTACGCCGGTGCGAGCGGGTAGATCGGCACCGACACCGTCGCGCCGGTGCGGGCGATCAGGCGATCGATGAAGTCCCAGTGGGCGCCCTCGATCTGGTGCACGTAGGCGCCGCCGTGCAGGTACAGCACGTGCCGCGGGCTGCGCGGTTCCGGCGGGGCGATCGTGCAGCAGGAGTGGCCGTCCACGTCGAGCTCGGTGACCTCGAACCGGTCGCGGAACGACGCGGGCAGCTGGGCGTGCTCGGATTCGTGGCTCTCGGCGCTGCGGCGCAGCAGTGCCGGGTCGGCGAACACGCGCTTGCGCCGGGTCAGCCGGTACTTGCCGATCGTCAGCCTGCTCTGCCAGCTCACCATCGCCGAACTTCCTCCGGTCGTGGTCGTGGAACCGTCCGCCGCGCGGGGTTTCCCCGCCGGGGCGCGGCCAAACCGGCCGGCCGCACCCGGTCACCGGGCGGTCCCGTCGACGGCCGCGTCACCGGCCGACCGCGCTGCGGCCGGCGGCGGGCAGCGGCAGCCCCCACTCCGCGGCGAGCCCGTCGACGGCCCACCGCAGGCCGGTGCGCAGCTCGACGCGCGGGGTCCAGCCCAGCAGCGTCGCGGCCAGTGCGATGTCCGGGCAGCGGCGCGCCGGGTCGTCGGTGGCGGCGGTGCGGTGCTCGATCGCCGAGCGGGTTCCGGTGAGCTCGCGGACGAGCTCGGCGACGTCGAGGACGGTCCGCTCGTCCGGGTTGCCGATGTTGATCGGGCCGGTGCCGCCGTGGCGCGCGAGGTCGAGGATGCCGCGCACGGTGTCGCCGACCCAGCACAGCGATCGGGTCTGCTCGCCGGAACCGAGGACCACCAGCGGATCGCCGCGCAGGGCGCTGCGGATGAACGACGGCACCATGCGCCCGTCGTCCTCGGCCATGCCCGGCCCGTAGGTGTTGAACAGGCGCACGATCCCGGCGTCCACGCCGCGCTGCCGCGCGAACGCGAGCGTCAACGCCTCGGCGTAGCGCTTGCCCTCGTCGTACACCGCGCGCGGGCCGATCGGGTTGACGTTGCCCCAGTAGCTCTCCCGCTGCGGGTGCTCGCGCGGGTCGCCGTAGACCTCGCTGGTGGAGGTGAGCACGAAGCGCGCTCCCTTCGCCGCCGCCAGTTCCAGCGCGTTCCGGCACCCGCTGCCGCCGACGAGGATGGTCTCGACCGGGAGCCGCTGGTAGTGCTCCGGTGAGGCGAGCGAGGCCAGGTGCGCCACCAGGTCCACCGGGCCGGGGATCTCCAGCGGCTCGGTGACGTCGTGGCGCACCGCCCGGAACCGGTCGGATCCGGCGAGGTCGGCGACGTTGCGCGGGTCGCCGGTGCTGAAGTCGTCCACGCACAGCACGTCGGTGCCGGTCTCCACCAGCGATCGGCACAGGTGCGCGCCGAGGAATCCTGCGCCGCCGGTGACCACCGCGCGGCGGAAGTGCCTGTGGGACAACGGTTCCCCCTCCCCGGGCCGGTCGATCCCGGTCCGGTTCGCTCCCGGCCCGGTGCGCGCCGAGCCGGTGCGCCGAGCCCGATGAGTCCTCGACCCGGTTGGCCCCCGGGCCAGTGAGCCCCAGCCCAGTGAGCCCCAGCCCAGTGAGCCCCAGCCCAGTGAGCCCCGGCCGGGTGAGCCCGGACCCGATGAGCCCGGACCTGATGAGCCGAGTACCCCCGCGCACGCCGCGACGAAACCCGGGGGTAGCGCCGCCCGCGACCGGGTAGGCCGACGTGGGGGTCGAACCGGAGGGAGTGCGCATGCGGGTCCTGGTCCTCGGCTGGGCGAGCTTCCTGCACGGGGAGGCGACGGCGGGTGATGTCGCCGCCGCCGAGGCGGTGGCCGGTGCCGCCGCCTCGGCCGGGTTCCGCTGCGACGTCGCCTGGAGCCCCGGTTTCCGGCCCGGGGAGCTGACCGTGCCGGAGGCGGCGCGGCGGGACTACGACGTCGTGGTGTTCGCGTGCGGACCGCTGCACGGCGCGCAGGTGCGCGAGGTGCACCGGCTGTTCCCGCGCGCCCGGCGCATCGCGGTGGGCGCGTCCGTGCTGGACTGGTCGGATCCCGCCGTGACCGGCTTCCACCGGGTGCTGCCGCGCGATGCGCCCGGCAGCGCGCCCGCGGTCGACCTGGCCGCGGAGGTGGGGCGTGCCGAGGTCCCGGTGGCGGGGATCGTGCTCGCCGGTGGCCAACCGGAGTACGGCGGGCGCGGTCGGCACGAGGACGTGCACCGGGTGCTGCGGTCCTGGGTGGCCGGGGTCGCGTGCGCGCCGGTCGAGCTGGACACCCGGCTGGATCCGGGTTCGTGGCACCACTGCGGGACTCCGGAGCGGTTCGCGGCGCTCGTGGCGCGCACCGACGTGGTGGTCACGACCCGGTTGCACGGCCTGGTGTTCGCGCTCGGCGCCGGGGTGCCCGCGTTGGCGGTCGATCCGGTGCGCGGCGGCGGGAAGGTGGCGGCGCAGGCGACCGCCTGGGGATGGCCCGCGGTGGCCGCTGCCGAGGAGGTGCTCGCCGGCAGTGGCGTGCTCGACGCGCGGTGGGCGTGGTGCACCTCCGCGCGGGGTGCGCGGCGCGCGGGCGAGCTCGCCACCGGTGCGCGGCGCGCGGGGATCACCGCCGTGCTGGCCGAGCTGCGGGCCGCCGCCCCGGCGGTGCCCGCGCCGAGCGCCGGGAGCTGAGCGGTGGCGGCCGTCGGAGACTGCTCGGCGCTGCTGCGCGCCGCCGCGCCCGAGGCGGCCAGCGCCGGGGTCGTGGTCGTGACCGGCGGGGAGCCGGACCTGCGGTGCTGCACCGATCGGCGGGCGCGCCAGCTGGACCTGGTGCAGTTCCTGCTCGGCAGCGGGCCGTGCGTCGAGGCGGCGCGGGGCCGCACCGCCCGCGCCAACACCACCGAGATCCGCACGCACTGGCCGGATTTCGCGCTGTGCGCGCGCACCCTGCACGTGCACAGCTTCCTGTGCGCGCCGCTGCTGCTCGGCGACGAGGTGATCGCCACGCTCGACCTCTACGGCGACCGCTCGTACGCCTTCGACCGGATCGACGAGCACCGGATGGCCGGGCTGACCGGGGCCGTCACCGCCGCGCTGCGCCGCGGTGCCGCTCCCCTCGCACCGCCGCGGCGGCGGAGGTCGCTCCGATGAGCACCGCGACGGACACGACGATCGTGATCGCCACCCGGGACCGGGAGCGGGAACTGCTGCGCACGCTCGGCGCGCACGCGCGGTCCCACCCGCGCACCCCGGTCGTCGTGGTGGACAACGGATCCGCGGTGCCGCTGGCCCCCGCGGTGCACCGCGAGTTCCCGGACGTCCGGGTGCTGACCTCGCCGCGCAACCTGGGCGCGGTGGCGCGGAACTTCGGCGTGCGGCACGCGGACACGACGTACGTGGCGTTCAGCGACGACGACTCGTGGTGGGCGCCGGGCGCGCTGGCCACCGCCGAGGACGTGCTCGACGCGCACCCGCACCTGGCGCTGGTGGCGGCCACGACCCTGGTGGGCCCGGAAGAGCGGCCGGACCCGGTGGTCGCCGAGATGGCGCGCAGCCCGCTGCGCGGCGCGCACCCGGTGCCCGGCCCGGCGCTGCTCGGGTTCACGGCCTGCTCGGCGGTGGTGCGCCGGGAGGCGTTCGCGGCGGTGGGCGGGTTCAGCCCGCTGCTGTTCTTCGTCGGCGAGGAGAAGCTGCTGTCCTACGACCTGGCCGCCGCGGGCTGGGACTTGGCGTTCGTGGCGTCGGTCGTCGCCCACCACCACCCGTCACCGCACCGGCAGAGCTCGCACCGGCGGGACGCCACCGAGCGGCGGAACGGGGTGCTGATCAGCTGGTTGCGCCGTCCACTTCGGACGGCGACCGCGGAGTCGGCCCGGTTGCTGCGCGACGCGGTGCGCGACCCGGTGGCGCGGGCGGCGCTGCCCGGCGCGCTGCGGCGCCTGCCGGAAGCGCTGGCCCGGCGGCAGCGGCTGCCTCGTCGAGTCGAAGCGGCCGTCCGCCTGCTCGGCCACTGAGCCCTGCTCGCGGGATGGCGGCTCAGCCGACGTAGCGGCGCGCCACCGAGGTGCGCTGCGGTTCTTCCAGCAGCCGAAGCTGCGCTTCCAGCTCCGGTGGGACGCACCGCCGTTCCCGCAGCAGCCACGGCAGCGCCCGCAGCACCCCGCCGACCGCCGCGACCGTGTGCCGGTCCTTCGGGCAGCCCGCCAGCACGCTCGCGCTGCGCCGCAGCGCCGCCCCGAGCGGTCGCCGCGCCCAGGTCGTCAGCAGGGTGTTGCGGATGCCGAGCCTGCGCCGCCCGCGCGAGTCGCGGCGCCCGGACGGGCGGTGGTGCACCACGACCTCCTCGGCCCAGCACAGCCACCAACCGGCGCGCACCAGGTCGATCGCCAGCAGCTCCTCCTCGCCGCCCAGCCACAACCGCTCCGAGAAGCCGCCCGCCGCGCGGAACGCGCTCACCCGCACGGTGGTCAGCCCGGCCATCACGCTCAGCAGCGCGGTGCCCGGCAGCCACGGCGGCGCGGGCACCGGCGAGTCGCGCAGCTCCGGGGTCAGCGGATCCTCGACGAGATCGGGTTCCACCAGGCAGCGGCCCATCACCGCGCCGATGTCCGGGTGCCGGTCCAGCAGGTCGACCGCGGTGCGGATCGCCCCCGGCTGCCAGCGCACGTCGTCGTCGCAGAACGTCACGTACGGGGTGGTCGCGCACCGCACCGCGTGGTTGCGCGCCACCGCACCGGCGTTGACCGGCTCCACCAGCACGGTGACCTCGGGGAAGCGAGCGCGGACGGCTTCCGCGCTGCCGTCGCCGGAGGCGTTGTCGACGACGATCACCGGCGCCCGTTCGGGCAGCGCCGTCATGTGCTCCAGCGTCCGCAGCAGTTCGTCCCGGCGGTCGTGGGTGATCACCACGACCGTCGAGCGGGCCCCGGTGCTCACCCGGTCGGCGGGTCGGGGAGTTCGGGTTTCGCGGGCGCCTCCGGCGCGTCCGGTTTCGCCGGCTCCCGGGGTGGTTCCGGTGCGGGAGCGGTCGGCGGGTCCGGGACCTCGGGGGCGTCGGGTTCTTCGGCGGGCGGGGGTTCGCGTCGCGGGACCTGCTGCAGCATCGCCTCTCCGATCGCTCGGCGTCCGCTCGGAGCCGAGGACTACCCGCCCGCCCGGTCGCGCACACCGCTGGTGCCGGCGATCACCGCTGATCGCCCGCGATGATTGCGGGCGGACCACGCGGGGTAGGCGGGTGCGAAGTCCCCGCACGGTGAGGAAAGCATGGTCTCCCACGTCTTCGTACTCGGTCTCGACGAGCGCAACCTGGACACGTTGCGCGGCCTGCCCGCACTCTCCGACTGCCGGTTGCACCCGCTGCTGGACGTCGACCGGCTCGTGCACGTCGACGAGATCGACCTGCCCGCGCTGCTCGCGGAGGCCGAGCGCGAACTGGACGCCTTCGACGGGCCGGTGGACGCGATCGTCGGCTACTGGGACTTCCCGGTCAGCTCGCTGGTACCGATGTTGTGCGCACGGCGCGGCCTGCCCGGCGCCGACCTGCGTGCCGTCGTGCAGTGCGAGCACAAGTACTGGAGCCGGGTGGTGCAGTCGGAGGTCATCGACGAGGTGCCGCGCTTCGGCCTCGTCGACGTCGACGAGGACACCGCGCCCCCGGCGGACGTGCGCTACCCGATGTGGGTCAAACCGGTGAAGTCCTTCTCCTCGCAGATGGCCTACCGCGTCACCGACGACGAGGAGTTCCGCTCCGCGCTCGGCGAGATCCGGGAGGGCATCGACAAGGTCGGCAAGCCGTTCGAGGACGTCCTGGCCCGCATCGACCTCCCGGCCGAGATCGCCGACGCGGGCGGGCGCTCCTGCGTCGCGGAGGAGGCGGTCAGCGGGCGGCAGGTCACCGTGGAGGGCTACGACCCGGGCGACGGGGTGCGGGTCCACGGCGTCATCGACTCCGTGCAGTACCCCGGCACGTCGAGCTTCCTGCGCTACCAGTACCCGTCCTCGCTGCCGGAGGAGGTGATCCGGCGGATCACCGACGCCACCAGGCGCGTCATCGAGCACATCGGGCTCCGCCACGTCCCGTTCAACGTGGAGTTCTTCTGGGACGAGGAGTCCGGCGCCGTGCACCTGCTGGAGATCAACGCGCGGCACTCCCAGTCGCACGCGCCGCTGTTCGAGGACGTGGACGGTGCGCCGAACCACCAGATCCTGGTGCAGCTCGGCCTCGGCCGGGACCCGGACTTCCCGCACCGCCGCGGGGAGCACGCGGTCGCCGGCAAGTGGTTCTACCGGACGTTCGAGGACGGCGTGGTGCGCCGCGCCCCCACCGCCGAGGAGGTCGCCGCGGTGGAGAGCGAACACCCCGGCGTCCGGGTGCACCTGATGGCCGAGCAGGGCGTCCGGCTGTCCGAGCTGCCCGACCAGGACAGCTACAGCTACGAACTGGCCCACCTCTACATCGGTGCCGCCGACCCGCAGCGGCTGCAGGAGGAGTACGAGCGCTGCGTCCACGACCTGCCCTTCGAGATCGACCGAACAGGAGGAACCGCATGAGGGCGGTGACGAACCTCCCGCACGAGGTCCGCGCCGAGGAGCACGTGTGGATCCCGTTGCCGGACGGGACCCGGCTGGCCGCGAAGATCTGGCGGCCGGTGTCCTCCGACGACGAGCCGTGCCCCGCCGTGCTGGAGTTCATCCCGTACCGCAAGCGT
The DNA here is from genome assembly GCF_024734405.1 of Saccharopolyspora gregorii. Lineage (NCBI taxonomy): Bacteria > Bacillati > Actinomycetota > Actinomycetes > Pseudonocardiales > Pseudonocardiaceae > Saccharopolyspora > Saccharopolyspora gregorii. The sequence continues at coordinate 2,791,578 of NZ_CP059556.1, read as the reverse complement.
GACCTGACCGCGCTGCGCGACTCGATCCACCACCCGTACCTGGCCGGGCACGGCTACGCGTGCCTGCGCGTGGACCTGCGCGGCAGCGGCGAGTCCGAGGGCGTGCTCACCGACGAGTACCTGGAGCAGGAGCTGCGCGACGGCGAGGACGTGCTCGCGTGGATCGCGAAGCAGCCCTGGTGCACCGGCCGCACCGGGATGATGGGCATCTCCTGGGGCGGTTTCAACGCGCTGCAGCTGGCCGCGCGCGGGCCGGAGAGCCTCGGCGCGATCGCCGCGGTGTGCTTCACCGACGACCGCTACGCCGACGACGTGCACTACATGGGCGGTTGCCTGCTCAGCGACAACCTGTCCTGGGCGTCGACGATGTTCGCCTACAACTCCTGCCCGCCCGACCCGGCGCTGGTCGGGGACCGCTGGCGGGAGATGTGGCACGAGCGGCTGGAGGGCAGCGGCCTGTGGCTGCGGGAGTGGCTGGAGCACCAGCGCCGCGACGACTACTGGCGGCACGGCTCGGTGTGCGAGGACTACTCCTCGGTGCGGTGCCCGGTGCTGGCGGTCAGCGGCTGGGCCGACGGGTACTCGAACGCGGTGTTCCGCACGCTGGAGAACCTCGACGTCCCGCGCAAGGGGCTGATCGGCCCGTGGTCGCACAAGTACCCGCACCTGGGCCAGCCCGGCCCCGCCGTCGGCTTCCTGCAGGAGCTGGTGCGCTGGTGGGACCGCTGGCTCAAGGGCGTCGACAACGACGTCATGGACGGGCCGATGCTCACCACCTGGATGCAGGACAGCGTGCCGCCGTCCACCGCCTACGCCGAACGGCCCGGCCGCTGGGTGGGCGACCCGGAATGGCCGTCGCCGCTGGTGGAACCGGCGCGGCACGCGCTGCGCCCGCACCACGTCGGGCTGCCCGGCGAGGAACCGGAGGAGGCCGAGCTGGTGGTGCAGTCACCGCTGTCGGTGGGCCAGTTCGCCGGGAAGTGGTGCTCCTACAACGCTCCCCCGGACCTGCCCTACGACCAGCGGGAGGAGGACGGCGGCTCGCTGGTGTTCGACACCGACGAGTTCACCGAGCGCGCCGAACTCCTCGGCGCACCGGTGCTGGACCTGGACGTGGAGGTGAGCGAACCGGTCGCGATGCTCGCCGCCCGGCTCTCCGACGTGCGGCCGGACGGTTCGGCGACCCGCGTCACCTACGGCCTGCTGAACCTCACCCACCGCGATTCGCACGACGAACCGGCGGAACTGGTGCCGGGGCGGCGGTACCGGGTGTCGGTGGCGCTCAACGGGGTGGCGCAGGCATTCCCGCCCGGGCACCGGCTGCGGATCTCGCTGTCCACGTCCTACTGGCCGCTGGCCTGGCCGCCGCCGCGCCCGGTGCGGCTCACCGTCCACACCGGACGCAGCAGCGTGCTGCTGCCGTGGCGGCGCGGCGGCGCCGACGAACCGGAGGTGCGGCCGTTCGAGGAACCGGAAGGGGCGCCGCCGGTCTCCTCCACCCCGCTGTCGCCCGGGGAGGAGCGCTGGACGGTGTCCCGCGACCTCGTCGGTTACGAGTCGGCGCTGGAGGTCGTCAAGGACCTCGGCGTGGTCCGGCTCGACGACATCGACCTCGAACTGGCCCGCGACGCGTGGGAGCGCTACAGCTGGACCGGCGACGACTTCGACTCGGTGCGCGGCGAGAACGTGTGGCGGATGGGTTTCCGGCGCGACGGCTGGGACGTGCGGACCGTGACCCGCACCGTGCTCACCTCCACGCCGGAGGAGTTCCAGCTGCACGCCCAGCTCGACGCCTACGAGGACGACGAGCGGGTGCTGTCGAAGAACTGGCGGCACTCCATCCCCCGCGACCACGTGTGAGCACGCGAACGCACGACGAAGGAGGAGCACCATGTCCGCACGCAACTCTCCCCCGGCCCAGCAGCAGACCGCGCCCGGGGCGACCGAGGGGATGGTCCCCGCTCCCCGCGACGAGATGACCGAGTACCGCGGGCGCGGGTTGCTCGACGGCAAGCGGGCCCTGGTCACCGGTGGCGACTCCGGCATCGGGCGGGCGGTCTCGGTGGCGTTCGCCAAGGAAGGCGCCGACGTGGCCATCGCCTACCACGCCGACCTGGAGGACGCCGACGCCGAACGCACCGCCGAGCTCGTCCGCGCCCAGCAGCGGCAGTGCGAGCTGCACAAGACCGACCTCGGCGACGAAGCGGCCTGCCAGCGGCTCGTCGACGAGGTCGCCGCCGAGCTCGGCGGGCTCGACGTGCTCGTGAACCACGCCGGGACCCAGGCGCCGGTGGAGCGGTTCACCGACACCACCACCGAGCAGTTCGACCGCACCTTCAAGGTGAACGTCTACGCGCCGTTCTGGCTCACCCGCGCCGCCCTCGCGCACATGCCGGCGGGTTCGGCGATCGTGAACACCGGTTCGGTCAACGGGTTGCGCGGCAACAAGACCCTCATCGACTACGCGGCGAGCAAGGGCGCGGTGCACGTGCTCACCATGTCCCTCGCGCAATCCCTGGCGCAGCAGGGGATCCGGGTGAACTGCGTGGCGCCCGGTCCGGTGTGGACACCGCTGATCCCGGCCACGCTGCCGGAGGAGTCGGTGGAGGGCTTCGGCGAGCACGTGCCGATGGGGCGGATGGGCCAGCCGGACGAGATCGCCCCGTCGTACGTCTTCTTCGCCGCCGACCAGCTCTCCAGCTACTACACCGGCGAAGTCCTCGCCCCGGTGGGCGGGGAAACGCACCCGGGGTGAACGTGTGAGCCGATCTTGCGGCGGGTATCCGGGTGGCCCCGCACAGGACAGGAGGGAGATCGTGCTCGATCCCGCATCCCGGGCACCGCGAGCGTCGGTCCCGGACACCGCCCGGATCGCCGCCCGCGTGCTGCTGCCGACCTTGGCCGCCGGTGTCATCGTCCGCAGGCCGCGGGTGATGGCGTTCGCGGAGCGCAGGCAGCTCGACCGGTCCGCGATCCGGCTGCTCGCCGAACTCCGCTCCCGGTACGGGGACGGCCCGCTGCGGCTGCCGATCCCCGGCCGGGAGTTCGCCGTGGTGCTCGATCCCGCCCAGGTGCGGGACGTGCTGCGCGACTCGGCGGACCGCTTCACCCCCGCGAACCTGGAGAAGCGCACCGCGCTGCGGCACTTCCAGCCGCACGCGGTGCTGATCTCGCGCGGGCGAGCGCGGGCGCGGCGGCGCGAGTTCAACGAGGACGTGCTGGAGATCGACCGGCCGGTGCACGAACTGGGCCCGCGCATCGCCGAGATCACCGCGGAGGAGGGCGCTCGGCTCGCCGAGCACGCGGGCGGGCGGCTCGACTGGGACGCGTTCGCCGCCGGGTGGTGGCGCGCCGTGCGCCGCATCGTGCTCGGTGCCGGCGCCCGCGACGACCGGCGGCTGGTCGAGCTGCTCAACGGCCTGCGCTCGGATGCGAACTGGGCGTTCCTGCACCCGCGCCGCACCGCCCGCCGCCGCGAGTTCGACCGGCGGCTGCGCGCGCACCTGTCCCGGGCGGATCCCGGCAGCCTCGCCGGGGTGATCGCCCGTAATTCGTCCGATGTGGACGGAGCGGATCAGGTGCCGCACTGGCTGTTCGCCTTCGACGCCGCCGCCATGGTGGCGTACCGCGCGCTGGCGGTGCTCACCGCGCAGCCGGAGCGGCTGCGCGCCGTGCGCGAGGAGGCCGACGGCGCGGACTCGCCGATGCTGCCGCTGCTGCGGTCCTGCGTGCTCGAATCGGTGCGGCTGTGGCCGACCACGCCCGCGCTGCTGCGCGACGCCATCACCGAGGCGAGCTGGGGCGGCCGCACGATCCCCCGCGGCAGCGGCCTGTTCATCTACACCCCGCTGTTCCACCGGGACCGGGGCACCGTCCCCGACGCGGACCGGTTCGCCCCCGAGTCCTGGCTGGGCGGTGCCGCCCAGCAGCACCCGGGTCTCGTCCCGTTCAGCGCGGGCCCCGGCCGCTGCCCCGGGGAGAACCTGGTGCTGCTCACCGCGAGCACCCTGCTCGCCGCCCTGCTGCGCGGCCACGAGTTCCGGCTGGACGGCGAGCACGAGTTGGGACCCGACGGGCCGCTGCCGCACACGCTGGACAACTTCGAGCTGGAGTTCCGCGTCGCGGCGCGCGCGGCCTCCGGGACGCGGTGAGCGGGGGACCCGTGCTGGAGGAGAGCGCGACCGCGGCGCCCCGCACCCGCGCGGACCTGCCCGCGCACTGGCTGCTGACCGCGGCCGAACGCGGCAACCCGGCCACCGGCCTCGACGAACGGCACCCCGCCGGGATCGCGTGGTCCACCGGCAACTCGGTGCGCCCGCTGGTCGACGGCACCGAGTACTTCGACCGGCTCGTCCCCGCGCTGCGCGACGTCGGTGCCGGGGACCGGATCTTCTTCTCCGCCTGGATCGGCACCCGGGGCAAGCCGCTCGACGCCGAGGGCACCACCCTCGGCGAGCTGCTGCTGCGGGCGCTGCGCCGCGGCGCCTCGGTGCACGCGCTGTTCTGGTGGCCGTTCCTGACGCTGCGGCGGGACCTGGTGCCGGACAACCGCCGGTTCGCCACCGCGCTGCGCCGCCACGGCGGGGCCGCGCTGCTGGACCAGCGGGTGCGGCCGATCGGCTGCCACCACCAGAAGTTCCTGGTGGTCCGCCGCCCCGAGCGGCCGGACACCGACGTGGCCTTCCTCGGCGGAATCGACCCGTGCGCGAGCCGCCGCGACGACCACGAGCACCACGGCGACCCGGACGTGCAGACCTCCATCGACGACCGCTACGGCGCGCGACCGGCCTGGCACGACGCCCACCTGGAGGTGCGCGGCCCGGCGGTGCAGGACGTGGAGCACTGCTTCCGGGAGCGGTGGGCCGACGCCACCGCGTCCCGCCGCGGCCCGATCTCGCGGACTCGCCGGTTGTTCGCCCGGCGCGCCGACCCGCTGCCCGACCGGCTCCCGCCGCCACCGCGGTCCGGGGAGCAGGCGGTCCAGCTGCTGCGCACCTACCCGGCGAAGCGCCCGCGCTACCCGTTCGCGCCGGACGGCGAGCGCAGCGTCGCGCGCGGCTACGCGAAGGCGCTGCGCCACGCCCGGCGGCTCGTCCACGTCGAGGACCAGTTCCTGTGGTCCCCGGTGGTGGCCGAGGCGTTCGCGGCGGCACTGCGCCGGGAACCCCGGTTGCGCCTGGTCGCCGTGGTGCCGCACCGCCCGGAGAAGGGCGGCGTCGTGGAGACGGCGACCAACGACGTGGCGCACCGCGAGGCGCTGGACCTGCTGCGCGCGGCCGGCGGCGACCGGGTCGACGTGCACGACCTGGAGAACACCGCCGGGCTGCCGATCTACCTGCACTCGAAGGTCTGCGTCGTCGACGACCGCTGGGCGGCGGTCGGCTCGGCGAACCTCAACCGCCGCTCCTGGGCCTACGACTCGGAGCTGACCGCGGCCGTCGTGGACGAGGGCGCGGACCCCGGGTTCGCCCGGGACCTGCGGTTGCGCCTGTGGTCCGAACACCTCGGCCGCTCCCCCGGCGACACCGCCGACCTCGCCGACCCGGTGCGCGGCGCCGACGTGCTGCGCGAGTCCGCCGCCGTGCTCGACCGCTGGCACGCGCAGGGCCGGGCGACCGCCCGGCCGCCGGGCCACCTCCGCGCCCACGCCCGCCCGGACCCGTCCCCGCTCACCCGCCTGTGGGCGCGCCCCGCCCAACGCCTCCTGATGGACCCCGACGGCCGCCCCACCCAGCTCCGCCGCACGAAGCGGTGGTGAATCAGTTGACGCAGGGGATGGCGTCGGCGGTGATGTCGGGGGCGCGGTGGGCCGGGGTGGCGGCCTGGAGGCCGTCGAGGCGCAGGGGTGCGGGTGGGGCGAACTCCTCGGCCGCGTCGTCGAAGTCCTCGCCGAGGACCACGCGCACCTCGCCAGCGGGTTGCGACGGGTCCGCGGTGGTGGGGATGCCGCCGAGGTGCTCGGCGACGAAGCGGGCGACCTCGGCGTCGTCCGGGTGGTGCAGCACGCGGGAGCGGCCGGTCTCCGGTCCGTTGCCGACCTCGCCGACGGGGACGTCCGCGGCGAGCAGCGCGTCGCGGGTCCGGGCGGCCAGGCCGCCGACGTCCGTGCCGTTGAGCACGTCGACGGTGGTCGCGGCGAGCGCGGCCGGGACCGGCGGGGTGGGAGGCAGTCCTTCGTTGACCCGGGCGATGGTCATCCGGACCTGGTGCGGGTCGACCTGCACGGCCTGCCCGTCGGGAGTGTCGTACTCGGGGTCGACGATCGGGATGGTGCCGAACTCGATGTCGCCGCCGGCGAGGCCGCTCATCTCGGCGGCGAAGGCCAGCAGGTTCCAGTCCTCGTCGAGCACCACCGACCGTTCGACGGCGTCGAGCAACCGCTGCAGCTTCACCGGGTTCGCCATGGTCCCGGCGGAGAGCACGCGCCGGGCGAACCCGGCGAGGAACGCCTGCTGCCGTTGCACCCGGTCGAGGTCGCCGCGCAGCAGGCCGTGGCGCTGCCGCACGAACGCCAGCGCATCGCCGCCTTCGACCTCCTGGCGCCCGGCCGCGAAGACGGCACCGGAGTACGGGTCGTCCACGGCCTCGTTCAGGCACACTTCGACCCCGCCGATCGCGCTGGTGAGCTCGTAGAAGCCCAGCAGGTTCACCTCGGCGACGTGGTCCACGTCGACACCGGTCAGCTGCTGCACGGTCTGCACGAGCAGATCGCGCCCGGCGGCCGAGGAGCGGCGCTCCAGCTCCGCCTGATCGGCCACGCCGTCCGCCACCAGCCGCCGCCGCTCCTGCGCCTTCCCCATCCCGTACGCCGCATTGATCTTGTGCTCGCCCTGGCCCGGGACGGCGACGAACGAGTCCCGGGGCAGCGAGTACGCGACCGCACGGCTCCGGTCGGCGGGCACGTGCAGCAGCATCACCGTGTCGGTGAGGCTCGATCCGCTGTCCCCGGTGCGCAGTTCTTCCAGCACCTCGGGCGGCAGCGGGTTCCCCTGCGCGTCGGTCCGGCCGTCCAGCCCGACCAGCAGCACGTTTACCGGGCCGCTGGAACCCGAACCGCCGGAGACCGCGCCCGGCAGCCGCCCCAGCGCGTTCCAGCCGTACCCGGTCACCAGCAGCACCAGCGCCGAGGCCAGCGCGGTCGCCGTGCGCGCGGCCACCCGCGGTCGCCCGCGGGCGCGGCGCGGCGAGGCGGTCCGCGGCCGTCCGCGAACGGGACGCAGCGGGGCGGTCCGCTCCTGGTCTAACCGCGCCACGAGCCCTCCTCGGCGAAACGGTCCGGTTCGGTGGGCCGGTGGTCGATCGCGGACGGTTCGTCCGGGGACGGCGCGGCGCCCGGCCGACGCGCCCGGGACCGGTCGTGGTGGCGGCACAGCACCAGCGCGACGGCGAACAGCGCGCACAGCGCGGCGGCGAGGGCCAGCATCGAGATCGGGTCCTGCCCGGGCGTGGCGACGGCGGCGACGACGAACAGCCCGAACACGATGCCGCGCCACCAGCTCCGCAGCTTCGCGTACGACAGGATCCCCGCCCGGTTGAGCATCACCAGCACCAGCGGCAGCTCGAAGCTCAACCCGAACATGAACAGCATCAGCAGCACGAACCCGACGTACTCGTCCCCGGTCAGGGCGGTGAAGAACGCGTCCCCGCCGAACCCGACCATGAACAGCAGCCCCTCCGGGACCACGAAGTACGCGAGCAGCCCGCCGGAGGCGAACAGCACCGTGGCGAACCCGACGAACTGGGCGGCGAACTTGCGCTCGCCCTCCTTCAACCCCGGTGTGATGAACGCCCACAGCTGGTACAGCCACACCGGGCTGAGCAGCACGGTGCCGACGGCGATCCCGACCTTCAGCTGCAGCACGAAGACCTCGAACGGTTTCGTCTGCAGCAGGCGGCACCGGCCGGGTTCCGGGCTGAACCGCATCTCCGGCGGCAGGGAGCAGTACGGCGCGAGCAGCAGGTCGCCCAGCGACGGCACCCCGAACAGCGGGTGCGAGAACCACCAGAACCCGAAGGTCCCGCCGAAGACGACGGCGATCATCGCCACGCCCAGCCGGTACCGCAGTTCGCGGAGGTGGTCGACGAGGGTCATGGTCCCGTCGGGGTTGTGCCTCCTGCCCCACCGGCGGCGCGGGCCGCGGCCGTGGTTCGGGTGGCGCGGCGTCCTGGCCACTGCGCTGCTCTCCCGGTTCTCGTCAGCTCCCGGCCTCTTCGCGGCGTTCGCCGCGCGCCTCGGTGCCGCTCGTGCCCGGGGCCTGCTCGCCGGGGTTCAGCCGGCCCTGCGCGGCGCGCGCCGCGGCTTCGTCCTCCTTCATGCCGCGTGCTTCCGCCTTGAACACGCGCGCGGACTGCCCGACGGACCGCGCGAGGTCCGGCAGCTTGCCCGCGCCGAACAGCAGCACCACGACGCCGACGAGGAGCACCAGCTCCCACCCACCCGGCAAACTCACGATTCCCGCTCCTCCACTAGTCGGAAGGCGTGCGGGATGCGGCTCGGTCCACTGCGGACGGTCCACGGCAGGTGGGCACCGCTCCGGCGCGAGCCGGGGCCTCCATCACCCGCACGGCCGATCCCAGTGTTCGCCCGCGCGGGAGGGCGCGGCAACGCGCGCGCCGTGATGGTTGCGATCGCGCGGCGCGATCGCGGCGGCGCTCAGTGCGCGTCCGCGACCTCCGGGCGCGCGTCCGCGATCTTCGGGTGCGCGTCCGCGACCTCCGGGCGACCGGCCGCGGCGATCATGTCCACGAGCGCGCTCATCGGCGTGCCGCGCACCGGGATGCGTCCGCTGAGGACGAATTCGATCTGGTCCAGCGCAGGCAGTCCGCCTCGGACCGGCACCAGCCCGTCCGGGACGACGCTGCGCGCGAACACCGCGACGCCGAGCCCGGCCCGCACCGCCATGCTCAGCCCGTTGAGCCGGTCCGCGGTGCAGCTGACCCGCCAGGACCGCTGCGCGCGTTCCAGCGCGGACAGCGCGCGGGCGCGGGTGATGCTCGGTTCCGGGTACACCACCAGCGGGACCGGGTCTCCCGGCACGATCCGGGTGTCCGGGGTGCCGACCCAGACGAGCTCGTCCCGCCACAGCAGGCGCCCGGACGGTTCGCTGCCCGGCTGCTTGATCAGCGCCATGTCGAGCTCGCCGCGTTCGAGCCGGTCGTGCAGCGGGGTGCTGAGCCCGGCGGTGAGGTCCAGGTCGACCCGCGGGTGCATCCGCTGGAACCGCTGGGCGATCTGCGAGAACCAATCGGAGACGAGGTCCTCGGACACTCCCAGCCGGACCCGCCCGCTGGGTTCCGGCCCGGCGAAGTAGTCCAGGGCCTGCTGCTGCCTGCCGAGGATGTCGCGGGCGAAGCCGACCATGGCCTCGCCGTCACCGGTCAGCTCCACGGTGTGGCTGTCGCGGACCAGCAGCGAGCGGCCCACCGCCGCCTCCAGCTTGCGCACGTGCTGGCTCACCGCGGGCTGCCCGAGCCCGAGGGCGCGCGCGGCGCGGCTGAAGCCACCTGAATCGGCCACTTCCAGGAACGTCCGCAGCCAGACGGGATCCAACACAGGTCCGGGACATTACCACCGGGTCCCCGCGGCGAGTCCTCCGGCGGCGACCGGTGCGCCCGGTCACGCGCTCCGCCCCGGAGTCCGGCCGGAACCTGCTCCCGGCCGCACCCGGCGGGGAAACCGCAGCTCAGCGCGGCACGATCCCGGCAGGTGAGACGCGACCGCGCCCGGGACTAGCCGGCGGCGCGGTCGCGTTGATCGCGGTGACCGGAGCGAGCGGACGGAGGGCGCCGTGCCTGAACTGGAAAGACCCCTGCGCAGACTGGGATTCCTGACCATCGGGCTGTTCGACGGGGACGATCCGCGGCCCGGCCACGAGTCGACGCTGGAGATCGTCGAACTCGGCGAGCGGCTCGGCTTCGACATCGCGTGGGTGCGCCACCGCCACCTGCAGTACGGCATCTCCTCCCCCACCGCGGTGCTCGCGGCGCTGACCCAGCGCACCAGCCGGATCGACCTGGGCACCGCGGTGATCCCGCTGGGCTGGGAGAACCCGCTGCGGCTGGCGGAGGACCTGGCGACCGTGGACGTGCTCTCCGGCGGGCGGCTGAACCCGGGGGTGAGCGCGGGACCGCCGATGCACTTCGAGCGGGTCCGCGGGGCGCTGTACCCGGACACCGCCGAAGCGGAGGACCTCGGCTACGGCCGGGCGGAGCGGCTGCTGGACTTCCTCGGCGGCGCACCCGTCACCGGGTTCAGCGGCACCGAGGGCATCGAGGTGTTCTCCGACCGGGTGCAGCCGCACTCACCGGGGCTGGCCGGGCGCGTCTGGTACGGCGGCGGCAGCCTGCGCTCCGCCGAGTGGGCCGGGCGGAACGGGCTGAACCTGCTGGTCAGCAACGTGGTCAAGGCGGAGCGCTCCGCGGACTTCGAGCAGGTCCAGCTGTCGCTGGTCGAACGGTTCCGCGCCCACCACCCCGACGGCGAGCGGGCCCGCGTCTCGCAGGGCCTGGTGGTCATTCCCACCGACAGCGCCACGCCCGCGCAACGCGACAAGTACGCGCGCTACGCCGCCCAGCGGCTGCCGCGCACCACCACCACGCACGGCCCGGCCCGGATGATGTACGCGCCGGACCTGGTGGGCGACTCGGCGGAGCTGGCCGAGCGGCTCGCCGCGCACGCGGCGTTCCGCGCGGTCGACGAGGTGTCGTTCGCGCTGCCGTTCACCTTCGACCACGACGACTACGTGCAGATCCTGACCGACATGGCCACGAAGCTGGCACCCGCGCTGGGCTGGCGCCCGGCGGCCTGATCCGGCGTCACCACGCGGCGCCGGGGTTGCGGACGCCGTCCGGCGGCGCCGGATCCCGTTCCCCGCCGGGCGGCGCCGGGGCTTCCGGCACCGCCGCGCCGCGTCGGCGATTCGGACCCCACCGCGCGGCGCCGGCGGTTCGGTTGAACGGCGCGGTCGCCGCGACCAGGATGGCTGGAATGAGCCTCCGCCTGCGTGCCCTGGAACGCGACGACCTGCCGTTCGTGCACGGGTTGACGAACAACTCGCGGATCATGACCTACTGGTTCGAGGAGCCCTACGAGGCGCTGGTCGAGCTGCAGGACATCTACGACCGGCACATCCACGACACCCGGGAGCGCCGCTTCGTGATCGAGGCGGACGGCGAGCGCGGCGGCCTGGTGGAACTCGTGGAGATCGACTACATCCACCGCAACGCCGAGTTCCAGATCATCGTCGCCCCCGACCACCAGGGCCGCGGGCTGGCCGCGGAGGCGACCCGGCAGGCGTTGGACTACGCGTTCGCGGTGCTCAACATGCACAAGATCTACCTGCTGGTGAGCACCGAGAACACCAAGGCGATCCACGTCTACGAGAAGCTCGGCTTCCGCACCGAGGGCGAGCTCCGCGAGGAGTTCTTCGCCGGCGGCCACTACCACAACGCGCTGCGCATGGGCGTCTTCCAACGCGACCACCTCGCGTGAGCGGCGACCGGCCCGGCCCCGGAGGCGGTACGTGGCGGGCGGGCGATGAGGTGGCCGTGGGCGATTTCGAGCTGAGCGGGGACGAGCTGCGGGCGGTGGCGCGGTACGCGCTGCTCGCCGCGCAGGAGGTGCTGCCGGTGTTCGAGGATGCCTGCCCGGGCGACCGCCGGCCGCGGGCCGCGATCGAGGCGGCGCGGGAGTTCGCCGACGGCGCGCGGCGGAGCAGGCTGCAACGGGCCGCCTCGCTCGACGCGCACCGCGCCGCCCGGGAAGCGGGCACCGAACCCGCACGCCTGGCCGCCCGGTCGGCGGGGGACGCCGCGTCCGCCGCGTACCTGCACCCGATCGCGCGGGCCTCCCAGGTGGGGCACGTGCTGCGCGCCGCCGCGAGCGCCGCGCGCGTCGCCGAGCTAGGCGCCGGGGACGACCGCGCGGTCGGCGACGCGGCGCTCGCGCGGTGGCACCGCCTCGCCGATCTGACCGTGGTCGACGTCCTGCGCCGCTACCCCGCACCACCGACCGCGCGGAACCGGGTCGCGGAACTGGTGGCGGCACTGGACACCGCACTGCGCAGAACGTCCACATCGGACTGAACCCGCGGCCCGCGGCGGGCGGGCGCCGCGCCGGGCGCGCGTTCGGCGCGGCGCCGCCGGATCACCCCGGCCGGTTGCCGGTGGGGATGGAGATGCTGATCGGGTAGTCGCCGCGGGACAGGAACAGCAGCACCGCCTGCCGCAGCACCTCGTCGAACGTCCAGTAGGCCTGCTGCGAACCGGGGAAGTTCTGCAGCAGCCCTTCGCGGACCGCGATGAACGGGCCCCACAGCGTGTTCAGCAGCGGGTCCCAGATCGGCTCGTCCGGGATCATCAGCCACCGCGCGACCTGGTCGCCGAGCATGAACCGGGTGAGCGCGCCGATCACGGGCCTGCTCAGGATGGAGCCGTCGATCTCCTTGCCGAAGTCCATCAGGATGTCGGCCAGGTTCACGCCTTCGGCGGTGGGCGCGAGAATGGGGGTGAGCACCTGGTCGGCCTGCAGGTTCGCCTGCTCCCAGGATGCGGGGATGTACTCGTCGGCGATGCCGAGCATGTGCGCGCACAGCTGCCAGGAGTGCAGGTACGCCTCGGATTCCTCCGGTGGGATCGGCACGTTCCACTCCACCATCTTGCGGTTCACGGTGGTGGCGAGGCTGTGCCAGGTGACCATCATGTCGGCCTGGCTGATCGGGATGTCCTCGGGCGCGACGTCGCTCCACTGCGCCGACTTCGGCAGCAGGTTGCGCACGCCGGCGTGGGTGAGGCGGGTCTTGACGCAGGTGACGATCATCGAGCCGTCGTCGGCGTAGGCGTTCGGGGTGCCGATGTCGTAACCGAGCTTGGCGGTCTTGGTGATGCGGTCCTTCATGTTCGCGCCGCCGTAGGAGTGGTAGACGGCGCGGGCCTCCTTGGGGATGACGGTGCTCATCATGCCGCTGGCCATGCCGTAGAGAACGCCGAGGTAGAGGCCGCGCTTCTCGTTGAACCGGTAGGCGAGGTCGAGCTTGCGCGGGTCCGCCCAGTCCGGCTTCCGGCGGGCTTCTTCGATGAAGTCCCGCAGTTCGGTGGGCAGGCCCTTCGGCAGGTCCTGCCCGTTGGTCGTCCACTCGCGCAGCAGTTCGTTGACGCGGGGTACCGCGCCGCTGTCGAGCAGCGATCCGACGAGGGGGTCGGCGACCTCGTCCCAGACCCAGCGCGGGTCGGCGCCTTCGCCGGTGCCGACGACGGAACCGCTGGGTTGCCAGGTCCACGCCATGGCGGGGGCGGCGGTGCTCAGCGCGCCGAGCGCTCCCAGTGCGCCGCCTGCCGCGAGCAGTCCGCGCCTGCCCACGAGTCCGCGTCCGCCCGGTTCGGGTGTGCCCTGTTCGCTCATGTCCTGAACTTCTCCTCGAGTCCTTGGATCGCGAGGTGCGGGGTGATCACGTGCAGCAGCGGCGTGCGCGGTGGAGCCGGTTCGGGCCGTCGCACCGGAAGATCGCTGGTACGGTGAAACAAGATCCGCTACTGCGTATCAGGAAGCGAAGCACAGGACGCGCCCGGGCACCAGCCCCGGACCGGCGTGCGGCCCGCATTCCCGTCGTTCACCGCAATCCCGCTCGGGTGGAAGGGGGAGCACCGTTGCTCCGAAGGCACGACCGCGGCGGCCGGACCCCGGTGGCGCGAACCGGGGATCCGGCGCCGCGGAACCTGTACTGTCCGAGATCATGACGCCGCACGACCCCGAATCGCTGCTGGAGCGCGCGTTCACCGAGGCCGTCGACCGCGTCGAGGACACCGACGAGACCACCGCGCGCGTCCTCGACGCCGCCTACGAGCAGTTCTGCCGCCTGGGCCTGCGGCGGTCCACCATGGAGGACGTGGCGCGCCGGGCCGGGGTCTCCCGGATCACCGTCTACCGCCGGTTCGCCACCAAGGACGCCCTGGTCGAACACGTGGTGCGCCGCGAGTTCCGCCGGTACTTCGACCGGTTCCTCGCCGACATCCGCCACGCCCGCACCGCCGCGGACCGGGTGGTGCTGGGGTTCGCGAGCGCACTGCGCGCCATCCGCGGCAACCCGCTGATCGGTGGGCTGATGGAGGTCGAACCGGAGGTGATGGTGCCGTCCATGCTCACCGACGGCGGGCGGACCATGGCCACCGTGCGGCGCTTCCTCGCCGAGCAGCTGCGCCGCGAGCAGCGCGACGGGCACGTGCCGGAGCGGGTGGACGTGGAGGTCGTCGCGGAGCTGATGGTCCGCGTCTCGGCCTCGTTCCTGGTCACCCCCAGCGAGCTGGTCGACCTGGACGACGACGAGCAGGTCCGCGAGGTGGCCCGCCGCTTCCTGGTGCCGATGCTCGCCGAACCGGGCGCCGGGTGAGCGGCGGTCGCGGGCCCGCGACCGACCGCGGCAGGCGCAGGACAGCGCTCGACCGCAGCAGGCGCGGGGCGGAGCTCGGCCGCAGCGGTCTCCGGGCCGCGACCGACCGCAACGGGCGCAGGGTCACCCGCGGCGGACGTGGCGCAGCGATCAGCCGCGGCGGGTGCGGGGGCCGTCGTACTGCTGCTCGGTGACCGGTTCCAGCCAGCTGGTCTCGGGCCGGTCGTCGTCCGGCGCCTCCCACAGCGCGAGGTGCTCCATGAAGCGGTCCGGGGCGGCGCCGTGCCAGTGCTCCTCGCCGGGCGGGCAGTGCACCGTTTCCCCGGGCTGCGCCTCGAAGATCGTGCCGTCGCGGGTGCCGACCAGCGCGACCCCGGCGACCACGTGCAGCGTCTGCCCCACCGCGTGGTGGTGCCAGCGGGTGCGGGCCCCGGGCGCGAAGCGGGTCAGGTTCGCGCGCAGCCGCGAGGGCTCGGTGCCGACGTGGATCACGTCGAACCACACGTCGCCGGTGAACCACTCGGCGGGTGCCCTGGTGGTGGCTCGCGGGCCGGTGAACTCCACGGCGTCTCCTCGGTGTCGGGCGGGAATCCGTGCCGACCACCTTAGGCGCCGCGCGCACGCCGGCGGCCGGCCCGCGGGTGCAGGCCGGCCGCCGGTTCGTGCGGAGTGATCAGCGGATGGCGCCGAGGGTCAGGGTGAAGACCTCCGGGTCACCGGCGTTGACCTTGCCGCTGTGGTCCTCGCCCGCGTTCGAGCTGACGTCGTCGTAGGCGAACGCGTAGCCCTTGCCGTCGGGCAGGTTCTCGTGCACCACGCGCGCGTAGTGGTTGGTGATCTCGTTCTGGTAGAACGTGGCCGGGTCCTCGTCCTGCGGCTGGTTCGGGTTGATCAGCAGCGTGGTGCGGTTGAACGCCGCCGCCAGCCGCGGCACGATCGCCAGGCGCTCCTGGGAGTCGCTCTCCGGGTTGTTCGCGAACGGGCCGCTGTTGCAGCCCCAGATGTCCACCGAGGACGGCTTCTCGAACCGCTCCGAGCCGAAGACGAACGCGTCGCCCTCGACCTTGCCCTCGATGACGCCGAGGTCGTCGCGCTGGGTGTCGACGAAGATCGACTCACCGGCGTACTTGGCGTACACCTCGTCCACGTACGGTTCGAGGTAGCCCTCGAAGTCGGCGGCGCGGTGGTTCGGGTTGAGCACCCGGACGACCTTGCCGTCGGCCTCCTGCACCAGCTTCGGCCAGTTCTCGCCCTGGTCGCGCAGGCCCTGGGCGACACCGTCGAGCGCACCGGTGGGCATGCCCGGGACTTCCTGGTCACCGCTGCCGGCCTTCAGGTGCAGCGCGATCGGCGCGGCGACGAAGTCGACGTAGCTGATGTTCGCGTAGAGCTGCTCCTCGTTGAGGGTGAACTCGGCGAACGTCCAGTCCTTGCCGTAGTTCGAGTCGTCCTCGGAGACGAAGTTGGGGTGCACCACGGAGGTCGTGCCGTCCGCGCCCTGCACCACCTGGAAGTCCAGCTTGTCGTCGGTCACGAAGTACACCCGCGCGCCGTACATGCGCGGCACGGTGACCTCGACGCTGCCGTCGACCGGGATGGCGGGGTCCTCGCCCAGCGGCTGCGGCTCGGGGCCACCCGCCTCGGGGAAGTAGGAGGTGCCGTCCTGCCGGATGAACACGGCCTTCTTCTCCGCGTCCGAGAATCCGGCGATGTAGGCGTGCGCCGTGGTGCCGGAGTTGTTCTGCAGCACGAACTTCAGGGTTTCCGGAGCGGCCGAAGCGAACGGGGCGTTGATCGCCTGCACCCAGAAGGGCGTGGTCAGCGCCGCAGCGGAATACCCGAGAAACCGCCTACGAGAAACCATGGGGTTACCTCCAGAGACAAACTTGACCACCTCGGAAGGCGGTCGATCTTCTCGTGATCGATCCCGAAAGTCTGGCGGTCTAGACCTGCACTCGATACCTCCAAAAGGAGTACGTATTCACCAGCTTCAAACACGAATCAACGCGACCGCACACCGAGATGGGAAAATCAAGAACGCGGCGACATCCAGCCACAAAACCGGGAAATCTGACCGCATGGCGGGACAGCACGCGAACGACGGCGATTCCGTTCCCGGAAGCACGACGAAAGTCGGAACGGGACCTCACACCGAAGTCTGATTGCGCGGAACGGTTCCGGGCACCGCCGAACCGCGCGTCCACGCGGGACGGAGCCCACGGGGGCCGGGAGCAGCGCGCGAAGAACGACCCGCCGGCGGGCCGCGCGGAGCGGATCAGGAGGCGGGCGCCGGAACGGCCGACGCACCGCCGGGGGAGATCACCCCTCGACGCCGGAACGGCTCGCACAGCCCGCACGGCCGAAGCGGATCACGCACCCCCGCGCAGGACCGGCACCCGGTCGCACCCCAGCTCCGGACCCGCCCCCGCGAACCTCGGTCAGCCCGCCGAACCGGGCTCGTCGACCAGCAGCACCAGCACCCGCCGCAGCTCGTCCTGGAGCCGTTCGATCTCCTCGTCGGCGCCCGCCAGCGCGAGGCGCAGCCCCCGCTGGAAGATCCCGTCGATCATCGCGTAGGCGATCCCGGACGAGGTCGCGGGCCGGACCTGCGCGAGCTCGGCGCAGCGGCCGATCACCTGCCAGATCATCTCCTCGCGGCGCCGGTCGATCTCCTCGACGTCCGCGCGGAAGGACTCCTCGAACAGGCTCTGGTTGCGCAGGTCGTACCACAGCCGGTGCAGCGGGGCGTCGGCCCGCATCGAGGCGAAGAACTCGTCGATGAACCCGTCCCGCAGCTCGGGCGCGCTGGTCGCCTCCGCGATCACCCCGTCGTAGCGGGTCACGCAGACGGCTTCGTACTGGCGGACGGCACGGGTGATCAGGTCCTGCTTGTCGGCGAAGTAGTAGTGCAGGACCCCGTGGGAGAACTCGGACTTCTGCGCGATCTCGCGCAGGCTGGTCCGCGCGTACCCGAGGTCGGCGAGCGTGTGCAGCGTCGCCACCGCGAGCTCCGTGCGCCGCACCTCGAACTTGTCGACCTGGCGGCGGGCCACCTTGTTCCGCTTCGTCTCCGCGACCTCGGTCACTTGCCCGTCCTGTCGGCTGGTTCCGGCTGACGCCACAGTCTAGCGCCCCGGTCCGCGATCTTTCTTGACAAGCGTCCAAAAAATTCTTGACGACTGTCCAAAAACTTGCCTACGGTGTGATCCGCGCCGCACGGACGATCTTCCGGCCCGTGCGGCTTCCCCGATCTCAACGAGGAGATTTCCGGATGAGCAGTGATGATCTGACCGGCCGAAGAGCACTGGTGACCGGCGGCGCGCGCGGACTCGGCGCCGGCATGGCCGAGGCGCTGGCGCGGGCCGGCGCCGCCGTGGTGATCGGCGACGTGCTCCAGGACGAGGGCGAGAAGACGGCCCTGGCGCTGCGCGAAGCGGGCGCCGACGCCCACTTCGTGCCGCTCGACGTCACCGACGACGACAGCTGGGCCGAGGCCGTCCGGCGCACCACCGGAGCCATCGGCGGGCTCGACGTGCTGGTGAACAACGCGGGCGTGGAGATCAGCAGCCTGATCGCCGACCTCGACCCGGCCGACGTCCGCCGGATGCTGGAGGTCAACGTGCTCGGCACGTCGCTCGGCGTGAAGCACGGGTTCCGCGCCATGCGGCCCGGCGGCGCGGCCGGGCAGGGCGGGGCGATCGTCAACATCGCCTCCGTCGCGGCGACCATCGCCTTCCCCGGCATCGCGCTGTACTCGGCCACGAAGTCCGGCATCGACCGGCTCACCCGCGTCGCCGCCGCCGAGTCCGGGAAGCTCGGCTACGGGGTGCGCGTGAACTGCATCTACCCGGGTCTGACGCCGACCACGATGGGCAACCAGCTCGCGGTGGACTGCGCCGAGCTGGGGTTGTTCCCCTCCCCCGAGGCCGCCGCGGAAGCCGTCGTGGGCCTCACCCCGCAGGGCCGCCTCGGGCAGGTCGACGACATGGCCGACGCCGTGGTCTTCCTCGCCTCCGACGCCGCGAAGTTCATCACCGGGGCCGGGCTCCCCGTCGACGGCGGCATGGGCATGTGACCGGGTCTCCCCCACCAGCACGGAAGGAAGCAGTTCATGGCCACTGACAAGAAGGTCGTCGTCTACGGCGCCTCCGGTTACACCGGACGCCTCATCTGCGAGTACCTGCGCGAGTACGGCATCCCGTTCCTGGCGGCGGGCCGCAACCGGCAGCGGGTGCAGGACGCGGTGGACGCGGTCCCCGGCATCGACACCGTCGAGCACGACGTCGTCGAGGTCGAGCACACCGCCGAAGCCCTCGCCGAGCAGTTCCGCGGCGCCTCGGTCGTGCTCAATACCGTCGGCCCGTTCGCCCGCTTCGGGCACGAGGTCGTGCAGGCATGCCTGGAGATCGGCGCGCACTACACCGACACCAACGGCGAGCAGAACTGGATGATCGACGTCGAGCAGCGCTACGGCGCGGCGTTCGCCGATCGCGGGCTGCTGCTGACGCTGGGGCTCGCGCAGATGTACACCATCGGCGAGATCGCGGCGAACATCTGCCTGGAGACGCCGGGGCTGGACACGCTGGACATCCAGGTGTTCTGGAAGGGCCACCCCACGGTCGCCTCCACGAACACGATCCTCACCAACGCGGTGCTGGCCGACGCGTTCTACCTGGAGCAGAACGAGTACGTGCCGTGGCCCGCCGACCGCGGCACCTACGACGTGGTGGTGCCCGGCCACCACGAGGTCGGGCTCGCGCTGCCCTGGGGCGGCACCTCGCACCCGGTGTGGTTCAAGAACGACCCGCGGGTGGCGAACGTGCGGGCGCTGGGCGGGGTGTTCGACCGGTCGCTGATGCAGGCGGTGCCGCAGATCGTGGCCTCGGCGATGGAGCAGATGGAAGGCCTGTCCACCGAGCAGAAGCTGGCGATGATCGACGAGATCTCCGCCGGGGTGCGCAGCGAGATGCCGCCGCGGGAGAACCCGCGGATCAACACCTCGCTGGACTCGGTGCACGCCTCCGGGCCGCTGGGGCGCGCGCACTGCGTGATCCACGGCAACTGCAACTACAAGCAGACGGCGCTGCTCAACGCGCACGCCGCCGCGGAACTGCTGCAGCAGCCGCCGCGGAAGGTCGGGTTCGCCTCCAGCTGCCAGGCGTTCGGGCACCGGGAGCTGCTGGGCACGCTGCGCGCGTTCGGCCTGGTCCTCGACCCGATCCTGGAGGTCCACCGCTGATCGGTGGCGCCGGCCGCCGTCCGCGGCGGCCGGCGCTCCGACCGGCACGACGAGGTGGGCCGCGCGCCGCGCCCCGCGCCGCCGCCTCGTCAGCGGCGAAGCCGCGGGGGCCGACGCGCACGACGAGTTCTGCAGAGAGGCGATGAGCTGTGCAGCTGGCCGACTACTTGGACAAGGGCGCTTCCCTCGGCGGGGACCGGCCTTGCTTGACCACGGGCGGGCAGACCCGCTCGTACGCCGAGGTGCAGCGGCTGTCCTGGCGGGTCGCCGGGGCGCTGCGGGGGTCCGGCATCGAACCCGGGGACCGGGTCGCGGTGCTGTCCGGCAACGACCCGGACGCCCTCACCTGCATCTTCGGCATCTCACGGGCCGGGGCCGTGTGGTGCCCGGTGAACCCGCGCAACGAGGCGGCGGAGAACCGGCAGCTGCTGGAGCTGTTCGGCTGCCGCTGCCTGTTCTTCCAGGAGCGGTTCGCCCCGCTGGTCCAGCGGATCCGCGGTGAGCTGCCGCGGCTCACCGAGCTGGTGTGCCTCGACGGGGAGGTCGAGGGCGCGTGGACCTTCGACGAGTGGCTGGAGCGCAGGGCCACGCCGCAGCAGCGCGTGCCGCGCGCCGGGGACGACCTGTGCATGCTCGCCGGGACCGGCGGTACGACCGGGGTGCCGAAGGGCGTGCGGCTGACCGCGACGAACATGCTGACGGCGACGGCGACGACGCTGATGAGCTACCCGTTCGGCGAGTCGCCCCGATACCTGGCGCTGGCCCCGCTGACCCATTCGGCGGGGGTGCTGACCTTCCCGGTCCTGGCGCTCGGCGGTGAGATCGTCATCATGCCGAACCCGGACCTCGGCGAGTTCCTGCGGCTGGTGCAGCGGCACCGGATCACGCACGCGTTCCTGCCGCCGACGGTGATCTACGGGCTGCTGGACCATCCCGACCTGGACGCGGCGGACCTGACCTCGTTGCGCTGCCTCTGGTACGGCGCGGCTCCGATGTCACCGGCGCGGCTGGAGGAGGCGCTGACCCGGATCGGCCCGGTGCTCGGCCAGTTGTTCGGGCAGACCGAGGCGCCGAACATGATCGCGACGATGGCGCCCGCCGACCACTTCCGCCCGGACGGGTCGATCGCCACCGAGCGGCTCTCCGCCGCGGGCCGCCCGAGCCCGCTGACCCAGGTGGCGGTGCTGGGCGACGGGGGCGCGCTGCTGCCGACCGGCGAGCGCGGCGAGATCGTGGTGCGCGGCCCGCTGGTCATGGACGGCTACCACGAGGCGCCGGAGGCGACCGCGGAGGTCAGCGGGCACGGCTGGCACCACACCGGCGACATCGGGTACCTCGACGAGGACGGCTTCCTGCACATCGTCGACCGCGCCAAGGACGTCGTGATCACCGGCGGGTTCAACGTGTACTCGGCGGAGGTGGAGCGGGCGCTGCTCGCGCACCCGGCGGTGCAGGACGCCGCGGTGGTCGGCCTGCCGCACGAGAAGTGGGGCGAGCAGCTGACCGCCGTGGTGCAGCCGCGGGCCGGCGCCCGGGCGTCCGAGGAGGAGCTGCGGGTGTTCGTGCGGGAACGGCTCGGCGGGGTGAAGACGCCGAAGCGGATCGAGCTCTGGCCCGACCTGCCCCGTTCCAAGATCGGCAAGGTGCTGAAGCCGGACATCAAGCAGCGGCTCGCCGAAGGCGGCTGAGGGCCGCACCGCGGACCGGTCCGCCCGCGCGGGGGGCGGGCGGACCACCCGCGATCAGCGCGCCACGTACGCGCTCAGCACGGCCTGCACCTCGTACACGTCGACGCCCTTGCCGAACTGCTTCACGATCGGCTCGTACGCGCCGGACAACCACAGCTTCAGCTCGGCGTCCAGGTCGAAGGTGCCCGCCGTCTCCACCGCGAAGTGGCTGATGCTGCGGTACGGGATCGAGTGGTACTCGACCTTCTTCCCGGTCATGCCCTGCTTGTCGACCAGGATCAGCCGCCGGTCGGTGAACAGCAGCGAGTCGCGGATCAGCCGGTACGCGGAGTGGATCTCCTCGCCCCGGGCCAGCAGCCTGCCGTACTCCTGCGCCGCCGCACGAGGATCGATCTGCGACGCGTTCCCCATCATGCCGTCGAAAAGTCCCACGGACGCACTCCCCTGCAAGATCGAGATTTCCCCTGGCCCCAGAGTAGCGAAGCGCGCGGGCCGCTGGTCCGGCGTGCACCGGCGGCACCGGATCCCGCCGTGCACCACCCGGTTGCGAGACTGGGCCGGTGAAGACCGATCGATGCCCCTGCGGCTCCGGCGACGTGTTCGCGGACTGCTGCGCACCGCTGCACACCGGCGCGCGCCGCGCGGCCACCGCCGAACAGCTGATGCGCTCGCGGTTCGCCGCGTTCGCCGTCGGCGACGCCGAGCACCTGCTGCGGACCTGGGACCCGTCGACCCGGCCGGACTCGGTGGAGCTGGACCCGGCGCAGCGCTGGACCCGCCTCGACGTCCTGGACCGCAGCGGCGGCGGCCCGTTCGACTCCGCGGGCACGGTCCGGTTCCGCGCGCACTACCGGCTGGACGGCCGCGCCGGGTCGCTCACCGAGCACAGCCGCTTCACCCGCAGCGGTGGGGACTGGTACTACGTCGACGGCGAGCACGAGTGACTCACTCCTCGGCGAGCAGGGCGTTCATCCGCTGCAGCACGTCCAGCTGCGCCCAGTTGTAGTACTCGACCATCGCCGGGACGACGACGGAGGCGGCGTACGCCTCCCCGCCCGGCGCGGTCCGCCACGCGTCCCGCATGGCCGGGTACGCCTCGTACTGCCGGTGGAACTCGGGCAGGTAGCGCCGTGCCAGGTCGGCGCGGGTGGCCTCGTCGGCGTCCGCGGGCAGTCCCTCGAACTCGGTCTCGACCGGCAGCATCGGCCGCGACACGATCTCCTGCAGCGCATCCATCACTTCGGGGCTGAACACCCTGGCGTACAGCAGCATCAGCGATCGGCCCGAGCGCGGGACTTCCTCGCGGATCCCGTCGAACCCGGGCGGCAGCTCGGCCAGCGTCCGGTTCCGCAGCACCGCCGCGAGTTCCGCCCGCATCCGCTGCTGGCGTTCGATGCTCGCGGCGAGCTCGGCGTCGAGGGCCCGCAGCGCCTGCTCGGCGCGGTCGTCCGGGCCCTCCACCACCGCGATCTCCGCCAGCGGGACGCCCAGGTCCACCAGCCGCCGGATCCGCAGCAACCGCGTCAGGTGGCTGATGCCGTACCGCTTGTACCCGTTCGACGCCCGCTCCGGCTCCTCCAGCAGCCCGATCCGGTGGTAGTGGCGGACCGCCTTCACCGTCGTCCCCGCCAGCTCCGCCACCTGCCGCGTGCTCCACGCCATCGAGATCCTCCCGCTCTTGCCCCCTTTCCACACCATGCCCCAGGGGCACGGTCAAGCGGGGACGGCTTCCGGCCGGCCGGTGGAGCCACCCGCCGCGCGCCACCGGCCGCATCGGGGATCGCGGCGGGAGACCCGGCAGCGGGGGAACCGCCGAGGTTCCGCCGCCCCCGAGTGCTGCGCGACGCCGGAAGGCGAGCGGTGGAGTTCCGCCACGGCGGCGGTCGACCGGGGGCGGCGCCGAATTCGACGGGAGGCGCGTTTCGCCGTGACCGCGGGTACCCGAGTGCGTGCTCGCGGTGCACGACGGACCGGCCGAGCCGGGGGGGTCGTGCGGCGGTGAACCGGGCGTGTTCGGGTTCTACGCGAGCCCCGGTGGCGCTACGGTTCCGATCATGATCGGTGCGCTCCGCGGCCGCACCGGCTCGCCGCCGCACCCGGTGGTGAGCCCGCCACGCCCCGTGCTCGGCGGCGACCACCTCGAACCGGAGGTCCGCTGATCCGAGCACCGACCGCTCCCGTCCAGGAGGTCCGCTGATGCCCCTTCCCTTCCACCCGTCCGACGGCGACCCGGTGCCGCCCGCGCTGCGCGGGTTCGCCCGCGCGCACGCGCACCTCGTGGAGCTGCGCGAGGGACCGGCCCATCTCGTCGCCCGGCACCGCGATCCGGCCCGCCGGGTCGGCCTGGTCTCCGGCGGCGGTTCCGGGCACGAGCCGCTGCACGCCGGGTTCCTCGGCCGCGGGATGCTCGACGCCGTGGCACCGGGCAGCGTGTTCGCCTCCCCGCACAACAAGCAGGTCCTCGCGGCCAGCCGCGCCGCCGCCGGGCCGGACGGCGTCGTGCACGTGGTGAAGAACTACACCGGGGACCGGATCAACTTCGGCATCGCCGCGGAGCGGTTGCGCCTGGAGGGCGTCGAGGTGCGGCGGGTGCTGGTGGACGACGACCTGGCCACCGAGTCGGCCGAGACCGCGACCGGGCGGCGCGGCACCGCGGCGACGGTCGTGGTGGAGAAGCTGCTCGGCGCGGCCGCCGACACCGGCCTGGGCCTCGACGAGCTCGCCGAGCTGGGCGGGCGGTTCGCCGCGGCCTCGCGCAGCCTCGCGGTCGCGTCCCGCGCGCAGACCTCCGCGCACACCGGGGAACCGTCGTTCGCGCTGGACGCGGCAGAGCTGGAGTACGGCGTCGGCATCCACGGCGAACGGGCCCGCAAGACCGTCGCCCGGCCGCCGCTGGAGGAACTGGTGGAGAAGCTGCTCGACGAGCTCGTCGCCGGGCTGCCGCCGGGGCCCGACCGGGTGGTCGCGGTGCTCAACGGGCTCGGCGGCACCACCCAGCTGGAGCTCTACGGGCTGCACGACCTGGTCTCGGACGGGCTCGCGCGGCGCGGGTTCGACGTGGCGGGAGCGCTGGTCGGCACCCTGGTTCCCGCACTGGACATGGCCGGGTTCTCGGTGACGGTGACCAGGATGGAACCGGACTGGTGGCCCTGGTGGACCGCGCCCGCGATCACGCCCGCCTTCCCGCGTACCTCGGAGGAATCATGATCGAGCAGGAGACGGTGCTGCGCCGGTTCGCCGCCGCGGTGGAGGACGCGCACGCGCAGCTGACCGAGCTGGACCAGCGCAGCGGCGACGGCGACTTCGGCGACAACCTGCGCACCGGGGTGCGCACCGCCGTGGCCCGCTTCGACGCCGACGGCGGCCGCGCCCTCGACGCGTTGGGCGAGGTGTTCCTGGACGAGGTGGGCGGCACCAGCGGCCCGCTGTTCGGATTGCTGTTCACTGAGATCGCCCGCGCGCTCGCCGAGTCCGACGACCTCGCCGGGTTCCGCGCCGGGACCGGTGCGGGGCTGGCCGCGATCCAGCGGGTCGGCGAGGCGGAGGTCGGCGACCGGACGCTGGTCGACGCGCTCGCCCCCGCCGTGGACGCTGTCGAGCAGGGGTTCGCCGCCGCCGCCCGCGCCGCCGCCGACGGCGCGGAGGGCACCGCGCGGCTGCGGGCCCGGATGGGCCGGGCCAGCTACGTCGGGGAACGGGCGCTCGGCGAACCGGATCCGGGAGCGCTGGGCATCGCCCTCCTGTTCTGGTCGTTCGCCGCCGCCACCGACCCGTCGGACGCGCCACCCGCCCCACTCCCCCGCTGACCCCCAGGTGAACGCCCCACTCACCCCAGCACACTGGGCCAGCGGACCACTCACCTAGTAAGCGGCCCTCGGTGGGATGCAGGTGAGTGGCCCGCTCGACCCGGCTCGCTGGGCGGTTGGGCCACCCACCTGGCGCCCTACCCACGGGTCGCGATAGGTGAGTGGCCCATTCGACCCGGCTCGCTGGGTGGGTGGGCCACTCACCTCGGGTGGGGGGATTCGGGGGAATGAATCACGGGTGGCCGTGGTTGCGGGCGGTATGAGTGACGAGAACGGCAACGTGCCCGACTGGGTCCGGCAGCAGGTCGAGCAGATCCGCCGCACCGGCACCACCGAGGGCCTCGAGGTGCGCGGCGCGCCGATCGTGCTGCTGACGCTGCGCGGCGCCAAGTCCGGCAAGCTGCGCCCGACACCCGTGATGCGCGTGGAGCACGACGGCAGCTACGCGGTGATCGCCTCGAAGGGCGGCGCCCCGGAGCACCCCACCTGGTACCACAACATCAAGGCCCACCCGGAGATCTCGCTGCAGGACGGGACGACCATCCGCGACTACCTGGCCCGCGAGGTGTCCGGCGACGAGCGTGCGCAGTGGTGGGAGCGGGCGGTGGCCGCGTTCCCGTCGTACGCGGACTACGCGGAGAAGACCGACCGGCTGATCCCGGTGTTCGTGCTCGACCCGAAGTGAGGCCGCGGCGCCCGGTCGCGGTTCCGCGGCCGGGCGCCCCGCCAGGTCCCCTGCTCGGGACCGCCCGGAGCCGCAGGTTCTCCAGCGCCGCCTGGATGAGCCTCGGCCGGTTCCGGATCCTCCAGCGGTGCCTGGATTCACCAGTGCTGCCCGCGTTTCTCCAGCGCCACCCGCTTACTCAGGCCACCCGCTTACTCAGGCCACCCGCTTACTCAGGCCGGCCGCTTCCTCAGGCCACCCGCTTACTCGGGTCGCCCGCTTTCTCAGGCCAGCCGCTTCCTCAGGCCGGATCTCCCACGGGATTCCCCGGCACCGGGCCCGCCCCGCCTCGGGCGCTACTCCGCCTCGCCGGCTCCCGCGGTGATTCGGCGGATCGCGTCGAGGGTGAGTTCCCGGTCGTCGCCGGACCTGGTGCCGAGCGCGCGGTGGATGGTGAGCCCTTCGATCAGCGCGTCGAGTTCGCGCGCGGTGTCCGCGTCGAAGTGCCTGCCGAGGGCTTCCTGGCTGCGCCGCATCCACTCGTCGATCAGCTCGCGGTAGGCGGGTTCGCGGGCGGCGAGCGCGTAGAGCTCGTGGGTGAGCACCAGGTCGGCCCGGGTGGCGAACAGGTCTTCGTGGATGAGCTCGGCGACCGCGAGGCGCGCTTCGGCGATGCCGTGCGCGGCGCCGAGCCGTCGTTCGAAGCGGGCGATGACCGCGCCGGTGAACCGAGAGAACGCTTCGCGCAGCAGCTCGTCGATGCTGGCGAAGTGGTAGGTCATCGAGCCGAGCGGCACGTCGGCGCGGGCGGCGATCTTGCGGTGCGAGGTGCCCGCGACGCCTTCGTCGGCGATGAGCCCCAGTGCCGCGTCGATGATGCGCGCCCGCCGCTGCGGGTCGAACCGGCGGCCCTTCGGTGGCATGTCCCGCGTCACCTCGACAGAAGGTAGTCGATGGGTGACCTCGCGTCCGATGCGGGCCCGGGCGGGGCGGAGGCCGGTCGATCCCGAAACCCTCTCACGTACGCTCGTGCGCATCATTGCGTACGGTCGTACGCAACGGCTTGCGTTCACGCCGCCACCGAGAGGAACCATGACCGAGCACCCGGGTGGCGGCGCGCCGCCGACCGCCCCCACCGGCCGCCGCCGCGCACTCCAGTGGATCTTCTTGCTGCTGGGCGTCTCGCTGGCTTCCTGGGTGACCCGCACGCCCGCCATCCGCGACGCCCTGGCCGCCTCCACCGGCGAGATGGGCCTGGTGCTGTTCGGCCTCTCCGTCGGATCGATGACCGGCATCCTCGCCGCCGGGCCGGTGGTGCGGCGCTTCGGCACCCGGCCGGTGATCGCGGTGAGCATGGCGCTGGCGGTGGCGGGGCTCGCCGTGCTCGGCGTCGCCACGGCGCTCGCCACCGCGCCGGGCGCGTTCGCCGGGCTGCTGCTGTTCGGCCTGGGCATGGGTTGTTCGGAGATCGCGACGAACGTGGAGGGAGCCGAGGTCGAGCGGCTCGCCGGGCGCCCGCTGATGCCGTTGCTGCACGGCACCTTCAGCGCCGGGACGGTGGCGGGCGCGGTGCTCGGCATGGTGTTCACCCGAGCCGAGGTCGCCGTCGAGTGGCACCTGCTGGGCGTCGCGGTGCTCGCCGGGATCATCACGACCGCGGTCGTTCCGGCCGTGCCGACCGGTTTCGGCAAGCAGCGCGGTGGTTCGCGGCGCGGTGCCGGTGCGGCCGCCCGGGAGCAGTTCGCGCTGTGGACGCAGCCGCGGATCGCGCTGATCGGCTGCGTGGTGCTGGGCATGGCGCTGGCGGAGGGCGCGGCGAACGACTGGCTGCCGCTGCTGATGGTGGACGCGCACGGTTTCGACCCGGCTTCGGGGACGGTCCTGTTCGCGGCGTTCGCCGCTTCGATGACGACCGGGCGCTTCGCCGGTTCCGCGCTGGTGGTCCGGTTCGGGCGTGCCGCGGTGGTGCGGGCGAGCGCGGGGCTGGCGGCGCTCGGGCTCATCGCGGTGATCTTCACGTCGAGTCCGGTGGCCGCGTCCGCCGGGGTGGTGCTGTGGGGATTGGGCGCCGCGCTCGGGTTCCCGTTGGCGATCTCGGCTGCGGGAGATGGTGGCGGGGATTCCACCGCTCGGGTCAGCGCGGTCGCCACCGCCGGCTACCTGGCGTTCCTCGTCGGGCCGCCGCTGCTCGGTTCCCTCGGTGACCACTTCGGACTGCGGTACGCGATGATCGTGGTACTGGTGCTCGTCGGTTGTGCGGCGCTCACCGCTTCGGCCGTGCGCGGCCCGTCTCCGGCAGAAGGAAGGTGAACCCGGTGTCCACACGGGAACGACCACTGCGGTGGATCGCGGTGGTCTGCGGCCTGATCGGTGCGGTCGCGGCGGTGCTCGTGCCGTTCCTGCCCGTGCGGTTCGAGATCACCGAGCTGCGCTGGCCGACCCCGCAGGGGACCCAGGCGGTGTCCGCACCGCTGTCCGCGTACCAGCCGATCCGGCTGGACCTGGAGATCCCGTGCGCGACCGCGCGCGGCCTCGACGAGCGCAGCCCGGACCCGGCGGTGCTGCTGAGCACCAACCCGCCGAAGGCCGAGTACGGCGACCTCACCGGCCTGCGGCTGGACGTGCACGACGGGCAGCTGCGGCTGATCTCGCAGGGCCAGCAGCTCGGCACCGCGGCGCTGCCCGCCGGGGACTGCACCGTGCGGGTGCACTCCGACGGCCGGGCCACCACCGCCTCGGTGGGCGACGAGACCTTCGCCCGCGTCGGCGGCGACGCCCGGCCGCAGCTGACCGGGATCTACTCCGATGTGGACGGTGCGGTCGACGACGTGCGGGGGCTGTCGTTCTCCGCGCAGGTGGACGACCGCTACGACAGCCACCCCACCCCGTTGAAGATCGCGGCGATGGTGCTCGCGGTGCTCGGCTGCGCCGGGGCGCTCGGGGCGCTGCACCGGATCGACGCGCTCGCCGGGCGGCGGCCCGTGCGGCTGGGCCGCGGGCGGTGGAAGCCCACCGGGCGGGACGCGGCGGTGGCCGCCGCGCTGCTGGCGTGGTGGCTGATCGGAGCGATGACCTCCGACGACGGGTACTTCCTCACGATGGCCCGGGTCAGCGGTGACCTCGGCTACGTCAACGACTTCTACCGGTGGTTCTCCGGCCCGGTCGCGCCGATGGGCTGGTTCGTCGAGCTGCAGTCCCTGTGGGTGTCGGTGTCCACGGCGACGCCGTGGCTGCGGGTGCCCGCGCTGCTGATGGGCCTGCTGAGCTGGGTGCTGATCAGCCGGTTCGTGCTGCCCCGGCTCGGCCAGCGGGTCCGCCGCAGCCGCGCCGCCGGGTGGGCCGCGGCCGCGGTGTTCCTCGCCTGCTGGCTGCCCTACGACAACGGGCTGCGCCCGGAACCGGTCGTGGTGGTGCTCGCGCTGCTGGCGCTGTGCGCGGTGGAGTACGCGGTGGCGACCCGCCGGTTGGCGCCCGCCGCGCTCGGGCTGATCGTCGCCGCGTTCTCGGTGGCGGTGAACCCGCACGGCATGGTCGCGGTGCTGCCGTTCCTGGCCGCCGCGAAACCGCTGCTGCACCTGGTGCGGGACCGCGCGGAGCGGTTCGGCTGGGTGGCGGTGCTGAGCCCGGTCGCGGCCGCCGGCCTGGTGGTGCTGGTCGCCTCGTTCGGGGACCAGTCGTTGCAGACGGTCGCCGACGCCACGGCGGTGCGCTCCGAGATCGGGCCGTCGCAGGCCTGGTACCAGGAGCTCAGCCGCTACGAGCTGCTGTTCGGCATGTCCCCGGACGGTTCGCTGACCCGCCGGTTCCCGGTGCTGCTGCTGATCCTGTGCCTGGCGATGTGCGCGGTGGTGCTGCTGCGGCGCGGCCGGATCCGCGGTGCCGCGCTCGGGCCGGCCAGGCGTCTGCTCACCGTCGCCGGGCTGTACTTCGTCGCGCTGGCGCTCACGCCGACCAAGCACACCCACCACTTCGGCATCCTCGCCGCCGTCGGCGGTGCCGTGGCCGCGCTGACCGCGCTGGCGACCAGCAGCACGGTGCTGCGGTCGAAGCGCAACCGCGCGGTGTTCTTCGGCGGGCTCATGGTGGTGCTGGCGTTCACGTTCACCGGCACCAACGCCTGGTGGTACGCCTCCGGCTGGGGCGTGCCGTGGTTCGACAAGCCGCCGTCGATCAAGGGCTACGAGTTCAGCACCGGGTTCCTGATCATCGCGGCGGTCGCGCTGGGCGTGGCGCTGCGCGAGCACCTCAAGCTCGACGACCGGAACCCCCCGGCACCGACCGAGGACCGGTCGCGGGCGCTGCGGCTGGGCACGGCGCCGCTGTCGATCGTGTGCGCGCTGCTGATGCTCGCCGAGCTGGCCTCGCTGGCGAAGGTGATCCCGGAGCGCTGGGACACCTACAACCTCGCCACCGACAACGTGCGCCAGCTGGCCGGGGCGAGCTGCGGGCTGTCCGACTCGGTGTACGCCGAGACCGATCCGGCGTCCGGCGTCCTCGCCCCGGCGCCGCAGCCCGGGCGCGCGGTCCCGGACGGGAAGACCGACGAGGACGAGACCCCGGACGAGTACCTGCGCGGCAGCGACGCCGGATTCGTCCGGGGCGGGCTGCCGGACACCCGGAACATCGACACCGGGCAGCCGCTGTGGACGCCGCCGTACCGCTTCGGCAGCGACCAGGCGCCGGTGTGGGGCAGCTACGGTTCCCCGACCAGCACCGGGAAGCTGCGCACCGGCTGGTACGACCTGCCGGAGCGCGCCACCAGCGGCGAGGTGCCGATCGTGGTGAGCTCCGCCGGGCGCACCTCGGGCGCGAACTCGCTGTCGGTGGAGTTCGGCCGCGACACCCCGGAGGGCTTCGAGATCCTGCGCCGCGATCCGATCGGGCAGGACGACGAGCAGCGCTGGCGGGACCACCGCGTCGCGGCCCCGGCGGAGGCGACCCGGGTGCGGGTCGTCGCCGAGGACCGCGCGCTCGGCGAGGAGGGCTGGCTGGCGGTCAGCGCTCCCCGCGCGCCGCGGCTGACCCGGATGACGGACGTGGTGGGCGACGCTCCGGCGTTCGTGGAGTGGCCGGCGGCGATGGTGCACCCGTGCCTGAACATGACCTCGATCCACCACGGCATCGCCGAGCTGCCTCGGTTCCGGGTCTCCGGTGGCGGGGACGTGCGCGGCACCGGGCAGGGCTGGTCGGCGCCGGACGCGGGCGGGCCGTTCGGGTACCTCAACGTGGCGACGAGCATGACGGAGCTGCCGACGTACCTGCGCAACGACCTGGGCAACGACTGGGGTTCGCTGTACGCGGTGCACCCGTACGAGCCGGACGCGCTGCCCGCGTCGGCGGCCGCGCACACCCACGAGGAAGACCACTGGGGCCTGTGGAGCCCCGGCCCGACGCCGAACCCGGTCGTGCTGCCCGGGGACGTGCCGGACTCCAACACCCGCTCGGACGTGGCGCCGGGGCCGCGCTAGCCGGCAGCCGGTCGGCACCGATCCCGGGCTGGTTCTCAGGGTCGGGTGCGATTCCGAACCCGGTCCGCATCGCCATCGGGCGGCGCGGACCGGGGCGGGCACGGCGGCGTGGCCCAGCCGATTTCCTTGAGTCTATTTAGGACTGTCCCTGCATCTGGTCGTCCCGATGCTCGTCCGCTTGCCGGTCCGCGGGAATCCGGGCGGCGGGAACCGTGCGGGACGGCACCGCGTCGAGCGGTGGTTCGGGCATCCGCGCGGCCCGCGAGGTCGCGGCTGGTCGGCACCAGCGCGAGCGCGTGCGGGCGGCCGGGATCACTGCCCGTCCCCGAACCGGCCCGATGGTTCTTCGCCGGTGTCCTGCCGGCGGCGGGGCCGCTGAGCAGCCGGCCCCCATCCAGCGCGACCACCGACGGGTTCTCGGCGGGTCCGGCACCCGAGCGCTCCGCAGCAGAAGGCGCGAGGCAGGCGGTCAGGGCGGGTCGAGGGTGAGGTTCCGGAGCTCCGGCCAGATCTCCGCCCACGGGGCGGTGCGGCCGGTGAGGAGCCAGAGCTCGGCGCGCTCCGGAACGAGCCCGCCGTAGGTGCCCAGCGGGGTCGGCGCGTCCACCACCGCCACCCGCCGCGCCGCGGCGAACCGGTCGCGCAACCGGCCGGGCTCTCCGACGAACAGCATCCGGTCCTGGTGTTCCGGCGGCGGCGCGAACCAGCCGTAGGCGCGATTCGTGCTCACCGCGGGCGGCAGGCTGAGCTCGGGCGCGGCGGTGTCCAAGTAGGTCGCGTACACGTAGGGGCCGGCGCCGAGCGCGGTGCGGTCCCGCTCGGCGGCCGGGACGTCCCGGTAGGCGCGGGCGGACGCCGCGACCAGCGCGTCCGCGAACCTCGGTGCGGCCATGACCGAGGTGAACCCGAGCGCTCCGGTGGCGAGCACCCCGCTGAGCAGCACGACCGGCCACGCGGCCCGCCGCCGCCCCGACTCCCGGCGGTGCTGCAGCGCGACCGCGCCGATCGCGACGAAAGCGCTGTAGAGCGGCAACGGGTAGTAGTGCCGTCCCGCGGCGAGCGCGAACGCGGTGAACAGGACTGCGAACACCACCGCGAGGAACCGGTGCTCCCGCCACCGCCGGTCCCGCACCATCGCCACCAGCCCGCAGCCCGCGAGCCCGAGCGCCAGCGGCCCGATCACCGCGAGCCCGTGCAGCACCACCAGCGCCCGCCCGCCGTAGATCAGCTGGTTCTCGGCCGCCACCACCGCGCCCATCGCGGCCTGCGGCCAGCCGTGGGCGGCCTGCCAGGCCAGCGTCGGCGCCGTGATCAGCAGCGCGAGCGCGACGCCCGCCCAGGTCGCGGGTCGGCGCAGCAGGTCGCGCGGCCCGGCCACGGCGACCGCGATGAGCACCGCGACGCCCAGCGCCAGCACCTGGAACCGGGTCTGCGCGGTGATCCCGGCGGCGACGCCGAGCAGGAGCAGCAGCCGGTCGTCCCGGGTGCGGATCCACCGCAACAGCAGCAGGAACAGCACCGCCCACAGCGCGGGTTCCAGCGAGTACGGCGTCAGCCAGTGCCCGAACTGGGCAGCGGCCACGCAGGTCGCCGAACCGAGCGCGCCGAGTACCTGGGCCCGCGCGTCCCCGCCGAGCTCCCGGGCCATCAGCGCGGTCAGCACCACCGCGGCCGCGGTGGCCAGCACCGCCGGAACCGCGAGCACCACCGGGTTGCCCGGGGCGATCGCGTCGGCGAGCCGCGCCAGCAGCGGGGTCAGCGGCGGCTGGTCCACCGCGCCCCAGTCCAGGTGGTGGCGGCCGATCGCGACCACCAGGTCCTCGTCGAACCAGCGGCGCGGCACGGCTGCCACGCCCAGGTGCGCTAAGGCGACGACCCCGGCGATGAGCACGATCGGCCGCCACGCCGGGCGGTGCAGTTCCATCGGTGCCCACTCCCCCGCTCGCTATCCGGCTCACTCGCACGATCAGGGGATCAGTGAACACCGTGCCGCGGCGGCACCCTCGAACCGGAGTCGTGCACCAGCACCCCGGCATGCGCGCGGGCCCGGCACGGCCCAGGCGGTCGCACCACGGCTCAGCGGAACCGGCGGACTCGTCAGCTCGGGTCGAAGCGGCCGCGCTTGACCGAAGCGAGGAAACCCGCCACGTCCACCCGCAGCACCGGACCACGCGGATCCTTCGAATCCCGGATCAAACCACGCGGATTCGACAGTTCGACGCAGTTCCCGTTCGGATTGGTGTAGCTGGACTTCTGCCACCGCATCGCCGCCATCAACCGACCTCCCACTTCTCGCCAGCCTGCACGAGATAGTCTAGCGAGTCAGCGGGACTGAGGGTAACTTCTCGAATCTTGACGACCGCCTTGCGATATTCGCGCAGGTCGTGCTCAACCGGGATGAAGGCTCCGGAACTGTAGTGCTCGAAATGCACGACCGAGGGCGCCGACGGGAAGTCGTAGATGACGAACGGGCCGGACCAGCCCGGATGCCAACCCGCACGCAGCGGCACGATTCGGATGACGACGTTCGGCTTCTCGCTCATGTGGAGCAAATGGGTGATCTGCGAACGCATGATGCGCGGTGAGCCGATCGGCTCGTGCAACGCCGCCTCGCTGACCAACGCCTCGAACTCCAGCGGTTCGGGTCGGGACAGCACCTCACTGCGGCTCGCGCGGATCATCGCCCGCACGTCCAGATCGTGCTCCGGAAGATCCGCCTCCTCGAGGATGGCGCGACTGTAATCGCTGGTCTGCAGCAGGCCGGGAACTCCCATCGGCGACCACTCCACGATCGCCGAAGCCGCCCGTTCGCACTCGATCGCGCCCGCCAGCTGCTGCGGGATGCCGGAGATCCCGACGGTGAGCCAGCTCGGCTCGCCGAGGTTGCGCGCGAGGTCGAGGATGCGTTCCCGCTCCCCCGGCGGTACCCGAAGCGCCGCGAGGATCATCGCGACCACTTCGACGCCGGGGACCCGGTGCCCCGTCTCCCAGTGCGAGATCTGGGTGTGCGAGATCTCGAGCTGGCGCGCTAACACCCGGAGGCCCACTCCGCGCGTTTCCCGCGCATCGCGCAACGCGGCGGAAAGGGCTCTGGCCCGGGGCGTACCTGCGGTGGCGACCATGCAACACCTACCTGTCGTCGCTGTTCTCCTCGATCACGCGATCGGCGCTCTGGTGGTCCCGGTGCGCAACCGGCCACCGTTGTGCGGGACGGGATCGCGGGGACGCCGGAATGGCGTGAATCCGATTCTGTCGCACCGCACCCGCGTCTATTCGGAGGAACGGCTTTGTCGCAGCGGAAAACGCCCGATCGGGTGTTCGAAGGAAAAGCGGACGCATTGGCGCGGGCATCCGGCGCGGTGGCGGGCAGAACGGTGCGCGAGGTCGTCTACGCCGGCGGGCTGGAGATCTGGGCGACCGGACCGGAACTGGTCGAGTGCGCCGACGATCCGGCGCGCGCACCCGCGCACCTGCTCGACGAGGAGACCGCCCCTCGCCCGTGAACCTCCCGGCCGGTGCGCCCCACGCCCTCCCCCGCGCACCGGTCCGGGACGCCTCCCGCCGCCGCGATCCCGCGCGCGGGAGGCGGGCAGGGCGCGCCGCGGCCCCCGAACAGCCGGCGCGCCCTGCCGCGGGGGAGGCGGGAACACGACTCGGCGCGACCACTCCGGTGGTCGCGCCGAGTCGAAACCGCGGGTCAGTGGCCGGCGCGCACCGCATCCGCGTCGGTCCGCGCCGAACCGGAGTCGTCGCCGGACCGCCCGCTCGACCGCACGAACAGCGAGGTGCCGAAGGCGAGCACGCCGATCACCCCGGCCACCACGAACGCCGTCCGCAACCCGGAGGCGTCCGGCGGACCGGAGGGCACCGCGCTGCCCACGGACGCGACGGTCACGAACACCGCGGTGCCGAACGCGCCCGCCACCTGCTGCAACGTCGCGAGGATCGCGCTGCCGTGCGAGTGCAGGTGGTCCGGCAGCGCGCTCAGCGACTCGGTCATCAGCGGCGTCATCATCAGGCCCAGACCGGCCATCATCAGCACGTGGATCGCGATCACCGACACCATCGAGGACTGCGCGTCCAGCGAGGCGAACAGCCACAGCGCCACCGCCATCGCGCCCGCACCCGGGATCACCAGCCGCCGCGCGCCGAACCGGTCGAACAACCGGCCCACCGGGCGCCCGAGCAGCCCGAGCACGAGCCCGCCGGGCAGCACCGCCAGTCCGCTGGTGAAGGTGCTCGCCCCCAGCACGGTCTGCAGGTACAGCGGCAGCATGATCGCGCCCGCACCCAGCAGGCACATGAACAGCAGCGCCGTCAGCACCAGCGCCACCACGAAGGAGCGCAGGCCGAACGGGCGCAGGTCCAGCAGCGCCCGGTCCTCGCGCTGCAACCGCAGCTGTCGCAGCACGAACGCGGTCAGCGCCAGCACGCCCACGAGCAGCGGCAGCCACAGCGACACCGAGCCGCCCCCGCCGCCGGACTCGCCGATGGAGGACAACCCGTAGAGCAGGCCGCCGAAACCGGCCGCCGACAGCACCACCGAGAGCACGTCCAGCGGCACCCGCCGCGTCTCGTCGTCCAACCGCATCCAGACCGCGCCGATCACCAGGGCGATCAGCGACAGCGGGAGCACCAGCAGGAACATCCAGCGCCAGCTCAGCGAAGCCAGCACCGCACCACCGATCGTCGGCCCCACCGCCGGGGCCACCGCGATCACGATGGTGATCGTGCCCATCGTGGCGCCGCGCTTGGCGACGGGCACCAGCCGCATCACCGAGGTCATCAGCAGCGGCATCATCACCGCGGTACCGCAGGCCTGCACCACGCGGCCCACCAGCAGCACCGCGAAACCGGGCGCCACCGCGCTGAGCAGGGTGCCGATGCTGAACATCGTCAGCGAGGCCAGGAAGATCTGCCGTGGCGTGAACCGCTCCAGCAGGAAGCCGGTGATCGGGATGACCACCGCCATCGTCAGCAGGAACCCGCTGGTCAGCCACTGCACCGTCGTGGTGGAGACGTCGAGGTCGACGGTGAGGTCGCGCAGCGCGACGCTCAGGATCGTCTCGTTGAGGATCATCACGAACGCGGAGACGACGAGCACGCTCAACAGCACGTTCGCCCGCGGCGGTGCCGCTTCGCGCTCGGTCCCCGCGTCCACGGTCCCCGTGGAGTCGGTCATGGTTCCAATACCTCTCGCAGAACTCGGTCGGTCCACCGGCGCGGCGGAACCGGCTGCCGCCCCCGCAGCGGTTCGCCCGCGGGGCGGAGTCGAAGGTGTCGCGATGCCGCCGAGCCGCCCCCGCGAACCGGTGGCCTCGGCACTTCCCCAGTCGTGCGGTTCCCCGCACGGCATGCGCGCCGCGGATCCACCGCCCGCGCCCAGCCACGCCAGTCTAGAGGCCCCGTTCGGGTGATGCCGGTGAATTCTGCGGTGACCTCCGCTGCACCGGCGCGCGCACGCTCCGTCCACTTCGGTCGTACCGGACCCACCCCACGGGGCGGCTCACCGCACCCGACGCGTCCTCCACGGAGTGAACGGACCGTTCGTCCGATCCATTCCGCCGATCGCTCAGCCCGCCGCGAACACGGCCGCTCGGCGCCACCGAGGACGCCTGGGACCCGGCGGTGACCACGACGACCGCTTCGACCACGTGGTGGGTGATCGTCGCGGCGACCAGCCGCCGGATCCGCCGCTGGAGCAGGGACCGCCGCTCCGCGCCTTCCCGCCCGGGCGAGCGCCGCTTCCCTCGCCGCACTCGTCAACATGCGCTGAACAGCACAGCGGAGGCTGACGCATCGGAAGGCGCGCCCCCCCGAGCGAACGGTCCGCCGCCGGGCCGGAAAGCGACTCCCGGCGGAATCAGCGACACCTCCGATGACGCGCAAAATCTTCCTTGAGCGGGAAAGGAGATCACATCCGATGAATTTTCGGAGGCCGCCGGAAAACCGCTCCACCAAGAGGCTCAAGCGACTACGCTGAAAGCGCAGCAACACCTTCCGGACCACCATTGCGACACTCGGCGGAACACGGGGGCAAATGCGCCATTTCGACTATCGTGAATCACGACGAATAGCATCAGCACTGGTCACCGCCATGATCAAGGCCGGTGAAATCCCAAAGTTGATCATGCTAGAGTCCCGGACGATCACATTCACTCCTCTGGAACAGGAACGGAAGCGGGCCACCCGAGACCCGATTCCGCATCCGCGCGGCATCGCATCCAGGGACGATCCCCTCAAGGCACCATGACATTTCTCGACAACGGGCCGCTCGTCCTGCACGAGAACCCCTTCGCCCTCACCCGAACCGCGGCGAATCCAACTGACGCCGCGCTGTTCGCGTCCCCGATCACGCGGATGCTGCTCAGCAGCGACGGCCTCACCACCACGCTGCTGGAATCGGCCACCGGACTGCGCACCCACGTCCGCGACGCCCGGCACGACCGGGTCCCCGCCGACGCGGCCCCGACCGGCGCCGCCGAGCTGCTGCAGGTCACCGCGCAGGACGAACTCATCGTCCGGCGCTCCACGACGGCCGCCGTCGACGGCCGGGTGCTCGCCAGCAACCAGGTCGTGGCGCGCACCGACGTCCCCGGCGCCGAACGGTGCCTCACCGACGGCACCGCCCCGCTCGGCCTCGCACTGCACGCCGCGGGAACCGGGTTCCGGCGCACCGTGCTGCACGTCGGCCGCCGCGCTTGGCACCCCGATCCGGGACGACCGCCCGCGGCCTTCAAGACCTACCTGATCTGGCACCACGACATCCCGGCCGTGGCCATCAGCGAACTGTTCAACCCCGAATTCGTCCCCGCCGACCGCACGCCCCCGGGAGCGGCGCGATGACCGACGTGCAGCACACCCAGGTCGCGATCGTCGGAGCCGGGCCCGCGGGCCTGGTGCTCGCGAACGTCCTGCAGCGGTCCGGGATCGACGCGCAGGTGTTCGAGCAGCACTCCCGGGAGCACGTCGAGAACTCGCCGCGCGCCGGGCTCGTCGAACACCGCGTCGTCGACCACCTGCGCCGCTGGGGCCTCGCCGACGGGCTGCTCGCCCGCGCCACCCGGCACGGCTGGTGCGACGTCGTCGTCCACGGCGAACCGTTCCGGCTGGACTACGCGGCGCTCTCCGGCGGCGACCGGCACTGGATCTACCCGCAGCAGCTGCTGGTCCAGGACCTGCTCGCCGCGCTCGACCGCACCCCGCGCTTCCAGCGGCCGGTGCTGGAGGTGGACCTCACCGGACGCCGACCGCGGCTGCGCGGCGCCGGATTCGAGGTCGAGAGCGACTACGTGGTCGGCTGCGACGGCGCGCGCAGCGTCGTCGCCCGCTCCTTCCCCGACGGCACCGGCGGCAACGTGCAGCGGCGGTACCCCTACGACTGGCTGACGATGCTCGCCCACCTCACCGCGCCCGTCGAAGGCATCCGGTACGCGATCCACCCGGACGGCTTCGCGGGCATGATGCCGCGCGCGGGCGCGCTCGGGCGGCTGTACCTGCAGGTCCCCGCGGACGAGGACATCGCCCGCTGGAGCACCGCGCGGATGCGCGACGAGCTGGACCGGCGGCTGGGCACCGACTCCGGCCGCCCGGGCATCGTCCGCATCCGGGAGGCCGACGTCCTGCGGATGCGCAGCGGCATCGCGGGTGTGCTGCAGCGGGGGCGGGCGTTCCTGGCCGGGGACGCCGCGCACGTGCTGACCCCCTCCGGCGCCAAGGGCATGAACCTCGCCATCGCCGACGCCGCCGACCTCGCAGGCTCCCTCGTGCGGCGCTACCGCGACGACGATCCGGCCGCGCTGGACGGGTACGGCGAGCGGCGGCGGGTGCAGGCCGAGCACACGCTCGCGTTCTCCGAGGAACTGCTGCAGCTGCTGCACCTGCCCCCGGACGCCGCCGACACCGCGGCCGAGCTGGACTCCCGCCGCAACCGGGTCCGGTGGCTCGCCGGGAACAACCCCGAGGCGGAGCGGTTCGCCCGCGAGTACGTCGGCTCCGGTGAGCTCGTCCCCGCGCCGCACCCCCCGGCCTGAATCCGCCGCGGGTGAACGGACCGTTCGTCCAGTCCCGTTGGACGAACGGGCCGTTCACCCGGCGCCCTGGTCGGGAGTGAACGGACCGTTCGTCCAGCTCCATTGGACGAACGGGCCGTTCACTCCGCCTCCGCGGCGGGCGTGCGGATGGCGGCCGGGTCGGTGAGCAGGTGGTGCAGCGCGAGCTGGCCCGCGCCGATCATCAGCAGGTCGGCGCCCAGCGCGGCGGGCACGATCCGCACCTCCTCGAACGCGGGCGCGGAGCACTGCTCGGCCACCAGGTCGGCGAACCGCGCCGGGTCGGCACCGAGCACGTCGGCGAGGAACCCGCCGAGCACCACCAGCCGCGGGTTGAGCACGTTGACCGCGGCACCGACCGCCCCGCCGAGCACCCGCGCCTGCCGCGCCAGTTCGGCGCGCACCCGCGGATCGGCCGAGTCGGCCAGCGCCCCGGACAGCGCGAGCTGGTCGGCGGAGCCGAGCCCGAGCAGCTCCAGCAGCCGCGCCCGGTTCACCTCGTCCTCCAGCGTCCCGTCCGGCACCGCGCGGTCGGCCGGGTCGCGGATCGCGGGCCGGTTGCGCCCGAATTCGCCCGCGTAGCCGCCGGTCCCGCCGAGCGGGCTCCCCCCGGCGATGATGCCGCCGCCGATACCGCTGGCCCCGCCGTTGAGGTAGACGAGGTCGGGGACGCCGACTCCGGCGCCGAACAGGTGCTCGGCGAGCGCGCCGAGGGTCGCGTCGTTCCCGGCGAACGCGGGGTGCCCGGTGGCGCGGGTGAGCTCGGCGGCGATCGGTTCTTCGCGCCAGCCCAGGTGCGGCGCCCACCGCACCACGCCGTCGCCGTCGCGGACGAGGCCGGGCACGGCGACGCCGATGCCGGCGATGCGCTTCCCGTCCAGTTCGGCGGAGCCGAGTTCGGCGGCCACGACCTCGACGGTCCGCGCCGTGCCGGGCCGCGCGATCTCGATCCGGCGGCGGGAGCGGACCTCCCCGCCGAGGCCGACGACGCCGAGGGTGATCGCGTCCAGTTCCGGGTTGACCGCGATCGCCACGCAGTCCGGGTCGGGGTGCACCACCGGGGAGGGCCTGCCGACGCGGGCGGTGCCCTGCGGACCGGATTCGGCGACCAGGCCCATGCCGGTGAGCTCGGCGATCAGTGCGGCGACCGTGGAACGGCTCAACCCGGTGGCCCGGGTGATGCCGGCCCGGGACAGCGGCCCGGTGCGGTGCACCAGGTCGAGCACGGCGGCGAGGTTGTCGCGCCGCACGCGGTCCGAGTTGCTGCCGCGCATCCGCTCCCCGTCCGCCGGATCTTGCCCGCTGATCACTCGGAAGCCTAGTATGTTCTGCACAAGAACAAATTCGTGGGAGGGACTTCCGATGAGCCGCACCCCCACCCCCGCCGACCGGTTCTCCTTCGGGCTGTGGACCATCGGCTACCGGGGCATCGACCCGTTCGGCGGCCCGACCAGGTCCGCGATGGACACCCGGTACGCGGTGGAGAAGCTCGCCGAGCTCGGCGCCGCCGGCCTCACCTTCCACGACGACGACCTGTTC
This sequence comes from Saccharopolyspora gregorii, assembly GCF_024734405.1. Classification (NCBI taxonomy): domain Bacteria; kingdom Bacillati; phylum Actinomycetota; class Actinomycetes; order Pseudonocardiales; family Pseudonocardiaceae; genus Saccharopolyspora; species Saccharopolyspora gregorii. The sequence continues at coordinate 2,750,739 of NZ_CP059556.1, read as the reverse complement.
CCGTTCGACGCCACCGACGCGGCCCGGCGCACCGAGATCGACCGGCTGAAGCAGGCCCTCGCCGACACCGGGATCACCGTCCCGATGGTCACCACCAACCTGTTCTCGCACCCCGTGTTCAAGGACGGCGGGTTCACCTCCAACGACCGCGCGGTGCGCCGCTTCGCGCTGCGCAAGGTGCTGCGCAACCTCGACCTGGCGGCCGAGCTCGGTGCCCGCACCTTCGTGATGTGGGGCGGCCGGGAGGGCGCCGAGCACGACGCCGCCAAGGACGTGCAGCAGGCGCTCGCCCGCTACCGGGAAGCCGCCGACCTGCTCGCCGACTACGTCACCGAACGCGGCTACGACCTGCGCTTCGCCCTCGAACCGAAGCCGAACGAGCCGCGCGGCGACATCCTGCTGCCCACCCTCGGGCACGCCCTCGCGTTCATCGACTCGCTGGAGCGCCCCGAGCTGTTCGGCGTCAACCCGGAGGTCGGCCACGAGCAGATGGCCGGGCTCAACTACGCCGCCGGGGTCGCGCAGGCGCTCTACCACGGCAAGCTGTTCCACCTCGACCTCAACGGGCAGCGCGGCATCAAGTACGACCAGGACCTCGTGTTCGGGCACGGCGACCTGCACAACGCGTTCGCGCTGGTGGACCTGCTGGAGCACGGCGGTCCCGGCGGGACACCCGCCTACGACGGGCCGCGGCACTTCGACTTCAAACCCGCCCGCACCGAGGACGACGCGGGCGTGTGGGACTCGGTGCGCGCCAACATGGCCAACTACCTGCTGCTCGCGGAGCGCGCGGCGGCGTTCCGCGCCGACCCCGAGGTGCAGGAGGCGCTGGCCGCCTCGAAGGTGCCTGAGCTGGCCGTGCCGACGCTCGCCGACGGCGAAGGAGCCGCCGCACTGCTGGCCGACCGCACCGCGTTCGAGGACTTCGACGGCGCCGCCCACTACGACGGCCGCGGCTACGGCTTCGTGCGGCTGCAGCAGCTGGCCACCGAACACCTGATGGGCGCGCGGGGATGAGTACGCCCCGCACCAACTGGTCCGGCAACGTCACCTACCGGGCGCCCCGCTTCGCCCGGCCGCGGAGCCTCGACGAGCTCGCCGAGGTCGTCACCGGCGCCGACCGCGTCCGGGTGCTCGGCACCGGGCACACCTTCACCGGCATCGCCGACAGCGCCGACGTGCAGGTGTCGCTGGCGGCGCTGCCCGCCGAGATCGAGGTGGACCCCGCCGGGAGCGTCGCGATCTCCGGCCCGGTGCACTACGCGGAGCTCACCCGGGTGCTGCACGAGCACGGGCTCGCCCTGGCGAACCTGGCGTCGCTGCTGGACCTGTCGGTGGCGGGCGCGATCTCCACCGGCACGCACGGCTCCGGCAGCCGCACCCGCGGGCTCGGTTCCGCGGTGCGGGCGCTGGAGTTCCTCACCGCCGACGGCGAGGTCCGGGTGCTGCGCGAGGGCGACGCCGACTTCGCCGGGGCCGTCGTGGGGCTCGGCGCGCTCGGCGTGATCACCCGGATCGAGCTGGCGGTGGAGCCGGCGTTCGAGGTCACCCAGCACGTCTACGCGGGTCTGCGGTGGCCGGTGGCCGCTGCCGAACTGGCCGCGCTGCTCGGCTCCGGCTACAGCGTCAGCCTGTTCACCGACTTCGACGGCTCCGGCGTCCGGCAGGTGGTGGTGAAGGACCGCGGCGGGCACGACACCGAGCTGTTCGCCCGTCTCGGCTCGCGGCGCGTGGACGGGCCGCGGCACCCGATGGCGGGCGGGCCGACCGAGAACGTCACCGTCCAGGCCGCACCCGGCCCGTCGCACGAACGGCTCCCGCACTTCCAGGCGGGACGGACCCCCAGCAGCGGCGCGGAGATCCAGAGCGAGTACCTGGTGGACGCGCGGCACGCGGCCGCCGCCGTCGAGGCGCTGCAGCGGGCCGCGCCCGCGTTCGCACCGGTGCTGCTGGTCGCCGAGCTGCGCTCGGTCGCCGCCGACGAGCTGTGGCTCAGCCCGGCGTGGCGGCGGGATTCGCTGGCGATCCACTTCACCTGGCGCCGCGACCAGGCCGGGGTGGCGGCCGCACTGCCCGCTCTCGAAGCCGCGCTCGTCCCGTTCGGCGCCCGGCCGCACTGGGGCAAGGTGTGGGCGATGGGCGCCGACGTGCTCGCCGAGCGCTACCCGCGGCTCGCCGACTTCCGCGCGCTGGCCGAGCGCTGGGACCCGCAGCACCGCTTCCGCAACGAGTTCCTCGACGAACGCGTCTTCTGACGCCGGTGGCTCCCCGCCCGTCGGACGGGGAGCCACCGCCCCCGCTAACCGCGGGTGAGGCGCAGGACGGTGCCCTCGCCTCCGGCCGAGAGCAGCAGCGCGCCGTCCGGGGTGGCGGCGATCCCGGCGAACGCGCGCGGCTGGCCGGGGATCCCCGGCGTCACCACGGGTTCCGGGTCCCGGAACCCGTCGACCGGCAGCTCCGCGACCTCGACGCGCCGGGCGCCGCTGTCCGGGTCCAGCGAGAGCAGCCTGCGGGCACCGGCCTCGACGACGAACAGCTCGTCGCCCAGCCGCGCGAGGCCCTGCGGTTCGGCCAGCCCGTCGGCCAGGGCGTCCACCGCGCCGTCGCCGATCCGCAGCACCCGCCCACCGCGCTGCTCGGTGGCGAAGCAGCGCCCGTCCTCGTCGAGCGCCACGTCCACCGGCCCGTCCAGTCCGTCGGCCAGCACGGTCACCTCGTCCGCCGCGTCGATGCGCAGCACCCGGCCCGCACCGGTCTCGGCGACCACCAGCGCGCCGTCCGCCGCGACCGCGATCCCGCCGGGCCCGTCCAACCCGGACGCGCGCACCCGCACCCGGCCGCCGTCCACGGTGCGGACGTCGCCGAACTGCGAGGTCACGTGCAGCACCCCGGAGTCGGCGGCGATGCCGTGCACGAAGCCGCCCAGCTCGGACAGCAGCGGCCCGCCCGCCTCTGCCCCGAGCTCGTCCGCGGCGGTGCCGAGCCGGAAGTGGTCGGCGGCGTACCAGCGCCCGTCGGAGTCGGCGGCCACGCCGAACGGGCCGTTGAACCCGCGGGCCACCACCGGGCGCACCGGCCCGTCCGCCTCGATCCTGGTCACCCCGCCGCTGGCGAAGCTGGAGACCAGCATCCGGTTCTCCGCGTCGAACGCGGCGTTGTCCATCCCGGCGATGCCGGTGCGGGTGATCGTGCGGGAGCCCTCCGCGTCGAAGCGGGTGACGATCCCCGCCACCCCGCGGGAGAGCACCACCAGCTCGCCTGCGCGGTCGAAGCGCACCGCGACCGGTTCGTGCACCTGCTCGGCGACCAGCTCCGCCGCGCCGCCCTCCGGGGAGATCCGCCACACCTCGCCGGTCATCATGTGCGGGTAGTACAGCGACCCGTCCGGCCCGAGCTGCATCGCGTTGCCCATCGCGAGCCCGCCGGTGAGCACCACCGGTTCGCGCCCGTCCGGGAACAGCTCCAGCACCCGCCCGTCCCGGTGCATCTCGTTGACGAACACCCGGTTCCCGACGCAGGTGATCCCGTTCGGGCAGCGCAGTCCGCGCGCCACCACGGCGAGCTCGCCGTCCGGCGCGCACCGCCACACCAGCCCCGGGTTCAGGTCGGTGATGTACATCGAACCGTCCGCGGCGAAGGCCAGGTCGTCCGGCGAGCGCACCGGCCCGCCGACCGGCAGCACCGCCTCCACCTCGCCGGAGTCGACGTCGACCGCGCTGATCTGCCCCGCCAGGTACTGGGCGACGTGCAGCCGCCCGTCCGGGCCGAAGGCGACCCCGTTGGACCCCCACAGCGGGTTCGGCTCGTTCTCGCGGCGCGCGGTCCAGCGCCCGGCGTCGAACACCGCCACCGCCGCACCGGACCTGCTGCGCGTCACGCGCGTTCCCCTTCCACCAGCACCTCGTCCACGCCATCGGCGGCTCGCCAGTCGCGCAGCAACCGGTAGAACTCGATGGCGCCGCCACCGTAGCTCTCGCTGCGTGCCCGGGGATCGCCCTCGTTGTTGTAGTAGCTCGGGGTGCACTCGGCGAGGAATTCCCGGTCGTAGCGCTCCTTCTGCCGGATCGTGGCGACCCACGCGGCCTCGGCCTCGGCGGTCGGTTCGACGCGGCGGGCTCCGCGGTCGCGGGCGGCGGCGATCAACTCGGCGACGTGCTCGGCCTGCTCGTCGAGGACGTGGGCGAAGTTCACCGAGCTCGCGTTCTGCGAGGCGCCGAGCCGGAAGTGGTTCGGGAAGCCGTGGCTGGTGAACCCGTGCAGCGTACGCAGTCCGCCGCTCCAGTGCTCGGCGAGGGTGCGCCCGCCGCGCCCGCGCACCGTCCGCGCCGTCGTCATCGCGCCCGCGCCGAGGTCGAAACCGGTGGCGAACACGATGCAGTCCACTTCGTACTCGACGCCGGCCACGACCACTCCGCGTTCGGTGAGCCGTTCCACGCCCGCTCCCCCGGTGTCGACCAGGGTCACGTTGGGGCGGTTGAACGTCGGCAGGTAGGTGTCGCTGAACGTGGGCCGCTTGCACAGCCGGTGGTACCAGGGTTTCAGCGCCTCCGCGGTGGCCGGGTCCTCGACGATCTCGTCCACCCTGGCGCGCACCGAGTTCATCTTGGCGAAGTCGGCGAGTTCGGCGCGCAGCGCGTCGTCGGCGTCGAGGATCTCGTTGTGCGCGCTGGGCATGATGGAGCGGAAGGTCTCGGCGCTGTCGGTCCAGCGGTCGCCGACGAGGTCCTGCTCGGCGTGCCCGCCGGAGACGAGGGTCAGGAAGTTCTCCCGCCGCTCGCGCTGCCAGCCGGGGCGCAGCGTCTCCGCCCATCCCGGGTCGGTGGGCCGGTTCCCGCGTTCGTCCACTGAGGACGGAGTGCGTTGGAACACGTACAGGTGCGCCGAGTCCTGCCCGAGGTGCGGAACGCACTGGATGGCGGTGGCGCCGGTGCCGATGACCGCGACCCGCTTGTCGGCGAGCCGGTGCAGCCCGCCGCTCGCGTCCCCGCCGGTGTAGTCGTAGTCCCAGCGGCTGGTGTGGAAGGTGTGCCCGCGGAAGTCCTCGATCCCCGGCAGGCCGGGCAGCTTCGGCCTGCTGAACGGGCCGCTGGAGACGATCACGTAGCGGGCGGTGAGCACGTCCCCGCGGTCGGTGCGCACCGTCCAGCGCTCGGCCTCCTCGTCCCACTCGCTGTCGACGACCTCGGTCTGGAAGCAGGCGCGGTCGTAGAGCCCGAAGTGGCGGCCGATGGCGCGGGCGTGCTCGCGGATCTCCTCGCCCGGCGAGTACTTCCACCGCGGCAGCGAACCGAGTTCTTCCAGCAGCGGCAGGTAGATGTAGGACTCGATGTCGCAGTGCACGCCGGGGTACCGGTTCCAGTACCAGGTGCCGCCGAAGTCGCCGCCCTTCTCCACGACGCGGATGTCGGTGAACCCGCGTTCCACGAGCCGGGCCGCCGCGGTGAGCCCGCCGAACCCGCCGCCGATCACGAGGACCTCGGAGTGCTCGTGCAGTGCTTCCCGGGTGAATCCCGGTTCGACGTACGGGTCGTCGGCGTAGTAGCCGAACTCGCCGGTCGTGGCCCGGTACTGCGCGGACCCGTCGGGGCGCAGCCGCCGGTCCCGCTCGGCCCGGTAGCGCGCCCGCAGCTGCTCGGGGTCGAAGCCGAGCACGGCGGGGTCCAGCACGGCGCGCCGGGACTCCTCGGTGGTGGACATTCCGCTTCCTCCAGGTGGGTTTCGGGACGTTCGGGGTTTCCGGCGGGACTACTCGGCGGCGCGCCCGGGCAGGAACGCGGCGATCGCGAACGCGCCCAGCGAGGCGGCGGCGCCGATGCCCAGCACCACCTGGAACCCGGCCAGGGCGGGCAGCGCGGCGCCGCCGACCTGGATGGTCATGTTCGCCAGGATCACCCCGGCCGCGGCGCTGGACACGGAGGTGCCGATGGAGCGCATCAGCGTGTTGAGGCTGTTGGCCGCGGCGGTCTCCGACACCGGGACCGCGCCCATGACCAGCGCGGGCATCGCGCCGTAGGCGAGCCCGATGCCGGCGGCGATCACGCAGGAGACGACCATCAGGTGCCAGATCTCGGACATCATGACGAGCCCGAGGCCGTAGCCGGCGGCCACGACGAGCGCCCCCGCCATCAGCGTCACCTTCGGCCCGCGTTCCCGGGAGATCCGCGCCGACACCGGCGACATCGCCATCATCACCAGCCCGTTCGGGGCCATCACCAGCCCGGCGGCGAGGATGGACTGCCCGAGGCCGTACCCGGTGGCGGCGGGCAGCCGCAGCAGCTGCGGGATCACCAGCGAGGTCGCGAACATCGCGAACCCGAACACCACCGAGGCGAGGTTGGTCAGCAGCACCTGGCGGCGCGCGGTGGTGCGCAGGTCCACCAGCGGGTGCCCGGTGCGCAGTTCCCACCAGCCCCAGACCAGCAGCACGAGCAGCCCGCCCGCGACGAGCCCGAGCGTCGTCCCGCTGCCCCAGCCCCAGTCGGCGCCCTTCGACAGCGCCAGCAGCAGGCACAGCAGCGCGATGGACAGCCCGATCGCGCCCGGCAGGTCGAAGCGGCCGCCGCCGCGGACCCGGGATTCCGGCACGAGGGTCGCGACGAGCACGGCGGCGAGCAGGCCGAGGGCACCGGCGGCCCAGAACAGCGCGTGCCAGTCGGCCTCCTCCGCGACGAACGCGGCGGCGGGCAGCCCCAGCGCACCGCCGACGCCGAGCGAGGCGCTCATCAGCGCGGTCGCCCCGCCGAGCCGTTCCGCGGGCAGTTCATCGCGCATGATGCTGATCCCGAGCGGGATGACCCCGGCGGCGAGGCCCTGCAGCAAGCGGCCAGCGACCATCAGCGCCAGCCCGTTCGCCAGCGCGCACAGCACCGAGCCGCACACCATGATCCCGAGGCTGATCAGCAGCATCCGCCGCTTGCCGAACATGTCCCCGAGCCGCCCGACGGTGGGCGTGGCGACGGCGGCGGCCAGCAGGGTCGCGGTGATCGCCCACGCGGTGTCGGCGGCCGACGCCCCCAGCAGCCTGGGCAGGCTCGGCACCAGCGGCACGACCAGGGTCTGCATCAGCGACACCGAGATGCCGCCGAAGGCCAGCACCGGGACGACCACGTTCGTCCGCGCGGGCGGCGCGTCGTCCGGGCGCCGCGGCGCGCTGAGGGCGTGGGTCATGGTGCTCCGTTCTCGTTCGATCCCCACCTTTAAGGCAGGCGATTGACTGACGTTAGCAGTTGCGGTTCACTACCTCCAAGTTCGTTTCCCGAACACGAGGAGAAACCGCGGTGACCACACCTGACGAGCGGGTGCTCGACTACCCGATCCCCGCACCGGGACCGCTGGAACCACCCGCCGAATGGGCCCGGCTGCGCGCCGGCTGCCCCGTCTCCCGCGCGAAGCTGCCCAGCGGGGACGAAGTCGCGCTGCTGACCCGCTACGCCGACGTCAAGGGCGTGCTCGCCGACCCGCGGTTCGGCCGCAGCCTCGACGATCCCGACGCGGCCCGGATCTCCGACACCGAATCGGGCGGGCTGTTCAACAGCGAGATGTCCACCGCGCTCCCGCAGAGCGGCGAGGGCCACCAGCGGTGGCGGCGCCTGGTCAACCGCTGGTTCACCGCCAAGCGGATGCTGGCGCTGCGCCCCGAGATCGAGCGGATGGCCGAGAGCCTCGTCGACGACATGATCGCCGGTGGCGGACCCGCCGACCTCAAGGCCGCGCTCGGCTTCCCGCTGCCGGTGTGGGTCATCTGCGACATGCTCGGCGTGCCCACCGCGGACCGGGACCGGTTCTCCCGCTGGTCGGACACGTTCCTGAACCTCACCCGGTACTCCGAGCAGGAGTTCAAGACCGCCGAGGCCGACTTCTTCGGCTACATGGCCGGGCACATCGCCGCGAAGCAGCGGCAGCCCGGGGACGACCTGCTCAGCGAGCTCATCGCCGCCACCGACTCCGAAGGCGAGCGGATGCCGGACCGCATGCTCGCCGCCACCGGGCTCGGGCTGCTCATCGCCGGGCACGAGACGACCGCGAACATGATCGGCAAGATGGTCGCGATGCTGCTGTCGGACCGGCGGCGCTGGGAACGGCTGCTGGCCGACCCGTCGCTGGTGCGCTCCGCGGTCGAAGAGGTGCTGCGCTTCGACGCCAACTCCGGGCTCGGCATGGTCCGCTTCCTGCACGAGGACGTCGAGATCGCGGGCACCGAACTGCCGCGCGGCACCACCGTCATGTGCAACATGGCCGCCGCGAACCGCGACGAAACCGCCTTCGACGGCGCCGACGACATGGACCTCGCCCGCACCCCCAACCCGCACCTGGCGTTCGGCACCGGCGCGCACTCCTGCCTCGGGCAGGCGCTGGCCCGCAACGAGCTGCAGGTGACGCTCGAAGTGCTGCTGCGCAAGCTGCCGTCGCTGGAACTCGCGGTGCCCGCCGAGCGGCTGCGCCCGCTGGAAGGGCTCGTCGTCGGCGGGCTGAGCGAAGTCCCGGTGCGGTGGTGACCGTGGGCGCGGCGCGGTCCCGGCAGGTGCGGGCGACGCGGGAGCTGATCCTGTCGGCGGCCGAGCGCCTGTTCGCCGAGCACGGGATCGCCGCCGTGTCCAACCGCCAGGTCAGCGAAGCCGCCGGGCAGGGCAACAACACCGCCGTCGGCTACCACTTCGGCACCAAGGCCGAACTGGTCGCCGCGATCCTGCGCAAGCACCACGAGCAGGTCGAGCGGTGGCGCGCCCGGATGGTCGCCGTAGCCGATGGATCCGTGCGCGGCTGGGTGTCCTGCATGGTGCTGCCGACCGCGCTGCACCTGGCCGAGCTGGGTCCGCCGACCTGGTTCGGCAGGTTCGGCGCGCAGGTCATGACCGACCCCGCCTACCGCGAGATCGCCGAGCGCGCATCGCGGAGCTCCCCGGCGCTGCTGCGGGCGGGCGGGGAACTGCACCGGCTCCTGCCGGAACTGCCGGAGCCCGTGCGGGAGGAACGCCGCGACATGGCCCGGCAACTGGTGGTGCACGGGGTCGCCGAGCGCGAACGCGCGCTCGCCGACGGCACCACCACCCCGCGCGAGACGTGGGAACAGGCCGGAACCGGCCTGGTGGACGCGATCACCGGTCTCTGGCTCGCGCCCACCACTTCCGAGATCACTCCGAGGGAACGGGGAAGCACATCGTGAAGGTGACGATCGACGAGGAGAAGTGCTGCGGCGCGGGCACGTGCGTGATGGTGGCGCCCGAGGTCTTCGACCAGCGCGACGAGGACGGCGTGGTGGTCCTGCTGGACGCCGCTCCCCCGGCGGGGCTGCACGACGGCGTGCGGGAAGCGGCGAACATGTGCCCCGCGGCCGCGATCGCGCTCAGCGAGGAATCGTGAGCGTGCTGGTGGTCGGCGCCTCCGCCGCCGGCCTGTCCACGGTGGAGGCCCTGCGGCGGGCCGGGCACGACGGGCCGGTGACGGTGCTCGGCGACGAGCCGCACCCGCCCTACGACCGGCCGCCGCTGTCGAAGAAGGTGCTCGCCGGGGAGTGGGAGCCCGACCGCGTCCGGCTGCGCACCGACGAGGTGCTCGCCGGGCTGGACGCCGAGTTCGTCCTCGGCGACGCGGCGGTGTCCCTGGACGCGGCGAACCGCACCGCGCGCACCGCGTCGGGACGAGAGCTCGGCGCCGAGAGGATCGTGCTGGCCACCGGGGTGCGGCCGCGCACCCTGCCCGGGCACGAGGAGCTGGCCGGCGTGCACGTGCTGCGCACCGTCGAGGACTCGCTGGCGCTGCGGGCGGAACTGCGCCCCGGCGCCCGGCTGGTGGTGGTCGGCGAGGGCGTGCTCGGCTCGGAGATCGCCGCCACCGCGCGGGCGGCGGGCCTGCACGTCACCCTCACCGGGCCGCTGCCGACCCCGATGGCCGGGCAGCTCGGGCCGCTGGTCGGCGGCAGGCTCGCCGCGCTGCACGCGGAGCGCGGCGTCGAGCTCCGCCTCGGCCACGGCGTCACCGGGTTCACCGGGCAGGACCGGGTGACCGGGGTGCGGCTGGACTCGGGCGACGAGCTGCCCGCCGACGTGGTGGTCGTCGCCGTCGGCGCGGTGCCGAACACCGGGTGGCTCGCGGGCAGCGGGCTGCGGCTCGACGACGGGGTGGTGTGCGATTCGCGGTGCCGCGCCGCACCCGGGATCTACGCGGTCGGGGACGTGTGCCGGTGGTTCGACGAGCGGACGAACTCGTTGCTGCGCTTGGAGAACCGCACGCACGCGACCGAGCAGGCGGGGGTGGTGGCCGCGAACGTCCTCGGCGCCGACCGCGCGTACTCGCCGATCCCGTTCTTCTGGACCGACCAGTACGACGTGAAGATCCAGGTGCACGGAACGGTGCGGCCCGCCGCGGACGCCGAGGTGGTCGACGGCGACCTCGCCGACGGGCGGTTCGTGGTGCGCTACCGCGAGGACGGCCGCACGACCGGGGTGCTCGGCTGGAACATGCCCAAGCAGACCCGCCTGCGCCGCCAGGAGATCGTCGAGGCCGCCGCGGCCGCTCCCGCCCGCTGAAGTCCACTTCGGACGTTCCCGTGAACCGCTCCCACCGGAAGGCCACCATGCCCGAACATCCCGCCGCCGCGGGGGAGTTCCCGTCCGCGCGCTCCCGCTCCTGCCCGTTCGCTCCCCCGCCCGCGCTGCGCGAGGCCGCCGCGCACCGGCCGCTGACGCGGATGCGGCTGTGGAACGGCAGCACCCCGTGGGTGATCACCGGGCACGCCGCGCAGCGCTCCCTGCTGTCCGACCCGCGGGTGAGCACCGACGAGAAGCGACCGGACTTCCCGCACATCAGCGCCGCCTCGCAGGCGCACGCCGCCGACCGCGCGCCGAGCATCTTCAACACCGATGCCGCCGAGCACAGCCGGTTCCGGCGGATGATGACGTTCCCGTTCACCGCCAAGCGGGTCTCCGCGCTGCGGCCGTTCATCCAGCGCACCACCGACGAGCTGATCGACGCGATGCTCGCCGGGCCGAAGCCCGCCGACCTGGTCTCCGCGCTGGCGCTGCCGCTGCCGTCGCTGATGATCAGCGAACTGCTCGGCGTGCCCTACGCCGACCACGAGTTCTTCCAGCGGCACAGCGTGCTCGCCATCGACCGGGACGCCACCCCGGAGCAGAGCGCGGCCGCCAGTGGCGCGCTGCAGGACTACCTGGCCGACCTGATCACCGCCCGCGTCGAGGAACCGGGCACGGGCTGGGTGTCCGACCTCGCGCAGCGCGTCACCGCCGGGGACGTCACGGTCGCCGAGGCCGCGCAGCTGGGCATGGTGCTGCTCATCGCCGGGCACGAGACCAGCGCGAACATGATCGGTATCGGCACCGCGAAGCTGCTCCAGGACCCGGCGCAGCTGGCCGTGCTCCGCGACGCCGAGGACCCGAAGGTCGTGGCGGGCGCGGTCGAGGAGCTGCTGCGCTACCTGTCGGTGGCCCACCACGGGCTGCGCCGCGTCGCGCTGGAGGACATCGAGGTCGAGGGCGAGACGATCCGCGCGGGCGAGGGCATCGTGCTGGCGCTGCCGCTGGGCAACTGGGACTCCGCGGCGTTCGCGGAACCGGAACGGCTGGACCTGCACCGCGACGCGCGGCAGCACAACGCGTTCGGGTTCGGCGTGCACCAGTGCGTCGGCCAGCAGCTGGCGCGGGTGGAGCTGCAGGTCGTGTTCGGCACGCTGTACCGGCGGGTGCCGACGCTGGCGCTCGCCGTGGACCCGGCGGAGATCGCGTTCAAGTTCGACAAGCTCGTCCACGGCGTGGAGTCGCTGCCGGTCACCTGGTGAGGCCGGAGCGGGACCGCGCCCGCCCCGGCGGCGCCCGCGCCGGTGGGTGCCGCCGGGAACGGCGCCCTCGCGGGTGGACCAGGTCCGGATCGACGTCGTGGCCGAGCACGGGCGCATCGTGGTCCCGCTGGAGGCGCGGCCGGACTTCGCCGACCCGCTCGGCACCGCGCACGGCGGGATCGCGGCGACCCTGCTCGCCTCGGCGACGGGCTGCGCCGGGCACACCACGCCGCCCACGGGCGTCGGCTGCACCACCTTTCCGTTGAAGGTGAACCACCTCCGCGCCGCACCGACGGCCAGGTGCTCACCACCGAAGGCACCGTCGTGCACGCCGGGCGCCGCACCGCCACCGCCGAGGGCGAGGTCCACGACGACGCGGGCGAGCTCATCGCCCACGCCACCCCCTGCCTCCTCCCCACCCCGTGATCGCGCACGCGTCGATCACCCGTCGGCGTGCCGGTGATCGGGTTCGGGGTGGTGGGATCTACCATTCGGCGGATGACCGGCTACGACGATCTTGACCCGTTCGAGCACCTGGACGCCTCGTCGCTGCCGCTGCGCCAGCAGCGGATCCTCGCGACGATCCGCGACTGGGTGGTGCGGCACGGGTACTCGCCGAGCACCCGGCAGATCGGCGAGGCCGTCGGCCTGCGCTCCACCTCCTCGGTGTCCAAGCACCTGGCGAGCCTGGAGGACAAGGGCTTCCTGCGGCGCAGCGACACCGTGTCCCGGCCCATCGACGTGCGCGCGTTCCTGCGCGAGACCTCCGCGTCGCGGAACGATGCGGACTCGGTGACGGTGCCCGTGGTCGGCGACATCGCCGCCGGGACGCCGATCGCCGCCGACGAGCACCTCGACGACACCCTCGTGCTGCCCCGCGAGTTCGCCGGGCGCGGCACCGTGTTCGCGCTGCGGGTGCGCGGTGATTCGATGATCGACGCCGCGATCTGCGACGGGGACACCGTGATCGTCAAGCAGCAGCCCGAAGCGCACTCGGGGCAGATCGTCGCCGCACTGCTCGACGACGAGGCGACGGTGAAGGTGTACCGGAAGCGCAACGGGCACGTGCTGCTGGAGCCGCGGAACCCGGCCTACGAGGTCATCGACGGCGACCACGCCACCGTCCTCGGCGTCGTCGTCTCCGTGCTGCGCAGCGTCTGACCCGCCGCCCCGAACGGCCCGACGGGCTCGGCGGGGCGGGCCTGCCACCCCGGCGTCCCCGCTACCCCGGCGTCCCCGCCAGCCCGGTGTCAGAGCGCCAGGCCGCCGTCGGCGTAGTAGCCCTTGATGTGCGCGGTGACCCGTCGGCCCGCCAGCGCGCCGTCGCCGTCCCGGATCGCGGCCAGCACCTCGCGGTGCTCCGCGCGCAACCGGGTCGAGGTGGCCGCCCACGAATCCAGCAGCGGGACCGTCTCGCGGGTGTAGTGCTCGATCGAGTCGCGCAGCCCGGACATCATCACCGCGACCACCTCGTTGCCCGCGGCCTGCGCCAGGGTCAGGTGGAACTGGGCGTCGAGCGCCAGGAACTCGGCCGGGGCGAGGTCCGGCTCGTCCATCGCGTCGAGCAGTTCCTCCGCCGCGGCGAGGTCCGCGGCCGCACCGGCCAGCTCGGTGACCGACGCCGTCTCCAGCACGAGCCTGGTGCGCACCACGTCGCGCACCTGGAAGCCCTGTCCCGCCACCTGCAACCGCAGCAGTGCGCTCATGCCGCCGGTGGGGCGGGCCAGGATCACCGCGCCCGCCTCCGGCCCGGAACCGGTCTGGGCGCGCAGCAGGCCCAGCGCCTCCAGCACCCGCATCGCCTCGCGCACCGAGGAGCGCCCGACCCCCAGCTCCTCGGCCAGCGCCCGTTCCCCCGGCAGGCGCTGCCCGGGCGCGATCCGGCCCTGCAGCAGGTCGTCCTCGATCTGCGCGAGCACCCGTTCCCACGCCCGCGGCCCAGCGTTCACCACCCTCGGAGCCTATCGAGGTCGTGGCGCCGCGCGTTGCGGGCGCCGCCCACTGCCGCAACGCTGACCGGAGGCGGTCGGACACCGCCCGTTCCCGAACTCGCCCACCCCGGCTACGGTGTGGTCAGACCACACACGAAGGGAGTCCGACGCATGCGGGTAGCCCTGTTCGCCACCTGCCTCGGCGACACGCTGTTCCCGGACGCGATCCAGGCCACCGCCCTGCTGCTGAGCAGGCTCGGCCAGGACGTGGTGTTCCCGGAGGCGCAGACCTGCTGCGGGCAGATGCACGTCAACACCGGGTACCAGCGCGAGGCGCTGCCGCTGGTCGAGAACCACGCGGCCTGCTTCGCCGACGAGTCCATCGACGCCGTGGTGGTGCCCTCCGGCTCCTGCGCCGGCTCCATCCGCCACCAGCACGAGATCGTCGCCGAGCGCTTCGGCCGTCCCGGGCTCCGCGACCAGGTCGTGCGCTCCCGGGCGAAGACCTACGAGCTCGCCGAGTTCCTCGTCGACGTCCTCGGCGTGGTCGACGTCGGCGCGACCTTCCCGCACCGGGTGACCTACCACCCCACCTGCCACTCGCTGCGGATGCTGCGGGTCGGGGACAAGCCGCTGCGGCTGCTGCGCGCCGTGCGCGAGATCGACCTGGTGGAACTGCCCGAAGCCGACCAGTGCTGCGGGTTCGGCGGCACCTTCGCGCTGAAGAACGCCGACACCTCCACCGCGATGCTCTCGGACAAGCTGCGCAACGTCGGCGCCACCGACGCCGAGTACTGCACCGCCGGGGACTCGTCCTGCCTGATGCACATCGGCGGTGGCCTGTCCCGGTTGCAGACCGGAGTCGGCACCAAGCACCTCGCCGAGATCCTCGCCACCACCGAACGCACGATCGCGCCGAAGCAGGGAGCACTCGCATGAGCGGCACGTTCCTCGGCATGCCCACCGCTCCGCCGCGCGGAACCGGCAACATCCGCGGCAGCGAACCGTTCCCGGCGGCGGCCCGCACCGAGCTCGGCAACGCCCAGCTGCGCCGCAACGTCGGCAAGGCCACCCGCACCATCCGGGACAAGCGGATCGCCGTCACCGGCGAACTGCCCGACTGGGAGGAGTTGCGCTCCGCAGGCGCCGCGATCAAGCGCGACGTGCTGTCCCGGCTGCCGGACCTCCTGGAGCAGTTCGAACAGGCCGTGACCGCGCGCGGTGGGACCGTGCACTGGGCGCGCGACGCCGCCGAGGCCAACGCGATCGTCACCCGCCTCGTCCGCGGGACCGGCTCCGACGAAGTGCTCAAGGTCAAGTCGATGGCCACCCAGGAGATCGGCCTCAACGAGCACCTCGCCGACGAGGGCATCACCGCCATCGAGACCGACCTGGCCGAACTCATCGTGCAGCTCGGCGCGGACCGGCCCTCGCACATCCTCGTCCCGGCGATCCACCGCAACCGCGCGGAGATCCGGGAGATCTTCCTGCGCGCCATGCCCGGCGTCGACCCCGACCTCGACGACGACCCGGCGCACCTCGCCGACGCCTCCCGGCGGTTCCTGCGCGACCGGTTCATGCGCGCGCGGGTCGCGATCTCCGGGGCGAACTTCGGCGTCGCCGACACCGGAACGCTCTCGGTCGTGGAATCCGAGGGCAACGGGCGGATGTGCCTGACCATGCCGGAGACGCTGATCACCGTGATGGGGCTGGAGAAGCTGATCCCCAGCTACGCGGACCTCGAAGTCTTCCTGCAACTGCTGCCGCGCTCCTCCACCGGCGAGCGGATGAACCCGTACACCTCGATGTGGACCGGCGTCACCCCCGGCGACGGGCCGGGCGAGTTCCACCTGGTGCTGCTGGACAACGGGCGCACCGCCACCCTCGCCGACGAGGTCGGGCGCGAGGCGCTGCACTGCATCCGCTGCTCGGCCTGCCTGAACGTGTGCCCGGTGTACGAGCGGACCGGCGGGCACGCCTACGGCTCGACCTACCCGGGACCGATCGGGGCGGTGCTCACCCCGCAACTGGCCGGGATGGACACCGGTTCCGGCGACCCGAACGGCTCGCTGCCCTACGCCTCCAGCCTGTGCGGGGCCTGCTTCGACGCCTGCCCGGTGAAGATCGACATCCCGTCGCTGCTGGTGGAACTGCGCCACCAGCACGTGGAGCAGGCCGGGTTCGACGCCGAGCAGGCGCTGATGAAGGCCGCCTCCGCGGCGATGGCCTCGGCCGGGCGGTGGACGGCGGCGCAGCGCGCGGCGCAGCTCGGCAGGCTGCTCGGGCGCGGCGGGCGGATCCGGGCGCTGCCGCCGCCGGGCAGCGCGTGGACCTCGGCGCGCGACCTGCCGGTGCCGCCGAAGCGGACGTTCCGGCAGTGGTGGGACTCCGCCGAAGGCCGGGCCGCGATCGAACGGGCCCGGCGCGAAGGAGGTGCGCGGTGAACGCCCGGGAGACCGTGCTGGGCCGGGTGCGCGACGCGCTCGCCCTCGCCCCGCCCGACGCCGTGCAGGTGCCGCGCGACTACCGGCGACGCCGGTCGCTGCCCCCGGAACGGCGGCGGGAACTGCTCGTGGACCGCCTGGAGGACTACCGCGCCTCCGTGCACCAGTGCGACACCGCCGAGGCGCCGGGCGCGATCGCGACGGCGCTGCGCGGCGCCCGCCGGATCGGCATCCCCGCCGGGCTGGACCGCCGGTGGCTCGCCGAGTTCGACGGGGAGGTCACCGTCGACTCCGCGGAGGTGCCGTCCGCGCGGCTGGACGAGCTGGACGGGGTGGTGACCGGGTCGGCGGTGAGCTGCGCGGAGACCGGCACGATCTTCCTGGACTCGTCGGCCGACCAGGGCCGCCGGGCGCTGACGCTGGTGCCCGACCTGCACGTGTGCGTGGTGGCGCTGTCCTCGGTGGTCGCCGGGGTGCCGGAGGCGGTGGCGCGGCTCGACCCGGTGCGGCCGACGACGCTGATCAGCGGGCCGTCGGCGACCTCGGACATCGAGCTGGACCGGGTCGAGGGAGTCCACGGGCCGCGGACCCTGCACGTGGTCCTGCTGCTCGACGCCTGACCCCGCGCGCACCGGCCAGGTGAACGGCCCGCCCCGGCCGTTCACCTGGCGGGGCTCAGCGAGTGCGGTCGCGGTGCAGCAACCACACGAAGTACGGCGCGCCGACCAGCGCCGTCATCATCCCGGCGGGCAGCTGCGCCGGGGCGATCGCCGCGCGGCCCACCACGTCGGCCACGCACACCAGCACCCCGCCCAGCAGCGCCGCCACCGGCAACATCCGGGAGTGCCGCCTGCCCACGACCGCCCGCGCCGCGTGCGGCGCGATCAACCCGACGAACGCGATCACCCCGACCCCGGCCACCGCGGTACCGGTCAGCAGCACCGCGCAGCACAGCAGCAGCAACCGCGCCCCGGGCACGTGCACGCCCAGCACCCGCGGCGTCTCCTCGTCCACCGACAGCAGGTCCAGCTCGCCGCGGGCGCGGACCAGCACCGGCACCAGCACCAGCAGCGCCAGCACCATCGGCACCAGGTGCTCGTAGGAACGCCCGTAGGTGGAGCCGCCCAGCCAGGTCAGCGCCTTCGTCTCGTTCCACGGGTCGGACAGCGTGATCAGCAGCGTCACCAGCGCCTGCGCGGCCGCCTGGACGCCGAAGCCGATCAGCACCAGCCGTTCCCCGGCGAAACCGCCCTTCGCCGCCATCGCGAACACCACGAGCGTCGCCACGGCCGCGCCGAGCCCGGCACCGCCCGCCTGCACCCAGAACCCGGCACCGGACCACAGGGTGATCACCGTGATCGCGCCGAGCCCGGCACCGCCCGCGACGCCGATGATCCCCGGCTCGGCCAGCGGGTTCCGCGCCACCGCCTGGATCGCGGCTCCGGCCAGCGCCAGCGCCGCCCCCGCCAGCACCGCCGCCACGACCCGCGGCACCCGGTTCGACATCACGTTGCTGACGATCGGCCCGGCCTGCCCGCTCGCCCAGTTCGCCAGGTCGCCGAGCAGCAGCAGGACGTCGCCCAGCAGCACCGCCCCGATCGCCACCGCGACCAGCAGCAGCACCAGCGCTCCGACGACCAGCCGCACCCGCCGTGCCGACACGCCGCCGCGGATGCCCGCCGCCGGCGGCTCCGCGGCCGACGCGGTGACCCGGATGTTGCGGCACAGCACCACCAGGAAAACCGCGCCGACCAGCGTGGTCGCCACCCCGGTGGGGATCTCCAACGCGGTCTGCGCGCCGATCAGCGCCCGCAGCAGCACGTCCGCGCCCAGCAGCAGCACCACACCCATCGCGCCGGAGATCGGCAGCAGCGCCGCGTGCCGGTGCAGGCCCGGAACCCGGTTGGACAGCAGCCGCACCACCGCGGGCGCGGCGAGCCCGACGAACCCCACCGGGCCCGCCAAGGTCACCGACGCCGCCGCCAGCAGCACCGCCAGCGCGATCGAGGCGAACCGGATCCGTCCCACGTGGACACCGAGGGTCCGCGCGTGGTCGTCGCCGAGGTACACCAGGTCCAGCCGCCGGGACAGCAGCAGCAGGAGCACGAGCGCGACGCCCATCACCGGCGCCACCGCCCGGATCCCGCCCAGCCCCGTCTGCCCGAGCGAGCCGGAACCCCAGGCGAACAGCCCCTGCGTCTCCTGGTCGAACAGCAGCAGGAACATCCGCGTCAGCGAGTGCATCGCGAACGCGATCGCGGTCCCGGCGAGCACCAGCCGCACGATCCCGGTGCCGCCCATCCCGGACAGCGAGATCACCAGCAGGGCCGCGGCGAGCCCGCCGACGAACGCGATCGCCGTGGTGCCCAGCACCGGGAACGAGACGCCGAACGCGGCGACCGCGACGATCGCCAGGTGCGCGCCCGCGTCCACGGCGAGCGTGTCCGGGGAGGCCATCACGTTGCGCGCCACCGATTGCAGCACCGCCCCCGCGATGCCGAGGGCCGCGCCGACCAGCAGCGCGGTGAGCAGCCGCGGCAACCGCGACTCCACCACCACGGCCGCGGTGGTGTCGGTGCCGCCGCCGAGCACCAGGTGCAGCAGCGCGCCGAAGTCCACGCTGGACGTCCCCTGGGTGAGGTGCACCGCGGCGCCCAGCACGACCAGCGCGGCCAGCCCCACCACCAGCAGCACCAGCGGCCCGCCCCGCCGGATGACCGCGACCGGCGGGGCGGGCGGGCGGACGAGCGTCGTCACGGACTACGCCTTCAGCGCCGCGATCGCGGCGTCGACGTACTGCTCCATGGACTTCGGCCCGCCGAACATCCACAGCGAATCGGGCAGCCGCTGCACCTTGCCGCTGCGCACGAACGGCAGGTTCTTCCAGATCGCGTTGTCCCGCAGCTCCTCGCCGTAGGCGTCGGTCTCGGATCCGTTGGCCTCGTACCAGAACCGCACGTCGGGCAGCTGGGTGAGCCCTTCCACGTCGGCGGAGGCGAGCCCGTAGTCCGGGTCGCCCGCCATCGGCCACGGGTTGCGCAGGCCGATGCGGTCGAACACCTCGGAGACCAGCGAGCCCTTCGCGAACGGCCGGATGCTCACCTCACCGGAGGTCACGTAGGCGTCGGAGAACGCGACCGGGTCGTCCAGCGCACCGGCCTGCTCGACCGCGGCGCGGCCTTCGGCGATCTTCGCGTCGAACTCGGCGCGCAACCGGGCGGCGGCGTCCTCGGTGCCGGTCGCCTTCGCGATCAGGTCCAGGTTCTCGAACATGGTGCCGATCGGGTCCGGCGCACCACCGCCCTTGATCACGACCACCGGCGCGATCTGCTCGACCTGGGCCAGCGCCCCTTCGCTGAGGCTGTCGGTGACGACCACCAGGTCCAGGTCCAGTGCGCCGAGCGCGTCGAGGCTCGGCTCCCCGCGGGTGCCGAGGTCCTTCGCGGTGCCGTCCAGCGGCGCGGCGCCCACCCACTTGCCGTAACCATCCACATCGGACACTCCGACGGGCATGACGCCGAGGGACACCAGGCTCTCCGTGCCGTTCCACTCGGTGGCCGCGACCCGCTTCGCGGGCCCGTCGAGGGTGACCTCCTCGCCGCGCGAGTCGACGACCGTCACCGGTTCGCCACCGCCCGCCGAGTCGTCCCGGCCACCTGCCTGCTCGGTGGTGCCGCAACCCGCCGCGAAGAACGCGGCGGCCGCGCACAGCCCGATGATCGCTCTGGTCCTGCGCATGATTCTCCTACCTGGAGGGTGACCGGCGGCGCCGGTCAGGCCGAGGGGGCGCGAACGCCGGAGGTGTTGAAGCGGCCGACGGCACGGGTGCGGAGGTGCCCGTCGGCGGGATCGACCTCCACGTCCACCTGGATGCCGTAGGCGCGGGTGAGGTTCGCCGAGGTCAGCACCTCGTCCGGCGCGCCCTCCGCGGCGACCCGCCCGTCCTCCAGCAGCAGCACCCGGTCGGCGACCGCCGCCGCCTGGTCGAGGTCGTGCAGCACCACACCGACGCCGACCCCGTGCTCGTCGGCGAGCGCGCGGATCACGTCGAGGATCTCCACCTGGTAGCGCAGGTCGAGGAAGGTCGTCGGCTCGTCCAGCAGCACCAGTTCGGTGTCCTGGGCCAGGCAGCTCGCCAGCCACACCCGCTGCGCCTGCCCGCCGGAGAGCGCCTGCACCGGCCGGTCGGCGATGCCCGCGAGACCGGTCAGCGCCATCGCGCGCTCCACCGCGGCCGGCCCCTCCGGGTCGCGGCCGCCCCAGCGGGAGCGGTGCGGGTGCCTGCCGAACTCCACCAGCTCCCGCACGCTCAACCCGCCCGGCGCGGTGCGCTGCTGCGAGAGCAGGGTGATCCGGCGGGCCAGGTCCTTGCCGGACAGCGCGCGCAGCTCGGCGCCGTCGGCGAACGACACGGCACCGGCGACCGGCGGGTGCAGCCGCGCGAGGGCGCGCAGCAGCGTCGACTTCCCGCTGCCGTTCGGCCCGATCAGCACGGTGACCTCCCCCGCGACCAGGGAGATCGACGCGCCGTGCACGACGACGTCGCGGCCGTAGGCGACGTCCACTTCGCGGGCGCGCACGCCGGCCGGTTGCTGCGATGAGTTCGGGGACACAGCCGAACATTAAAGAAAGGCTTGCCTAACCCACAAGGCCCCGTGGTCACCAGCACAGTCACCCGAACGGCCGCACCGGCCGCCGGGATCACTCCGCCTTGCGCGCCGTCCGGTACAGCCACAGCACGAAGAACACGAACGCCGCCACCCCGAGCACGTCGGTGAGCACCGAGAACGACGCCTCCGACATCCCCAGCGCCGCCGGGCTGATCGCGAACACGTCCGCGCTCTGCGCGATGGCGAACGGGATCGCCAGCACGATCCCCACCAGCGCCTCACCGGTGATCAGGCCCGACGCGAACAGCAGCCCCGGCCCGCCGCCGGACTCCGAACCGCGCTTGCGGCGGGCCACCAGGTAGGCGATCACGCCACCCACGAAGATCGGCACCGACAGCTCCAGCGGCAGGTACAGGCCGACCGCGACCGCCAGCACCGGCGTCCGGAACGCTGCGCCACGCCGCTCCAGCAGCCGGTCCGCGACGATCAGCGCGACCGCCAGCACACCACCGCCGCAGATCATCCCCCACGGCAGGCCGCCGCCGAAGACGCCCTGCGCGATGGAGCTCATCAACGCGGCCTGCGGGGCCTGCAACGACTCCGAGGGGTCCATGCCCGGCCGCGGGAACGAGTTCCCCATCCCGTAGGCCGCGTACAGCACCGACAGGATCGGCGCGATGCACAGCGCCGAGACGACCACGCCCACCACCAGCATCACCTGCTGCTTGAACGGCGTAGCCCCGAGCAGGTGCCCCGTCTTGAGGTCGTGCAGGTTGTCCCCGGCGATCGCCGCCGCGCAGCTGACCACCCCGGAGATCAGCACCGCGGTCGACGCGGCGATCGTCGCCTTCGCCTCGTCCCCCGCGAAGTCGATCTGCACGCCGAGGATCACCAGCAGCAGCAACGAACTCGCCAGCAACGTCAGCACCGTCACCCCGGACACCGGGTTGTTCGACGAGCCCACCAGCCCGGTCATGTACCCGGACACCGAGGAGAACAAGAACCCGGCCACCAGCGCGAACAGCACCCCGAACGCGATCGTCGCGGCGAACAGGCCGCCGCCGACCTCCAGCCGCGAGCGGTCCACCACGAACAGGAACACCAGCAGCACCGGCACCGCCATCGCCAGCGTCCCGTACAGCAGCCAGTTCGCCGGGATGTCCCGCTCGGTGCGCGGCACGTCCGCCGCTCCCCCACCGCGCTGGGCGCGCACCGCGGCCACCGAGGACCGGATGCTGGCGATCATCGGCCGCACCACCGACAGCAGCGCCCACACCCCGCCGACGGCCATCGCGCCGACGCCGAGGTAGCGGATCTTCTCGTCCCACACCGCTTCCGCCGCGTCGTAGCCGGTCGCGTCCCCGACGATCGAGTGCAGCTGCGCCGGGTCCGCGAACGCCATGTACAGCGGGATCCCCGCGAACCAGGCGAGTCCGCCGCCGAGGAACACGAGGAACGCGATGTTCAGCCCGACGATGTAGCCGACGCCCAGCAGCGCCACGCCCAGCTCGCTGCCGAGCCCGATCACGACCCCACCGGCCTTCACCGACCCGGTCACCGTGGACGACACCAGGCCCAGCCCGCTCTGCAGGAACTTCAGCAGCGCCCCGGCGAGCCCCGCGACGGTGATGTGCACCGCGCTGCGCCCGCCGCGCTCACCGGCCTTGAGCACTTCGGCGGTGGCGACGCCCTCCGGGAACCGCAGCGGTTTCTCCACGATGAGCGCGCGCCGCAGCGGCACGGTGAACAGCACGCCCAGCACCCCGCCGCACAGCGCGATCGTCGCGACCGGCAGGAACGGGAACCCGTCCCAATAGCCCAGCAGCACCAGCGCGGGCAGCGTGAAGATCACGCCCGCGGCGAGCGACTCACCGGCCGAGGCCGCGGTCTGGACGATGTTGTTCTCCACGACCGTGGACCCGCGCAGCATCCGCAGCACGGCCATCGAGATCACCGCGGCCGGGATCGAGGCCGACACGGTCAGCCCGACCTTCAGCCCCAGGTAGGCGTTCGCCCCGGCGAGGATCGCCGCCAGCACGATGCCGAGGACGACGGCCTTGGCGGTGATCTCGCGCGGCGTCGAACTCGCCGGTACGTGGGGTTGGTGCTCCGCGCTCGTCGGCTTCATGCTGCGGCCAGTCCGTCCGTTCCGGGGGTGCGACGAGGTCTGAACCTATCCCCGGAACCGCCCCGATCCGCCCCCGAGTCCACCGATCCGTTATCCGGAACACCGCGGATCCCGGACATGCCGCCATGAATGCGGCATTTCCCCGCGGACGGCGGCGAACCTACGCACTCGGCGCACCTGCCCGCTCGAGCCGGACCACCGCCTGCACCGGATCGCCCGGCACGACGCGGGACACCGTTCCGCAGCACCGTTCCAGAGCACCGCACCGACGGCACCGCGGGTCGCGCCGCCACCGGGCCGCGAGCCCGCCCTTGCTACGAGAGCACCGCCGTCCGGCCCGCTCGCGCGCCCGCGGGTGCGACGATCACGCTCCGCGGTAGGGCTCGTGGGGATGGGAGCCGGGGTGCGGGTGGAAGCGGGCGACTTCGGGCGGGTGCACGACGAACGGGCGCATCATGCCCTCGTCCTCGTGGTCGAGGATGTGGCAGTGGTACATGAACTGGCCGGTGGACGCACCGAACCGCGCCAGCACGCTGACCCACTCCCCACCGCCGACGACGGTGGTGTCCTTGCGCCCGCGCTCGAAGTCCTCCAGCGGGACGTCGGTGAACCCGTCGGCCGGGGACCGGGTTCCGCCGAGCGCCACGTCGAAGTCGGCGGTGAAGCGGCGGCGCGCCTGGATCCGGAACTGCACCAGGTGGACGTGCATCGGGTGCGGCGGCCCGCCGAAGCTGATGAAGTTCCACTCGACGACGGCGTCGTGCGCGATGAAGACGCTGACCGTGTCGTCGAACAGCGACGCGACCTGCCGGAAGGTGCGGGTTCGCCCGGTCCGCGGATCGGTCACCTGCACCACGCCCGCGGCGGGCAGCGGTGGCACCTCGTGCGCGGCGAGCTCGCGCAGTTCCCACAGCTGCGGGTGCGCCTCGCCGCCGGTGCCGGGCGGCACGAGCCCGACCCACACCTGGTCGTGCTCGCCGGGCAGGTGCGCGATGCGCTCCGGCCCGGCGGAGAGCACGTCGGGCAGCCGCGAGGTGTCCTGCGCCCGCCCGCCCCGCACCCGGAACTGCATGACGTCGGGTTCGAGCGCGGCGTCGGCGGCGGTGTTGGTCAGCCGCAACCGCCCGCGCACCCGCCCGAAGTCCACGACGAGGTCGGCGCGCTCCGCGGGCGCCAGCACGAGCCCGTCCGCGGGCAGCGGGACCGGCCGGGGAAGCAGCCCGCCGTCGGTGCCGATCTGGCGCACCACCGCGTTCGCCGGCTCGCCGTCCTCCCCGACGAGGTTCAGCCGGTAGAACCGGGCGTTCGAGGTGTTGACCACGCGGAACCGGTAGGCGGCCGCGTCGACCTCCAGGTGCGGCCAGATCATCCCGTTCACCAGGGTGAACGGGCCGGTGAACGGAATCATCGCGGTACCGATCGCGGGCACCTTGAACAACAGCCGCCCGGTGAGCTCGCCCGCGGCGTCGGTGTCCAGGTTCCGGTCGCAGATCAGCAGCGGGACCTCCCGCTCCCCGTCCGGCAGCCCCAGCGCCCGCTCCCGGTCGTCGCGGAGCAGGTACGCGCCGAACAGTCCGGCGTGGACGTTCCAGCGCGTGACGGCCATCGCGTGGTCGTGGTACCAGAGCGCCGCGGCGGCCTGCCGGTTCGGGTGCTCGGTGAGCTGGGAGTGCCCGCGCAGCACGGCGTTGTGCGCCCACCCGTCGCTGCCCGCGTTCGCGTCGGCGCCGTGCAGGTGCGTCACCAGCCAGGCGGGCAGCTCGGCGACGCCGTCGACGAACGCGGCGCCGTCCGCGGGGCTGCCGTCCGGATTCCGCGGGTAGCCGGGCCGGTTCGCGGGCAGTTCCTCCGGCGGGGTGCCCGCTGGTGGCTGCGGCACCCGCACGGCGGTGAGCGGCATCGTCCCGGTGATCTCGTTGGTCCACGCCACGCGCAGCATCCGGTCCCGCCGCACCTCGATGGTCGGGCCGGGGAAGTGCCCGTCGTAGGTCCACAGCACCGTTTCCGGCAGTTCGCCGTGCAACCGGGCGCGGGCGGTGATCGCCCGGATCGTCAGGTCCGCGTCGCAGCCGTGCGCGGTCGGCCGCAGCACCGGGGGAACCGGCAGCGGGTCCAGGAACTTCGTCAGCCCGAACGTCGGGCCGCGGAATTCGGCCACCGACGGCCGCGTCGAGATCTCCACCATGGTTCCCCCTGGTCCAGTGCGGGAACCGCGGCGCCTCCCCGAGAGCCCCGTTCCCGCGCGGCTGATCGCGAATTCCGCGCGCCCCTGGAACGGCGATCCCACGCCGCGGCCCGCGGGCGGCCCCGGAAACCGCCCGCAGGTGCTCAGTGGACCGCAGGATTCCGTTGATGCACAAGGTATCCGCCCCGACGATCACCCGCTAGCGGCAAGATGATCACTCGAACGGGAGCCGCCAGCTCGAATCCTCCGCCGCACCACGGGTTCCGGCCGGGACGATCTCCGGGATCCCGGGCCCGTCACGGCATCAGCCGGGACAACCGCCGGTACGAGTCGAGCAGCCCCTCCTCGTCGTAGCCGCTCGTCGTGACCAGCAGCTCGTCCGCCCCCACGTCGTCCAGCGCGGACTGCAGCTGGTCGGCGACCTCCGCCTCGGTGCCGTGCACGTGACCGCGCATCGCCCGTTCGAACTGCGCGGCCTCCCGCCGGTCCAGGTCCCGGGCCAGCACGTCCTCCGCGGGCTCCAGCGGCGGGAACACGCCGTGCACGCGGGAGCTCGCCGTCGCCCACGCCTCCGGCACCAGCAACCGCCGGGCCCGCTCGGTCGTGGCCGCGACCGCGACGGAGCGGGACAGCACCACGTGCGGGCGGTCCGCCCACGGCGACGGCCGGAAGTGCTCCCGGTAGCCGCGCACGGCGCTGCGCAGCGCGTCGTCCCCGCGCACCGCCGCGATCACCAGCGGCAACCCGGCGGCGGCCGCGTGCTCGGCGCCCGCACCGGTGGCCAGCACGAACACCGGCAGGCGCAGCCCGGCCGCGGGCATCGCGCGCACCGCCGCCTCCGGACCGCCGGTGAAGTGGCCGAGCAGTTCGTCGAGCTGCTCGGCGAACCGGTCCGCGGACTCGCGGCCGTGGCCGAGGGCTTCGCGGACCGCGGCGGTGAACCCGACCGAGCGCCCCACGCCGAGGTCGATGCGCCCCGGGTGCAGCGATTCGAGCACGCCGAACTGCTCGGCGACGACCAGCGGCCGGTGGTTCGGCAACATCACCCCACCGGTGCCCACCCGGATGTGCGAGGTCGCCGCGGCCACGGCCGCAGCGAGCACCGCGGGCGCGGAACCGGCCACGCCGGGCACCCCATGGTGCTCGGCCACCCAGAACCGGTGGTAGCCCAGCCGCTCGGCCTCGGTCGCGAACCGGACGGTGCGGCGCAGGGATTCCGCCGGGCTCCGTCCGCGGAGCACGAGCGAGCGGTCCAGCACGGAGAAGCGCAGCGGAGTCGTCACACCACTCCCAACACCGCCGCGCACGAGCTCGATTCCGCACCGGACCGCTCCCGTGGCCGATCCCACGTCCACCGAATGGGACTCGGTTCCCGCTAGATGGGCAGCGGAGGTTACCCTGCGTGTGCTCAATTCTGGTCTGAACGTGTGAACAGGGAGGTTCCGGACCATGGCGGTCGGCCACGTTCCCGGCGACGTCGCGGATGGCACCGCGCCGCGCAACTCCACTCGCCAAGTCGTGGTGGCCAGCCTCGTCGGAACCTCGATCGAGTTCTACGACTTCTACGTCTACGCCACCGCCGCCGTGCTGGTGTTCCCCAAGCTGTTCTTCCCCGCGGGCGACCCCACCGCGGCGACGCTGCAGTCGCTGGCCACCTTCGCCATCGCCTTCATCGCCCGCCCGGTCGGCTCCGCGCTGTTCGGGCACTTCGGCGACCGCATCGGCCGCAAGTCCACGCTCGTCGCCTCGCTGCTGACGATGGGCATCTCGACCGTGGTCATCGGCCTGCTGCCCGGCTACGCCTCCATCGGCGTCGCCGCCCCGCTGCTGCTGGCGCTGTGCCGGTTCGGCCAGGGACTCGGGCTCGGCGGCGAGTGGGGTGGTGCCGCGCTGCTGGCCACCGAGAACGCTCCCGCGCGCAAGCGGGCCTTCTTCGGGACCTTCCCGCAGCTGGGCGCCCCCATCGGCTTCTTCGTCGCCAACGGCCTGTTCCTGCTGCTGTCCGAGACGATGGATGACGCCACCTTCCTCGCCTGGGGCTGGCGGGTGCCGTTCCTGGCCTCCGCGATCCTCGTCGTCGTCGGGCTGTGGGTGCGGCTGAGCCTGCACGAGACGCCCGCGTTCGCGAAGGTCGTCGAATCCGGTGCGCGTGCGAAGGTCCCGTTCGTGCAGGTGTTCCGCACCGGGCTGAAGGGCCTGGTGCTGGGCACGTTCATCATGCTGGCGACCTACGTGCTGTTCTACCTGATGACCGTGTTCACCCTGTCCTACGGGACTTCGGAGGCCGGGCTCGGCTACAGCCGTTCCGAGTTCCTGGTGTTCCTGCTGATCGGCGTCGTGTTCTTCGGGTTGACGGTGCCGGTGGCCGGTCTGCTGGCCGACAAGTTCGGCCGCCGCCCCACGCTGCTGATCATCACCGCCGCGATCATCGCGTTCGGACTGCTGATGGGCCCGTGGTTCGGCGCGGGTTCGCTGCCCGCAGTGCTGAGCTTCCTCGTCGTCGGGCTCGGGTTGATGGGCCTGACGTTCGGCCCGATGGGCGCGGTGCTGCCCGAGCTGTTCCCGACCGCGGTGCGGTACACGGGGGCGTCGGTGTCGTACAACCTGGCGAGCCTGCTCGGCGCGTCCGTGGCTCCGTACATCGCGACGTGGCTGGCCGGCTCCTACGGCGTCGGCTGGGTCGGGGTGTACCTGGCGGCGATGGGTGCGCTGACGTTCATCGCGCTGCTGCTGAGCCGGGAGACGCGGGACGCCGCGCTGGACTGACCGACCTCGTCGTGACGGCCCCTCCGCACCGGAGGGGCCGTCGGTCGTTCAGCCGATTTCGGCCGCACCGATCCGGCTTTCCGGCCGAGGCGTCCCGGCCCTAAGTCCGATCCAGCACCCGCCACCGCCGCCCTAGCCTCGAACCCGGCCGGCCGATCTCCGGCGGCACGAGGATTCGAGGTGAGCGCAGTGACCCACGTGGACGTTCCCGCCCAGGACGGCGGCATCCGCCTGTCGGACGCCGACCGGGCGCAGGGCATGCGGCTGCTCAACGAGCAGGTCGCGGCGGGATGCCTCACGTCCGAGGAGTTCGCCGATCGCGCCATCCAGCTGGAACACGAGCGCACCCGCGCCGAACTGCTCGCGCCGTTCCGCGACCTCCCGCAGCCGCGCCCCAGCTTCGACGACGCCGTCCCGGCGGAGCGCCCCACGGCGCTCCCCCCGGCCGAGCCGGCTCGCCCGACCCCGCACCTGCGCTACCTGATCACCGCCGTCGTGGCCCCCTGCGCGATCGTCGGCGCGCTCACGGGACTGGAGTCGGCCGCGGCCGAACCGTCGCTGCTGCTGGCCTCGCTCGTCGTGGCCGGGCTGTACCTCGTGCAGCTCGTCGCCGGGTACCTCTCGGCGCGCTGACCCGATCAGTCCAGGCCGAGCGCGCGCAGCAGCCGGGGCACGAACTCGGCCTGCGCCGCCACCAGCTTCCGCTGCGCCGCGTCCGGGTCGAACCACTCCGCCCGGTCGACCTCCGGGAAGGTCGCGGTCCGACCGGAACGCGGCGGCCACGGCAGCTCGACCTCGTTGCTGCGCAGCTCCGCCACGTCGAAGTCACCGGCCGCGGCCCACGCGGTCACGACCTTGCCGCCCTTCTGCCGGACCTCGCCGAGCTCCACCAGCGCGCTGGTGTCCGGCCGGAACCCGGTCTCCTCCTCGAACTCCCGCAGCGCGGCCGCCAGCGGTTCCTCGCCGGAGTCGTACTCGCCCTTGGGCAGCGACCAGGCGCCTGAGTCCTTGTTCCGCCAGAACGGGCCGCCCGGGTGCACCAGCAGCACCTCCGGGGAACCCGCCCGCATCCGGTGCAGCAGGATGCCCGCGCTGCGCTTCGCCATCCGGCGACCGTACCGCCGAGCGCGCACGCTGGGGACGTGGAGCGGGTGGTGCTGCACGTGGACCTCGACCAGTTCATCGTCGCCGTGGAACTGCTGCGGCGCCCCGAACTGCGCGGCCGTCCCGTCCTCGTCGGCGGCACCGGAGACCCCACCCGCCGCGGCGTCGTCGCCGGATCCTCCTACGAAGCACGGGAATCCGGCGTCCGATCCGGCACCCCGCTGCGCACCGCCGCGAAGCGCTGCCCCGGCGCGGTGTTCCTGCCGCTGGACGCCGACGCCTACCGCGCGGCGTCCGAGACCTACTACGCGGCGCTGCGCGAACGCTCCGACACCGTGGAGGAAGCGGGCTGGGACGAGGCGTACCTGCTGCTCGACACCGACGACGCGACCCGCACCGCCGCCGAACTGCGCACCCACGTGCACGCGCGCACCGGGCTGAGCTGCTCGGTGGGCATCGGCGACAACAAGCTCCGCGCCAAGACCGCCTCCGGTTTCGCCAAACCCGCGACCGGAACCGGCGTGTTCCGCCTCGACCGGTTTAACTGGGCGCACGTCATGGACGGCCTGCCCGTCGACGCGCTGCGCGGCATCGGCCGCCGCACCACCGCGAAGCTCGGCACCCACGGCCTGCGCACCGTCGGCGAGCTCGCCGCCGCCGACCCGTCCGCGCTCGCCGAGACCTTCGGCCCCCGCAACGGACCCTGGCTCGTCGCCATCGCCCGCGGCTACGACCCCACCCCGGTCGACCCGGCGCCGTACCGTCCGCGCTCCTACGGTCGCGAGATCACCTTCCAGGAGGACGTCACCGACCCGGAACGGCTGCGCGCCGAACTCACCCGCCTCGCAGCACTGGTCGCCACCGACCTCGCCGAGCACGACCTGCTCGCCGGGCGCGTCGTCGTCAAGGTCCGCGACTCCCGCTTCCGCACCCGCAGCCACGCGCACCGCCTCGCCGGCCCCACCCGTTCCGCGGAAGCCCTCGCCGCGGCCTCCCACGAAGCGCTCACCGCGCTCCCCCGCGATCGCCCCACCCGCCTCATCGGCACCCGCGCAGAGCTCCTGACCAGCGCAGATCCGGTAAAGGAGGGGGGATGAAGATCCTCTGCGGACGGTGCGCTAAGCTTTCCACACACCGCAAGACAGAGGGTGTGGCCGGGACGTGGCGCAGCTTGGTAGCGCACTTGACTGGGGGTCAAGGGGTCGTGGGTTCGAATCCCGCCGTCCCGACGGCCTGAAAAGCCCGCTGATCTAGCACGAAAGTGCAGGTCAGCGGGCTTTTTGATGTTACAGTGTCGATCATGTAGTGGATCTTCCCGGGCGGCTGTGCCGATTTTTGGGAGGATTTTGGGAGGATTCGTCCGCGCCCCGCGAAATGGGGTCGCACGGTGGGAGGATTTCCTGGTCACCCAGTCAGGTGATCTTCACGACAAGACTCACACCCGCCTTCGCCGCCGTACTGCGAACCGAGACCCCATGAACCCGACGACTAAGCTCCACACCGGGCCGCGATCCGGAGTAAATGAAAACGGCACCTACCCGAGATAAAGCACCAGCTCAAGAAGTGTCGGCCCCGCGCACGCGGGGATGGTTCCAGGTACTCGCGCTTCTTGCCTTCGATGGTGACGTCGGCCCCGCGCACGCGGGGATGGTTCAAGCCACGATCACCGAGCACGGGCAGCGCAAGGGTCGGCCCCGCGCACGCGGGGATGGTTCTTCCTCGGTCAATTTGCAATCCGAGTACATCGCGTCGGCCCCGCGCACGCGGGGATGGTTCGCCAAGCGAGCCGGGGAGGCGGGCACTACTACTGTCGGCCCCGCGCACGCGGGGATGGTTCCCGCCGGTGGACCGCGCGCTGCGGGCGTTGGTGGTCGGCCCCGCGCACGCGGGGATGGTTCCGTGACCTACACCGGGGACCTGACCCGCAAGGTGTCGGCCCCGCGCACGCGGGGATGGTTCCCGCAGCTGGCCCAGTGCGAACCCGCCACCGTGGTCGGCCCCGCGCACGCGGGGATGGTTCGCGGCCGCGGCGGTGATGCTTGATGGGGAGCCGGTCGGCCCCGCGCACGCGGGGATGGTTCCACGGGTGGGTGGCTCGGGTGGTTCTGCCCTCGGTCGGCCCCGCGCACGCGGGGATGGTTCCCCCGGGATCACCGAGCACGCCCGCATCGACGTGTCGGCCCCGCGCACGCGGGGATGGTTCCCCTCGGCTGTTGGTCAACTCCGAGCAACGCCGGTCGGCCCCGCGCACGCGGGGATGGTTCTTCGTTCAAGGTCTGGGTGCGTGCCCATCCGGCGTCGGCCCCGCGCACGCGGGGATGGTTCCTTCTCGATCGCCGACGAGCCGTGCGCGTCGTGGTCGGCCCCGCGCACGCGGGGATGGTTCTTCCTGCTTAGGCGACGCCGCCGCTCATGCTCAGTCGGCCCCGCGCACGCGGGGATGGTTCCGCGGACTGACCCAGCGCGCCCTGGCCACCGCCGTCGGCCCCGCGCACGCGGGGATGGTTCCTTCAGCCCCCGCCCGTGGGACACCCTCCGCGTGTCGGCCCCGCGCACGCGGGGATGGTTCGCATCGCCTCACCGTCGGCAGGCTTCATTAGCGGTCGGCCCCGCGCACGCGGGGATGGTTCTCCTCGGCGTAGTGAGGATCATCGACGTGGTGGAGTCGGCCCCGCGCACGCGGGGATGGTTCCATCGACATGAACGCGTCGGATTCGATCCGGTCGTCGGCCCCGCGCACGCGGGGATGGTTCCCCACGGAGCGAGACCGCGATGCGTCTTGCTGAGTCGGCCCCGCGCACGCGGGGATGGTTCCCCGGGCGCGATGAGCCTGCGGGCCTACGGCGAGTCGGCCCCGCGCACGCGGGGATGGTTCGGAGAGCACCATGAGCACGATCTGGGACCTGCAGTCGGCCCCGCGCACGCGGGGATGGTTCGCCGCCACTCCCGGGCGGGCAGGCGGTCGAGGTGTCGGCCCCGCGCACGCGGGGATGGTTCCCTGCTTGTACTCGGCGGAGGGCGTGAGCTCGGGTCGGCCCCGCGCACGCGGGGATGGTTCCCGTGTAGTAGGTGACTGCGTCCCCTTCGAGCGGTCGGCCCCGCGCACGCGGGGATGGTTCCCCGGCAGCGGGTTCGTTGTCGTCGTCGGGGAGGTCGGCCCCGCGCACGCGGGGATGGTTCCCAGGAGTCCGGCGGCAACCCGAACATCGGGAAGTCGGCCCCGCGCACGCGGGGATGGTTCTGGGCACCGGCACCAACGTGCAGACCCGGGCGCGTGCGCACGCGGGGATGGTTCCCGCAGCTGGCCCAGTGCGAACCCGCCACCGTGGTCGGCCCCGCGCACGCGGGATGGTTCGCGGCCGCGGCGGTGATGCTTGATGGGGAGCCGGTCGGCCCCGCGCACGCGGGGATGGTTCCACGGGTGGGTGGCTCGGGTGGTTCTGCCCTCGGTCGGCCCCGCGCACGCGGGGATGGTTCCCCCGGGATCACCGAGCACGCCCGCATCGACGTGTCGGCCCCGCGCACGCGGGGATGGTTCCCCTCGGCTGTTGGTCAACTCCGAGCAACGCCGGTCGGCCCCGCGCACGCGGGGATGTTCTTCGTTCAAGGTCTGGGTGCGTGCCCATCCGGCGTCGGCCCCGCGCACGCGGGGATGGTTCCTTCTCGATCGCCGACGAGCCGTGCGCGTCGTGGTCGGCCCCGCGCACGCGGGGATGGTTCTTCCTGCTTAGGCGACGCCGCCGCTCATGCTCAGTCGGCCCCGCGCACGCGGGGATGGTTCCGCGGACTGACCCAGCGCGCCCTGGCCACCGCCGTCGGCCCCGCGCACGCGGGGATGGTTCCTTCAGCCCCCGCCCGTGGGACACCTCCGCGTGTCGGCCCCGCGCACGCGGGGATGGTTCGCATCGCCTCACCGTCGGCAGGCTTCATTAGCGGTCGGCCCCGCACGCGGGGATGGTTCTCCTCGGCGTAGTGAGGATCATCGACGTGGTGGAGTCGGCCCCGCGCACGCGGGGATGGTTCCATCGACATGAACGCGTCGGATTCGATCCGGTCGTCGGCCCCGCGCACGCGGGATGGTTCCCCACGGAGCGAGACCGCGATGCGTCTTGCTGAGTCGGCCCCGCGCACGCGGGGATGGTTCCCCGGGCGCGCGATGAGCCTGCGGGCCTACGGCGAGTCGGCCCGCGCACGCGGGGATGGTTCGGAGAGCACCATGAGCACGATCTGGGACCTGCAGTCGGCCCCGCGCACGCGGGGATGGTTCGCCGCCACTCCCGGGCGGGCAGGCGGTCGAGGTGTCGGCCCCGCGCACGCGGGGATGGTTCCCTGCTTGTACTCGGCGGAGGGCGTGAGCTCGGGTCGGCCCCGCGCACGCGGGGATGGTTCCGTGTAGTAGGTGACTGCGTCCCCTTCGAGCGGTCGGCCCGCGCACGCGGGGATGGTTCCCCGGCAGCGGGTTCGTTGTCGTCGTCGGGGAGGTCGGCCCCGCGCACGCGGGGATGGTTCCAGGAGTCCGGCGGCAAACCCGAACATCGGGAAGTCGGCCCGCGCACGCGGGGATGGTTCTGGGCACCGTGCGGCCCCGCGCACGCGGGATGGTTCCGCGAGGGGGGTTCCGGAAGCAACGGAACCGCTGTCGGCCCCGCGCACGCGGGGATGGTTCCTCCATTGCTTGCCACGTCGCGCAGCGGGTACCGGTCGGCCCGCGCACGCGGGATGGTTTCCCCCGGCGCGGCCGACAAGACCGCCGACATCCCGTCGGCCCCGCGCACGCGGGGGATGGTTTCCTCCGGCGGCACACAGCCTCCGACGCTAGTGGGTCGGCCCGCGCACGCGGGGATGGTTCCGGGGCGCGGACGCCGTCCTGCGGGTTGGCGCGGTCGGTCCCGCGCACGCGGGGATGGTTCCGTTCAACGCCAGCTCCGACCTGGTCGGCGATGCCGTCGGCCCCGCGCAGGCGGGGATGGTTCCGGGACCTGCTGCTACCCGAGGCGGTGGAGCGAGTCGGCTCCGCGCACGCCGAGGAACTACCCCAGCTTACCTGCTCACCGACCTCCGCAGAGAATTCCACCGACACGAAAACGCCCACCCGGCTGACTGCTCCGGATGGGTGTTCTCCATGGCTGCGTTCAGCGGTCGAAGGTGCCGTTCTTGACCTCGTGCAGGAACGAAGCCCAGCGATCGACGGCGAACGGCAACACCGGGCTCGCCTCGCCGAGGCTTGCTGTCCGGACGCCCGTGACCCCGGAACCGTCGCGACCTCGACACAGTTGCCGTTGGGTTCGCTCGCGGTGGCCTTTGCGCCAGCCGGTGAACCTCTCGATGGGGGCATGGCCTGCTCCTTCGAGGTGGATCAGTCGAACTCGTCGGCCGCCCGGAGGACGAGGCCCTCGACTCCACCGGATCAAGTGCCGCCCCGAGCAACCCCTGCCACAACCGATTGTAGGCACCCACGTGGGTGCTTCCGTCGAGATAGTCCCCGTTGCTGAACTGCTCGACGTAGACGAAACTCCAGGGCGGAAGCGTTCGTGCTGACCGAGGGCACGCGGAAGTGGACGGAACGGAAACGACGACGCCAGCGACGGGATCGCCGCGAAACGGCAGCACGTGCAGGTGCACCGACGGCAGCTCGGCGATGTCGCGCGAGATGCCGCCATCTGCCTGGCCATAACCTCCCTGCTTCCCGTACATGCGCCGTAGCGCCGACTCCGACAAGACCGCTCGGTGATCTCCGGCGAACCTTGCTTGCGCAGGATGGCCTGGCGTTCGATCCGCGCCTTGATCCGGTTTTCTCGGTTCTCCACGTCCCCGTAGCGGACGTTCTCAAACATCGACCGCATGTACTCCTCGGTCTGGAACAAGGCGTACACCACCCTCGGTCTGGTAGATGCTGACCGACTCGGCGTCGGTCTCGAGATCTACCGCCATGCGGAAGTGCGCAGGATGCGCCGAGAGCGGTAGCCGCGCCAACGGCCCCGGTTCTCCGCACCCTTGTTCAGCTCGCAGAACGCGTCCGGATCGATCGGCTCTCCACCGTCAGCCGGAGCTCCGTCAGCACCAGTGCCGATCACTTCGGCGTAAGTGCTCGACCAACCTCCCGCAGCGGCTTCTGCCGGATACCGGTGATGCCGTTCTCAAGCTTGCTCACCGTCGCCCAGGTGCGCTCGATGACTTCGCCGGCATCAGCGAGCTCTAGACCTGCGCGTTCGCGAAGGTGCCGCAACTCGTTGCCGAGCTGCAGACGCCTGACCGTCGGGTTGGCATGCCGATCATTCTCCCCATCCCGATCAGCAGCAGGGCGCAGCGAGCCGTGCCCGACACGTCAACACCACCCGTTCGATCGCATTGTCGTATCGAACTTGCGACGCTATCGTGACGACATTGCGAATTCGAACTTGCGACTGAAGGGCCATGCATGGAGGCGACGGTTGATCCATTCGCCGCAGCAGAGTTGGGGCGGCCGAGCGTCGATACAGCGCCGACTCGTGCGAACGGAGCTGGTGCCGAAGCGCTCGCTTCTCCGTCGACCGCGTTCTGGGTGGTGCCGCGCGGCAGCAGGACACGGCATGTGGTTACTGGCATCACCGGGCACCCACCGCGTGAACAGCACGATCAAGACGGCATGCGGTGCGGCGGTGACGCTGCCGTTGCCAACTCCGAACGACCGGGTTCCTAAGACGCGGTCGATCACCAAGCGGTGTGGTGAGTGCTCAGCCACCGCGCAACGGCTGAAGCTGCGCGACGTCGTCTGGGACTCCTGAACGCCCACCTGACGCGGACGGCCACGGACTCCGATCGGCCGCTGTGCGGCACGAACTCGCGAAGAAGGGAGAAATCGATGGGACAGGTACGGCACCGGTGGTTGGCGCCGGTCGAGACCGATAGTTCTCACACGCCGGTGTGCGGCAACGAGCGAGGAAGGATCACGGGAATGTCGGCTGTGGTGATCTTG
Organism: Saccharopolyspora gregorii; assembly: GCF_024734405.1. Lineage (NCBI taxonomy): Bacteria > Bacillati > Actinomycetota > Actinomycetes > Pseudonocardiales > Pseudonocardiaceae > Saccharopolyspora > Saccharopolyspora gregorii. The sequence goes on along the minus strand of NZ_CP059556.1, from coordinate 2,714,825 downwards.
CCTGGTTCTGGTTGTCGTCGCGCTGGTGGGTGACGGCGTTGACGATGTTCGCGTAGCTGCGCTGACGGGCCCGGTGTGGGTGCGGTTGGTGCGGGGTTCGCAGTGGCACCGGGCCGGGGCGGTGTGTTCCGCACGCGCGGGTGCCACGACTGAGTTTCTCCGGCTTGTATCCGCGCGCGGGCGGGTGGGTTCGTGGTGTGCCTGGAGTGCGCGTTCGTCTCGGGTATCGCTGAGTGGGCGGCGGCGTTCGTGCCGGACACGCTTTCCGGACGCGTCGCGGAGGTCTCCGTGTTCAGCGAGCCGCGTCCTCGCGCGCAGTGCGGGCCGGGCCGTGGAGTCCGGTTCCGGGTCGGCACAGCGTCCGATGCTCCGACCGGCGAGATCCCCCGGATTCGCCCGCACATCACGACGAACCCGTCGTGGCCGCGCAGCCAATGTGGGCGTGGAGGCCCCCGGCAGCTGGTACCTGGCCAGGGACTTCCACACCCGGTGATCAGGGTATCGCCTCGGCCGCCTGATGTGGCCGCACCCCCCGTGATTTTTCTTGATCGAAACGAGGTGTTCCTGTTGTCTTCAGCAGCGTTGTCCGGTTCCGCGTCGACTGCTCCGGATACCGGGAGGTGGTCGAGCAGGGCGAACAGATCGTGGGTCTGCTTCGTGCTCTGTTCGTCGCTCTGCTCGGTGCTCAGGCGACCGACGAGGACTGCATCCGCGTAGCCGCATCCCTGCGACGGCTGGCGAAGCTGCTCGATCGAATCGCCCCGCCTGCCCAGCACCCGCACGCCTTGACACCGATGGCGGTCGTGAGCGGCCCGGGCAGCAGCGCTAGTTCCCCTCCGTCGCCGGTACCCCGACGAACTCCGGCGGCGGGTGTTTCCCCGGCACCTTGATGAGCCCCTCGATGGGTGCTGGGGGCGGGCTGGGTGGCGTGCTTCCCCGAGCGCCATCCGGAAAAGTCCGGCCGCACGATCCCCCGACTCGTTTTCGATCGTGCGGCCGGGCGCCTCGCAAGCATGTTTTTTCCTTCTATTTTCTCATTTTCTCGAAGTGTGATGTCGATGTCTCCTGATCCGCCGCCGTTGATCCACGCGCGAGTGTGCACGCTGCTGACCCGCGCAGGCGGGCACGAATGGCTGCTGATGCCCATCCGGGACGCGCAATGGCGGCTACCGGGCGGCGTGATCCGGGACGGGGAAACCCCGACCGAGGCGGGCCCGTCGCGTCATCCACGAGGACACCGGCCTCGACGAGGTGCACGAACCGGTGCTGCGGGTGCACCTGTGGGTGCCGCCGTCGTTCCCCGGCGGCCCGGCCACCCCGACCTACGTCTTCACCGCACCCGCCCCGGACTCCGCCGGGAATGGGTCCACCACCGCGGCGCGATCAGCCTCTTGGAACCCGCCGACCTGGTGTGCGTGGCCGACCTCGCCGACCCCCGCCGAACGCCATCAGTGCACTACCAGGAGCTCTTCGCATGACCACGAGCAGAACGGCTTTCGCCATGACCACCAGAACCTACGGGCTGCCCTGTGCCTGGCACTACCACCCGCCAGCGAACATCACCGTGCGCTGGGGCCGCCCCGACCACGCGTTCACCGTGCACCGCGGGAACCAGCGCGGCACCCGCGACGACCACGCCCTGATCGCCACGGTCCCGGTCGCCCAAGGCTGGCTCGACGACAACGAGGTCGCCCGCAAAGCGTGCGCCTGGGTGAGGGCCAACCCTGAGCTCGTCGGAGGGCGCCGATGACCACGTCCCGGTACGCCTCGTTGAACCTCGACGCGGAGCTGACTCCGTCCCCACTGCTCGTGGCACGGCTCGTCGCCTGCGGGCTGACCAACGAACGCATCGGCCACACGCTCGGCCGCAGCGCTAACACGATCAAAACCCACCTGAGCGCCGCCATGCGCAAGGCGGGCGCCACGACCAGGTACCAGCTCGTGGTCTGGCTCTACGAGACACGACACCTGCAACCCGGGCTCCCACCCAGCCACGCCAGGCCGCGGCCGCCGAGCTCGCCAGGCACTCGCCGGAGCAGGCCCGGCTGCTGCACCTGGTCACCACCGTCCGCGCCGACATCGACGCCGCACTGGCCCACTTCCACTCCCCCACCGCGGAAGTCACTTCCCGGGCCCCCACGGCCTCCCTTCCCGTGCCCGAACGCTGGACCGGCCTCAACTACAACGCCGCCCTGTCGACACGAGAGCTCGAGCTCGCTCACCGACTGACCACCACCCCCACCAACGACGCCATCGCGACCAGCCTGGGCACCACCACCGACATCGTGAAAGCACACCTACGACGCATGTACTCCAAGGTCAGCGCCCGATCTCGCATCCACCTCATCGTGTGGCTCTACGAGACTGGCCGGCTCGTTCCCGGCAAGCCGCGCCTGTCCGCGACACCTCGCCCGGTCGCCCCACCCGCAACCGTGGACCGGACCGCGAGCCACCACCTGTACGTGGCGCGCGATCACCTCATCGCCACCCGCGCACTGCTCGCGCGCACGGCCCGCAGCCTCGAGCGCCCCACCGGTCAGCCCCAGCTCGCTCCTTCTCACCGGCCACGACCGATGGCACCGGCAGAAGACGCCAAGACACCCCGTCTCCCCGGAGAACACCCGTGACCGACCGCTTCCCGGACCACCTCGCACGCTTGGACCTGGACGCAGCACTCTCGCCCGTCGAGGGCGAGGTGGCCCAGCTCGTCGCCTGTGGACTGACGGACACCGCCATGGCCAGCGCACTCACCCGCAGCACACACACCATGCACACGCACGTGATCCGCATGCTGCGCAAGACCGGTGCCCGCAATCGCAGTGACCTGGTGATCTGGATGTACGAAACCGAACATCTCGTACCCGGCCGTTCCCACCTCTCCGAGATGTCTCCGCGGTACACACCTGTCCGCGGTGGCGCGATCACGGACCGACGCGTCGGGCTCAACCTCCACGCCGAACTGCCCCACGACCTGGTCGACATCGCCCGGCTCGTGGCGTGCGGACTGACCAACGACGCCATCGCCACGCGGCTGCACCGCAACGTCGACGCCGTCAACTACGGTGTCCGGCGGCTGCGAACCATCACCGGAGCCAAGACTCGAGTCCAGATCACCGTCTGGATGTACGAGACCGGACGCGTTCGTCCCGGCGCACCCGACGACCCCGCCCACCTGCTAACGAAGCCTGTCTCTCCCCACCAACCGGTCACCGGCCCGACCACACGCCCCGACGAAGAACATGCTCACCCCGAGATGCCCTCCGCAGTACAGATCCGGGCCTGCGTAATGCTCTCCCGCCCCGAACGCGCCGACTGGCTGCTGATCCGAGAACACGGCGCCCCCACCTGGCGCCTGCCCGGTCGCGACGTCATCACGACCCTCCACACCCCCACCGAGACCGTCCTGTCCATGATCAACGACGTCCTCGGCTTCGCTCCGCGCTGCACACCCCGCTTCTGCGCGCACACCTGGAACCGAACCGAGGCAGGCCCACGGCTGACCTACCTGTTCGCCCTCGACACCCTGCCCGCCGACCTCCGGCCACAGCACGGAATCGACATCAACTGGGTCCACCGCGCCGTAGTCCCCCGCCTGCTGTCCGGGAACGACGTCCCCGTCGTTCACCGCCACCTCGCCCTGCCCGCCCCCACCGTTCCCGCAAGCCCGTACCTGGAACTGATCCCATGACCGCCCGGCACCGCGGAATCCGGCTCATCACCCTCGACGTCGGCGGCGTGCTCGGCACCGTCGCAGGCCCCAGCCTCGGCGCCGCCCTCGCCGCCGCTTCACCCCGCGACGCCGCCACCGTCGCCGACATCGTGCGCACCCACCTGCACACCCGCGCCCACACCACCCCAGAGCTGATCTCCCGGCTCGCCGCCGAACTCGCCCTGCCCAGCCGAACCGTGCGCGACATCCTGGGAACACCACGGCCCCTGCTGATCCAGCCCACCGCACGAGCGCTCCTGACCGGACTCCGCGACGCCTTCCCCGACGTGCAGGTCGTCGTGTGCTCGAACCTCGCCGCCGCCGATGCCGCCCACGCCGACCTCGTCCGCGCCGAACTCGGTCTCCTGCTTGACGACAGCTACTTCTCGTACAAGGTCGGCATGGCCAAAGGCACCGGCCCGGACCTGTTCGAACACATCTCCCGCCAGCACGACGTGCAGCTCTCCGAGATCGTCCACGTCGGCGACAAGCTCCACGACGACGTCCACGCACCCCTGCTCGCAGGATGCCGCGCCCTCCTGCTCCACCCCCACCACGCCGACATCCCTCGCGTCGCCGCCCCCGACCGCTACCGCACCGCCCCCGACCTCGCCACAGCCATCCACGAACTCCAGCAGTGGATCCCCACCAGCACACCGCGCCCTACCCTCCCGGTCCGCGCCGCCGCCCTCGTCCGCAACACCCACGGCCAACTCCTCCTCGTCCGCGGACCCGACGACCGGCACTTCTCGTTCCCCGGCGGACGCTGCGAACCCCACGGCCCCGACTCACCACCCCACGCCGCAGCCCGCGAGGTCCACGAGGAACTCCGCCTCACCATCACACCCGGAGCACTGCTGTGGGCCGGATGGTCCGAAGCCGAGTCCACGGCCGGCGAGAACAAAGTCCACTTCCTTTTCGAAGCCCACCTCCACGGCACCACCGTGCCCGACCCCGACCCGAACGAGGTCACCGAATACCGCTGGGCCACGAACAACGACGCCCTGCACCTGCTCCACCCCGCCGAAGCCAACCGGCTCGTCCGCATCACCCGCAAGCAAGCCCACGGCTGGCAGTTCCAGCCCCGCCTCGCCCGGTGAACGACCTGTACCAGGGGAAGCCGCGCGCCTCTCGTCAGATCGACTCAGCCATCCAGGTGCACTGGGATGGTGAGGGTGTTGTCGAGCAAGGATTCCACAAGGCGTGGCAGTTCCGGAGGGAGCAGTTTGCTGGACGTCGAAGCGAGCTCGGCACCGGTCCACCAGTGCTGACCGAGGAGCCCTGCGGTCTCGTTAGCCGAGTACTTCGGTGCCCGAGTGGGATGGGTGTCGGTGAGCCGAGCGAGAAAGACCTCGTCCCGGCGGTGGTGCCGTCGTCCGCGGTAGGTGAAACGAGATTCCCGCGTCCACACCAGCGGCCCGACTTCGTCGAGGACCAGCCCGGTTTCCTCGGTGATCTCCCGGCGCGCGGTGTCGCGGGCGGTCTCGCCCGGATCGATCCCTCCACCGGGAAGTTCCCACCACTGGTGATCGGGGGCGTCGGGGTCGCGGGCGTGGATGAGCAGCACGCGGTCGTCGGGATCGAGCAGGAGGACGCGGGCGCCGAGGCGAGGTGTGCTGGCGTGGGTGGTCGTACTCATGCGGGCTGGCATTCCCCCGTGGTCACCAATGAGAAGCGCCAGCCCGAACGGCGTGGTGTGCCGTGGTCAGAACAGCGTGGGCGGGCTGGCCGCAGTGCTGGGGTCGGAGGTTACCAACGGCCGCAGGGGGACGAGGTCCAGGTACACGGCCAGGGCGGAGTGATCACTCAACCGGGGGTCGCCGAGCCGGACTTCGTGGACGTAGTGGCACGCGGACACGCGAGACGTCAGAGCAGGAGAGCAGAAGACATGGTCGTAGCGGTAGCCGTCTCCGGTGCGCCCGACCCAGCTGTGCTCGACCTCGCTGGGAGCGGTGTGCCGGTAGGCGTCGCGGAGGTCGTGGGTGTCGATCAGCGAGCGGTAGAAGTCGTACTCGAACGCGAGGAACTGGGGATACCGCGGGGTGTGGTCGGGTTCGATCACGTTGAGGTCGCCGAGCAGCAGCCGGGTCTCCGAGCGGTTCTTCGCCGAGCCGGCCATCAGGTCGCTGAATTCGCGCAGCCAGCGTTGTTTGCGTTCGACCTTGTCCGGGCTCGCATCGCGCGACGGCGCGTACACGCCGATCAGGCGCACGGGGCCGTGGTCGGTGTGCGCGGTGGCGGTGGCCGCGCGGGAAGGCAGGTAGTCGAGCTCGGTGCTCCAGTCGTCGGCGTCGAGGACGACCTTGCTGGCGATCATCACACCGTGCTCGCGGGGCGCTGGAGTCGGGAACACCACCGAGTAGCCCGCCTGCTGGAACCCTTCGGCCAGCAGCGCGCAGCCGTCGCTGGCTTTGGTCTCGGTCAGCACGAACACGTCTTCGCCGCGGGTCGCCAGCCAGTCGAGTTGGCGTTGGGCTCGGTGTTCGGAGGGACTGTTGATGTTCCAGGTCAACACGCTCAAGCCGGGCACTTCCCGCTCCGTTCCTCATAGATGGGCAGCACATGCGACGCCACGGTCGACGCCACCGCCTCCGGGGCATTCTCCGCGCACGCCACCTCCAGCAGCGGCCAGCCACGCTCCCCCAGCTCCGTGGCCGCCTCGGCGTAGCGGGCGGCTTCGATACGGCTGGAGTCGGCTTGGCGCTCGAAGCGGCTGTGCCGACCACGACGGTCCAGGCGCGTGCTCAACACCGCCGCGTCGGCATGCAGGAGGACGGCAAGGTCGGGAGCGGGGATTCCGTCGTGGAGGTGCCAGATCGTGTCGGCGCGGACTCCGTCCATGCCTTGCAGCACCAGCGACGAGGCCACGTACCGATCGCAGAGCACGACCCTGCCCGACCACAGGGCAGGCAGGATTTCGTGTTCCAGGTGGTGGTGCCGGTCGGCGGCCACCAGGCACGCCAGGGCCATGCCGCGGAAGTCGTCGGTGCCGTGGCGGATCAGCTCGCCCAACGGGGTACGGGACGGCTCGGTCGTGCGATGCACCGCAACGTCGCGGGCTTTCAGTTCACGAGCGACCAGTTCGGCCACCGTGGTCTTACCGACCCCGCCGGGGCCGTCGAGGGTCACCAGCACTCCCGGCCAGCCGGTCACCGAGCACCGGGAAGGGGTCACGTCGCCGCCGCTCATGCGGGCCTCAACGGCAGCAGCACCCGGCCCTCCGCCTCCACTTGCGGGCACTGCTCCGCGTCCACGTCACCGATGCGGCCTCCGGCTGCGATCACCGCTGCCGGGCAGCCCTTCCCGCAGTCGTCGGCCATCGCACACGCCCCGCAGGTCGGGTTCGCGCCGACCTGGTACCGGTCGTGGAACCGGTATTCCTCCAGCCGGGCCGCGAGATCGGCGTCGGTGAAGATGTTGCCGACGATGAACTCCTCCGGCTCATGCTGAGCGAACGAGTTCCGCGCGGCGAACACCAGGTACGGGCACACCGTGACCTCGCCCGGAGTGAACACGTAGAGGATGGTGCCTGCCTCGCACCCCGACAACGGGCGGCGCTCGGTGTTCGGGAACCGGATGTGGGCGATGTCGAGCTCATCGTCCTCGAACCGCACGGTGTCGGCGAAGATGCGGCGCATGTGCTCGTCCGGGCTGGCCAGCCGGCCCGAGGACTTCGCGCCGCGACCCATCCGCGAGAGCGGGTTCAACAGCACGTACCGGGCGCCGTGCTCGCGGGCGAACGCGCACAGCTGCGCGTACTCCTCGTCCTGGGCCAGCGAGTTCGGCGTGCAGAGCAATCCCTGCAACAACCCCGCTTCAGCCAGGCTCGTCACGGTCGCGATCGTGGTGTGAAACGACGCGCGGTTGCCGCGGAACTTGCCGTGCGAGTGCTCGCTGAAGCCATCCAAGGAGACGTTGCAGTGCACCCCGCCGATCGCGACCAGTTCCGCGATGTCGTCCTCGCTGAGGGTCGTAGCGTTCGTGCACACGCCGACCGCCATCCCCGCCGCGCGGAACGCGCACACCACCGCCAGGAAGTCCGGGTGCATCGTGGGCTCCCCGCCGGTCAGGGTCACCCGCTGCACCTGGCACTCCTGCAGCCGCGGGATCACCACATCGATGATCGACGCCAACGACATGAACGCGCCCTCCTTCGTCGCGGACACGAAGCAATGCGCGCAGTGCAGATTGCAGCGCTCATCGATCTGCACGAGCGCTTTCCGCGAGCCCGGCTGCATCGAGGTCCGGAAGTAGCACGACACAGCCCGATCTTCGCTCGCAATGCTTCGCGTACTCATCGAAACCCTCCCAGCCAACGCCCGATAGCGACGACAAGAATTGTTCCCAGAAAAAGCACCCGACGTACAGAAGATCAACTCGGTTCGATTAGAAAGTTCGGCAGGTACTGCGATCATGTCCAGTTCAACTGTCCCACCGAACACCAACAGCACCAGCCAGCACGACGACCGCGCTCCGGGTGACGTAGTCGCCGACGCCCTTCAACAGCACCCGGAACTGCTCGACTTGACCCTTGATCAGCTGCGCACCCTCGCCGTCGTCCATCTCGAAGGCAACGCGCTCCAAGCAGCTCGGCGCCTCGGCAGAGAGCAGTCCAGCGTTCAAAAACAGCTGGACAACCTCAACCGCTCAGCACAACGCCTCTGCGGGGAACCGCTCCTGATCAAGCAAGGCCGGGGGCAGAACTTCCTCGTCACCCCCACTGGCGAGCACTACGTCCGCCTCGCACTCGACACCCTCGACACGTGGCAACACGGCATCCAGGCCGCACGCCGCCGACTCGGGCACACCATCACCGTCGGCACCACCGAGTTCACCGTCGCGTTCGTCGGACACATCTGGCCCCGCGTCCGCGATGAATTCCACCGCCGCGACATCGAACTCAAAATCAGCCACATCCGCACCCGCGACTTCGCCGCCACCCTCGACTCCCACCACGTCGACCTCATCTGCGGCAGCCTCGCCGTCGAGACCGGGACCAGGCCCGACTTCGACTACGACGTCATCGAATGGCACCGAGAAGGCGTCGCGCTCCTGACCAACCTCACCACCCACGAACTCCCCGACGCGCCCGTCCAGCACGACAAACTCGCCGCACTCCCCCTGCTAGCACCCACCGCCGGCCTGCTCGCCGACTTCCTCCGCGCCTGGTACGGCCCTGACTACCGCAGCACCCTCAACGTCATCGCCGACATCGACGCGCTCGGCTACGGCCTCGCCCTACTCGACAACGAACTCCAGCGCGGCTGCCTGCTCACCACCGAAAACGTGGCTCGAGCAGCTACCGAGGGACGACTTCAGGGAGGACACCACCTCCGCGCCCTCCCCCTCGGCGCCGGATACACCCCACCCATGCAGATCATGACCGGAATATTCAGCCGAAGGCAAGAGCGTGAAAAATACAGCTCGCGCCATCCGCTCAATTTACTTTGGAACGCTTTCAAAGAAGCGAGGCCCGGCACCAACAAAGGCACTACCTTTGGTGATCATTGAGGCATTCAAGGCGTTCTTGGATTTGGTCGGCTTCGACAGCACCGATGTTGTCGGCGATCTGAAGAGCACGAGTCCACGCACTGGCCGCCCCCTCGGCGTCGTGACGTTCGTTCAGGACACGCCCGAGGATGTCGAGGGCATCGACTTCACTGAAACGTGCGCTGTGCTCTTCTGCGTATTCGACGGCGTGTCGGGCGAGCTGTTCGGCCTCGTCGAGTTCGTGCTGCTTCAGCTGGGTCTCCGCCAGGCGGGTGTACGCGTAGCAGTGCAGCAAGGGATCGCCGCCGATGGGAAGTTGCTCGACTGCGCGGGTCAGGTCGGCAGCAGCGGCGGGCAGGTCACCGGTGACCAGGTAGAGGTTGCCCCGCACTGAGCGAGCGCTCGCTGCTCCGGAAGTCGCCCCGAGGGCATCGAGCGAGTCGACGGCTTCGGTGGCGGTCACCAGGACTTCGTTCGGCGGGTCCCCGCGGAACAGGCGCGCGCGGACGAACGCCTGGGCCGTCCAGCCGATGTCGCGGAGATCGCCACGACGACGGCGGATCTCCAACGCGCGAGTCAGGACTCGTACCGCGCCGTCGAGATCGCCGCGTTCGGTCTCGATGCACCCCTGGATGTGCAACATCCAGGCTTGCCCTTCCATCACGTCCGAGCGCTCGGTGACTTCGAGAACGGTCTGGGTGAGGTTCATCGCTTGCTCGTAGGCCTTGACCAGGATGACGTAGTTGAACGAGCAAGCAGCGAGTTGCCACGCGAGCCGGTTCCAACCCTTGTCGATGGCTGCGCGCACCGCGGCGGGCAGGTATTCCCATCGCGTCTCGGACCAGTCGAGGGCGGCTTCGTAGGAGTCGAAGGTGGGAGGCGCTACCGACGGTGGCGGGGTGTCCAGGGGCGGACCGATGGCACGGTCGGGTGCGAGCGTGACGGCGGCGTTGGCCCAGCCGTGCAGCATGTAGAGCAGGCTGCGTTCCGTGGCGCCGTCGCGGACCGCGCGCGGGTCGACGCGGCGGGATTCTTCGAGTGCAATGGCCCGGTGCAGCTCGTGGTAGGTCCAGTTGCGGCCGTGCTTGCTCAGCAAGGACACATCGGCAACGCCGTTGAGGAGTTCGCGCACTTGCCGGAGGTCGGTGTCGGTCGCGGCAGCAGCGGACTCGGGTGTGATCTCGGGCAGGATCGCGCACAGCCGCCAAGCCCGGGCTTGCTCCTCGGTGAGGTGTTCGTACGAGAGCCGGGCGTTGCGCCGGACGGCATCGGGCGGAGCGGTGTCGGCGGACATCTCGGCGATCATCTCCTCGTCGGCGTCGTGCGCGGCGATGTAGTCCCCGAGCGACCGCAGTGCCAGTGGAAGGCCGCCGCCGCGGCAGGCGAGGCCGGCTACTTCGCGTGCCGGTTTCCTAGCTCGGGCTGCGATGAGTGCGGTGGCATCGTCGGGCTCCAGCGGCGGTACGGACAGCCACACGACCCGGCCCGGGACGTCAGGGACTCGATCACGACTGGTTATCAGCACCACGCTACCGGGCGAAGCCGGGATCAAGGCACCGATTTGCTCTGATCGGGCGTTGTCCACGCCGATGATGTAGCGCTTCTCCTGCAGCACACTGCGCCACAGCGCGACCAGGTCGTCGAGGTCGGCGGGAAGCGCGGTCACCGGAGTCCCGGTGGTAGCAGCGCACCACGACCGCAGCACCACTGCCGGAGCACGGGGGCCGGTGTTCAAGTCCCACCCGCGCAGATCCGCCCAGAGGACGCCGTCGAATTCATGGCGCATCCGCGCTGCGGCGGCGATGGCGATGGCGGTCTTGCCCACTCCCCCTGGGCCGGTCAGGACCACTGTGCGCGGGGAGGAGGAGTTCACGGGCGCGGGGCGGCTTCCCTCACCGGTGATCGTTTCCACGAGCCGCACGCGGTCGACGAGGTCTTCGACCGGCGGAAGCTGGGCCGGAACGACCGCTCTTCCGTTGCCGTTGGATGTGCCGTGGGCCTGACCTGTGCGAACTTCGGCGACCGCCGCAGCGAGATCGCCGGCCGTAGTGAGCTCACGGTCCAAGCGCTCGGCCAGCTCCACGCTCAAACGACGCTGCCCGGATTCCAATCGCGAGAGCAAGGTGTGGTGAACCTGAATCGTCTTCGCCAGCTCACGTACACCCAGGCGTCGCTCCTTGCGCCATCGCTGCACGAGCGCGCCGACTTCTTCGTCCCGCATCGGCACCCCCACTTGAGCTACGAGGTCTCCCCGATCCGTCGTAGCACGCCAGAGCCGAAAGCCCCTGTCGGGAACACTCGAAGGAGTGATGCCGGTCGTGGGGGCTCAGACCACCGATCGGCGGGTGATGTCGGTCAGCTCGGGGTCCGCCGCTTCGAACGCGTCGAGCAAGCGTTCGACATTGCCACCGCGTGCCAGTGCAGCTTCCGCCGCGGTAATGGGGATGAGCGTCATGATGTCCACGAGGACGGTGCGGCCCGGGCCGAAGACGACGTTGAACGCATCGTCCAGGTAGGGATGGGCAGCGACGAGCACCCCGTGGATGTCGGTCTCAGGAAGCAGCGGCTCCTCGTTGGTGATCACGCTCTGGTGCACCATGCCCCGCCCCAAGCTCGCGATCATCTCCAGGGTGCCCCGCACCAGGACTTGCGCCGCACCGGCCTGCTCAGGCTTCACCGAGCACACCAGCTCCTGCGGGTAGATCGCGGTGATGCGCTTGCGGCACAGTCCGAGCGTGGACACCGAGGCAAACTCAGGCCGATCCCAACGGGCGATCTCGATCTCGTCAGCGATCTCGCTTGCCGTCAGTACGCCGAAGAAGCGCGCGTAATGAGCGCGAAGTACGTCGAGGTTCATACGTCGAGCAGTTCCGCTAGGTCATCGGGAAAATCGAACTGCCCCTGCGCAATGAGCCTCGGAGTGCGTCCCTTTCTCGTCGTGGCGGCCTTGTCCGCCCCGTATTCGAGCAAGAGACGGATCATCGCTCCGTCCGGGCTCTTGCGCCAACGACTGACCGCGAGATGAAGCGGAGTCTTGGCGGCGCCTGCGGTCGTGGTGCAACGTACACTCGCGCCTGCTTCCAAGAGGTACCGTGCCGCGTCGAGGGCGCCCTCTTGCACAGCAAAGAACAAGGGCGTGTAGCCCTCACGGTCCTCTGTGATATCCACGCCTACGCCTGCTGCGAGACGCTGCTGCACGGTCGTGACGTCGTTCTCCGCCGCTGCATAGTGCAGCGGGTCACGGCCCATGCGGTCCAGATCAGTCATCCTGACCTCCTCCTACTGAACGGATGATACGTTGCTACCGCGGATGCTCATACCGGTGGCTACGATTCGCCTGTGGAGTTTCAATCCGATATCTATCGGGGTCATTTTGATCCTCAATGACCCGTTGCCTCGAATATCCTCCCTCTTCAGCCTCGATCTTGTACCGCCACCACTCTCTGTAAGGCTGATGGCCGAAATGGAACTCTCCGGGCTGCGGCACGCTCATGCCGTTCCGGTCAGGTTTACCGGTGTCTGGGTTGATAAGCACTGGGCTACCGTCTGGGTACCGCCGGGCCGGGATCTCTTCTTCAGTCGCCGCACATTCGAAATCTTCGCCGTTTGGCGCACGATCAGCAGATCGGTAGATGTCGCGTTTGGTTTGGGCGCGGAGTTTGACGCGGTTGCGGACGGGTTCATAGCCGCGGCGTTCGTCGCGTCGTGCGCCGTCTCCGGCGAGGGCGCGTCCTGCGGCGACTTCCCCAGCGACGCGTTTGACGGGTCCGCCGCCGACCGTGTCGGCGATCAGGTGGCCGACGGCACGACCTGGGCTGTCCTTCCACGTGTCGACATCCAGGATGTTCTTCACCGTCTGCCCGGGGTTGGTGACGGCGGAGGCGATGTTGGTGGCTGCCGCGGAAGCAGCATCGTCGATCTTGCCGGGGTCTTGGGCCAGTGACGCGGCGAAGCTCAGAGTGGCGTCGAGGCTTTCGTTGGCACCGTCGCGCATGTCGTAGGCGAAGTCTTCGACCATGCCCAGCATTTGGCCGAACCACCCGGGTTTGTCCGGCGCGTGGTCGCGGGCGGCGGCGATCGCGGAAGCAGCGAGGTCGCCGGCCGAGTGCAGGTCCGTGCGAGCGCGGTTGAGAAGGTCGATGGCGGCTGCGCGTTGTTCTGCTCCGGGATCTTCGAACGGCGGCTGTGGCCCGGCAGGCACGCCGCGGGCCGCAGCTTCGCGGGCGACGTGGTCGAGGGCGCGGGCGTGCTCAGCTCGAGCAGCGTCGGTGGATGCTTGGGCTTCGTCCCACATCGCCACCGCGTCGGCGGCTTTGCCTTGGGCCCAGCGCAGTGCGTCCGAGTAGGTGATCAGGGCCGATGCCGCGTCGTTGAACGCATCTCCGCAAGTCAACCAACGCAGAGGTTCGACCTGGTAGAGCGCCAGAAACTTGTCGGCAGCACTACCGCTCCAGCCGGAGACGGTGATGTCTCGCATGCCTTCGCCCGCGGCGATCAGTGCGGCACCGAAGATCGTGAACTTCTCGACGGTCCCGTTCAGCGCATCCGGATCGCCGGGGATCAATGCCTTCGGGTCACGAGCCTGCCCGAGTTCAGCGGCCATACCGCTCGATCGCCTTCCTCGCCGCCTCGTCGCTGTCCAGATACTCCTGGGCCGAGGATTCCAAGGCGTGTGCGATGCCATCGCCGTCGCGAGTCAAGTTCTTGACCCCGTCATGCCACCGGTCGCAGAACTCCGCTGTCACCGTGGCCAAACGAGGATGCTCGCCGAACGCCGAAGCCGCGCAGTCGATGTCCCGGACCTCTCCGACGTCCCGCAATGCATCCATCACCCCACGAACGCCATCGGCGGCTTCAACCAAGGCGTCCACAGCCACTGCAAACTCGTCCGGCACCCCGGACCTCCCCTCGAACCCCGCCGAGCCGATGCTCCCGAGCCCAAACGAGAGGGGACCTTCCCACACCGGACTCGCCGCGTCCACAAGATCCGCTAATCCGTCGCCCGAGATGCGAACACGATCACAAAGTGGCGAAGCGAGGTACGGCGCTGGCTCATTCCTGCTCAGATCGACAGAGACCTACGGCCCGATCGAGTCACCTACTCGGGTGAACCGTCGTGAGGTGACCAAGATTGTCACCAGGTCACCACTACCAGCACCAGCTCCGAGCCCCCCACGGTGGACGCCAGGCACGAGCAATCGAAATCTCGCCCTGATCGATCTGCTCACCGTTCTGACACACCACTCGCGAGAGGAGTCGATCGATGCGTGTTCCGGCACAAGCGACGACGGTGGCACGGACCTTGCTGCGTACTCAACGCCGTGCTCTGGCAACGGAGAACGGCGAGCTGCGCCGTCAGCTTCAGTTCTGGGAAACCTACATCGCCGAGCTCGAGCGGGACCTGGCTCGAGCGAGCGCACAAGCGTGGGACACGGTGGCGGAAGTTCCGGTCCGCGCCGCCTGGGAGTCCATTGTGGACGCTCGACTCGCGGGTGAACGGGACCGCACGTGGGTCGTGTGGGCAGACCTCGACGAGTTCAAACGCGTCAACGACCGGTTCGGGCATCTGTGCGGGGACGCGGTCCTTCGCGCAGTGGCACGACGGCTGGAGGAAGCTTTCGCGGCCCGCTCCCCGGTGGTCTGCCGTCTTGGCGGGGACGAGTTCGGGGTGCTCGCACGTGACCTCGACCGCGACGCGGACCTGACGCGCTTCACCGCGCTGATGGCTGAGCCGGTGGCGTTGCCGCACGGGTGCTCGGTGCTCGTAGCGGCCTCCGTGGGTGTCGTCCACGCCGGCGAGCTCGCCTCGGACGCATCGCGCGAGGACCTGCTGCGCCGGGCGGATGCGGACTCCTACGCCCGCAAGCCACACCGTGTCGCCGGTGCTCCGAGTCCACGAACGCGGGCACGGGTACTGGGCGCCCATGCGATCGGAGCGGCACGGTGACGGCGCGGGCGGGCCACGGTGGCGCTCATGATCACGATGTTGTGGGGCTTGGCAGCTGCGCCGCTGATCGCGGTGAGCCTGCTGCCTTGGCTTCCCCGGTGGTGGATGCCGATGGTGGCCGGGGCGAGCTTGGCGTTGTTGTCGGCGGCGGTGCAGGCGCGGTTCGGTGGGGATCCGGCGTTGGCGGCGTGGTGGTGGCTGGCGGTGGTCGGGGTGGTGTTGGGGTTGATCGACTCGGTGCACCACCGGTTGCCGCACCCGTGGACGGCGGCCTTGTTGCTCGGCGGCATGGTGGTCTTCGGTGGTCTCCGGCCGGAGGTGCTTCCACGGCTGGTGGCCTCGAGCGTGGTGATGCTGGCGGTGGGGCTGCTGGTGCAGTGGGTGGTGCCTGGGCACATCGGGTTCGGGGACACGCTGTTGCTGGTGGCGTTGACGCCGTATTGGGCGTGGTCGGGGTGGTCCGCGGTGTTGGCCGGGGTGATCACGGCACACCTGGTGCTCGGGGTGTTCGCGGCGGTGGCGTGGCTTTCCGGGCTGCGGGGCCCGGGCATTCGAATCGCGGCCGGGCCGGGGCTGCTGCTCGGGACGTGGCTGCCGTTGCTGGCGTGATCGCGGTCGTGGTGGCGGGGTGCGCGCAGGCACCGAAGCCCGCGGCCCCGGAGCCGCCGATCGCTCCCCCGCCGCACGCGGATGCCCGGTTCTCCGGCGAGCAGGCAGCAGTCGTGGATGCTTACGAGCGGTTCTGGGTGGTGTCGCGCGGGTTGCCGCAGCACCCAGCCGAGCGGTGGCGCCCGGAGCTGGAACAGGTGGCGGCCGGGCCGATGGCCGAAACGATCCTGGTCAACCTCGATCGTCAGCGTGAGCAGGGCATCACCCTCTACGGCGAGGTCCATCCGCGGATCAGCGACGTCCGCCTCGACTCGGATCGCGCGGTCGTCACCGATTGCCAGGACTCCAGCAGCTCGGGACAGGCCGATGCCTCCGGGAAACCGAAGACGGTCGGGGTGGCACGCAACCCGGTGTCCGGCACGCTCCAGAGAGGTGCCGACGGTGCGTGGCGGGTCACGCGGATCGACTACCCGATGGGCGGCTGCTGATGCGGGGCGCGTGCTTCGCCGTCGCGGTGGTCGCTGCGCTGCACGGCACGGTCCTGCTGGCTCCTGCGGTCGTCGCTGAAGGCGGAGTCGTGGTCAGCCCGGGTGATGCGGACGGTCTCTTCGGGCCGCCGTCGATCGATCTCGGGGCGGTGACCGGCGGCACCGCATCGCGTCCGGGCAGGCCGGGTTCGGCGCACCCGGGCGGTGGGGTGGGATCGGGTGTTCCGGGTCCGCCGCTGGGGTTGAGCTGGTCGAGCGGCGACGGGGTTCCGGAGTGGTTCACCGCGATCCCGGAGTTCCGCTTCCCGGACTTCGGCGATCCTGCGGCACCGCCGTCTCCGGGGGCGCTTGCCGGGCAGGCGGTCGAGCAGTTGCAGCTGCCGTTGCCGACGCCGGCGCACTCGCCCGACGTGGCCTTGCCGGATGGTCGTGCGGCGACGGTGGTCGGTGAGCACACCTGGTTCTGGACCGAGCGGGCCCGGTGGGTGCCGGTGTCGCGGCGAGTGCAGTCCGGTGCGGTGTGGGCCGAGGTGACCGCCACCCCGACCCGGCTGAGTGTCGATCCCGGCAACGGGCAGGGCCTCGTGTCGTGTCCTGGACCGGGCACTCCGTACACCCGCGAAGCGGGGCTGCACGCCCCGTCGCCGGACTGCGATCTCGTCTACCAGCGCTCCTCGGCCGGGGCCCCGGGCGAGCAGGTGCGGGCGCAGTGGGCGATCACCTGGCAGGTCACCTGGCGTGGGTTCGACGGCGTCGCGCCGGTCGGCGGGGTGCTGCCGGAGATGACCTCCCGCGCGGGCGTGGATCTCGCGGTCGTCGAGGCGCAAGCACTCACCACCGGCTAATACATCCGCGTCACTACTCAAGTTCGTTTTCGCACTTTTCCTTTCTGCATTGGGGAGAACTATGTCCACAACCGGTACACCACCGGCCTCCACACGCGATCCGGGACAACGGCATTCGGCGCCGCGGGTGCCTGGTCGGCGCCGACGGTGGGTGTGGGTCACCTCTGGGGTGCTGATCGTCGCGGCGGTCGCGGGGAACGCGGCGCTGGTGGCGCACCTGGCCGACCGGGCCTCGGTGCTCGTGCTCGCCCGGGACGTGGCGTGGGGCCAGCGGATCACCGCCGATGACGTCGTCGCACGAGACCTCCCCGCCGCGGTCGGCGCGTTCGCCGTCCCCGATACCGCGCGGTCCCAACTCGTCGGGCAGGTCGCCGCAGCGAACCTGCGGGCCGGAGATCTCCTGTCCCAGCGGGACGTGTCCGCACAGGCGGTGCCAGGCCCGGGCCAGCGGGTTCTCGGGCTGCGGCTCGATCCCGGGCGGTACCCGGCGGGCGGGCTGGCACCCAACGATCCGATCGCCGTGCACCCCGCCCCGGACGACGGCACCACGGCCAGCAGCACCACACCGAGCAGCGGGCGCGAGTTCCTCGCGCGGGTGGTGCGCACCTCACCCCCGGATGCCGAGGGGGCGATCACCGCCGACGTGCTCATCCCTGAGACCACCGTCTCCGCCGCGGTCGAGGCGGCCGTGGGCGGGGCGCAGGTCAGCCTCCTCGGACCCGCCCATCAGTAACCGCACGTTGTTGCAGTGGAAGGAGAACGTCTTCATGGCGATCACAGCTTTGATCAGCGCGCTCGGTGCTCCGGGGGTGTCGACCACGGTCGCGGCGCTGTCCACGGCGTGGCCGGGGCCGGTGCTGGCGGTGGATGCCGACCCGGTGCGGGGGTCGCTGGTGCCGGGGTGGCTGTCGCGGTGGTGGGTCGACGGGCGCATCACCACCGACGGGGTGGTGACCTTCGCCGCCAGCACCCGCCGCATGCGTTCCGTGCCCGCTGAAGGGCTTGCCGGTCACGCCCAAGAGGTGCCGCACGCCCGGCACGTGCGGGTGCTGCCCGGAGTGCTGCACCGCGAGCAGACCACCGCGATCGGCTCGGAGGGCTGGTCGAGGCTGGCCAGCGCCCTGCGGGACCTCTCCCGCTCCGGCCCGGACGTGCTCGTCGACGCCGGGCGGTGGTCACCGACGACTCCGTGGCCGTTGCTCGCGGAAGCGGACCGGGTGCTGCTGGCGGTGCGGCCGAGCCTGCGGTCGTGCTCGGGCAGCACCGATCTCGCCCGGCTGCTGGCCGAACGGGTCGGAACGCGGGCGCAAGTGGCGGTGCTCGGCGCGGACTCCTCCACCGCGGCTGAAGCGGCGTCCGTGGTGGGGCTGCCGCTGGGGCTGTCGATGCCGCTGGACTACCCCGCGGCCCAGGTGTTCGCCGACGGCGTCCACGGACCGCCGCACCTGGAACAACGCAGGCTCTGGAAGGCGACGCGCCGCAACGCCCGCGCCCTGCACCGCCAAGCCCACCGTCCGGTGCGGTTCGAGACCAACTCCGCGCTCGACCTGTTGAAAGCGGGGAACGAATGAACACGCTGCTGCCCTGGTTCGACGACGGGGACCCGATCCCCGTCCCCGAAGCCGTGCAAGCCCTGCGCACGATGGTCGCGGCCCGTCTCGACGGCGGGGCCCACGACTGGGAGGCGGTCGTCGGCGAGGAGGTCACGGCCTGGGTCGCCGACCGGGCGCGGCACGGTCTGCCCGAGCTGTCCCACCCGGCGGAACGCCGCCTCGCCACGGCCGTGCGCGGTGCGGTCGCCGGGCTCGGCGGCCTCGCCCCGCTGCTGGACCGCGACGAGATCGAGAACATCCACATCCACGGCCACGACCAGGTCCTCGTGGAATGCGCCGACGGCACGACGAAACGCTGGCCGTACCCGGTCGCCGACTCCGACGACGCGCTACTGGATCTGCTGGGCGAGATGTTCGCGCGCCTCGGGCGCACGAGCCGGGAGTTCTCCCCGGCCCACCCGATCGCGAACATGCGCATCCCCTTCGGCGGTCCGCTCGGGGCGCGCGTGGCGGCGGTGCGGGAGGTGTGCGATCGGCCGCGGGTGGCGATCCGGCGGCATCGGCTCGCCCACGCCACCCTCGACGACCTCCACGCGAACGGCACCCTCGACGACCGCCTCCACGACGTCGTGGCCGCGGCGGTCGCCACCGGGCTCAACATCCTCGTCAGCGGCGGCCCCTACACCGGCAAGACGACGTTGCTGCGGGCGTTGTGCCAGCAGATCTCCCCGTTCGAGCACGTGATCACCGTCGAGGACGATTACGAGCTCGGCCTGCACCTCGACCAGCGGCGGCATCCTCTGGTCACCGCGTGGGAGGCCCGCACCGCCGGGGCCGAGGGCGCCGGCGAGATCACCCTCGACGACCTGCTTAAGCAGGCGCTGCGGCATTCGCCCTCGCGGGTGATCGTCGGCGAGGTCCGTGCCGGGGAGATCACCGCGCTCCTGCGAGCCTTGGGCAACGGGGCGGCCGGGGGGTTGGGCACCCTGCACGCCACCAGCGCCGCCGCGGTCCCGGACCGGATCGCCGCACTCGGCCAGCTCGCGGACCCGCCGCTGCCGATCACCGCCGCGCACCGCTGGACCGCCTCCGCGCTCGACCTCATCGTCCACGTCACCCGCCACGACACCCCCCACGGCCGCCACCGCACCATCGGCGAGATCGTCGAAGTCGGCCCGATCGGGGACGGTGACGGCCCGGACCTCACCCCGCTGTTCGCCACCCCGCCCGGCCAGCACCACGCGGTCCCGGTCGGCCCGCCCAGCCCGCGCCTGCTCGCCCGCCTGCACGCCGCAGGGCTCGACCCCGACGTGTTCGCACCACCGGTCTTCGCAGGTGATCGCCGATGAACGGCATCGTTCTCACCGGCGGAGCGTGCGGACTCGCTACCGCCCTCGCCATCCTGATCGTCATCTATGGACGCGGCGGTATCCCACTACAGCACCGCCCATTCCCGGGATGGTGGTCGGCGCGGTGGCTGCAGCTCGCCCTCGTCGCGGCCGGACTCGGTTCAGGGGCTTGGTGGGTGACCGGGTGGCCGGTCGGCGGCATCGCGGCCGCCGCAGGCGTGCTCGGCCTGCCCCACCTGCTCTCCCCCAGCCGCACCCGGCACGGCATCGAGCGCGCCGACGCGCTGGTGACCTGGACTCGGCGGGTCGCCGACCTGCTCGCCTCCGGGGCTGGAGGACTCGCCCAGGCGATCACCCGCTCCGCAGCCACCGCACCGGAGCCGCTGGTGGAACCGGTGCAACGGCTCGCACAACGGGCCCGCACGCACGGCATGGAAGCCGCGCTGCGCGAGTTCGCCGATGGGCTCGCCGACCCGGCCGCCGACGCGATCGTGCTCGCCCTGCTGCTGCGGCTGCGCACCGGCGGACGCGGCCTCGCCGACCTGCTGCACCGCCAAGCCGACGCCCAGGCCCGCGAGGTCGCCGCCCGCCGGGACGTCGAAGCCGACCGGGCCAAACCCCGCGCCACGGTGCGATCCCTAGTCGGCATCACCCTGGTCATGCTCGCCGGACTGCTGCTGTTCGCCGGGCACTACCTCGCACCGTTCTCCACCGGAACCGGCCAGCTCGTGCTTGCAGGGATCTCGGTCTTCGGGGCGGGCGCGCTGATGTGGATGCACCGGCTCACCACCCCACCCCCACCACGCCGCTACCTCACCACCGGGGAGGCCCGATGATGCCGCTCGCCCTGCTGCTCGGACTCACCCTCGGCACCGGACTGGTCCTGGCATTCGCCGCGATGCTGCCCGCAGCACCGCTACGCCTGGACACCGCACTCCACCAGATCACCACCCGCACCGCCGAAACCAGCGACCCCCGCCTGTTCACCGACCGCCTCGCGAGCCGGGCGGCCCGAGCCCGGCATCCCTGGCTCGGGCTCCCCACCGCCGACCTCGACCTGCTGGAACGAACACAGCAGCAGTACCTGGCCCAGCGCGTGCGCGGGACGGCACTCGGCACCGCGACCGGAGCCGGGGTCGGTCTGCTCGGACCCATCACCGGTGTGCCGCCCACGCCCACCGTGATTCTCGGTGTCGTGGGAGGGGCCGGGCTCGGCGGCATGCTCCCCTACTTCCAGCTCCGCGACGCCGCCGCACGGCGCCGCGAGGACTACCGCCGTGTACTCGCGGTCTACCTCGACCTCGTCGCCCAAGAACGCAACGCCGGCCGCGCCGCCACACCCGCGCTGCGCGAGGCCGCCGAGCTCACCGAACACCCGTTTTTCCTGCGCATCCGGGCCACCGTCGCGCAAGCACACCGGCTCGGCCACACCCCCTGGGACGCGGTGCGTGACCTCGGCGACCGACTTCGGCTCCCGGAGCTCGCCGAAGTCGCCGACCTGGCCGACACCGCCGCCGACGGCGCGGCCATCGCCACCAGCCTGCACACCAAAGCCGCCTCCCTGCGCCACGCCGCGCTCGCCACCGACACCGCCGACGCCCACTCCCGCAGCGAGCGCCTCACCCTGCCGACCTCGCTGCTGATGCTGGCGTTCCTCGGCCTCGTGCTCTACCCGACCGTCGCCCAGCTCCTCACCACCTGATCGGAAGGAACCGCTCATGCACACCACCACCCGCCACGCTCTGCACCGCAGCCTCGACGTCGCCCAGTACTGGGCGCTGACGCTCGTGCTCGCCACCACCACCGCCCTCGACCAGCTCGCCTTCCGTGCCCGCCGCACCCGGTTCGACGACGAAGGGTCCGAGACCACCGAGAAAGCGGTGCTGACCGCGATCGGCCTGGCCGTCGCGGTCGGGCTCGGCGCAGCGATCACCGCCGTGGTCAACAAGTACCAAGGCCAAATCCACTAGCCGAAGGATCCCCACATGACTGTCCACACCAGACACACATGTTCGGACCGCGGCTCGGAAACCGTCGAGACCGCCGTGCTCGCCGGGCTGGCGCTGGTCCTGCTGGTCTCGGTCGTGCAGGCCGCGTTGTGGTGGCACACCCACAGCCTCTGCCAGCACGCCGCCACCACCGGCCTGCACGCCGCCCGCACCTACAACTCCGCCCCAGGCTCCGGAGAACACGCCGCCGCCGACTTCCTCACCCGCGCGCCGAACGCCGCCACCGACCCCGCCACGAGCGTGGAAGCCAGTGCGCAGGCGGTGACCGTGCGGGTGTCGGCGACCGCGCCGCGCGTGCTGCCCATCCCCGGCCTCGAGTTCCGCGTCACCCGCACGGCGACGGCCGAACAGGAGAAGTTCACGACGCCGGGAGGCAGATCATGAAGCGCCCATGGAACACGCTCCCGGATGAGGGTTCGGCGAGCGTCGAGCTCGCCGTGCTCACCCCGATCGTGCTGGTGGTGTTAGCCGTGGTGATCGCGGGCGGACGGATCGTGGGCGCCCACGCCGCCCTGGACACCGCCACCACGGCCGCCGCCCGCGCCGCCTCGCTCGCCCGCACCGGCACCACGGCGCACGCCGCAGCAACCACCACCGCCCACGACACCCTCGGCCAGCACGGGCTGCACTGCAACCAGCAGGTCCTCGACATCGACACCGCAGGCTTCACCGCCCCGGTCGGCCAGCCCGGCACCGTGTCGGTACGCACCTCCTGCACCGTGCCGCTGGCGGACCTCGCCCTGCCCGGCCTGCCCGGCGCCGTCCCGCTGCACTCCGAGTTCACCAGCCCGCTCGATCCGTTCCGAGGCCGCGCATGAACCGCCACAAGGACGCCCGGGATGAGGGTTCGGTGAGCGTGCTCGTCGCGGTCCTGCTGCCCGCGCTGCTGCTCCTGCTCGCCCTCGTCATCGACGGCGCCGACCGCATGCGCGCCCTGGCCCGCGCCGACGACGCCGCGGCCGAAGCCGCCCGCGCCGCCCTCACCGCCGTGGACACCCGCTCGCCGCAGATCACCCTCGACACCGCGACTGCACGCTCGGCCGCGCAGGATGCGCTCGCCGCCAGCGGCCACCACGGCGAGATCCAGCTCGACGCCGCGCGCACCGTGCGCGTCACCGTCACCCACGCCGAACCCGCCGTCATCGGACTGTTCGGCCCCACCCACCACGTCACCGGGCACGCGGAGGCGCAGCTCGGTGTCGGCACCACCGATCCCGGACTCGCACCATGATCCGCTTACCGGTGCTCCTGCGACGGCTTCCCGTCGTGCTCGGACTGCTGGTCCTGCTGACCGCGATGCCCACGCTGCTCGTGCTCGGCACCCAATGGGTCGGCTGGCCCGAACTCACCTGGCCGCCGCTGCATTCCGGGTTCCTCGGGGAGTTCGAGCCCGCGCACTTCCGGGCCTGGATGGTGGACAGCTATCACGAGATCCGTCTCACGCTCGGTGTGGACGGCTTCGTGATCGGCGGGTGCCTGCTGTTCATGTGGGTCGTCTGGGGCGTGATGATCTGCTGGATCACCGAAGACACCTACCTCCTGCTCCGATACGGGGCCAGGCAGCTCCGAGAGAACGGCCCCAACGGGGCACGCGGCTGGATCACCGCCTTGGTCACCGGCACCGTCCTGCTCGGCACCGCCACCCCCAGCCTCGCCTCAGCACTCCCACAGAACCAGGTGGCGGCCAGCGCGCCCCGCCACCCCAGCGGCCCACACCGCGCTCCCCCCGAAGCGCCGTGGGCCGCCCCGGAGACGGACGGGCACCACGCCCCCAGCCCGTCCGTCTCCGGCCCCACCGTGTTCGTCCACCGCGGCGACAGCCTCTGGCTGCTCGCCCAACTCCACCTCGGCGACGGCGAACGATGGACCGAGATCACCCGCCTCAACCCTCACCTCTCACCCGAACCCCGATACCTGCTCGCCGGGCAATGGCTGCGGATGCCCAACGACGCCGCCCGCACCGAACCCCCACCCCTGCCCGACGACGTCCGTTGGGTCACCGTCGACACCGACGACACCCTCACCAGCCTCGCCCAACACCACCTCGGCGACAGTCAGCGGTGGCAAGAACTCTTCGACCTCAACACCGGACGAACCCAACCCTCCGGTCGCACCCTGCGCTACCCCCACATCCTCATGCCCGGATGGCGCCTCGCCCTCCCACCCGCCAACACCACCAACCCGGCCGTGCAGCCCGCCCACGACGAGCCCGAGACGCACCCGCAGCCGCCGTCCGGCAGCCGCGAGCCGATCGGCTCTCCGGCGGGACCCGCGCCAACGCCACCGCCTACGCAACTCGACCGCACACCTCCAGACCGCGCCTCGTACAGTTCTCTCACACCGGGTGTCATCGCGGCCTTGTCCGCAGCCGGGCTCGTGAGCGCCGCCGTGGTGATGCGGTATCGGTTCCGTCTGCGCCCCGCCCCGAAGACCACAGGAATCCCGCTTCCTACCGTGTATCCGCTCCCGGTCGCTCTGCACCGAACTCGCCCTGAGCCCGATACTTCCAGCGATGACGACCTCGCCGAGGAGCATTCCGGCGAGGCCGTCGGCCCCAGCGTGTCTGCCCACCGCGGCGACGACTCCCGCGCGCAAAAGGCCACCCGAACAGCACAACCGCCCGTTTCCGCCGCCGTCTCGCCGAGCTCCGCCCCTGACGAACAGGCAACCGAGAGCCCGGCCGCCACCACCACGGCCGCGTCGCCGCGTGCACCGCAGCACGCCGAGCCCGAGGCCCCGGCAGAACCTTCAGCGAGGTTGCGGGTGACCGTGTTCGGCCAGCCCCGCCTGCACTGGCACCAGCCCGGCCTGCAATCGGCTCCTCGTGAAGTCGGGTTGCAGCCCCGGATGCGGGAACTGCTCGTCTACCTCGCTCTGAACCCCGACGGTGCCGGGCGGGACGAGATCCTGGAAGCGTTGTGGGGCGAAGCGGTCCCGGGCAGCAACGCGCTCAACACCACCCTGTCCCGCCTGCGCCGCATCCTGACCCGCCTCGATCATGACCTCGGCGAACTCGTGCACGCCCACCACGGCCACTACCGCCTCAACACCACCCTGGCCACCACCGACTACCGCGACTTCACCACCGCCGTGACCACCCGCCGCGCAGCCACCACCGACACCCAGCGCGCCGACGCCCACGAGACCATCATCGCCGTCTACCAAGGCGACCTCGCCGACGGCATCGACACCACCTGGATCGAACCGGTCCGCGAACATGCCCGCCGCACCTACCTCGACACCATCACCGCACACACCCGCGCCCTCGCCCCACGCGCCCCGCACCGCGCCCTGGGAATACTCGAACACGCCCGAGATCTCGCCCCCTTCCACGAGCCGCTCTATCGCGACATCATGCGCCTGCAACACACCCTCGACCACACCGACGACATCACCCGCACCCTCGCCCTGCTCCGCAGCACACTCGCAGAAATCGACACCACCCCCCACCCCGACACCCTTCGCCTCGCCGAACAACTCCAACACCCCCGAAACAAGTAAGGAAAAGGGCTACACGGCCGCTAAGCGGTTTTTCTTGCTCCAGGCAAAGACGGGCGTTCGCGTATCCGATCGATGTCACCGGCGTTGATAGAATCAACCCGGTATTTCCAATAGGCGCTGCCAAAGTGCTGTGGGAGACAAGGCCCCTCCGGGGCGAGGAAACTTCCCGAGAGCGCTGTTGGTACGTGTGAGTCTGTTCTGCGGCTACGCCCGTGAAGATTCCCGGGCGCCGCACCGAAGGCGTCCAGTGCAGTGCTGCGGCCGATCGCACCGGAATCAGGGGTGCCAACCGGGATACCAACCCGGTTACCAGCCGAAACGACGCCTTGATCCGCGCCCCGCACGCCTGCACATAACAGCAGCGTACGGCCACCGCGAGGGGTACCGGCGGTCTCCCAGACTGTAATAGACCCCTCCACAAGAGACACATCAGCCCCCGGGCGGACGCCCGCACCCCCTCGGCGTCACCGCCGCCTCACTCTCGACTCGGCCAGGTCCCCAGTATTTACCCGAAAACCCTTTTCTCCCTTGCCCCTCACCGCTTCTTTGTTGTCTTGATTACGGGTTCGCGAGTTCCGCCTTGCCCCCACTTCGCCTCGTGCCTCTGCCCTTGGGGCGGCGAACGCGCCCCGCTTTTTGTGTTTTCCCTGGTGGGCGGGCCTGATTTTTTGGGGAAGAGTACGGAATTCGGGGGTGTTTTTGCTTGCGCGGGGGTTGGCGCAGAGTTAGCTTTGAGTTGTCGCCGGGGAATTCCCGGGAATCACATCGAATGAGTAGCCGGGCGTGAGCTATGCCTGTAACCGCCGGAGGTAGTGCTATGCCGTTGATGGACGACAACGATCCGGAACTGACGCAAACGCAATTCATGGAGGCGTTGCGGGATTTGATTCAGGACGCCACCGTCGCCGATTTGCCCGACGGTAACCGGTTGGACGTGGAGTTCTACGACACGCCCGGCCAGCCGTCCCAGGTCCCGGGGCTGTTGTGCGTGGTCGCGCGGTTCAACAACGCCGCTGGGGAACTGCGGCGGCAACACCTGCTCTTGGGGGTCCGTGAGCTCAGCGAAACGGATTGGAACTACGACCACGGCGAACCGGTCGACTGAACCCCCACCCGCGCACGACGGCGGCGGGCCGTTCCCTCGCCCGCCGCCGCGCTTGACCCCCATCACGTCCCAGGAGGTACCCATCATGACCACGACACCCACCACCCCCGCCCCGGCCGCCGCTGAGTCGCCCGGCCGGTTGCGGAATGGCCAACTGCGCGCCCAGGTCGCCGGGGTGCTGGCCGCCGACCGGAAAGCCGACCACAGCCCCCGCCAGGTGGCCACGGCATTGAACAGGTCGGCCGGTGCGGTCGGCAACGCGCTCAAGAAGTTGGCGGAGGAGGGTGCGGCGGAGATCACCAGCGCGGCGCCGTTGCGCTACAAGGCCACCCGCGCCACCCGCAAGGCCGCCACCCCCGCCCCCGACACCGACGCGGGCAGGGGCACAGGTGCGGCGGCGAAGTCCGGCACCGCCCGCGCGGCGAAAACCCGTGCCACGGCGAAGAAATCCACCACGGCCACCAGCACCGCGACATCGCGCAAGACCACCACGTCGGGCAAAACCGCCACCGCCCCGAAGTCGGGCAAGACCGCCACGTCGGACACCACCGCCACCCCCATGAAGCCAGGGAAGGCAGCCACGGCGGGCACGGCCGCGAAAACGGGGAAGAAGGCCGCCGCGTCGGGTTCCCCGAGGGCGGTGCCGTCGTCGACGAAGGTGTCGGGTCCGGTGGCGCGGCCGAACGGGCAGCAGTACCACCCGCGCACCCTGGCCGGACTGCCGGACGTGACCGCGTTGCGGAAGTTGCGGGAGGCCGAGGTGCCGGTGTTGCTGTACGGCCCGCCCGGCACCGGGAAAACCGCGATCGCGGAGGCGGCGTTCCCCGATGTGGTCACCGTCGCCGGGGACGGGGATACCGCCGTGGCGGACCTGGTCGGTGAGTACACCCAAACCCCCGACGGCCGGTACCTGTTCGTACACGGGCCGCTGGTCACCGCGATGCGGGAAGGTCGTCCGCTGTTCATCGATGACGCCTCGCTGATTCCGCCGACCGTGCTGGCCGTGGTGTATCCGGCGATGGACGGGCGCCGCGAAGTCGTGATCAAGGCCAACGGCGGCGAAAAGGTGACCGCCGCGCCGGGGTTCTACGTGATCGCCGGGCACAACCCCGGGGCGCACGGGGCCATCGTCACCGACGCGCACTCGTCCCGGTTTTCCGCGCACATCCAAATCTCCAGCGACTACGACCTCGCCGCCCAACTCAAGATCGAACCGAAAGCCGTGCGCATCGCCCGCAACCTCGCCAGCAAGCAGCGCGCGGGCGAAATCAGGTGGGCACCGCAACTGCGGGAGCTGATCGCGTTCGACCGGATCGCGGGCGTACTCGGGACGAACGCGGCGGCCGGGAACCTGCTCAACCTCGCCCCGGAGGAGGACCGCGACACCGTCGCGGACGTGGTCCGGTCCGTGTTCGGCGGGGCCATCGCCCCGCTTGCCCTCGGCGGGCGCATCTAGCCCGCCTCGTCCGTGTTGTTTTTTCTGTTGCTGTGAAAGGACATTTCCCGCTCATGAGTACGCATGTGATCGCTGACCCCGCCGTGTCCCGTACCCCGATCCCCGCGCCGCTGTCGCCGTCGTGGCTGAGGTTGTCGGCCGCGTTGACCGAGGAGGCGCCGATCATCGCCGACCGCGACGACCTGGTCGTGGACATCGCCCCCGGCGCCGGGCACGGTGCCCCGGCCTGCGTCCTGCCGCCGCACGCGTCCATCGAGATCAACGGTGTCCACCTCGGCGCGATCAACCCCGCCACCGCCGACCCTTCCGACCCGGGCGACCGTGCCCGGTACGCGACGGTATGGGGATTGTTCACCCACGAGTGCGCCCACGCCCAGCATTCCCGGTGGAACCCGCCCGCCACCGCCCCGGCCGGGGCGGTGGCCGCCGCGATGCTGCTCGAGGAGTCGCGGATTGAAGCCGCCCACCTGCGGCGCCGCCCGGATGATCGTTACTGGCTGCGCGCGTCGCGCACGGAACCTGATCCTCGCCGACATGCCCACCGCCCCCGGCATGAGCGCCCCCGACGCCGCGCAGGCGGCCGGGCTGCTGCTGGCACGCACCGACGCCGGAATCCTGGAAAATCAGGAAACCCACGGGGTCCGGCACGTGATCCGCGACGTCCTCACCCCCGACACCCTCACCACCCTGCGCCGCCTCTGGCGGCACGCGCACACCGTCGCCGACGACGACGCCGAAACCATGCTCGACCTCGGCCGCCAGTGGTGCGAGGCCATCGGCACCGACCCCGACACCACACCCCCGGCCACCAGCAGTGCCAGCACGGACCACGACACCTCCGGTACTCCGTCGCCGTTGGCAGGCGCCGTGCGGCGCACGGTGAACGGGGTCGCGCGCCACGTCGCCCGCGAAATCCCCCCGGGTGACGGTTCGGCTGTGCGGGCAGCGACACAGTCCGCGAGTGAGGCCGCTGAGCAGGCCGCCCAGCATGCCGCCGCCACCGCCGCACGAAACGTCTTCGGCAAGGAACCGGGTGACATGCGCACCGGGAGCACCGGGCTCGCCATGCCCCGCACACCGACCCCGGACGAACGACGCGCGGCCCGCACCCTGGCACGGGCACTGAGCACTGCCGGAGTCACCGAACGCCACGCCACCCGCACCACCGCACAGCTACCGCCGGGCCGGTTGCGGATGCGCGGCGCCCTCGCCGCCGACGCGCAACGCGCCGCCGGTCACCTACCCACCGCCGAACCCTTCACCCGCACTACCCGCCGCCTCGCCCCCGCCCCGCCGCTGCGCGTCGGGATCGCCTGCGACGTGACCTCCTCCATGCGCAAGTACACCGACGCGGTCGCCTCCGCCGCGTGGATCATGGCCCACGCCACCCGTCACACCACCGTGCCCGCCGACGCCGCCACCGTGATCTTCGGCCACCATGTCCGTGCGGTCACTTACCCCGGAACCGCCCCACGCACGGTCACCGAGTTCCGCTCCAGCGACAGCTACCACGACATCCCGGGGGCGATCTGCGCCCTCGACGGCATCCTCGGTCTGACCCGGCCCGACACCGCCCGGTTGCTGGTGATCATCAGCGATGGGTGCTTCGACGCCGCCAACTACCGCCGCGGTCAACAACTCCTCGACCGCCTCCGCACAACAGGGTGCGGCCTGCTGTGGCTGACCACCAAAGCCACCGACAAACCCATGACCGGCACCACCGTGCACGAACTCACCGACCCCACCACCACCGCCGCCGTCATCGGCCGCGCCGCCACCACCGCCCTCAAACACGCCACCCGCTAGCCCCCGGCAGCCCGAGTGCGGTGCGGGGCCGACCACCTACCCGGTCGGCCCCGCACCGCACTCGGTCACCACCCCCACACCCGACGCACCGCTGATTCCGCACCCGCTCGCCCCCGCCGCCCCAGGGCCCACCGGGAACGCACAAGCCGCGGCGCTGTCCCCGCGTCACCGCTCACGGTGTGCCCGCATCCCCGCGCCCGGACTGAACCGCGCACCACACACACGTCCGGAGGCTTCTCGGCCGAGGCGCCTCGCCGCGGCACCCGTCCTCGCCGCCTCGTCACCTCGAGGCCGGCGAGCACACCACGTCCTCACCCAGCACTGCTCGCCGAGCCCGACCGCCCGCACTCGCCGCCGGAGCAGGCAGCCGTCCGCGTGTCGGCGGCGATGCTGAACAACACTGCCCGGCGTGCGGACGTGCCCCGCCGGTGGTTTCGGCGGCGTGGTGTGCCCGTCGGCTGTACCCCCCGGGGGAACGGTGCGTCGGCGGCGTCGGTTCGCTAGGGGCACACGGCCCGACGCGCCGCACGTGTTCCAGGGCTAGACGTGGTCGTGCCCCGCCACCCAGGGGCGGCGGGGCACTGTTCGCCCTGCGTTAGTCGGTCGGCGTGGCTAGGGGTACGGAGTGGGTGAAGGGGTGGCCGTGGGCGCTCACCCGCGCCGCACCGCCCACAGGTTCGGCCTCCTCCACCATGATCAGCACTTCGCACGGGCAGCCGGGAACCGGCGGCCGGGCGCTCCGGCGCCAGACGGCCGACAACAGCCGGGGGATCGGTCCATCGGCCTCATCGGGTGGCCCGGCAAGCTCCGGGACGACCAGTTCCAGTAAGTGCGCCCAGGACGGTGTGCGTATCGGTGGACGCACCGCGACCCCCGGGGCGGCCAGCACCACCTCATCGCCACGCACACCCGTACGCCCCCGATCATCCTCCTCGGATTCCAGCGGCCACCCGGTCACGCCTGAACTCGATTCGTTCTCCACGACCATGATCACGCCCTCCATGCCATGCACACAGCATGAGAGGCGGGGCCATGTCGCGCACAACACGGCCCCACCTCACTACCGGGAAACAGCGGACTCAGTCGCCGGTCTCGGCGAGCATGAACCGTTTCGGCGCTTCGCGGGTTTTCATCACCACGCCTTTTTCCGCCATCTTTTCCAGCGCATTGTTCACCGCACCCGACGAGCGCCTCAATTCTTTGCCGATCTTGCTCGGCCCGAACTCATCGCCAGGGTGCTCGCGCAGGAAATCCTCGACCAAACCGTGCAACGCACCCGGCGCCAACCGTTCCTGCGTCACCGGCGGAGCAGCCACCTCGTCCCTGCCGGAATCCGGTTCAATCCCGGACTCCTCCGTCGTCTGCTCAGGCACGCTCAGCTCTTCGGGCACGACCGCGAGCTCAGGCTGACGCGGGGCCTCCTCCGGCTCCAACTCCTGCTCTGAGCCGTGGTCAAGGACGGCCTCGGGCGCCGGGTGCTGCTGGCGGGACCACTCCGAGCGCCGCCCGGCACCCTCGCCGACGACATCGCGGGTGATCGTGCCTGCCAGCGCCCACCGGGACAGGGCCTTCGCCGCCGTGGACCGCCCGACCCCGGCCGCCACCGCCAGCGCGGCCGTGGTTTGCGGCTCACCGGACAGCACCGCCCAGAGCTGGCCCTCAGCTTCGGTCCGCGGACCACCGTCTCCGCCCTGTACGGCCGGGGCCGCTTCAGGCACGGCATCCGCCGCGGGGATGGCGGTGTCGGGCTGTACGGCTGGGGTCGCGCGCTTCTCTGTGGCCGGTTGCGCGGCGTTCGCCTTCTTAGTGTTCTTCGCGGGCATGACTTCACTCCCAAATCTTTCAGTGGATCAATAGAGGCCATGCCCCGGCCGGGGCGCCACTCCGACCGGATGCGCATCCAGAAATCGCGGGGTGACGCCATCCATGGACGCTCGATACCGCTCCGAATGTCAAGCCGAATCGAAAACAAGACACGTGACTTGTTTCCCACCAGGCGCGACGACCCGACATCGTTACCCCAACCGGGTCCATTTACCGGATTCCGGATTGACAGCCCGGCGCCATGGAGCGTCGATACGCATCAGCGCCATTCCGGCGCCGTCAATTCCAGTTTCCTTCTCCGTCCCGTGCGGCGAATGCCCGTGCGATGAAAGGACTCGTCATGCCCGAAAACAACTACGCGATCCACGGCCTGTGCGCCGGAACCGGCCACGGCTACACCCTCGAAGCCACCGCCGTGCGCCTCGCCGACGCCATCACCGAACTCCGCGCCGACGACGGACTACCCGCCCACATCCACACCCGCATCGAGATCAACCCGCAGCAACGCGAACTCGTCATCCGCGTGTGGGGCCTCTCCGTCGAAGCCGACCCGGACCGCACCGAAATCCGCACGGTGATGCTCATCCTGTTCGAACTCTCCTCGTTCCACAACGTCGTACCGCTCAACAGCAGCGAAGCACCGCTGTTCACCCAGAAAATCCTGTTGATGGACCGCAACGAGAAGCCGTTCGCCGGACTCGTCGGCGCCGGAGTCGGCGACGTCGAACCCCTGCCCGCCGGAACCCCCTGGGACACCCACCCCGCCACGGCACGCGACTAACCAACACCACCACGACCGGACCCGTCGGGGCCGTGGCCTGAACGGATACCGCTCAGGCCACGGCCCCGGCACGCGTCCAGCCCCGGCCATCACCGCCCCGGCGACGGCGCCATCGCAGGACCACGACGATCCGCTTCGGTGGCTTCAGCCAGCGCTCGCGACAACGCCGCGGCCCCCACCGCTGCACCAACCGATCGACCTCCCCGCACACCCCGTCAAGATCCCGCCCGGATTCTTCCAGGAGGCCCATGACCTGACCCGTTAGCCAGATATGCAGCAACTCGCCGTCCGCCCCGACACGCCTCGCCACTTCCGCTCGCCTCCATCCCGGACACACCGTGCACACAGGACAGCGACGAACCCGGCCGCGACTCATGACGAGACTCGTTCCCACCGCCCGCCCGTGGCGTCGCTCACCACACCAGCCGAGATAACTACACCCGCAACAACACGGGCACACACCTCCCGCGTGGTGCCGCTATCCGGACACAGCACCACCCAAGGCGACGGCCCCGTCGCCATCTATGGCCCCCGAGATCGACCCGTTGGCGAGACTGCTACATTTTTCGCCGGGTGGAACGCCCGCCCCTTCCGAGTCATCTGACCCCCACGCGGCTGGTGACGTTGAGGACAAGTCGGCGCCGACGGCAGCGACTGGTACCCGACCTCGTGCGGGGTAGCGTGGGTCCCTGCGGAGGCGATCATGGGCGACCACCCCCGACGTAAGTGCGTCAATCGCAAGCGCCAGCGGGACGCGAAGGCGTATCAGCAACAACATGGCTGCTCATACAACGCCGCCCTCCGCGCCGTCGAAAAGGTCCATTCACGCCAAGCTGACCACCTCAAGGAGCCATCTTCCACCGAGTCGACACCAGCCACAAACACTCCCTCTCTCCACCGACTAATTAAACACATCACTGAGGCAGGGAATCTTTACCGTTCCCTTGAGCCGGGGATCCCCATAGGGCTACTTACCGCTCTTCACGATTCGGCGAAGGCCCACAAGTCCTTCAGTCAGAAGTGCAGTAAGCAGTTTCGCCTATACGGATTCCAAGGCGGCGGTGTAGGTCGGGCCTCGAGCTTTCCCCCCCCTCGAACTTGACCCAGTACTCACTTACCAGTCAAGGGCGTGCAACGCACTCAGAACAGGCTGCCCCCAGATGCCAACGCTGACCGATCAGTGAATCCCATGAATTACCCGGCGTGGATGCCCGGAGCACTCCTTATTGCCCCCCTCGGAGCATCCATTTATCTTTTCTTGATTTCTCTGGCAGTCGCGGTAGCGCTATTTTCGCGATCTCCGCAACGGCGAAAGGCTGCGCTGCGCGTGCTATCGCTTCTGCTACCACGCCGCCGTTGACGAGCGCCTCGCCATCATGCGGTGTGCCCGATTTATGGACATAGCCGCACCCCATGCTCGTTGTAGAACCCGATGGGGTCGACCGGGTGCCCGCCTTCCTCAATCTGGAAGTGCAAGTGTGCTCCGGTGGACTCGCCACGGTTGCCGACTTCGGCGATGGGCTGCCCGGCACGCACGACTTGACCTGCGGTGACGTGGTTTCGGTGGTTGTGGCCGTAAGTGGTGATGGTGCCGTCGGCGTGCTCGATGCGGACCCAGAGTCCGTAGCCGGAGGCGGGTCCTGCGTTGATGATGGTGCCGTCATGGGCCGCGAGGATGGGTGTGCCGATCGGTGCGGCGAGGTCTTGGCCCCGGTGGATGTCACCCTCGCGCGGTCCGAACCCGGAGGTGCACCGTCCTTGGACGGGCACGACCCATCCGTTGGGCGAGGTGGCCGGCGTGCTCGCCGTGGCCCGGTAGTCCTCGGCTTGGGCGAGGACCTTCGAGACGTACCAGTCGGCGTGGTTGTAGGCGAAAATCGCCGAGCGGAAGTCGCCGTGGCGGGCGCCGGAGTCGCAGAGGTAGAAGGCGGCGGCGTGGATGGCGTCGTGCGGGTGGTAACGCGACGGAGGGGTTGCTCCGCCCGGCGGGAGCGGATGCTCGGTGACGACGGAGTCGAAGGTGGGGGCGAGAAATTGCATCGGTCCGCCCGCGCCTGCGAAGTTTTCGCCGTCTCGGACGCCGGGGGCGTCGAGGCGTCCGTGGTCGGTTTCGACCTTCCCGATCGCGGCGAGTACGGCCCAGTCCAGTCCGGGGCATAGGGGTGCGGCGCGTTGGTAGAGGGTGAGGTAGTCGGCGGGGATGTCGGCCAGCGCCGCCTGGCTTGGTGCGCTTCCGTTTCCGCCGCTGGCAGTGAGGGCAGCAACGGTGCTGGTCACGGCGGCAATGAGGGTGACGAGTAGGAGCAGGAACGCGGCGGCGGTACCGGCGGCCAGGCGCACCATGCCGCCTCACCGCCCGGAGCTGGGGTTCGGGGCCTGCGGTGACGGTGGCGGCAGAAGTGTGGTGGTGCCTGCGGGGGTGGGGGGTTCGTCGTCGGGGTCGGGGTGGGTGAGGTGAGGCCAGGCGTCGGGGAGTCGGTCGAGGGTGCGGCGTGGCCCGGTGTTCTCCAGCGGCAGCCACACGTCCCCGCCGGGATCGAGGGTGGGGTGGGGGCTGGCGGTGGCGATGGGCAGGTGCGCGGGGTAGTCGAGGCGGTTCCAAGCCTGGTGCAGGGCGCGGCGGGCGTGGGCCTCGCGGCGTGGGCTGGGGAGCCAGATCAGGAGTGGGAGGGTGTGGCCGCTGCTGCGGGCGAGGTCATGGTAGCCGGGGAGTTTCGCGGTGAGTTTCGGGAGTGCTTCGGTGCCGGTGTCGTATTCGAGGTAGAAGGCGATCTCGCAGCGGGCGGTGCGCCAATGGGCGTAGGCGTCGGGGCGGGCGAGGTCGCCGATGTGGCGGGCACAGCGGTTCTCCGACCACCAGGCAGTGAGTTCCGCGTCGCAGTGACGGTGGGTATGGGTGGTGAGGGTGGTCAGGAGTTGGTTGCGGCCGACGGTGTGTGCGAGGCGCAGGCTGTGGGCGAGGCCGAGGACGCGGTCGCGGCGGTAGCCGAGGTCTTTGACGTTCACGCCGTGCGCGGCGGCCAGGACGGTGGCTCCGGCGGGGCCGAGGACGTAGTGCATCGGTGCGGAACCGCGGGCCAGGACGGGTTGGAACCGGTCGAGGACCGACCACTGCCACAGTTCTCGCAGGCGGGCGCGGGCTGCGCGCCCGGACGGGAAGGCGAGTGCGGCGAGCTGGTCGCCGGTCAGGACTCGGTGTTCGTGGACCATCGCGGCCAGCCACCGGTCCCGAGGGGTGAGCCGGGAGGCCAGTCGCATCTGGTGCTCGGCGGTATTGGCCGAGCGTGGATTCCGGACATCTACGCGGGCAGGGCGCAGTACATGCTGGCGAACAGGGAACCGGCTCACAGCAATCACCTCGCAGAGAAGAGGAAACGGGCACGACGGCATGGCCGTGGCGGAATGCGGGGAAAGAGCGACTTCTAGCGCGGACTCTGTGTGTCCACTGTGGCCTGTGTGCTGGTGGTGCGGATGTGGCGTGCGCGGCCGGGGGTGGGTTCGGGCAGGGGGCGGGTGGTGAGGGTGAAGGGGCGGGCGTGTTCGCCGTGGGAGACCAGGCGGGCGGCGGCGTGGTAGGCGCCGAGGTGGGTGAGGTCGTGTTCGGACAGGTGCGGTGCGGTGTGGCGGGCGAGGTCGTGGGCGTCGTCGGGTCCGGCGGCGAAGTAGATCTTGGAGCGGGCGTTGGTGGAGATGCCTTCGCGCAGGTCGCGTGGGAGTTGCCCGAGGTGTTGGTGGGCCAGGGTCATCGAGAGCCGGAAGCCGCGGGCTTCGGCGAGCATGTCCTCGATCGGATAGGGCAGGTTGAGGAAGTTGTGGGCCTCGTCGATCACGAGGCTGGCGTCGGGGCGTTCGGGTTGTGGGGTGTGGTCGCGGGCGGTGGTGGCCTGCCAGGTGCGGGCGACGACGAGGGAGCCGACGAGCTTGGTGGTCTCCTCTCCCAGGGAGCCTTTCGGGATGCGCACCAGGCAGATCCCGCCCTCGTCGAGAACGCGACTCATGTTCACGGTGGAGGGTCCGGCGGTGAGAGCGTCGCGGACGAACGGACGCAGCAGGAACGCCCGAAGCTTGTTCATCAGCGGTGCGATGGCCTGGGATCGTCCGGCGTCGGTGAGCTCGTCGTACCAGCTCCAGAAGCCGCGCAGGACCGGGTCGTGGAGGCGGGCGACGACGCGGGCACGAAACGCTGGTTCCGCGAGCAGCTTGGGTAGGTCCGCAAGGGTGGCGACTCCGGCCTGGGCGCGCAGGGTCAGGCAGGCTGCCCTCATGACGTCGTCGGTGCGTGGTCCCCAGAAGGCGGAGTAGACCCTGCGGAACACGCTGACGAGGTTGTCGACGGCCAGGTCGGTGTCGCCGCCGTCCAAGGGGTTCAGGCAGGGCGGGCGGGCGGGGTTGTCGGCGTCGAAGAGCACCACCCGCTGCCCGGCGTCGCGGGGCAGGCGCATCAGCAGGTCGGTGGCGAGGTCCCCTTTCGGGTCGATCAGGACCAGGCCGCGTTCGGCTTCGACGTCGGCGAGCAGCATGTTCGCCAGCAGCGTGGATTTCCCGGAGCCGGTCGCGCCGAGCACGTGCACGTGGTGCCGGGCATCGGTGATCCGCAGCCCTACCGGCCGGGACTGCCCGGAGTCGGAGTCTCCGAGTGGCTTCACCGTCGGACCGGGAACGGGGATGCCGGGTGGGGGTGCGAGTGCTTTCGCCCCGGCGCGGTGCAGGCCGGGGAGGTTCTCGTCGTGCGGGAGGTGCGCGACCGCGGCGAGCTCGGCGATCGAGAGCAAGTCCCCTCGGCCGAGGCGGCGCTCACCGACGATCCGGGCCGGTTGCAGGAGGCGGTGGCGACGGTAGTGGTTGTGATCAGTGAACGCTGCGAATCCCGAGGCAAGCGCGTGTGCTCGGCCTCGCGCGGTCTCGCGTGCCGAACGGAGCTGCTGTTCGCTGGCGTCGACGGGGAGCTCGCTGGTCACCGTGTACCGCACGCGGGTTTCGTACTGGCCGCCTTGCTGTTTGGCGACCACGGCGCGGTTCAGCGCCGACAGCGCCAGGGAGGTCTGGGGATCCTGCTGCGGCGTCCGTGTTCGCGTGGTGCTGCGTCGGCGGGGCGTGGTGTGCGGGGTGAGCAGGTCCAGCACCCGGCCCACCAGCCGAGTCGAGTGCCCGGCCTGCAGGGTGCGTGCCGTGCGGCGGGCTCGGGCAGCGCGAGTGCCGGTGACGGGCCGGGCGAGGACCTGCACGCAGGCGTACTCGCCGGCCATCAGCCCCACCGGGGCCCCGATCACGCCGCGGAGCGGGTCGGCGTCGAAGCTGGTGCGGATCGGTAACGCTTCCGGTCTACCGAGGTGCAGCTCACCGGCGACGAGGACTCGTTGCTGCCCGTGCTCCGGTCCCGGTAGCGGTGGCGTGGCGGGCTCGGTGCTGGTGCGCGCACCGGGCCACGCGGCCTCCACCGCGCGCTCGACCAGGCCCGGTGGGATCACTCCCGGCACCCACAACCGCAGCGCGGTACCCGCCTCGGAGAACGCGTACTCCCAGGCCACGTGCGGCTGCCCGCGCAGCCACCGTCGCCACGACGGCCGCAGCAACCCGACGAGGTTCGACCACAACGCCGCCCCACCCGCCGGGTCCACCTGCGGGGGTGCCAGCACCGTCACCACCCGCGCGTCGGCGGCCAGCTCAGCTCGGCGCCGCGCCCACTGCCAGTGCCGTGCCCACGCCAGCAGCGCGGAAAGCAGCGCGAGCAGCGCCACCACGACCGGCCAGCAGGCCACGGCGACCTGCACAGCAGGGTCGAGGACGGCGGCCGGGTCGCGGAGATAGTCGGCCACCCAGCTACCACCCGGTTCGGACGTGCTGGGCAGTGGAATGAGAACGAACATCAGCAGCTCCCTTCCGGAGCAGGTGGCAATCAGGCGTGGCCGAGGTCGAGTTCGCCGTCGTCGCCCACCGACAACTCGGCCTCGCCGTCATCCCCGAGCCCGGAGTCCACTGTGGAGTGTTCGAGTGGGTCGTGGTCGGTGAGTTCGGCGGGGTTGCTGGTCACCAGCTCGTGCTCCACCTGGGAAGCGAGGGTTTGGAAGGCGACACGCTGGGTGCCTGCCGAGAGCAGTCCTTGGCCGAGGTCGGCGGACAGGAGGAATTGGCGTTCTCCGGCGGAGAGGTCGAACACCGTGGTGATCTCGTCGATGGCCTGGGACGCCTGGCGCAAAAGGACCTGGGTCGCCGCGTTGTTCACAACGGCTTTGCCCAGGTCGGTGGCCAGGACGTCGGCGGTGTCCTGGGTCGCCACGGTCAGCCCCGCCCAGTGCTTGCGTGACGCCTTCGCCATCCGGAACAAGAACCGAGCGCCTTCGGGTTGCTGCATGAGCAGCCAGGCCTCGTCGACTACGACCAGGCGCGGGCGCCGGTCGGCGGGGTTGGTCACCCGCCGCCACACCGCATCCAACGTGAGCAGCGTCCCGAGTGGCTTGAGCTCGTCGGGCAGCTCGCGCAGCCCGAAGGTGACCAGGTGCCCTTCGGGCTCGGTGGTGGTGGGTCCGTCGAAGAGCCCGGAGAAGGCGC
This sequence comes from Saccharopolyspora gregorii, assembly GCF_024734405.1. Taxonomy (NCBI): domain Bacteria; kingdom Bacillati; phylum Actinomycetota; class Actinomycetes; order Pseudonocardiales; family Pseudonocardiaceae; genus Saccharopolyspora; species Saccharopolyspora gregorii. The sequence goes on along the minus strand of NZ_CP059556.1, from coordinate 2,675,804 downwards.
CGTCGACGAACGGATGCAGCCGCTCGGCCAGCGTTCGCGCGGTGCTGTCGATGTCGGCGGCGAGGGTGTCGCGCAGGTCCCGCAGCAGCGGCGCGGACCTGGTCCACGTGCGTGGATCGTCGGTGATCCCGGCTGCTTGGTAGGTCGCCGAGATCGCGCGATCGCAGACCGCGCGTTCGCCGGGGTCGAGGTCGCGGCCGAGCAGGACGGCCAGGACGGTGTGCAGGAACAGGCTCCGGCGGGCGAGTGCGTCCGGGGCGATCGTGCGGCGCCCATCGGCGCGGACGTGCACGGGCAGGTCGAACGGGTTGAGCCGCACACCCGGCTCCCCTAGATTGACCTGCGTGCCTCCGACCGCTGTGGTCAGGCGGGTGTATTCGTCTTCGGGGTCTAGGACGGCGACGTCGACGCCGCGGTAGAGGCTGCGCAGCAGCTCCAGTTTCACCAAGTAGGACTTGCCCGCGCCGGAGCGGCCGAGGACCACGCTGTTGTGGTTGTGCATCCCGGGGCCGAACCGGTCCCAGTGCACGAGCCCTTGGGAACCGAGGTTGTAGCCGTAGAGCACCCCGTCGGCCACGGCAGGCGATGCCGGATCGGGTGGGGGCAAGTCGGGGCTGGTGAAGGGGAAGGCGGCGGCCAGGGCGGTGGTGTCGAAGGCGCGTCGCATGCCGATCAGGTCGAGGCCCATCGGCAGGGTGGAGATCCAGCCCTGCACCGAGCGGAACGTCGTGGGCTGGGCGTCCAGCAGCAGGCTCGCCGCCAGGGAGCGGACGGCTTGGACTTCGTCGGCCAGCGCCTGCTCGGTTGCGGCGTGCACGCTCACGTACAGCCCGAGCCGATAGAGTTTTCCTTCGCCGCGGGCGATGCGGTCGGAGAGCTCGTAGGCGTCTTCGGTGGCGGCCTCGATCTGGGGGTCGGCCAGCCTCCCGTGCTCGGCGGTATGACGACGCCCGGATTCGAGCTTGCCGAGTTGCTTGCGCAGTCCTTTCGCTGCTGTGGCGGGATCGACTGGGGTGATGTGCACGCTGACGTCCACCCGGCCCGGGTAGGTCAGCAGCGGCGACAGCCACCCCGGATGCACCTCACGGGGAAACCCAGTGATCGCGAAACTCGCGACCCAATCCGAGCCGACCTGCACGTGCCGGGTCCCCACAACCAGGGAGTCGGGGACGAACGCGGCGGACGGGTTCTCCTGCTGTGCTGTGTTGGTCGCGCGCATTACTGCCTCTCCTCGTCCTGCTGGTGGGCGGTGACGATGTCGTCGGCGTGAGCGAGCTCCGCCGAAGCGGGCAGGAGCCGGTCAGGGTTGCAGGCCGACGCGAGCACCGTTTCCGCCTGGGCCGCATCGAGCGAGGTCACGGTGATTCCGGCGGGGTGCAGTAGCTCGGCGGCTTCTCCGAGACGCCGGACCAGGCGGGTTTCGGCGGCGCGGCGCTCGGCACTGCCCGGGGCGTGCCCGCCCGGGTCCTCACGACCACGGCGGCCGGGCAGCAGGCCGCCGAGTCCGCCGGAGCTGGCCAGGGGCGTGCGGGGTTCACGCAGGACGAGCAGCACTTGGCGACGCAGCAGGTCGTTGCCCGCGGCCAGGTCGGCGAGGTAGCCGGCGTGCTCGCGGGCGGCGGCCTCGAGTGCCGGGTGCGGCAGGCCGGGGGCGCGGGCGTCGAGGTCGGCGACCTGCCCGGACACATCCAGGCGTTCGGCGCGCACCAGGATCTGGGCCGGGGCCGTCAGCGAATGCAGCCAGCGGGCGAACACCCCGACCAGCGACTCCTGCTCCCCCGGGGTGCGCAGGGCGAAGTTGACCGTCGAACACGCGGCGACGACGGCGAGCCCGTCGCGGCCGAGGTCGAGGACACCGGCTTCGGAGATGTCCTCGGCCGGCAACCCGATCCCCACCCCCACACCACCCACGTCGTGGGGCGAGTCGGTGGTGGTGTGGGCGGTGATCCAGGCCGGAGCAGGCTGGATACCTTCGGGTGCGGTTACCCGCATGCGCGGCTGCAGGCGCTGCCGGAGCGCGGCCAGCAGCAGCCGGTCCAGGGGCAGGCCGTCGCGGTGGCCCAGCACCAGCACCGCCACCCCACCACCGACGACCACGGCGACCGCGCCGAACACCGGCAGCGGGACGAACCCGTGGGTGCCGCGCCAGGCCACGTAGAGCACGAGCGCGGTCGCGGTGAACACGGCGAGCTGGCGCGCGGTCAGCGGACCGAGCACGCGGTCTTCGACTTCGACATCAGCGGGGATCTTGATCGGAGCACTCATGACGGGCCTCCAGAGGAACGCGGCCGACGGGGACGGCGGGGCGGGGGCTTCAGCGGCAGCGGGAGCTGGTGGGCGGCGCGCCGCCGCGGCGCCCGCGGCGGCGGGTCAACGGGCCGGGCAGGACGAGGTGGGGGTTGGCGGCGCACGTTGAGCGGAAGCCGGTACTGCCCGTCGCGGCCCGCGCGGGGCCGGTTCTCCGGCCAGTCCCGCCCGAGCGGCAGCGCGATCTGCTCCGAGTGCCCGGTCGCCTTCGGCTCCGGCGGCACCGGCGGCGAAGCCGGGCGCGCCTGGCGGCGCACCGAGATCGGCAGCCGGTACTGGCCATCAGCACCTTCACGGGGCCTGTTCTCCGGCCATTCCCCGTCGGTCGGGAACCGCATCTGCCGGGAACGGCCGGGTTTCGGCGGAGGCAGCGGTGCGGGCTGTTTCGGGCGCGGCTGGCGCTGTGTGCGCATGGGCAGCCGGTACTGCCCATCGGGTTCGAGGACGGGCTTGTTCTCGGGCCATTCCCCGTCCAAGGGCAGCATCAGCTGCCGGTCCGGGCCACGCCGCGACCGCGGCGTCGACCGCTGTTTCGGCGCGTACTTCTGATACGCGGGTTTCGGGGGCTTGCTGCGCTTGATGCCCTCGAACGGCATCACGTACTGGCCGCGGGAATCCGTTCGTGCCTTCGCATACGGATCCGCCGATTCCGGCGCCGTCGTCTTCGGCTTCTTCGGCGCCGAACGGCCACCACCGCCGCCGAGCAGGCCGAACGTCTTGTATGCAATGACACCGCGTACCAACCCGCCGATCAAGGACGAGCCGCCGCGCCCCTTGATGGAACTCAACACCCAGAACGGGATTTTGATCAGTACGTAACACAATGCGAGCGCTACTAGAAAATTGATCACGACACACCCACCACACGAGAAAACGAACGAACAGGGAGGGTTTTCAGAAGAGCGTGATTCCGCCAGGCAAGAAGAACAGTTTCAGCGCCGCCACCAAAGCGAAGGCTTGCCCGATCTGGATCACCAGCACTCCGCCGAACGCTTTCCACCACCACAGCGCGATCCCCTCGGTCTGCGGGAGCGCGTGACACATCAGCAGGATCGGCGCGGCGGCCAGCAAAATGATGGTGAGCATGAGCCGCACGACATATGTCAGCAGCACCACGAGCAGCATCACCAACAACGCCAGCGCGACGAACAACAAGAACAGGGTGCCGCCGTCGAGGTCGTGCATCAGCGTGTCGGTCATCGCCTGCCCGGCTTGCTCCGGGTCAAGGTTGTTTCCCAGGATCGCTTGCGAGAATGCGTTGGCGATGTCGATCGCGTAACCGGCGAACAGGAGCGAGAGGTTCGCGGCCAGAAATCCGACCGCGACCCGTGGGAGGATTTCCTTGATCGACGCCCGGGTCTGCATCGTCTGATACGCCAAGACGATAAGCCCGGCGATCGTGACCACGAGGCTGTAGGTAACGAGCACGATCTGGCGGGACTGCTCCCAGATCTCCCCCATCACCGGCAACTCATCCAGTCGAGGTGTCACCAGCAACGAGTCCGCCAACAATCCCAGCAGCTCATTCAGCCCCGGGGTGACCAGGCCTTTGAAGAACGCGGCGATCGCCCCGGAAACGCAACCGGGAATGTTGGTGAAACCGCACTCCTGGTCGGCCTCGACCGGCTCTGGGGTGGTCGGTTCCGGGGGCGGGGGTGGCCTGCTCGGTGGCGCCGGGAATTCGCACACCGGCAGCGCCGTGCCCGGCCCACACGCATCGGGACGCGGTGGCAGCGGTACCGGTGGATCCGCAGGCGCCGGGGCAGGTGTGGGAACGGGCGGTTGCGCTGAGGCGACGGGGCCGCCGACGAAGCCGAGTGCGATCAGCAGCAGTACGAGGGTCAGGCGGGCGGCGCAGGGTGTCGGGGCGCGCATCATCAGGCTCCGACCAGGCCGCGCAGGATGTCCACAACCACCGGTGCCAACGCGGCGAGCAGGTAGCCGAAGGCGGCGTTGCGGAAGGCGCTCTTGGCTTTCTCCACCTCGCCGGGATCACCGTTGGCCAACAGGTACCGGACCCCGCCGATCGTGAGGAACACGGTCGCGACCAGGGCGAGAATGCCCATGACCCAGTTGCGGATGTTGTTCAGCACTTCCTCCAGCGAGCCCACCAGCGCGACCACATGCGTGGTCTCCGCCTGCGCCGGACACGACACCGCCAGCAGCCCACTGGTCACCAGCACGACCAGGAACAGCACCCGGCGGGCATCCAGGCGGGCAGAGCGACAGCGGGCTCGGCGGTGTCGGGGCAAGGGGTGGAGTGGGGTCGTGTTCGGCATGAGGGCGCCTCCGGGGCGAGCGGGTTGGCGGCAGGAGCGGTGGGCCGGGGTCAACGCGCTTTCCCTGCGCTCGGGGCCGAACCCGCCCGAAGATTGGTCACGGGCAGTGAGGTTCGGTGCGGTGGTGTGGACGGGCCATCGGGGTGTTCGCCGGGTGCGGTGAGGTGGGCGGCGAGGCGTCCTTCGGCGCGCTGGCGCTGCTTCTTCAGGACCTCGTAGGAGTGGCCGCCCTCGGCCGCGATGTGGCGCAGTGACCGCCTGTCAAGGCGCGTCGCGGCGATCACGTCGGCCTCGGCCGGAGTCAGGACTCCGTCGGCGACCGCACGGGCCAGCACCAAGTCCGGGTGTCCCGCATCAGCGGACGTCAATAAGCGGACGGGAGCGCGCCCGGGGCCGGTCGTCTCCTCGCCGGGGCTGGTCTCCGAGGTGGGCGGCGGGGTGTCGAGTGCGTCGCGCAGGGCGGTGTGCCCGGCGCGAAACGCCGCCCACCGGAGCCGGTTCATGATGCCCGCGGCCTCGAGGTCGATCTCGGCCACTCCGGACAGGAAGCCGGTCAGCACGGCGGCGTGCAGGTCGGCCGCGTCCAGGGCATGACGGGCGGTGAGCCGCGTGGTGATGGTGAGCAGCGCGGGCAACGCCACGCCGACACAGGCCACCGTCCACGCTCCGCCTTCCGCGCGGGAGCGCCTGGCCAAATGCGCCCAGATCCGGTCCCGGAGCGGTTGCGGGCACCGGCGGTGCAACACGACCTGCTGAACCTCATCCAGCGGAACCCATCGCAGGGGAAGGCCGGGGAAGTTCCGTCCATTCAAGGCCAGCGGACGCGGGCCAGCAGTGAGCAACGAAAACGCGCGATGCGCGGTCGTGAGCGCACCGTTCTCACCAGAATCGGCATCCCGTTCGAGCGGATCACGGCACATGGAAAACCTCCACAGAACACGGGGCGAGCGACGCCCCGCAAGGAGGCCATGCGGGGTATTACCGAACTCTCACACACCACATACCGAGCACTCACACAACGAGTACCGAACTCTCACCACGACACTAACCATGATCGGCCGCAGCGAGAGAAAAGCACCAGATCCCAGCGCACACTTTGATCGCGCACACATGCAGTGAGCTGCACTGCTAGTGGACTAACACGGCTTTGCGGGTTCACTTGCCGGACCTGGGGAACCTCGACACCTCACACTAACCAAGACCACTAAAAATTTTTCAAGAAAATCTTGATTCAGCGCCTTGCCGATCAGTGACGACGAGACGATCGAATGATTCGATCACCCAGCACCTCTTCCCGCTTCGCCGACACGACACAGCCCACATCGAGGGCGCTCGAAGACTTTTTTAAAAAATCTGGCCTCGCCGTGTCCCATCCGGGCCAATTTTTCGGCATTTATAGGTGAGAACACCTTCACGGGCCACCGAGACCCCTCCCGCCGAAAGGACACACCCGATGCCGACTCCGCATTCCTCCCACCCGCCTCGCCGCGGTTCCGACCCCCGGCCGTACCCCGGAGCGCCGGACCGCACCCGCCCGCACCACGCCCGGCCCGCCACCACCCGGCGACGCCGGGAACACAGCCCCCGCGGCAAGGCCGCCGCAGCGATCCCCAGCTCGGTATGGGCACCCCCCGCCCCCATCGACCCGGCACTGGCCTGGCCACCCGCGCTCATCCGGCAGATCACCACCGCGTTCACCGAACCCGGCGCCCGAGTCGGCCTGCTGCCCTGGCCCCGCACGAACGCCACCGAGCACACCCCCGAACTCGACGAGCAAGCCGACGACGCCCTGGCCGTGATCGACCGAACCGGCCGGGTCGCCGTCCTCGACCAAGTCCCCAACTCCGGCCCTGCTGTGAGGAGGGCCGTCGTGTCACGGCCGTTCTGGGACGGGCTCATCACCCCCGACGCCCACCACACCGCACTCGCCCCAGAGCACGCGGAGGCAGTGCGCGGCCTGGCCGCCGACGTGCCGAATGCGGATCTTGACCTGATCATCACCAGCCTCTCACCAGACGCTTCCGGGGACGCGGTGACCGATCTCGTCGCACTGCACGCAGCACGTCGCCTCCGCACCGGCGGCACCCTCGCCGTACTCACCCACAGTCACCAAAACGACGGTGTGCTGGTCGACCCGACCGGCTCGATTGTGGCGGCAGGGCAGAACGCCGACCTGCTCTACCTCCAGCACCTCGTCGTCCTCCACACACCCCTGCATCGCCACCCCCTCACCCCACCCGACACCACCACTCCCGAAACGACTGCCGAAAGCCGGGCCCGGCAGGTGACGCCGCATCGGCGGATCCACTCCGACCTGCTCGTGTTCGCCCAACCCACCGACCACGCGAACGGCGAACACCCGTGACCCCGCACCAGAGCTCCGAGCCCGACGACAGGAAGGACCCCGACATGTCCGAACGCCAGCACGCCGACACCACCGGCAACACCACGTCAAGCTCGGGGGTCTCGGTGTGGGCGACAGCCCAGTCCGCGCCCGCCTCCCAGCGCAAACACCGCTACACCCCTGAGTCGACCGCACACCCCGCGAAGATGCTCCCGGCCGTGGCCGCCCACGCCATCGCCCACTACACCCAACCCGGCGACCTCGTGATCGACCCGATGTGCGGCATCGGCACCACCCTCGTCGAAGCCCTCCACGCCGGACGCCGAGCAGTCGGCGTCGAATACGAACCGCACTGGGTTCAGGTCGCGCGCGACAACGTTGCCCTCGCCGCCGACGACGGCGTCGGCCACCACGGCGAGGTCTATTCCGGAGACGCCCGCCAGCTCGGCTCACTGCTGCCGGTCGAGTACGCCGGCCAAGCCTCCCTCGCCGTCACCAGCCCGCCCTACGGGCCCTCAGTCCACGGCCAAGTCATCACGAAACCGGACAACACCGTGCAGAAGTTCCATCACCGCTACGGCAACGCTCTCGACCGCGGCAATCTCGCCAACATCGGGCACCACCGACTCCTCGCCGGATTCACCCGCATCCTCACCGCACTCCGTACATTCCTCAAACCCGGCGGACACATCGTCATCACCCTCCGCCCCTGGCGAGAACACTCCGAACTCATCGACCTCCCCTCCCAAATCCTCACCTGCGGACAACGCGCCGGACTCTTCCCCACCGAACGCTGCGTCGCGCTACTGGCCCGAGCCACCGGCACCGAACTTATCGCCCGCGGCTCCTTCTTCCAACGCGACTTCATCCGCAAACAACGCGACGCCGGACTCCCACTGCACCTCATCGCACACGAAGACGTCCTCATCTTCCGCACACCCGACCATCCCACCAAGCAACCAGAACAACAGCACGCCAACTGAATCGACAGCACCAAACGATGCGCCACAACCGAATCTCCGATCCAGCAGATCCCAAAGGACGAACCTATGTCCGATAACAAGGACACCCATTCCGACACCCCGATCTCAACGCATCTCTACACGCCGAAGGAAGCCGCAGATCTCTTGACGATCAAAGAGTCATGGCTGCGCCGGAAAGCCGGAAACCGCACGATCCCGTGCACATTCCTAGGAAAACACCTGCGCTTCTCCGAACACGACCTTCGCTCGATCATCAACCAAGGCGAGACCACTCCGCCGACACGCCGCGGAAGGCCCCGACGCTCACACACTTGACGATTATCCATTCGGGTTAATCCAGTCATACACACTGGCGCTTCGCGGCACAACGAGCGTCCATCGGCTCGTCACAATCCCTAAACATCCCGGAGCAAAACATGGCCTGGAGCGAACAACGCGGACCGAATTCATGGCGGGTTCGCTACGAGAAAGATGACGGAACCCTGGGATCCGTCAACGGGTTCCCGAAGAAGAAAGCAGCCGACGACTACGCCGACTCGATCAAAACCGACAAGCGCAAAGGAATCTGGATCGACCCGTCAGCCGGGAAACTCACCCTCGAAGAGTGGAGTGTGGACTGGCTCGGCGCCCTCGATGTCGCCGCCAACACCGAATCCCAATACCGCAGCCTGCTCAAACACCACATCCTGCCCCGCTGGGGCCATACTGCCCTGTCCGATATCACCACCAGCGGCGTCGCCACCTGGGCCAAGAAAGTCCGCGCCCGCGGCTACGCCGACGCCACCGTGTCCACCATGACCAAGGTGTTGTCGATGATGCTCGCCGACGCCACCGACGACCGCCTCATCCCCGCCAACCCCGTCCGCACCCGACGACGCGGACAACGCCGCCGCACCAAACGCACCGAGCGCGTCTGGGCTACCCCCGACCAAGTCGTGCGCATCGCCGACCACACCGCAGCCCTGGTCGGCCCCTGGGCTGCCGCCCTACAAATCACCGCAGCCTGGACAGGCGCACGCTGGGGAGAACTCTGCGGACTGCAACGCCACAACACCCACCTCGACGATGCCCTTCTCATCATCGACCCGGGCATCGGAGCACTGCACGAAGTCAACGGGCACTTCAGCCTCGGGCCTCCCAAAACCGCCGAGTCCGCCCGCACCATCACCCTGCCTCCCTTCCTGGTCGAACTACTCGGCCACCACCTCGCCAGCCACGACTCGCCGTTCGTCTTCGTCACCGCCGAGAACGAACACCCCCGCAGGTCCAACTTCTCCCGCCGCGCCATGCGCCCCGCCGCCGACGGCAACCACCACCTCACCGACCCAGCCATCCGCACCCACCCGGTCAAGCCCGGCCTGACCTTCCACGGCTTCCGCCACAGCCACAAAACCTGGCTCATCGAAGACAACATCCCCGAAATCACCCAATCCCGCCGCCTCGGCCACGTCCTCGACGACGACATCCGCCAGGCCTACTCCCACTCCGGCCCCGTCCTCGAACGCCGACTCATCGATGCTCTCCAAGACCGCTGGTCCGCCACCATCACCAACACGCCGACCACCCATATCCCTGAAACCTGGCGCGCCCGCGGCCCATTCACCCTACGAGTAGTCAGCTAACCCACTCCGCCACAGGGCAGGGGCAGGGCCTGCGATACGGCCCCTGCCCCTGCCTGTACAAATGCCTAGCCCAAACACGGGGAACGCCACCGCATGCGCGGGTGCAATGGTCGAAATCACCGGCCTCCCACGCTCTGGAAAACGTCCTCGCGTGCGCGGGGTCGACCCGCCGAACGTCACCCCGAGTACGGAGTCCTCAGGAGCATCCCCGCTGCGCGGGGCCGACCCGGCGGACGGCTGCACTCGCACCTCTCGGAGCGGAGCATCCCCGCGTGCGCGGGGCCGACAGCGGCACCGACACCGGCGCCGGTTTGCCGTGGGAAGCATCCCCGCGTGCGCGGGGCCGACTCGTGGTGCACGTAGTGGTCGGTCCGGTGTCCGGAAGCATCCCCGCGTGCGCGGGGCCGACTCGCCCGCTCGCTGGCGCGGCACCGTCGTAGCGGAAGCATCCCCGCGTGCGCGGGGCCGACCGCAGGCGTGCGCTGGCGAGAATCCGCCGGTGAGAAGCATCCCCGCGTGCGCGGGGCCGACCGCTGGGTGGCGCGGGCGGCGAATACCTCCCGGGAAGCATCCCCGCGTGCGCGGGGCCGACGAGCTCGTAGCGCCGGTGCGCGCCGAGCTCGGCGAAGCATCCCCGCGTGCGCGGGGCCGACTCGGCGGCGGATTCCAGGGCCTCCGCCGCCGGCGAAGCATCCCCGCGTGCGCGGGGCCGACCTCGATCTCCTCCAGGCGTTCGTCGTCGTCGAGGAAGCATCCCCGCGTGCGCGGGGCCGACTTGGAGTTTGGCGGCTCAGCGCCCCGGGCCTGGGAAGCATCCCCGCGTGCGCGGGGCCGACCACCCCGGCTCCGTGCACGAGAACCGGATGACGGAAGCATCCCCGCGTGCGCGGGGCCGACGAGCTGATCGCGACGTTGCCGCTGCGCTCTCGAGAAGCATCCCCGCGTGCGCGGGGCCGACAGCAAGGAGGTCGTCGCCGAGGCTCTGCGCCGGGAAGCATCCCCGCGTGCGCGGGGCCGACCGATCTTGTTCGCGACATTCCCGCGAACGTCCAGAAGCATCCCCGCGTGCGCGGGGCCGACCGGCCACCTCGAAGGCTGGCCGGACTTACGCTCGAAGCATCCCCGCGTGCGCGGGGCCGACGGATGGCGCGCAGGGCCTACTCGGGGACCCGGCGAAGCATCCCCGCGTGCGCGGGGCCGACCTCGCTGAAGGTGTAGTGCCCGGCGTAGACCGCGAAGCATCCCCGCGTGCGCGGGGCCGACCAGGTGCGGGCTCTGCGCCTGCGGGGGCCGTGCGAAGCATCCCCGCGTGCGCGGGGCCGACTCCAGGCTCCGGTGGTGCAGGTGGTCGTGCAGAGAAGCATCCCCGCGTGCGCGGGGCCGACTGATCGTGAAAGTACTTTTGCTGTCCCCAGTGGGAAGCATCCCCGCGTGCGCGGGGCCGACCGCAGGCGCGAGAACCACCCGCTGCCCGCCTGCGAAGCATCCCCGCGTGCGCGGGGCCGACGGCGTGGATGCGTCGCTCGATGCGTTCTCGCTGGAAGCATCCCCGCGTGCGCGGGGCCGACTGCCGGGTGCGATCTTGGGTGGTGCTTCGGGGGGAAGCATCCCCGCGTGCGCGGGGCCGACCGGATCGCGGCGGGCGTCCACGCGCTCGGGGGGAAGCATCCCCGCGTGCGCGGGGCCGACGACCGCGCCTGCCGCAGGACCGCGCCGAGGTGGGAAGCATCCCCGCGTGCGCGGGGCCGACGTGGCACCGGCAGATGTGACGCGCCGTTGCGGAGAAGCATCCCCGCGTGCGCGGGGCCGACTCGCGGTCCAACACCGCCAGCGCGCAGCGGCAGGAAGCATCCCCGCGTGCGCGGGGCCGACCTCTGGGACCAGGACTCCATAGACGTCGTGCACGAAGCATCCCCGCGTGCGCGGGGCCGACACACTTGTTGACCTGCGGGTTTAGCGGCGGGCGGGGTGTTTTTCATTTAGGGCGTTCCTGAGGTTGATCATGAGGTGGTGTGACGGTTGCGGGCGGAGAGGATGAGGCCGTCGAAGTCGATGGGGCGCCATCGGTCTGTTCCGGCGGTGCGGACGGCCCAGCCTTGTTCGTTGGGTGCTTGTTCGACGAGGATGGCTTGGCCGTCGCGGATGCGGTCAGCGAGGAGTTCCCAGAGACGGTCGCGGATGCGGCGGCTGGGGTTGCCGACGAAGACGCCGGCGTGGACTTCGACCATCCACCGAGTCAGGTGTCCGCGGAGCCCTTCGGGTGCGGCGATGAGGATGATGACGGTCATGGTCGACCTGTGCCCTGGGTGGGTGCGTCGAGCTCGGGTCCGATGACGGCGATGTGTTGGTCTCCGAGGTCGGGTTCGGTCAGGTCGGTTTCGTAGTCTTCGTCGAACACTCCCCAGTTCACCCCGCCCGCCACCGTTCCGGCGTGTTCGTCCCAGAGGTGGTTGGCATCGGAGTCCGGCGGTTCCTCTCCTTCGGGCAGCAGTAAAATCTTGATGTCCCGGACGATCGTGGTCAGTAGTTTCGTCTCGGCGATCCGGTCCCGCAGTGCGGTCCGGGCATCGCGTTCTTCCACGAGTCCGGCCGCGGTGAGCTCGAATGCCAGCGGGATGGTGTAGTCGGCCTTGTAGAGGTCGGCGATGTCCATGACGAACGATGTCGCTGCTCCGGTGTGGACGAAGCCGAGTCCGGGGCTGGCGCCCAGGCCGACGATGACCGTGTGGCAGATCCCGTAGAGCGCGGTGTTCGCCGCGGAGAGCATCCGGTTGAGGTCGTCGCCCGCGGCGAATGCGTCGCCGGGCTTGTAGACGCGGCCGTGCCAGGCCAGATCATGTTGATCGGCGTGCTGCTTGTAGAGCTTGCGGACGCGGGTGCCTTCGCGGCCGCGGAGTTGCTGCATGGTCAGTTCGGAGACGTCCTCGCCTGGGAAGCGCATACCGTACATGGCTCGGGCGACGCGCAACCGCTCCGGTGGCCTGCTCACCAGCCAAGCCTGGCGCTGTAGCAGGGCGGCGCCGCGGCTGGGGCCGAGCCCTGCCGCGTAGAGGCGCACTCCTTGCTCGCCGACCCAGCACACCGCGGTGCCTGAGTCGGCGAGCAGCTGCATGGCACCGTGCGTGACGCGGGTTCCCGGCCCCAGCAGCACCACGGCGACGAGCGCGGCAGGTAGGCGCACGGTCTCGCGCTTGTTGATGATCGCGATGGCGTTCTCGTCGCGGTCGAGGTGGCTGCGTTCGATGTAGACGCTGGAGACCCGGTCGGTGAGTCGGTGCAGGTCTTGCGGATGGGCTTTCCACCAGATGTCCGCCACGTCAACACCCGTTTCCGAATGTGAGCGGGGCGACGGTCAGCAACCCGCAGCCGTAGGCCTTGGCCGGGCCGAACCCGGTGGTCAGGTGGTAGGTGAACCGGTCGAGGTCGGTGATGCGCAGGCGGCCGTGGAAGGAAGCAGTCGTCAGCACGACCGACTTGCCCTTCTTGTCGAACGCGAGGCGCTGCCGGTGGGTGATGCGCAGATCGACCGCCGCGGCCGGATCGTCTCCGTCCTGCTCGGTGGGCGGCAACGGCGCGGGTGGGACTTCGAATCCCCACCCTTCGGACCGGGACAGGAACCAGCTCCACTGGTGCGCGGCAGTGCGGTGTCCGGCCCTGCGGGAACGGATCTTCTTCTCCCCGTGGTGCTCGTCGATGTCCTTTTGCGACGGTGGGATGTTCTGGACGGGGTTGGCGGTGATGCGGAAGGCGTACTCCTGGCCGGTCGCCAGGCGTTCGAGAAGCGGGCTGTAGTCGCGGACGAGAACCTGGTCTCCGTCGGCATCGGGCCAGCCGTACTGCTCGGTGATGTGGGACCAGTCCGGTTTGGACGGTGTGCACACGGTCAGGTGGGGACGTTGTGCTCGGTCGGTGTCCCACCGCCACAACGGCCGTTCCGTACCGGTGATCTCAGCGAGCCCCCCGACGACGGCACCGTGGGTGACGTGCGGGTTGGCCAGCAGCCGTCGACTGGCCGGGCGCAAGTGGTTGATGCGGATGCGGGAGAGGTAGGGCATGTCAGGTCACCAACCCAGCAGGGCGAAGGGGTCGTGGGAGGACGCGGCCGCCGCACCGCCGACGGCGGTCTCGCCGGTGGGCACGGTCAGCCAGGCGTGGCGGACGCGGCGGGTGCTGTAGCGGCGGTCGCGGGCGTTGAAGGACAGCGGCAGGTCGTTGACGACATCGGTGCCGTCTTCGTCATCGAACGTCGCCGGAAGATCCACTTCCGGGACGGCTCCGCCCTGCCTGCGCCGGTACGCCTGACGTGCGTGCCGTGCGGCGTGCCAGGGCTCGCTGGCCAGTACGGCTTCGAGCCCGCCGGGACGTACATCGAGCGCGAGCGGTTGCGTCGGCGTGCAGCTGCGGCGTCCCAGCGCGAGCGGGAACGCCGGGCGGCGTACCGCATCGGCCAGTGCCCCCACGAGCTCGGAATCCCCGGCCAGCGCGGCCACGAACACCGCGTCCTGAAGGTAGAAGCGGTGGGTGACGTGGGTTGGTTTCGCCGGGGACGTCGGTTTCTGCACGCCCTTGGCTGAAACTCCGGCTTGCAGCAGCGGTAAGCCGCGGAAGTCGCTGACGGTGTGGTAGTCCCGCAACACGGTGCCGGGCTGGTCCACCCGCACTCCGCACCGCAACCCCGCCAGGTCCGTGAGGTCGGCCCCGCGTGGTCGCCCCAGCGCCGCGGCGAGCAGGCCGACGAGTCCGGACTTGGTGGGTTCGGGCCGAGTTTCGCGCCGGTTGAACGAGCTGCGGTCGCCCCACGACTGCATCGGTCCCGCCAGCCGCAGCAGCAGCACCGACGACTCCGAGGAAGGCTCGGGACTCATGCCACCTCCTGCACGGCGGGCAGGTGGGTGTGCATGGCGTCGAGCAGCTCGGCGAAGGTGTGGTTGTCCCCGAACGCCTTTCCGACCACGCCGGCCTCGGGCGAGTCCGGGTCCAGGGTGTGGCAGACCCCAGTGAACAGGGGTGTGTCGCCCCACTGGGCCACCGAGCGGGAATGCTCCTCGGCGAGGCGGCGGGCAGAGGCCGCCGCGATGCCGCTGGTACTCGCCACGGGGCTCTCGAACGCGGAGACCAGATTGACCGGCTGGTCCCGGCGGATCACCACGGCCACGAGAGTGGGGTGGGTGTGGTGGGCGAAGGAATTCTCCTTGCCGGTGGGCATCGAGCGGGCGAACGCCTCGGTGAACAGCCGGATTCCGTCGCGCGCCGCGGCCGGGTCGGCGAGGTTGGTTTCGAGCTGGTGCAGACCGACGGTGGCGTAGCGGTAGAGGGTCGCGGAGTTGAACCCGACGGTGCCGATCATGCCTGCGCCCGTGCTGTCCCCCTCGTCGTCGACGGCGGTGTAGTAGTCCATCTCCAGCTCGACAGCATGGGTCGAGAGTGCGTGGGCGACCTGGGTCGCAGCATCGACGTTGAGGGCAGGAATGTCAGCGACCATCCGGCCGAACAGGCCGACATCCAGCGGGTGCCCCTGGTTCAGGGTCTCCTGCACCGGCAGGTCCTTGAGTCGTGCGGCCAGGTCCTCATCACCGAGCTCACACAGCTCGGCGACGTCGTCGAGGAACAGATCGATGACCGCGTCCAGCTGGGCGTGGCCGAAGAACAGCAGGTACGCGGTCTCCCCGGCCTTCTTGCCCGGCTTGATGTTCAGCGGCTGCAACGCGGAGGTCGCGATCCGTGCGGCGGTCTCCGCGTCGAGCGAGGCGCGCTCGGCCAACCGCCGGGTGAGCTGTTCGGCGATCTTCTTGGTCCGCGTCGCCCGGTCACCGTCCGGGTTGCGCTCGGCGAAGAACGCGCGGGTCGCCCGCTTCCACGCCTGCGAAGACACCCGTGATCGGCGGACCCCGCCGAAGAATGCCTCCTTGGGGTCACCGTTGTCGTCCCGGTTGAGGTTTGCCGGGGGCACGGTGTGCAGGACGTGCAGGTCGATGTAGGTCCGTGCAGAGGTCACGATCACTCCTGATCAAACGAGGAAGGGGAAGATCAGTTCTCGGGTTCGGCGGCCGGGTCGGTGGACCAGATGCGGTAGCCCAGCGCCCAGCGCTGCCGAACCGCATCGCGACGGGACGGGTCCGACCAGTCCCGCAGGTCGCACAACAGCCGGTCGTAGTCCAGCGGCTGATCGACGGTGCGCAGCTGATCGATCAGGCCGCGCAACCGGGTGCGCAGTACCGGCACGCTCGTCGACGCCGCCGCGACCGTGAGTTTCCGGTCCAGAGCGTCCGCACTGAACTTGTCGGTGCGGCGCCGCAACACCAACCAGGCCGCGCCGAGACCGACACCGCGCCGGTGCATCGGGGTGTCCTTGCTCTGCTGATGCCGACCGAACAGCGCCAGCGCCGCGTGCTCGGCGTGCAGCTCATCGGGAAGCCGATCGCGGTACGCATCGTCGTCGGTCACCGCGGTGGTGTAGTACGGCCAGAACTTCGGCACCGCACCCGCCTCCCGGCCCAAGCCGGAACGGAAGACCGCGAGGTCCTGCGGGACAGGTCGGTACTCGCGCTCGGAGGAGTCCTTCCTCCAAGTTCCGTCATCGGCGATGAACCGGTGCCAGTAGCGCTGGGGTCGTGCAGAAGTCATGCCGTTTCCTCTCCCCGCTCGTCATCGACGGCTCTGCGTTCGGCTGCGACCCGACGGCGATGCTCGGCAGCCCGGGGCAACGCCTCCGCGAGGCGCTTGCGGAACCGGCCCTCCGCAGTTCCCAGCGAGAACAACGTTTCCACCTTGTTCTGTCCGACCTCGATGACCCGCCCGCCGAACGTGCCCGGCCCAGCCGCAAAAAACGACTTGATCGGCGATGTGCCGGGTCGCTTCCCATGCCTTGAGCTCCCACGCCAGCTGACCGCGCCGCACCACGTCCTGATCACCTCCGGACTCCTGGACCCCGGCGAGCATCCGGCGGACCAGCGGATCCAGAGCGTGCAGCACCAGCGCACCGGGCCGGTTGCCCTTGTCCCACGGGATCGGTTCCGCCCGCAGCGCCCGACGCAGGTCCTGCGAGAGCCCGTTGATCGCCTTCTCCAGCTGCTCGGCCTGCTCGGTCGCTTCGACCACGAGCTCGAACACGTCCCCGTCCCGGTCGAGAGCGCTGATCGGCAACGGGATCGCGTCGTGCAGCAGGTCTTCCACGACCGCGGACTGCGTCCCGTACACCGCGCCGAAAGCCTCCAGGCGCAGCGGATAGTCCTCGTCGATCTCGCCCTCACCCCGCAACCCGGACAGCTGCATCAGCAGGTCGCTGGTGTGCTCGCGGTCCGCGTGCTCGACATCCAGCAGGGCCTGCATGCCCCGCCAGATCGCCCGGCCCGACGCGAGCCGCCGCGGGCGCCGCGTCCCGGCCGCGGCCTTCTTGTCGGTCACGGTCTTCCACGCGGTGTGCGGTTCGTAGTCCGGCAGCTCCCGTAGCCGATCCCCTGCCGACAGCACGATCCGTGTCACCCGCACCCCGTCCCCGGTCTCCTCCGGGATCAACCGGACTCGGCGGGGCTGCCACGTCCACAGGTCCAGCAAGCCCTCCGCCGGACGCGTGTCCCACTCCGGCGAGGCCGCTTTCTTCGCGCGCCACTGGGGCATCCCGACCTGCGGTCCGGGCAAGATCGGGCTGTTCAGCAGCAAGGTGTCGTAGAGCGAGGTCCCCATCGGCACCAGCACACCGAGCTGCCCAAGCGGCCCCGTCGGATTCCCCGTCGTCTTCCCCGCCTTCACCTTGGAATCCCCGACCGCACCGCTCTTGATCGCGGCGGTGTCCCAGCACTGCACGTGCAGCAGCCACCGCACCGCCTCATCCACCGCCAGCGGGTAGACATCGGCATCGGTGCGGGAGGAGAACAACGGCACGTTGTTGCCCGAGGCCGCCGTCGCCACCAGCAGCGCCGTCGACTTCGTCTCGTCCTTCGCCGTGCGCAACCCGGCCACCTGGCCGAACGGTCGCTCCTGGTCGAAGACCTCGAACCGGTCCCGATACGCGGTGAAGTACTCGCGCAACACCTCCTGCTCGGCCGAGGTGAACGCATGCGCGGCGAACCGGCGCCCCCACTCCTCGAACGTCGCCGGTAACCCCAGCGCGTCAGCGACGACCGGCAGCAATACCTGCCGCAACAGCGCCGGAACCTGCGTCGGCACATCACCCACCAGATCCGAGAACTCCTCGGCCCGCAGCAACGCCTCCTCGATCCCGACCTTCACCAGCCGACCATCCGCCCGCGCCCGGACCGGAATCCACGGCTCATCGATCAAGTTGAACCTGACCACCACCACTCCCTTTCTCTTGCACGCACAGCACCAGCACGTGAGCGAGAGCATCCCGCTGAGCGCTGATGCGCTCGATCTTCTTCTGCAACGCGGCCACCTCCGGTGCACGCAATCTCGGCGTCTGAACCCGATGACGACGAGCAGCGGCGATCCAGCTGGACAACGTCGTCCGCTTGACGCCCAACTCATCTGCCACCCGGACGAGTGGTGACGCCGACTGCGTCGCTACCGCCACCGCGAACTCCCGGAACCCGGGCGAGTACTGCCTCCGCACGTGGGCCACCGCCCCTCCCTGGATCACGCAGCATCCCTGAACAGCGATAAAGATATCGGCAAATTGGGAGGCCCTACAGGTCCAATACGGTGAACCGCTCTTCGATGAGTACCTGAACGACGTGGTTCAATAGGTTCAGGCCCCGTGCGACGCGGGGATGCCCCATGGGATGCCCTGATTGCGAGGTCGGCCCCGCAGCGCGGGGGGCCGCGGGCATACGCCCGCGGCCACCTCGGCCTTGTCATCGCCTGGCTCGTTTACTCGAAACGATCAGCCCGAGACTGCCGTCGTAATGCACAGCGAAGTCACCAAGACTGGCGGCTGTACTGTGTTCGACGATGAGTGCGCGGCTATGGCGTAGCCACGGGTGGGTGCGCCAGGCAGGCAGCGGAGCAAGTTCCTCTTCGGCGGCTGCGGTGAGCTTGGCCGGGAGCCGTACGGTGCTGCCGAGGATGTCGTCGAGGACTTCGGCGCTGGCATCTCCGTTCAGCCCCAGGGAACGGCCGTTGATAGTGCGGTAGCCGCGTTCGTCGCGGGTGAGCAGCTGGACCTCGATGCTGGGGTCACCGTCTCGGACCAAGGCTCGGGCCCGATGTTCGCCGAGCTCGTCCGCGCCACCGCGGTGCAGTCCCGCCAAGGTCGGTTCACGGTGGTGGCCAACGCGGGTGAGCAGGAACCGCTCCGCTTTCGCGATGCGGTCCCGCCGGTCGCGCAGATCTCGATCCGAGGCGGCTCGTTCCGCATCGCTCCACCCTTCGGGTACGGGCTCGGTCCCCTCGTAGACCTCGCCGACCAAGGACGGGACGTCGGAAGGGATCGCCCACGTGCCACCTCGTGCCGCCAAGGCGGTCGCGGCGGTGCGCAGCAGCAACATCCGGCCGTAGATGCCTTCGCTGGCGGGAAGCAGCCACGGTGGCTCGTTCCCGCGATCCTGAAATCCGGTGATGATCACTTCGGGTTCGCGCAGCGCCTCCGGTCGCGAGGTGGCGTGGCGGTGCAGCCGGCCGATGCGCTGCAACACCAAGTCGATCGGCGCGAGATCAGTGATAAGCAAGTCCGCCGAGACGTCGAACGACTGCTCCGCAAGCTGTGAAGCCACGAGAATCCACCGCTGTCCGGGAGCCGGGCGCCGGTTCTCCTCCGGGCCGAGCAGTGCAAGGTTGTCCGCGGTGCGAGTGGCCCGATCGGCGGCGGACAAACGCCCGTGCAGCAGGCCGACCTCGGCACCGAACCGGGCCCGCAACACCTCGTAGGTCTCCTGCACCCGATCGACGGTGTTGTGGATGACCAACGCGGTCCCGCCGTCGGTGAGGCGTTCCTGCACCAGGTCGGCAACGGAGTCGCCGCTGCCCCGAGAGGCCGTCGGAGATTCATCAGCGACGCTCACCCGCACCCGCAGATCATCGCGCCACGCCCCGCAGTGCTCCACCACATGAGCGGGTTTCCCGTGCTCATCGGCCCACACGGCCGTCACGCTCGGATAGCCCGCGGCCCGCGGTACATCGATCGCTTCGTGCTCCTCACCGGTGGCGCCCGAGAGGTACGCGGCCAGCAGCTCGTCGCGCTGCGCCGGAGGCAGGGTCGCCGACAGCAACACCACCGGGACCCCGGCTTGGCCGAGCCAGCGCAGTCCTTCCTTCAAGAACTGCGACATGTACACGTCGGCCGCGTGGACTTCGTCGAGCACGACGACCTTGCCGACCAGACCGGCCATCCGCAGCATCACGTGTTTGGTCCGCGTCGCCGCGAACAGCAGCTGGTCGATCGTGCCGACCACGAACGGACACAGCAATCCCCGCAACCGGCCCAGGAACCACTCCGCGGGAACGAGCCGCTCACCCTCTGCCCCCGCCGACTGCGGTAAGCCGTAAGCCGCGTCCTCCTCGATCGTGCCGAAGTCGTCGTCCGGATCCTCGGCCACCGCGTCGAGCAGAGCACGCCACTGCGCGTTGAGCGCCCGCTTGCCGTGCAACAACGCGACCTGGCTGCCCAAACCGGGCTCGATGCGCTCCACCCACTCCCGCACCTGCCCGAACATCGGATCGCACGTCGCCTGCGTCGGCATACCGAAGAACACCCCGTCCGCACCGAACCGTGCCGCGAACACTTCGGCCGCCCCCAACGCACCCTTGGTCTTGCCCTCCCCCATCGGCGCCTCGACCACCATCAGCCCAGGCGCCGGCATCTTCCGCGCCACCTCCAGCACCAGCGACTGCGACGCGCGAGGCCCCCCGCCGAACCGGTCCTGGAACACCTCCGGGCCCGGTACCGGCAACTTCCCCCAGCCGCCACGCAACCCCAACTCCGCCCACACTCCACGCGCCCGGTCCCGGGAACCGTCCATGCTCACCGCTTCCAGCTCGTCGATGCCGTCGAGGCGGGATGCGATCCAGTCGGCCATCACGATCAGGCCGCTCAACTGCAACTGCTCCGCGCGCGACGGCGCCGAAGACGGCTGGACCGCCGCCACAGCACCGAATCCGACCTCTTCGGTGAACACCCGCACCAACCCGGCCTGCGCCGCAGCCCAATCGGCATCCGGCACCTGGACCGCCCGCAAACGGGCCCCACGCAGCACCAACTCGCCCAAGTCGGGAAATCGGCCGTGATGCCCGGCGACCAACGGCCACACCCACGCCACCTGCTCCGCCGCCCAACCCTCGTCAGGCAAAACCCTGCGCAGCAACACCGCCCCAGCCTTGTCGTGCCGCCACCGAACCCGCCCGACCTTGAACTCATCCCACCGCAGCCCCGCGTGCCACACCGCCGCCGCGCAGTCGGCGTCCATGCACTGGAACGCCGGAGTGGCCTTCCCACAATCATGAATCCCGCACAACCACGCGAAAAACCGCCGACCCCGACCCGGGCCGCCCGCTACACGATCAAGAAGCTCCCGAGTCACCGCAGGCAGATACCCATCCCACAAGCACTCCGCCACCGCAGCCGTATCCAGCATGTGCGACAACAACAAGTTCCGACGCCCACCGCCCCGCGACGCGGATTTCCCCCACAATGCCCCCAACCACCGCCGCAAGCCGGCCTCGATTTCCACCACCACGCGCGACTCCACCTCTGATCCCCGCAGTAACATCGAACGCACGCACCGTAGCGAAGCCCACCGACAAACCAGGCCGAAACCTCATGAACCCACCACCCGATTTGACGCCACACCCGAAACGGAGTGAATGAAAACCAGGCCCCCACGAGATAAACCAGCAGGTCAAGAAGTGTCGGCCCCGCGCATGCGGGGGTGTTCCCATGATCGAGATGAAGCTCTACCGGACCACCAAGTCGGCCCCGCGCATGCGGGGGTGTTCCGTCCGGCCGGTGGCACGGCGCGGGAATCGTGCCGTCGGCCCCGCGCATGCGGGGGTGTTCCCACCCGTCCGGGGATGAGCTGGTTCATCTCGACGTCGGCCCCGCGCATGCGGGGGTGTTCCTCCGGTCGGCCAGGGCCTGCACGCCGCCGTGGTGTCGGCCCCGCGCATGCGGGGGTGTTCCACTGCTCCGCGTGCTCGTACCGCACCCCAGGGAGTCGGCCCCGCGCATGCGGGGGTGTTCCGCGGGTGAACACGTCGTCCGCGCCGACGTCGGAGTCGGCCCCGCGCATGCGGGGGTGTTCCTTGCCGGGGCGCTCGTCGTCGGTGGCGGGTTCGGTCGGCCCCGCGCATGCGGGGGTGTTCCTCCCTCTGTGGCCAGCTCCAGGCCGAGCTTGCGGTCGGCCCCGCGCATGCGGGGGTGTTCCCGCCGTCGGCGACAAGCACGGGCGCCTCATGTCGTCGGCCCCGCGCATGCGGGGGTGTTCCGGGTGGTCGAGCGCGCGGCGCCCCGTGTACACCGTCGGCCCCGCGCATGCGGGGGTGTTCCTCGTGCCGCGGCGATGGCGGCTACCGCAGCCGGGTCGGCCCCGCGCATGCGGGGGTGTTCCCACCCACCGCGCCCAGTCCGCCGCAGCTGCGATGTCGGCCCCGCGCATGCGGGGGTGTTCCGGCTGACCCCCAACGGCCCCCCGCTCCGGCGGGTCGGCCCCGCGCATGCGGGGGTGTTCCGCTGTACTCAGGGAAAACGGGTTCAACACCGACGTCGGCCCCGCGCATGCGGGGGTGTTCCCCTCCCCCGAACGAGCCCGACGGCGGCGGCCTGGTCGGCCCCGCGCATGCGGGGGTGTTCCCAGGTCCATCACGTGCGGCAGCGCGTACACCGCGTCGGCCCCGCGCATGCGGGGGTGTTCCGTGGTCCACGTCCCCGGGCAGGTCCGGATTGCGGTCGGCCCCGCGCATGCGCACTCAAACGCGTCGAGCAGGACCAGCCGTGCATCGCCGCACGGCCGCACAAATCGAAAACCGAGCCGGTCAAGAGACACGAGACGCGGCAACGTTCCGGACTCAGGAAGACTCGTCCAACCGGGCACATCCACCCGCACAAGCTCCACACACCACTGCCCCACCCCGCACCATCACCACATGGACGCAACCGCACTCGCCACCCTCGTACGCGCCACGACCGACCCCGAACTCGCCGACGCCATCCTCGACTGCACCCACCCCGACGAACTCCTCGAAGCCTGCACGCGCATCGGCGACGACCCCGACGACATCACCTACGCCCTCGCCGAAACCGCCGACGCTCTACTCGACAACGACCACGACTTCATCCTCAACCACGACACCCCCGCCGCAGCCTTCGCACGCCGCCTACGCGCCCACCCCACCGCCTGGTGAACCGAACACCCGACAACCAGATCAGCCTCCCCACAACCGGTTTCGACCACGACACCGGGAGGAAAACGGGAGGAACCGGCACAACCGAACCGACCACAACCACACCGAACGCCCCTCAACGACACCAACCACACCAGCGAATTCTCGTTTTTCGCAGGTCACCCAATGAGGAGGTTCGGATGCAGCCAGGACCGACCCGTCACAGAACGGATACCGTCCTACTGAAAACACCAGACGAGCACGATCACAATTTCTCCACCGACAGGAAATAGTGACTATTTTCTCCGGAAAACCTTACTTAGCGCGTTCATATAAATCGAGACGACTCTGCCGCCATTCATCAGCACTACTCGACTCGCCAAGTTCGTCGCTGACCTGCGCCAGCCGCCCCATGATTCGTAGAATGGGTTCGAGGTTTCGCTGGCTTTGAAAGTACGTATATGCCTGCCGGTAACAGGCGAGCGCGTCGGCGGCCCGTCCGGATTCATAATAGGCTTCAGCTAAAGCTTCGGCAGCCACAGCCTCTCCATAGATATCTTCGAACTCGCGACAGATATGAAGGTCTTGGAGGTAACAGTCGACCGCGTCAGCGAACCGGCCCATCTTCTGGTAAGTGGTCCCCAACTTGTGCAATGCCGCACCTTCCCCGTGCCGGTCCCCGACTTGTCTGTCGATCTCAATTCCACGCCAATGATACTTAACTGCATCCTCAAACTGCCCGCTTGCGGCATATGCACGACCGAGGTGAGATAAGATCACAGCTTCGGAATTTCGACTCCCGGAATCCTTCGCTTTTTTTAGCGCTCGCTGCAGGTGACTTAACGCCTGTTCCGGATCACCCGTTTCGAGCACGGCTGCACCTAGATTCGTTAGGTTCCGCTCGATCCTGGCCAGGTCACCGATCTCGTCGAAGATCTCTTGTGCACTACGATAGACAGCGACTGCTTCATCAGGTTCTTCAAGAGTCATGTAAAGTTGAGCTAGACCAGTGAGCACTTCCGCCTCGCCCGGCCGGTTATCCGCCGCTTTCATCATCTCGCGGCTCCGTTCCAGGTACTCCAAGCCACTCGACACGTCACCGCGGGCAGTGCTTAGCCGCCCCAACTGCAGCAACGCTTCGGCTACCGCCCGACTATTGCCAGCCCGTTGCGCTCGTCGCAACCATTTCGTATAGCACTCGCTCGCCTCCAAATACCGGCGGGCACGAAAGTACGCCGCCCCCAAATGACTAAAAGCTCCGGCCTGGACCACATCGGGGGCGTGTTCCTCAGCAAGCCGGACTGCGCGCTGCGCAGCTTCTATCCACGCGTCAAAGTTGCCGCCCAGGGTTTCGAACAGCGAGCTAGCGCGCCAGGCAAGTTCATATGCCGTGAGGGGATCGCCAAATCGTTCGGCACTGGAGGCAGCGGCGGCGAGGTTGGGATGTTCCAACACAAACCATTCCAAGGAGTCACGTCGACCGACGAAGCGAGTCGTGTCCGCGCCTGGTAACCCGCCGTGCCGGTGTTGATGGTGAGCAGCTTGCAAGCTGTCCTTGTAGCGGTTCAGCATGCGCTCCTCGGCCGAGCCTCGCTCAGCTTCCGCGTCGTCTGCTTCGACGAGTTGCTGCCGTGCGTATAGGCGAAGCAGGTCGTGAAAGCGGTACCAGCCACGCGCGCTCGCGGTACGCAGGAGGCGAGCTCGGTGCAACTCTTCAAGTAACCGTCGGGCTTGCTCGAGTGTGCAATCGGCAAGAGCGGCTGCGACTTCCGTGTGCACGTGGGGCCCTGGATTCACCGCTAGCAGTCGGAACATGCGCTGCTGATCTGCGTGCAAGCGCTGATACGACAGATCAAAGGAAACACGAAGGCTCCGCGTGACCGCACCATCACGGTACTCCAGGTTACCCAAACGAGTAGCGCGCGATTCAAAGCGGTCCGCCAGTTCCTCGATTGGTTGCCCGGGGTCAGCACTCAGCATTTCCGCGACGATTTGGAGAGAAAGCGGAAACTGCCCGCATAGTCTGGCCAGACGCTCGGAACTTACGGGATCAGCGGCCACACGGTCATCATTCGAGTCCGCCGCCTTCAACGTAGACTCGATCACGTCAACCGCGTATGTCAGCCCTAACACGTCAAGGTCGATACGCCGCGGTGGAGGACTGACTGCCAAGGCGGACCGACTAGCGACCAGGACTCGGTGAGCCCCCGGTCCGGGAAGCAGTGCCTCGACATCCCGTCCACTCGCCGGATCATCGAGCACCACCAGCACCGGGCCACGCCCGCGCTTTTCTAGGACCGTCCGATACAGCACCTTGCGAGCCTCGAGGCCACTGGGCACCTGGTTGTCCGACACTCCCAACCGTTTCAACGCCTCGCCAAGCGCCATGTCCGGTCGCATACCCTCGTCCTCCGCGTGGGCACGCATCTCCAGAAACAGCGCTCCGCCGGGAAACCAGCCCAAGGTCTTCACGGCCTGGTACGCAGCCCGGACCACGAACGCGGTCTTACCGACCCCTGGCGGGCCCGATGCCATCACCACTGGGGGACCTCCGGAGGCAGGATTTAGCGCGGCCAGCACCTGCTCGGTCTCGACGTTCCGTCCGACAAGGTCCTGACCGGCAGGCAGGCCATCCATCGCTTCGAGAGCAGGAACCGGAAGATGAACCGCTCCTACCGTGCCAGCCTGAACCACCGGCCCCAGGAACAAGCCATCCGAAATTTCGTTGTGCAAGCCCATCACACGACAGTATGCCTTCGCCGGCTCCCCGGCATGTGTCAGATCAACAACGAGGACCATCTGGCCACCTGACGGCACGGCCTTCGAGCTCCTAACGTAATTGGGGTGGGTGTCAGAGCCAAGTGATGAGCGCGCAGGCGAGGGTGAGGAAGCCGTGGTAGATGTCGGTGCGGCGTTCCCAGCGTTCGGCCAGGCGGCGGCACTGGTGCAGTAGCGCGAGGGTTTGCTCAACGGCCCAGCGGACGGGTTGGTTGTTGTTGCGGGTGCCTCGGCGGCTGATCAAGGGCTGGATTCCCCGTTGTCGCAACAGGTTGCGGTACTTGTCGTGGTCGTAGCCCCGTTACGGTCTGTTCCGCGACGACTTCATCCTCAACCACGACACCCCCGCCGCAGCCTTCGCACGCCGCCTACGCGCCCACCCCACCGCCTGGTGAACCGAACACTCGACAACCAGATCTGCCTTCCCACAACCGGTTTTGACCACAACATCGGGAGGAAAACGGGAGGAACCGGCACAACCGAACCGACCACAAGCACACCGAACAACGCCCAACGACACCGCTACACCAGCAGATTCTCCATTTCCGCAGGTCACGCCAATTCACGGGCGCCCCTGGGGGTCAAGGGGTCGTGGGTTCGAATCCCGCCGTCCCGACGGTCTAGAGGGCCTTCGCAGGTCAGACACTGCGAAGGCCCTCTTTTCATGATCTTGGTCGGTTCTTCGAAGTCGAGCACGCCGTTGCTGGACCACTTGACTTCGGAGGTTTCCGATGCCCGTTCTCGATCTTGGTCGGCTCACCGGGGAACTGTCCCCGACGTGGTCCGGATACCTGCGCGACTGGGACCGCGCGCTGCGATCCGGCGATGACCTGCGACCGGGACCGGGCGCTGTTGTGCGTCCAGTGGAGTCAGGGCCAGTGAGCTGCTGGGCGTGACCATCGGCGACGTGGACCGGGCCGGGGCTCGGGTGTACGGGGTACCCAAGGGCACCCGACTGCGCCAAGCGGTTCCGGTATCGCCGGAGGCGATCCGGAACCTGCCGCGCTACACCTGGACGGCGGATGGGATACCCGGTCCTGACGAGCCGTTGTGGCGGACGAGGCGCGGCCGGTGTCGCATCGGCCGATGCGACGAATTCTCCAGCGGGCCAACGAAAAGCCGGGCACGAACCTCTGCACGACGTGCGGCACACGGCGTCGACCCGGATGGCCGACGCGGAGATGCCCTTCCCGACGTCCAGGCCATCCTGCGGCACGCCAGCGGGCCGCTACCTGACCGTTCGGGAGAAGGACATGTTCGACAAGCTCCAGGAGCACCACACCCGGCCCCGCCCGCAGCGCTCCTACGCCGCCAACTACGCGGCGGCGGACATCGAGGTGGTATTCGGCGGCTGAGAAGTACACGCGGCGCAACCGCCGGTCTCCGGCATGCGCGCCCGGGGCGCCGACAGGTCAGGGCAGCTCGGATTCGAGGCGGCGCTGTAGTTCGCCGAGGGTCTCGCGTGCGAGGTCGAGCCGTTCCGGGTCGAGGCCTTCGGTGGTGCGCAGGGCCAGGTGGGTGTAGGCCGCCTGCATCCTGTGCAGGGCGGCGCGGCCGGTCGGGGTGACTTCGAGCAGCTTGGCCCGCTGGTGCGCGGGGTTGGGCCGATAGCACGCGAGGCCGTCCTCGACGAGCAGGTCCGCGACGCGCTGCACGCCCTGGCGCGTGTGGCCGAGCCGGCAGGCGATGGCCCCCACCGGGGCGGCTTCGTGCTCGACCTCGGCCAGGACCTGCCAACGCGCCAAGCTCTGACCGGTGGGCCGGGCGATGCCGTTGCCGACCGCCTCGACGACGTCGGCGAGCCTGCCGACCTGGTCGACCAGTGCGGCGTAGGCATCGCATGCTTGATCACCGCTCTTGACAACATGTTGTCGTCTCGCTAGCTTGTCGGACATGACAATATGTTGTCATGTGAGCGCTTCGGCTCGCAACAGGTGAACCAGGAGAACCGAATGCCCTCCGCACCCCGCCCACTTCTGATCTCGCGCGACATCATCATCGCCGCACCACCCTCGGCGGTGTTCTCCGCACTCGCCAATCCGCACCGCCACGCCGATTTCGACGGTTC
Source organism: Saccharopolyspora gregorii (assembly GCF_024734405.1). Classification (NCBI taxonomy): domain Bacteria; kingdom Bacillati; phylum Actinomycetota; class Actinomycetes; order Pseudonocardiales; family Pseudonocardiaceae; genus Saccharopolyspora; species Saccharopolyspora gregorii. Next base: position 2,648,154 of record NZ_CP059556.1, on the reverse strand, counting down.
GGGCACCGTGCGGAACACGGTCTCGGGCCCGGTCCGGCTGAACCTGGGCGACACGTTCAAGACAGCCATGAAGCTGTTCGGCGTGCACTACCGGATCGTCAACACGGTCGTCGAGTTCGAGGCGGATCGGCGCATCGCGTGGTGCCACCCCGGCAAGCACCGCTGGCGCTACGAACTCGACGAGGTCGACGGCGACACGCGGGTGACCGAGACCTGCGACCTCACCACCTCGCCGGTCCGCGGACTACTCGTGCGCACACCGTGGCCCCGCTGGAACGCCGAGGGCATCGAGAAGACCCTGCCGCGGCTCAAGGCACTGGTCGAGAACGGCGCCTGAACCCCGCTAGCCGGGCCGACCCCACCCGACTCGCCGACCAGCAGCTCGACCTGCGGCCGACGGCCGGCCACATCGCCGCACGATCACCCGGGCACTCGCATTGCCGCGGCATCTCACCACTGCGACATGTTCTCCCCGCTGTTCACATGTCGCTGAATTCTCCACGCGCAGGGTCGCACCTTCGCCGCGCGCCCAACACCACCGTCCGCGGTTTGCCGCCGCAGTGCGGACTTCACAACCCAGGAGAGTCGAATGGCATCCGAACCTCGCCCATTCCGGATCAACATCCCTGACGAAGACCTCGTGGACCTGGCAGAGCGGCTGGACCGCACCCGCTGGCCCGATGAGCTGCCCGGCGCCGGTTGGTCCTACGGCGTCAACAAGGCATGGCTGAGGGATCTGGCCGATCACTGGCGCGAGGGCTACGACTGGCGAGCTCACGAGGCCGCGCTGAACGCGCACCCGCAGTTCACCGTCGAGCTCGACGGGCAGAACATCCACTTCCTGCACGTCCGCTCGCCCGAGCCGGACGCGACGCCCCTGATCATCACGCACGGGTGGCCCAGCACGGTCGCCGACTTCCACGCCATCCTCGGACCGCTGACCGATCCCCGCGCACACGGCGGCGACCCTGCCGCGGCCTTTCACGTAGTCGCGCCCTCGCTGCCCGGGTACGCCTTCTCCGGTCCGACCCACGAGCGCGGCTGGGGTGTCCACCGCACCGCCCGCGCTTGGGCCGAGCTGATGAGCAGGCTGGGGTATGAGCGCTACGCGGTCCAGGGCGGGGATTTCGGCAGCCTCATCGCACCCGAGCTGGGTCGGGTGGCCGGTGAACGGGTGATCGGGGTCCACGTCAACGCGTTGGCCTTCGCCGCCTGGCCCATGTCCCCCGACGAACGTGAACTGCTCGGCGAAGCCGATCGCGAACGGGCGCTCGCCCACGAGCGGTGGTGGTACGGGCGCTCGGGCTACCTGCACGAGATGAGCACCCGCCCGCAGACGATCGCCTACGCGCTCAACGACTCGCCGGTCGGGCAGCTGGCCTGGAACCTGGAGTGGTTCGTCGACTACGACCCCGAGCAGACCGAGCAGACCCCCGTCGACCGGGACGCGATCCTGACCAACGTCACCATCTTCTGGCTGACCAGGACCGCGGGCTCGGCGGCACGCCTCTACTTCGAGGCCGGAGCCGAGCTGCTGGCGGGGAGGCCGTCGCCATCGGGCGCTGCGACGGCGGTGGCGAACTTCCCCGGGGACAACGCCATCCAGGACCTGGCACGACTGTCCAATGTGGTCACACGCTGGCGGGAGCACGACCAGGGCGGGCACTTCCCCGCCCTGCAAGCACCGGAGGTGCTCATCGCCGACGTCCGGGAATTCTTCCGCTCCCTTCCTGGCACGCCCTGACCGGCGGATCGCCCCAACCGCAGAGAGGAATCGCTGTGCAGATCGGCATCGGACTTCCGAATCAGGTGCGTGATGTCACCGCATCGACCATTCCGCGCTGGGCCGCGCGGGCTGAGGAAGCGGAGTTCTCCACCCTCGCCACGACCGGGCGCTACGCGTACCCGGGCGTGAGTGACACCGTCGCGCTCGCGGCCGCGGCGGGGGCGACCACCACGATCGGACTGCTCAGCGCGGTCCTGCTGGCCCCGACGTGGCCTGGTGCCTTGCTGGCCAAGGAGATCGCGGGCATCGACGGTGTTTCCGGCGGCCGTCTCACGCTCGGCGTCGGCGTCGGCTCGCGCGAAGACGAGTTCACCGTGCCCGGGCACCAGCTGCACGGTCGCGGCGCGCGGTTGGAATCCGACCTGGCGACCTACCGCGAGGTCTGGGCCGGCGCCCCGGTCGGCAACGGACCGAACCCAGCCGTGCCATCGGGTACCCGGCGGGTCCCCATGTTGTTCGGCGGGTACACCGCTCGCGCGCTGGACCGCATGGTGCGCTGGGGCGAGGGCTACATCGGCGGTTCGCTGCCGCCGGCCATGACGGCGCCGCGCTTCGAGGCGGCGAAGCGGGCCTGGCAGGAGGCAGGCCGCCAGGGCGCCCCGAAACTCGTCGTGCTCGCCTACTTCGCACTGGGCGACACCGAGGCCGGACGGGCGAACATCCAGGACTTCTACCGGCTGGCCCCGAAGGAGATCGCCACCAACGCGGTGCTCTGCACCACCAGGGAGACGATCGAGCAGACCATCACCGTCTACACCGGCCTCGGTGTCGACGAGATCATTTTCGTTCCCGCCACCGACGACCCCGACGAGATCACCCGGCTCGCCGACATCGTCACCTGAACAGCCGGCAGGGAGCCGACATTCCGACCCGCATGGCAGCGAATGCTCGGCGCGGCCCCGATACCGCTCCAGCTCCCAGCAGCAGACCCCTGCCGCGTCACTTCCTAGATCGCTCCGCCTCGGCCGCCCGGTGCAGGCGATCGGCGGTGATCTCGCAGAGTTGTTCCGTGGTGGCCTCGTCGATGCTGTGGGTGATCGCGCCTTCGAGGACGAAGGTCGCGGCAGCGATTTGCGCGGTGCGGTGCTCGGCGGTCAGGGAGTCGGCGAGCTGTCGCTCGAAGAGGTCCTCGAAGCGCCGGTGGAAGCCGGTGTGCCACTCGCGGACCGACTCCGAGACGGCGACCCGGTTGTGCACCGTGGCGACCAGGTGCTTGACCGGCCGCAGCCTCTCGATCAACCAGCGGAACTGCTCGGCGAGCGGACGGTCCGCCAGCGAGGCGTGCTCGTGCAGCAGCGCTTGGAAGTAGCGGTCGGCGACGGCCACGAGCAGTTCGTCCTTGTCGCGGAAGTACCAGTAGAGCGTGTTCGGGGCGACACCGGCGTGCTGGGCGAGCCGGCTCATCGAGGTGGCCTCGTAGCCGTCGATCACGAGCAGTCGCGCTGCAGCGGCCAGCAGCTCGTCGCGTTTCTGCTCCTTGGGGACCGGGCGGCGGTTACGAGCCATCCGGGCATCTTGGCAGGTGTTCAAGAACCCGCCAACCTTGCCTCGCCGCTTCGCTGAGCAGCAGGAGGCGCCCCGCCGGCTTCCGTCACGCCACCCGCTGCCGCCCACACCGGGCGCAGGTTCCGAGCGCACCACTTCTTGACTCCCGTTCAAGAGGATCGTAGCCTCGCCTCCGTTCTTGAATGGCGATCAAGATAGGTGAGGACCTCCGAGGAGGGGCGATGGAGACGACACCAGGCCAGCACCCGGGCGCTGCCACCACGCGGCGCGATGTCCGGTTCGAGTCCGGTGGCCGGCAGTGCGCGGCGTGGCTGTACACCCCTGCCGAAGCGGGCGGACCGCGACCTCTGGTGGTCATGGCGCACGGACTCGGCGCGGTGCGGGAGTGGCGGCTGGACGCGTTCGCGGAGCGGTTCGCCGAGCAGGGCTGGATGGTGCTGGTGTTCGACTACCGGTACCTGGGGGCCAGCGAGGGCTCGCCGCGACAGCTGCTCGACATCGATGATCAGCTCGACGATTGGCGAGCCGCACTGGCCTTCGGCCGGTCGCTGCCAGGCGTCGACACCGATCGGATCGCGGTGTGGGGAACCTCGTTCGGCGGAGGCCATGCGCTGCGGATCGCGAGTGAGGACCACCAGCTGGCCGCTGTGGTGGCCCAGTGCCCGTTCACCGACGGCCCGGCTTCGCTGTTCTCACGTCTCCGCAGCTCACCGTTGAGCATGCTGTGGCTCATCGCCGCCGGGGTGCTCGACACCGTGGGGTCCTTGTTCGGCGCGAAGCCGGTGCTCGCTCCGGTGGTGGGCGTGTGGTGGATGCCCGCCTACCTCGTGTCGCCGACCACGATCGCCGAAGCCTCGCGGCTGCTGCCCCCGGGAACCCGGCTCTCCCCCCGGACCTCCGCGGCCGTGACCAAGATGTCGTCGCTGGGGAGGGAGCTGTCGAAGAACGTCGAGACCGGTGGCGATCCCTTCCGGCCCGCTGACACGGGGGTCGGCCGCGACACCCTCTGGGGCGTCCTCAAAGGACCCGACGGCGGGGCCGACAGCGCCAACGGGGTCGCGGCCCGGTTGGCGCTGCGGCTACCGCTGTACCGGCCGGGAAAGGACCTGCCGAAGATCACCGCGCCCACCCTGCTGTGCGTGTGCGAGGACGACCGGGCCGCACCCGCCGACACCACAGCCCGGCTCGCCGCCGGACAGGACCACGTGCAGGTCGGCCGCTACGAGGGCGACCACTTCGACATCTACGTGGGCGACCTGTTCGAGCACGCGGTGCGCGACCAGACCGCCTTCCTGGCAACGCAATTCGGCCGGAGCACGCGGTGAGGGGACAAGCCTGATTCCAGCACGTCCGAAGGCCACATGCGCACGCATCCGGCCGTGATCAGGCCACCGAGGTCGTTGACCTGCAACGAAGAAGGCGCGTGATACCGGGATTCGGCGCCGGTATCAGCTGGCTTCGGAGCCCGCTTCCGGGAAGCTGCGGCGTTCCCGGCGTTCCCGGCGTTCGAGGGCGTCGATGGCGGAGCCGGTGAGGCTGCGCTCGATGTGCGCGCGCATGAGCTCGCGCGCTCCAGGCGCATCGGCGGCGGCGATGAGGTCGCACAGCTCGTGGTGTTCGCGGTGGTCGCGGGTGCGGGGTTCGTCGCCGGGCGGGAGTTCCAGCCCGATCCGCCGGTAGCGGTCGGACTTGTCCCAGACGTCGTCGAGCATCCGGATCAGCACGTCGTTGTGCGAGGCGGCGTAGAGGGCGCGGTGGAACGCCCGGTGGGCGGTCAGGGCTTCCTCACCCCAGGCGCGGGTGACGGGGAGGAGGCGGGCGACGGGGCCATCGCGGCAACGGCGGCTTCAGCGGCCCCTGGTGGGCTCGGTGGGCATCGGAATGCTGCACCACGCGACGTGGCCCGGTCGCCCTGGTCCGGTGAGGACGGCGGCATCCTCAGCCCTCGCAAGGCGATGCGCCGACCACCGCTACCTCGCGCAGCGAACGCACCACCACGTCCGCGCCGGAATCTCGCAGGGATCCGGGGTCCGCGGCGGTGGCCACGCCGATGACGAGGCCGAACCCGCCGGCACGACCGGCCCGGACACCCACCGCCGCGTCCTCGAGGACCGCTGATCGCCGGGGAGCGCACCCGAGCCTGCGGGCGGCTTCCAGGTACGTCGCCGGATCCGGTTTGCCGCGCAGGCCCAGCTCCGCCGCCACGACGCCGTCGACCGAGACGTCGAACAACCCGGTGATGCCCGCACCGTCCAGCACCAGCGCGCAGTTGCGGCTGGCCGACACGACCGCCGTCCGCACGCGCCGCGCGCGCAACGACGTGACCAGCTCCACCGCACCGTCCAGCACACGCGCGCCGTGGGCGCCGACCGCGTCGCGGAAGTACCGGTCCTTGAGCTTTCCCAGCCCTACCAGCGTTTCGCGCCCCGGAAGGTCGGATGGGGAACCGGCCGGGAGGTCGATCCCCCTGGATCCCAGGAATGCGCGCACACCGTCGTCCCGAGGTCTGCCGTCGACGTGGCACAGGTAGTCCTCCTCGGTGAACGGGCCGGGACGCTCCGCTCGACCCGCCAGGTACTGGTCGAACAGCCGCTTCCACGCCGCGCGGTGCACCGAGGCCGTGTCGGTCAGCACCCCGTCGAGGTCGAACAACGCCGCGCCGTGCTCGTGCGGATCGATGCGGACCACTACCACCGCTCCCCCGTCGCGTCGGGTCGATCGCCGCCGGCACCCGGCCGCCGCATCGACTGCCGCTCCGGGATGCCCGCCGCCCGCGTTCCGGGAAACGACGCTCCCGCCGATCGGAATCCGCCGCGGGGAGCGGGGCCGATGTTCTCTGGTACCAGCGGTTCGGCGCGTGCCAGGTTGGTACCCGCAGGACATCGGTCGAGGCCGGCGGCCCGGACGGACCCGGCGGGCCGCCCCGGGAGGACGGGATGGCATCCATCGCCGACACCATGAACGCGTGGATCGTGCGCGAGCCCGGTCCGCTCGCGGAGCAGCCGTTGCGCTGGGTGCTGCGCCCCGTCCCGTCCCGGGACTCCGGCGAGCTGCTGGTGCGGGTGCTGGCCTGCGGGGTGTGCCGCACCGACCTGCACCTCGCCGAGGGCGACCTGCCCGCCCACCGCCGGCCCGTCGTGCCGGGCCACGAAGTCGTCGGAGAAGTAGTGGCCTGCGACCCGGCCGCCACCGGTTTCGACTTGGGCGAACGGGTCGGCATCCCGTGGTTGCGGGGCACGTGCGGGCGATGCGGGTTCTGCTTGCGGGGAAGGGAGAACCTCTGCCCCCGCTCGCGCTTCACCGGCTGGGACGCCGACGGGGGCTATGCCGAGTTCACCACGGTGCCCGCCGCCTACGCCTACCGGTTGCCTGCCGGGTACACCGACGCCGAGGTCGCACCGCTGCTGTGCGCCGGGGTGATCGGCTACCGGGCGTGGCGCCGAGCTCAGGTCCCCGCGGGCGGAGTGCTGGGCCTGTACGGGTTCGGCGCGAGTGCCCACCTGACCGCCCAAGTCGCCGTGGCCGGCGGCGCACGCGTGCACGTGCTCACCCGGTCCGCGCGCGCACGGGCGCTCGCGCTCGACTTGGGGGCGGCCACCGCCGGTGGCTTGGCGGACGAACCACCGGAACCGCTGGACTCGGCGGTGCTGTTCGCCCCCGTCGGCGAGCTGGTTCCCGTGGCGCTGGCCGCCTTGCGGCGCGGCGGGACGCTGGCGATCGCCGGCATCCACCTGACGACGATCCCGGAGCTCGACTACCAGCGGCACCTGTTCCACGAACGCGCGCTGTGCAGCGTCACCGCGAACACCCGGGGCGACGGGGTGGACTTCCTGCGCTTCGCCGACCAGCACCGCCTGCGGGTGACGACCACGCCGTACCGGCTGGACCGGGCCGACGCGGCGCTGCGGGACCTGGCCGACGATCGCGTGCACGGGGCCGCCGTCCTGCTGCCAGGCGGCTGAGTCCGAACCGGCGAGCCCCTGGGCACCTGAGTCCGAACCGGCGAGCCGCCGGGCACCGGGACCGGGCCGCGTGCGTCAGGGCACGACGGCGACGGGGCACGGCGCCCGGTGGGCGACCGCACGGCCGGTGGAGCCCACCATCGCCGCGTGCATCAGGAACCGGCCGTGCCGTCCCACGACCACGAGCCCCGCTTCCCGTGCGTGGCGCAGCAGCAGCTCCGCCGGGAGTTCCGTCGTCGTGACCTCGTGCCGCACCGGGACGTCGGGGTACTGCTCCTGCCACCCGGCGAGGGACTCGGCGAGCTGCCGTTCGCAGCCGCGGGTGACGTCGGTCCAATCGAGGCTCCACCTGGCCGGGGCGATCGCGTCCCGCGGCAACTCGTCCCAGGCGAGAGCCGCGACGAGTTCGGCACCGTGCCGCGCCGCGTGGTCGAAGGCGAATCCCACGGCCCGGGCGCTGATCCGGGAGCCGTCGACGCCGACCACGACTCGGTGGCGTTCCGCCCACTCCGTCCCGCGGGCGAAGACGACGGGCACCGCGGAGCCCCGCAGCAGCTCGTCGGACGTGGATCCGAGCAGGCAGTGGTGCAGCCGCCCGTGCTGTGCGGGTCCGAGCACGAGCAGGTCGCCGTCCTCCGCGGCTTCCCGCAACACCAGCGCGGGGTGCCCGAGCCGGCTCTCGCCCGTGATGGTCAACTCCGGCCAGTCCCGCGCGCACTCCGCGACCGTCCCGCTCACCTCGTGCTCCACGTCCGCGTGCAGCAGTCCGAAGTCGACGGGCTCGGCGGGGAAGTGGATCCGCGTCAGCTCCTCCAGCGGCGTGGAGAACGCGCGCACGAGGTGCAGTTCTCGCCGCCGCACCGCGGCTTCGCGGCACGCCCACCGCAGCGCTTGCCGGGATCCGGGCGTTCCGCTGAACCCCGCGACGACCGGACCGGGCCGGGCACTGCTCATGCCACCTCCTCCACGAGGAACCACCTCACGGTCGCACCGCCGAAGGGCGCCCGGAACGGGCTTTCGTCCATGCCTGCGCACCGCCGCACGTGCCGGGGTCCCGCGATGGCCGCCGCCCGCTCCCGCCGCGATCGCGGAGCGGCGCGCCGAGCGGTTCCACCCGCGCCCGCTCGCCACCGCCGAAGGAGACCGGACGCCGAGATGCCCCGGGCAGGTGCCTTTGCCAGCCTGGGAACGAGGAAAGGGGGATGCGATGCCGGGGTGCGCGATCGCGGTGGACGGCACACCCGAATCCGAGCGCGCGGTCGAGTGGGCCTGCGCGAACGCGGCGCTCTGCGGCGACGAGCTGCTGTTGATCACCATCGGCACCGGGCCGCATCCGGGCGGGACCCGTCCCGGCTGGCTGACCGACCTCGCCGCGCAGATCCGTGAACGCAACGCCCGCCTCGACGAGTGCGCGTCGAGGCGCGGACCGGCCGGGCCGTTCCCCGGCTCCTGAAAGTGGCGCGCCACGCATCGCTGCTGGTGCTCGGATCGCGTGGACACCGGGCGCTGCACGACGCCGTGCTCGGCTCGGTGGCCCTGGAAGTCGCGACGCGCTCCCCGTGCCCGGCGGTGGTGGTGCGCGGGGCGGCCGAGCAGGTGCGGCGCGAAACCGTCGTGGCCGGTGTCGACGGGTCGGTCCAGGGGGACCGCGCCCTGGAATTCGCCTGCGAGGCGGCGGAAGCGCTGCGCTGCGACGTGGTCGCGGTGCAGGCGGCGCCGGATTCGGCGTTCATCCCCGGCCCGTTCGAGCACCCGGACCGCGAGGAACTGGTCGAGCGCGCGGAGCGCGCACTCGCTGAAGCGGTGGCCGGGTTCGCCCCGGACCACCCCGACGTCACCGTGCGCCGCCTCACCAGCTCGATGGACCCGATCTCCGCCTTGACCGAGGCCGCGAGCGGTGCCCGCCTGCTGGTCGTGGGGCGTCGCGGATCCGGTGGGTTCTCCGAGGCGCTGCTGGGATCGGTCTCGCGCGGCGTGCTGCACCGGGCTGCCTGCCCGGTCGCCGTGGTGCCACCGGAAGGTGCGCGCCCCGGCCGGAGCGGCTGAGCGGAGGCCGGTCCTGATGACCGATGATCGCGCGTGGACGTTCAGCGGCTTCGACCCCGCCGACGAGGGGCGGCGGGAGGCGCTGTGCGTGCTGGGCAACGGCTACTTCGCCACCCGCGGGGCGGCTCCGGAGGCGGAGGACGACGGGGTGCACTACCCCGGCACGTACGCGGCGGGGTGCTACGACCGCCGGACCGCCGAGGTCGCCGGGCAGGAGATCACCACGGAGTCGATGGTGAACCTGCCGAACTGGTTGCCGCTGACGTTCCGCTTCGACGACGGCGACTGGTTCGACCTGAGCCGGTGCACGCTGCTGGAGCACGAGATCGCACTGGACCTCGAACGGGGGCTGCTGAGCAGGCGGTGCCGGTTCCGCGACCGGGCCGGGCGCACCACGACCTTGACGCAGCGCCGCATCGTCCACATGGGACTCCCGCACCTGGCGGCGCTGGAGACCACGCTCGTTCCCGAGGACCACAGCAGCACCATCACCTTCCGCAGCGGCCTCGACGGCCGGGTGCGCAACACCGGAGTCGCCCGGTACGAAGCGCTGGAGGGTGCTCACCTCACCGGATTCGAGGTGCACGAGCACTCGCCCGAAACCCTCGGCCTGCGGGCTCGCACCGCCTGGTCGCGCATCGAAGTCGCCGAAGCGGCACGCACCCGCGTCAGGACCGACGGCCGGGAGCCGAACGTTCCGCGAACGACCGTGGTGGAAGCCGACCGCATCGCGCACGAGCTCGTGGTGGCCGCGCGGCCCGGCGAGCGCGTCGTGATCGAGAAGGTCGTGGCACTGCACACCTCGCGCGACCGTGCGATCTCGGAGCCGGCGGCGGAGTCCGCGGAGCTGGTCGCCGAGGCCGGCGGGTTCGAATCGCTGCTGGAGACGCACCAAGCGGCCTGGCTCAAGTCGTGGCGGGCCTTCCGCTGCGGGATCCGCGGCGCCGGGGACATCCGCCGCGCGGTGCGCCTGCACCTGTTCCACCTCCTCCAGACGATCTCGCCGAACAGCGCCGACCTGGACGTGGGCGTCCCCGCTCGGGGTCTGCACGGCGAGGCGTACCGGGGCCACGTGTTCTGGGACGAGCTGTTCGTGCTGCCGGTTCTGGCGTTGCGCGCCGCCGACGAGGCTCGCGCGTTGCTGCTGTACCGGTACCGGCGGCTGCACCAGGCGCGCAGCGCCGCACGCCGCGCCGGGCGGGCCGGCGCGATGTTCCCGTGGCAGAGCGGCAGCAACGGCCGGGAGGAGAGCCAACGCCTGCACCTCAACCCGCGATCGCGGCGGTGGCTGACCGACGACACCCACTTGCAGCGGCACATCGGCATCGCGATCGCGTACAACACGGGGCACTACTACCAGTCGACCGCGGACACGGCGTTCCTCCGCGACTTCGGCGCGGAGCTGATCCTGGACATCACCCGGTTCGCCGCCGGCCTCGCCCGCTACGACCCGAGCCGGGACCGCTACGTCGTCGAAGGAGTGGTCGGCCCGGACGAATACCACACCGCCTACCCGGGCGCCGCCACCGCCGGGATCGACAACAACGCCTACACCAACGTCATGCTCGCGTGGCTGTGCCGGACGGCCGTCCGGGTGCTCACCGTTCTCGCGCCGGAGCGCCGACGGGAGCTCATGGCCGAGCTGGGACTGCGCGAAGCCGAGCTCGCTCGTTGGAAGCGGTTGTCCCGCAAGCTGTTCGTGCCCTTCCACGACGGCATCCCGAGCCAGTTCGAGGGCTACCACGAGCTGGCCGAGCTCGACTGGCACGGCTACCGGCGGCGCTACGGCGACATCCGTCGCCTGGACCGCATCCTGGAGGCCGAGGGCGACGACCCGAACCGCTACCAGGCCTCCAAGCAGGCCGATGTGCTCATGCTGTTCTACCTGCTGTCCGCGGAAGAGCTGCGCGACGTCCTCGCGGGACTGGGCTATCCGTTCCCGGCCCACCGGATCCCGGAGACGATCGAGCACTACCTGCGGCGCACCAGTCACGGCTCGACCCTCAGCTCCGTGGTGCACGCCTGGGTGCTGGCCAGGTCCGACCGGCAGCGGGCGTGGGAGCACTTCCACCGGGTGCTGGAGGCCGACGTGCACGACACCCGCGGCGGCAGCACCCGCGAAGGTGTCCACCTCGCCGCGATGGCCGGGAGCATCGACCTGCTCCAGCGCTGCTTCGCCGGGGTCGAGGCCAGGCAGGAGGCGCTGCGGCTCAACCCGTGCTGGCCACCGGAGCTGGGCGAGCTGGAGCTCGACCTGCGCTACCGGGAGCACCCGGTGTCCCTGTCGGTCACCGGCCGCACCGCGGTGGTGCGGGTCGGCCGAGGCGGCCCCACCGGCGGCTCGATCAGGTGCGCCTGCGGGGACTGCGAGGTGGAGCTGGCCCCCGGTGACGGCGCGACGTTCCGCTGGGAGCGGGGGGAGGCCGCTCGGGTGCGGGTCCGCCGCGACAGGACGGGGCCGGGCACCGCCACGGCGGATCGGCGGAACCGCTCCGCGGGCTGAACGACCGCCGCCGCATCGCGTCCCGCGCGGCCCGGTCGTACCTTCGCTGCGAGGCCGATGCCGGGAGGTGCGCGATCGTGACCGGACAGCGGAAGGCAGGAATCGTGGTCGGTGTGGACGGATCCGCCCCCGCCTTCGGCGCAGTGGAGTGGGCCGCCCGGGAAGCCGAGCTGCGGGGGCTTCCGGTGCGGCTGCTCGCGGTGCTGCCGGGCGAGGTCACCCCGCGGGACGACGAAGGAGCCCGCCTCCGAGCCCGCGACGTGCTCGACACCGCCGAGCGGGCCGCGCGCGGACGTGCGCCGGCCGTGGACGTCCGCGGGGACGTCCAGCGCGGCGACGCGGCCGAGCGGCTGGTCGCGGAGTCGACCGCGGCGCACCTGCTCGTCGTCGGGAGCCACGGGCTCGACGAGTCAGGAGCGCGGCTCGAATTCGGCTCGACGGCGGAGGCGGCGATCGCGCTCGCCGGCTGCCCGGTGGCGGTCGTGCGCGAGTCGCGCGGGCCCGGCCGGGAGGGCGGCATCGTCGTCGGCGTGGACTCCGCCGGGGTCGCCGATCACGCCCTCGACTGGGCTCTGCACGAGGCCGGCCTGCGCGGAGTCCCGCTGCTGGCCGTGCACACCTGGCGCGAGGTCGCCGCTGAGGACTGGACCGACCTCACCTCCGGCATCTCGGACTCCGACCGGGAACGGGATGCCCACCGCCTGCTCGCCGAACGCCTCGCCGGAGCCGCCGAGCGCTTCCCCGACGTGGAGCTGCACCGTTCGGTCGAGCACGACCGCCCCGTCCGGGCGCTGCTCGCCCACGCGGCGCGCGCCGAACTGCTCGTGATCGGCAGCCGTGGCCATGCCGGTTTCACCGGGATGCTGCTGGGGTCGACCAGCCGGGCGCTCGCCCACTGCGCGCCCTGTCCGCTGCTGGTCGTCCGTCCTCCCGCGTGAGCGCCGACGTGGTGCCGATGCGAGGCGCGCGCCCGATCTCCTGCTGAGATGCGGGCGGCGCAGGAATCGCGCGCGGTCGGACGTGGCCGGGTCGAGCGGTTCGCCGCAGGCGCCGGGAGCGCTCGTCCCTTCGCTGCGGGGTGTCGAGCCGGAACAGGGGGACGACATGAGCGGAGACGCCCGAGATCCGGTCGTCGTGGGCATCGACGGTTCGGGGACCGCGCGCGGTGCCGTGCGGTGGGCGGCCCGAGCGGCCGCTCGGCGGGGCACCACCTTGCGGATCGTCTACGCCGACGTGTTCGCGTTGCCCGTGCTCCCGGAGATCCCCGGGCTGCCGTGGCCTCGCGAGCACCACGCGCCGGTGCGCGTCGAGGTGGAGAAGTGGCTGGCCCCGGCCGCCGACTCCGCGCGTTCGGAAAGCCCCGGCGTGCCGGTGGAAACCGAGTCGTGCCCCGGCACCCCGCCATCGGTGATGATCGACGAATCGCGCGGCGCCGAGCTCGTGGTGGTCGGTGATCGAGGTCTGGGAGGTTTCACCGGCCTGCTGGCCGGTTCGGTCGCGCTGGCCGTCGCCGCGCACGGCCACAGCACGACGGCGGTGGTGCGGGGCAGGAGCGACCGCGGGCAGGGGCTGGTCGACGGCCCCGTGGTCGTGGGCCTGGACGGTTCGCGGGAGGCGGAACTCCTGCTGGCGCACGCGTTCGAGGCGGCCGAGGCCTGGGAAGCCCCGCTGCACGTCGTGCACACCTGGGACGTCGTCGGTGTCGACGCCACGTGGCTGCGGGTGGGCCTGGCCGAGGACGAGGTGCGCCACCGCGAGCAGCTGCTGCTGGCGGAGCTGCTCGCGGGCTGGTGCGAGCGGTACCCGGACGTCGTGGTGGACCGCTTCGTCGAACGAGGCTCGGCCGCGGCCGAGCTGCTCGCCCGCGCCGACCTCCTGCGCGACTTCGCCGAGGAATGGACGCGTCCCGCGAGGACTTTCGGTCCCTGCGCGGGTGGTGGCCGTTGCGCCATCCTGGCGACGTCGTGCGAGGGGCCCGGCTGGGCCGACCACCCGCGAAGGCACGTCGAGGCGAGGAGGCATCGCCATGTCGCAGCCCGAGAACGCGATCGTGGCAGGCGTCGACGGTTCGGTCCGCTCCATCGAGGCAGCGCAGTGGGCGGCTGGGGAAGCACGGCGCCACAGCACGCGACTGCACGTGTTGCTGATCAACGACGATTCCGCCCGAGATGGTTCCGCGGGCGAAGCCGTGCGCGAGGCCGCGGCCGCTTGCCGGGAGGCGGCGCCGGACGTGCCGGTCAGTGCAGAGGTCCGTGCCGGTCATCCCGTCGAGGGGCTGCTGCGCGCCGAGGAAGCCGCCCGGCTGCTGGTGCTGGGCTCCCGCGGGCTCGGCGGATTCGCCGATGCCTTGCTGGGTTCGGTGAGTTCCGAGGTGGCCACCCGGGCTTCCGGCGCCGTGGTAGTGGTGCGCGGCGATGTCGTGCACTCCGGCGGACCGGTCGTGGTGGGTCTGGACGACTCCCCCGGCATCGACAACGCGCTGCGCTTCGCCCTCGACGCCGCGGCGGCTCGGGGATGCGAACTGCTGGCGGTGCAGGCCTGGCACGAGGCCGGGTTGCTCGCGCCCTCGCTTCCTCCGGCCGAGCGCGACGAGACGCAGCTGCGGATCGAGCAGCACGCGCACCAGCAGCTCGCCGAGTGGACGAACCGGTACCCGGGACTCCGCGCACGCGCCGTCGCCGTGCTCGCGCATCCCGTACCCGCTCTCGTCGACGCGGCCGCGACCTCCCCGCTGCTGGTCGTCGGGCATCGCGGCAGCGGTGGCTTCAGCGGCCTGTTCCTGGGATCGGTCGCCTCAGGGGTGCTGCACCACGCGCGATGCCCGGTGGCCGTCGTTCGGTGACTCCGGCCGACGAACTCCCGCGCGCGGCGGCGAACTTGCGCGGTGTGCGCCCGCGACCTCGCGTCCGGGGAGCGGTCGCCCGATCCCGCCGCACCTCGGTGACGCGTCACGGGCAGAGGGCCTCACGAGCTCAGCGCGTCGCGGACCACGACCACCGGGCACGGCGCGTGGCGGACGCAGTGCTGCGCGACGGAACCCAGCAGCGCGCCGGCGAATCCTCCGCGACCGCGGTGCCCGACCACCAGCAGGTCGGCGCTCGCCGCCTCGGCGAGCAGCGCGGGGGCGCCGTGGTCCTCGACGACGAGGCGACGCACGTGGCGGCCGTCATCGGCCGAGGCGCGCGTCTCGGCCACGGCCTGCCGCAACACCGCGGCCGCGTGCTCGGCCGCTCCCTCACCGGGCATCGGCATCGCGATGTCGATCATCGCGGGTATCCCGGACGCGATCAGCGCCGTGATCTCGCCTCCGGCGCGGTCCGCGTAGCGCAACGCCCACCGGAGCGCGGCCCGCGAGCCGCGGGAACCATCGACACCCACCAGAATCCGGTCGGCCTCGGTCATCGTCGCCTCCTCCCCGCCCGGCACGTTCCTCACCGCGCGATCACCACGGGGCACGGCGAGTGCTGCACCAGCTGTTGGCTCGTGGACCCCAGCACCAACCCGGTGAAACCTCCCCGTCCACGAGCTCCGACCACGACGAGCTGCGCCTGCGCCGCGTGCGAGAGCAAGGCCCGCACCGGTTTGTCCAGCGGCGCGAAGCGCTGCACCACGACATCGGGATGCTCCTCGGACCAGCCCGCCAGCGCCTCGGTCAGCAAGCGCTCCTCGTCGGATCGGGTCACCGCCCATCCGTCGTCGACCCGGTGTCGCAGTCGCGCCTCGTCGCCGGCCAGGGAGTGCCAGGCGTGGACCGCGCGCAGGGGCACCTCCCGCGCTGCCGCGAACCCGAAAGCGCAACCGAGGGCGGCGACGTCGTGCCGGGACCCGCTCACTCCGACCACGACCGGTTCGGTCCCGTCCGGTTCGTGCTCGCCGCGGACGACCGCGACGGGGCACTGCGCGTGCGCCGCCACCGCGATGGCCACGGAACCGATCAGCAGCCCGGTGAATCCGCCCAGCCCGCGGCTGCCCAGCACCACCAGCTCCGCTCGCCGGGATTGCTCGACGAGACCGCTCGAAGGAGCCTCCATGCGGAACTCGGTCTCCACGACGACGTCGGGCGCGACCTCGCGCACCTGCTCCCCCGCCAGGCGCAGGGACTCCTCGGCTTCCTCCCGAACGCTGTCCAGGAACATCTGCCGCGGTGGCACGACCGGCGCGTCGGGCACGACGACGAGCGACTTCACGTCGCAGTGCAGCAGGTGCAGTCGCGCCGACCTCCGGCGCGCTTCCCCGGCCGCCCAGCGAGCGGCGCGGAGGGCCGAGGACGACCCGTCGATCCCGGTCACCACCGTCCGTTCCACCACGGTGCACTCCCCCGCGTCGATCGCCGGCCCCGGCGAACACCCTCCGGCACGGCATCAGAGTGCACCCACCGCATGCCCGGGGGGACAGGGTCGAGAGTCCCGGAGAGGTCGGTCCGGGGCCCAACGACCCTGCCGTGCCCCCGGGACCTGGCACATCCTGGTCGCTGCGCCCGGAAGGACGGAACGCAGGTGGTGCGGTATGCGAGAACACGAGCCCGAGGTCGGCCAGCAGCGGTGGGCGATGGCGAGCCCCAGCGCCCGGAACGAGGAACGGTCCAGGTGATGGCGGAGCGGAATCCCCGCGCGCACGTGTGGAGCGCCGCGGAGCGCGCGGTGCTGAACGCCGCGGTCGAGGCGGCCCCGTCCGTGCACAACGCACGGCCTTGGACGTTCGCGGTCCGCGAGGACGTGGCCGAACTGCGCAGGCACCCGGTCGACCTGCTCGACGAGCACGATCCGCTGGGACGCGACCGCGAGCTCTCGATGGGCACCGCACTGACCAACCTCCTGCTGGCGGTGGAACACCTCGGCCTGGTCCCGGACGTGCACGAGGTGGCGGAACCCGGGTGCGACCGAACCATCAGGACGGTCACCGCGGTCCACCGGACGCACCCGGGGCAGGAGACCGAACGTCGCTTCGCCGCCATCGAGCACCGGCGCAGCTACCGGGGCACCTTCCCGGGACGGCAGCTGTCTCCGGCCGAACGCACCTCGCTGGGGGCCGCCGCCGGGCTCGCTCGCGGCGAGACGCACTGGATCACGGACACGGCCGAGGCGCACGCGGTGGCGCGCTCGCTCGGCTACGCGGCGCGCGTGATGCAGGACGACGACGCGTACCAGCGCGAACTCGCCCACTGGATCGTGCACGAGGACGAACCCGGCGGCCAGGAGCCGGAATCCGGCATCGCGGAGAGCTCCTTGGGCCGGCGCGGTCTTCCCGCCGTCGGCCTGGTGACCGACCGCACCAGACTTCCCGACGAGACGCTGCTGGCGGCACGCTTCGAGCACGACTCCGTACTCGTCCTCTGCAGCACCGGTGACACCGCGGACGATCACGAGCGGATCGGTCGAGCGCTGGAGCTCGTGTGGCTGGAGGCGACCTCGCGCGGGATCGCCGCGTCGGTGATGACCCAACCGCTCCGGTTGCGCGAAGTGCGCACGGCGCTCGCCGAAGAACTGGAGCTCGACGGATTCCCGCACATCCTGATGCGCTTCGGCCACGAGGCCTGACGGGTGCTCGAACGCTGCACCTGGATGCGCGACTGTCCCTCCGCCGTTCCCCTCCGGCTCCGGCCCTGCTCGGAGGACACGCCGCGGGCGCAACGACTGCATGTCCCGGCGCCGCACCATCCACGACCCGGCTGCGTCGAATCCGGATCGACGTTCACCGAGCCCGAGGGAACGGGCGGTGGCGGACCGGATGACGCCGGGGAGCGTCCCGAGGTGCTGGCCCGCGGCTCAGGGTCTGCGGTGCGGTGCCCGGCCGGTGCGCTGAGCCGCCGAGGTCATATCTCGTTGCTCGCCTGCCGGCTCGGTTCGGTCCCGGTGACCGCGGCGGGGCGCCGGGCCCAGAAGGTGGCGACCAGCGAGCCGGAGATGTTGTGCCACACCGAGAAGATCGCGCCGGGCAGCGCCGCGACCGGGGAGAAGTAGGTCGAGGCCAGGCTGGCCGCGAGGCCGGAGTTCTGCATGCCGACCTCCAGCGCGATCGCGCGCCGGGCCGCCTCGTCGATGCCGACCACCCGGGCGGCCACGTAGCCCAGCACGACGCCGAGCAGGTTGTGCAGCACGACCGCGAGCACCACGATCGGCCCCACGCTGAGCAGCTTGTCCGCGCTGCCCGACACCACGGCGACCACGACGCCGGTGATCCCGATCACCGAGATCAGCGGCAGCACCGGCAGCGCCTTCGCCACCACGGTTCCGGCGATCCGCCGCAAGGTGAAGCCGAGGATCACCGGGACCAGCACGATCTGCAGGATTTCGACGATCAGGTCGGCCGGGTTCACCGGCAGGTAGCTCCCGGCCAGCCAGAGCACCAGGAACGGCGTCACGACCGGGGCGACGAGGGTGGACACGCTGCTCATCGCCACCGACAGCGCGGTGTCCCCCTTGGCCAGGAACACCATCACGTTCGACGAGGTGCCGCTGGGTGCGCAGCCGACCAGGATCACGCCGACGGCCAGCTCGGGGCTCAGCGGGAGGACCAGGGTCAGCAGCCAGGCGAGCAGCGGCATGATCACGAAGTGCGCGACGACCCCGATCGCGAACGCCACCGGACGGCGCGCCACGTAGGCGAAATCCCGCGGTTCGAGAGTCATGCCCATCCCGAGCATGATCACCGCGAGGAGCCAGGGAACCACCGAGGTCAACCCGGCGAACGTGCTCGGGAAGGACAGCGCGATCGCCCCGGCGATCAACACGATCAGCGGGAACCAGCGGCCGACCAGCTGGCTGAATGCGCCTATGCGCGAGATCATCGTTCCTCCACACCGGGCAGCCCCGGTCACGCTGCCGATACCACGGTCGATACCGCGTGGCGAGGCGAAGCTACCTCACGCGGGCCGACGGCCTCCAGGCCGCGGAGCGCGATAGCGGACCATCTCGCACTCCCCCTTCCGCCCGGGACGGATCTCGCCCACGAGCGGGCCGGTCCGCCAACGCTCGGTCCTCGGGTCGGTGCTGTCCGTGCGCCCAGGACGGCGGCCGCGGGAGTCCGGAGGCGACGGACGAGCGCTCCGGTGCCGCCGCCCGCATCGACTTCGTCGACGCCCTGCCGCTCGCCGACGTCGGCAAGCCGGACGAGGTGCTGCCGCAGCGGACGGCCGAGGAGCGGGCCCGAACGTCGCCCGCGCACGACCCGGTGCGGTGCGGTCGGTGGCCTGCCGCCCCGACGGCAGGGTCAGTTCGTCGCGACCCGCACGGTCCGGCCGCCGGTGAGCGCGGTGAGCTGGTCGACGGTCAGCGGCACGACCGCGTGCGGGGTTCCCGCGGCGGCCCAGATGGTGTCGTGGTCGGCCAGGGCCTCGTCGATCACCGTGCGCACCGGTGCCGGATGTCCTACCGGCGCCACTCCGCCGATGGCCTGGCCGGTGACGGCTCGGACCTGCTTCGCGGTGGCCATCTCGATGGTCGTCGCGCCGAGCTGCTCGGCGAGGACGCCGGTGTCCACGCGGTGACGTCCGCTGGTCATCACCAGCAACGGCTCCTCGTCGGCCAGGAACAGCAGGCTGCCGGCGATCGCGCCGACCTCGCAGCCGAGCGCCGCGGCGGCCTCGGCGGCGGTGCGGGTCGAATCGGGCAGCTCCCGCACGCGAGCGGTCAGGCCCGCGTCGGCCAGGTGCTGCTGCACGATCCGGCTGCGCTCCGGCAGTTGCTCGACATCGGTCATGGTGGGCCTTCCCTCGTTCGCAGGTGCGGTGGTGTGCCCAGCGGTCCGTGGTGCCCGCAGGCCACCGTCGTCCGATCGCGTCGCGGGTGCGGATGAACGCGCCTCGGGTGGCCGCACGGCCCCGACGGATCCGCCGCCGTGCCCGCACGATCGATCCGGGGACGTGCCGAACCCTGCTGACACCGTCCTCCCGCTGCCACCAGGTGTCTATCACAGTGGTCACCGTGACTGCCATACTGGCCAGCATGAGCGAGGTGCAGAAGGTGCCGCTGGCGGGGAACCTGCGCAGGTTGCGCCGCCAGAACGGCCTGTCCGTCGTGGAGCTGGCGCGCCGCGCGGGGACGTCGAGGGCAACGCTGACCCAGATCGAGGCCGGTGGCGGCAACCCCACTCTGGACACGCTCTACGCGTTGGCCACGGCCCTCGACGCAGGTCTCGCCGAGCTGATCACCGAGCCGGACGCGGTCGCGCCACCACGCGTCGTCCCCCGCGGCGAAGGGACGCGCGTGGTCGGCGAGGCGGTCGAAGCCTGGCTGCTGCACACCACCGCCCACCGGGCGGCTTCGACGGAGATCTACGACTTCCGCCTGCACGGCGCGGCAGCGCAGCACTCCCCCGGGCACCCGCGCGGGACGCACGAACACCTGCACCTGCACTCCGGCCGCATCCGCATCGGCCCCGTCGGCGCCACCGTCGAGATCGGTGCCGGCGACTTCGCGACCTTCGACGCCGGCCGGGAGCACCTCTACCAACGCGTCGGGGACCAACCGGTGCGCGGACTGCTGGTCATCACCCGTGCCCAGCCCTGAATCCGCCGACCCGACGAGCGTTCCCCGTGACGACCGACCGGACGGTCGCGATCGGTCGAACGTGACGACGGGACCGGCCCCGAGCCGTCGCTCCGGACGCTCGACGTGGTGCGCACGGTGTCCACCGTGGCCGGACGCCGCTGCCGCGCGGTGCGGTGATTCGCGGCAGCGGCACCGGTCTGCGGCTTCCTGGCGAGGAGCCTCGCCGGTCGTCACCGCGGCGCGGCCCGCCGCTGCGGGCTCACCGGTCGACGGCCCGTCCCGCCTCGGCCGCCAGGCGCCGCAACCAGGCGTGGGCGGGGTCGCGTTCGTGCATCGGATGCCACCACAAGGACTCGACCAGGTACCCGAGCTCGACGGGCAGCTCGACGATGCTGATGCCCGCGCCCGAGTGCGTGCGGGCGATGCGCTCCGGCATCAGGCCGAGGCGGTCGGTGCCCGCGACCAGGTGCGGGACCGACAGGAAGTTCTCGGTGATGACCGCGACGTCGAGCCGCGCACCACCGGCGAGCGGGCTGGGCATCGGCGAGAGCGCGGAGAACGGCGGCTGGTAGGCCACCACCCAGGCCCGCTCGGCGAAATCGGCTTCGACGGCTTCCGCGGTGGTGCCCGCCGATGCCACGCACACCCAGCGGTCCCGGTAGAGGTGCAGGGACGGGAAGTCCACCAGCACGCCCTGCGGCAGGACGATGCCGTCGACCGTGCGCAGGTGCTCGGACGCCCGCGCGACGACGTGGGCGGTGCTGTGCTGGAACTTCAGCCGCACGTGCGGCGCGTGCCCGCGGACGAGGTCGGTCAGGGCGCGGCCGAACGTCGGCAGGTGGCAGTCCGCGACTACCAGGGTGAACTCGTGGTCGGAGCGCTCCGGGTCGAACTCCGACCGGGTCTGGAAGACCCGGTCGGTCCACATCAGCGCCTGCGTCGTGTTCTCGGCGAGCCGTTCTCCCAACGCGGTCAACTCGTAGGCGTTGCCCGTCCTGGCCAGCAGTTCGTCGTCGAAGTGCCTGCGCAACCGGGCCAGCGCGGTGCTCAACGTCGGCTGGCTCAGCCCGAGCCGTTGCGCCGCTCTGGTGACGCTGCGCTCGTGCAGCAGCGCGTCCAGCGACACGAGCAGGTTCAGATCCAGCCCCATCGCACCTCGCCCGGTCATCGGCATTCCCGATGACCAACATAGGCGATCACGGCTTCCCCGATGGGTCCGGCGGTCGCAGGGTGGAGGGCAGCAGACCGGATCGGCTGCGGATGTCGTCGTCCGGCGGGCAGAACCGGCCCGCGGCCGGATCGCGCCCAACCTCGGGGAGGAAGTCGGTGTCGTCGTTCCACGTCCTGATCGCCGGAGGCGGAATAGGAGGTCTCTGCCTGGCACAGGGGCTGCGTCGGCGCGGGATCAGCTGCGCGGTGTACGAGAGCGCTCCGGGCATCGTGCAGGCCGGGTACCGGCTGCACATGAACGCCGCGGGTGGCGGCGCGCTGCGGCAGTGCCTGCCGGACGACCTGTACGAGCTCTACGTGCAGACCTCCCGCGAGAAGCCCCGCCGGGAGTGCCTGGTCCTGCTGGACCACCGGGCGCGCGAGCTGGGGACCCGCCCGCACATCGGCCCGGCCAACGACCCGGAGCGTCCGCACACGGCGGTCAACCGGCGCACCTTGCGCCAGATCATGAGCGTCGGGCTGGAAGACGTCCTCCACTTCGGACGCACCGCCTGCGGTTTCGAGGACGACGGGCAGCGCGTGCGGCTGCTGTTCACCGACGGCTCCGCCGCGTCCGGTGACGTCCTCGTCGCCGCGGACGGCATCCGCTCGGCGGTCCGCGGGCAGCTGCTGCCGCACGTGGCGACCGTCGACACCGGCCTGCGCGGGGTGGCGTCGCGGGCCCCGCTCACGGACGAACTGGCCGCCGCCCTGCCCGCGGAGCTGTTCGACGGCTTCGTCACCGCGAGCGGGCCGGACGGGGTGGTGTTCGCCTACGGCGCCTACCAGCCGCGCCGACCGGTCGCCGAAGCGGTGGCCGAGCTCGCCCCCGGCGCCGACATCGATCCGGTCGAGCCGTACATGATGGTCAACTTCGGCCTGCCCCGCGGCGGCCCCTCGGCGGCGCGGATCCCGGAGCTGTGGAGCGCGACCCCGGACCAGCTCCACGCCGCGATGCGCGCCGCGGTCACCGGCTGGCACCCGGCGCTCGTCGAGCTCGTCGAGCACGTCGACCCGGACACGCTGTTCCGGCAGTCCATCCGCCACCTGGAACCGGCCGAACCGTGGGAGACCAGCAGGGTGACGCTGCTCGGCGACGCCATCCACGCCATGCCGCCGACCTTCGGCGCCGGCGCCAACAGCGCCCTGCGCGACGCCGCGGCGCTGGCGAACGCGCTGCAGCGGGCCGCCGAGGGCGAATCCGCGCTGCCGGCGGCGATCGCCGAGTACGAGGCGAACCTGCGCGCCGAGGTCTTCCCCGTCCTCCGCGCCTCCGCCGACCCGCGTGCCACGAGCAGCGACTTCCTGCCCGACGAGCTGCCGGTCGCACATCCCGCTGCACGCTAGCGACCAGGTCGATGCCCTGATCGCCTGCGCAGCACCGAACGCGGCACCGGAGTCCGCGAGCCGGGCCCGGAGTCCGCGAGCCAAGCCCGACGTCGGCGAGCCGGGCACGGCGCCCGCGCGCGTGCCTCGGCATCGGCGACCACCGCCCGGCGCTCGGGCACCGGCTCCCCGGCCGGATCCGGGCCGCGGCGGACCGGGCTGAGACCTGGCTCACCTCGCGCCCGGGCGGGGACCGGATGATCGCCACGAGGTACCGGAACCGGTATCTTCACCCGTGGCATCGAACGGGACGTGGAGCGCGACAGTGAGAGCAGACGGGCCACCGGAGCGGGGCATCGACCAGTCGAGGGCCAGCATCGCCCGGGTCTACGACGTCTTCCTCGGCGGCAAGGACAACTACGCGGTGGACCGGGAGGTCGCCGGTGCGGTGATCGACCAGATCCCGCAGACGCTGTCGTTCGCCCAGGAGCACCGGGCGTGGCTCATCCGGGTGGTGCGCTTCCTGGCGAAGGCGGGGATCGACCAGTTCCTGGACTGCGGTTCGGGCCTGCCGACGCAGGAGAACACGCACCAGGCCGCGCAGCGGTTCAACCCCGAATCCACCGTCGTCTACGTCGACAACGACCCGATCGTCGCCGCGCACGGCCGCGCGCTGCTGGAGGAGAACTCCCGCACCCACTTCGTCGACGGCGACCTGACCGAACCGGACCGGTTGCTGGCCGACCCGCGGATCACCGACCGGCTGGACCTGAGCCGCCCCGTGGCGCTGATCCAGTGCTCGACGATCCACCACGTCACCGACGAGCAGCGCCCGCACGAGATCGTGCGGCGTTACGTCGACGCCCTGCCCTCGGGCTCCTACCTCGCGCTGACCCACTGGCACGATCCCGCGGACGGCGGTGCGGGCAGCGGCATCGCCCGCTACATCTCCGAGACGTTCCGGAACAGCTCGATGGGGTCGGCCAACTTCCGCTCCCGCGACGAGATCGAGCGGCTGTTCGACGGGCTCGAATTCGTCGAGCCCGGCCTGACCCTGCTGCGGGACTGGTGGCCGGACGGCCCGAACCTCGCCCCGGCGGAACCGGTCGACGAGATCGTGCTCGCCGGGGTCGCCCGCAAACCGTGATCACCACCGCGGCGGGCCCCTCGCCGCGGTCGTCCTGCCCGCGGCACTCCACCCGGCGAGGTGGTGCTTGCGCTCGCGACCGAGCGGTGCGGGTCAGCCGGGCCGGTGCCCGGGGGTGCGGGCGGTGGCGGTGTTGCGCGCGGCGAGCAGCGCGAACGCCCGGGTGAGCTCGGGCGGGTGGAGCACGTCGACCTCGGTGTCGAAGCGGTTCAGCGAGGCCGCCAGCGCTACCCAGGACCAGGAACCGACCTCGATGCCGCACCGGTCCGGCCCGAGGTCTTCGACGATCCCGTCGCCCGCGAACGGCAGGACCTCCCGGGCCGGCCGGTGGAGCACGACCTTGCCCGTGCAGGGCCAGCGGTTGTGCTCGGCGGAACCCTTGAAGCGGGCGGAGACGTACTCGGCGACGTCCCCGCCCGGGATCGGGCGCGGGGTGAACCGCGGCCCGGTGGGGGTGCTCGGCGTGACCCGGTCGGCCCGGAACAGCCGCCAGTCCTCGTGGTCGAGGTCCCAGGCGACCAGGTACCAGCGCCCGTGCGAGGTCACGAGGTGGTGGGGTTCCACCCGCCGCCGCGGGCCCGGTTCCGCGGCGGCTTCCGGGCGGCTCGCGTAGTCGAAGCGCAGCACCTCGCGGGCCCGGATCGCGGTCGAGACCGCGAGCAGCACCTCGGGCGGCGCGTCCCCCGCTCCCCCGCCGCCGGGGAGGGCGGTGAAGGTGAGCGCGTCGAAGCGGTGGCGCAGGCGGGAGGGCATCACCTGCCGCACCGTGGTCAGCGCGCGGACGGCGGGCTCCTCGATGCCCGCCCCGGTGGCGGTGGCGGCCCGCAGGGCGACGGCGAGCGCGATGACCTGCTCGTCGTCGAACAGCAGCGGCGGCAGCTCGTCCCCGGCGTCGAGGCGGTAACCGCCCTCCGGGCCCATCGTGGCCCGGATGCGGTAGCCCCTCTCCCGCAGCCGGTCGACGTCGCGGCGCACGGTGCGCGGGCTGATGCCGAGCCGGTCCGCCAGCAGGGAGCCCGGCCAGTCGCGCCTGGTCTGCAGCAGCGACAGCAGGCGCAGCAGGCGCGAGGTGGTCGTGGTCATGGGATCGACCCTAGTTCTCCGTGTAGGACCAGAACCGACCTACACGGCGGCGAGGGTGGGTCTCGACCGGGAGAGCCCCGGCGAGATCCACACTCGGGAACGCACATGACCCTGACCACGACCACCCACCTCAACTTCCGCGGCAACGCCCGCGCTGCGCTGGAGTTCTACCGGTCCGCCTTCGGCGGCCGGCTCACGATCACGACCTACCGCGACGTCGGCGCCCCCGGCGACGCCCCCGGTGCCGACGACGTCGTCTTCGGACAGGTCGAGGCCGACAACGGCTTCCGGGTGATGGCCTACGACGTCCCCGGCGTCCGGAACGGTTCCGCGGCCACCACCGGTTCCACCCGCCGCGAGAACGGCGCGACGATCACCGACCAGCCGTTCTTCGTCTCCGTGCGCGGCAACGGGCTCGACGAGGTCCGCGCCTGCTGGGAGAAGCTCGCCGAGGGAGCCTCGATCGTGGAGCCGCTCGCCGCTTCGGCGTGGAGCCCGGGCTTCGGCATGCTCACCGACCGGTTCGGGGTGACCTGGAGCATCGACGTGGCCGCCGCCCGCGACGCCGCGTGATCGCGCGGGCGCCGGGGTTCCGCGGAACCCCGGCGCCCGTCGCCCGGAACCCTCCGCAGCCCCGTCGAACGGACAGCACCCATGAAGACGCGCCCCCTCGGTCGCACCGGAATCGCCGTGAGCCCCTACTGCTTGGGCACCATGATGTTCGGCCCGGCGGGCAACCCCGATCCCGCCGACTGCCACCGCATCGTCCACCGCGCGCTGGACGCCGGGATCAACTTCATCGACACCGCCGACGTCTACGGGTACGGCGCCACCGAGCCGATCGTCGGAGCGGCCATCAAGGGGCGGCGCGACGAGGTCGTGCTGGCGACGAAGTTCGGCGGGCCGATGGGCGACGACCCGAACCGGCGCGGTGCCTCCCGCCGGTGGATCGTCACCGCCGTGGAGGAATCGCTGCGCAGGCTCGACGTCGACCACATCGACCTGTACCAGATCCACCACTTCGACCCGGCGACGGACCTGGAGGAGACCCTCTCCGCGCTGACCGGCCTGATCACCAGCGGCAAGGTCCGCGCCATCGGCTCGTCCGGCTTCCTCGCCGCGGACCTCGTCGAAGCCCACCTGGTCGCCGAGCTGCGGGGCCTGGCCCGCCTGCGCACCGAGCAGCCCCCGTACTCGATCCTGGCGCGCGGCATCGAGCGGGAGGTGCTGCCCGTCTGCGCCCGGTACGGGATGGGCGTGCTCACCTGGAGCCCGCTGTCCTGGGGCCTGCTCACCGGGAAGTACCGGCGGCCGGGCACTCCCGTCTCGCCCGGCCGCGCGCGGTGGGGCCCGCGGCACATGACCGACGAGGCCAAGCACGCCGCGGTCGAACGGCTCGCCGTCCTCGCCGAGGAAGCCGGGATCTCGTTGACGCACCTGGCGATGTCGTTCGCCACCACCCACCCGCACGTCACCTCGGTGATCATCGGGCCCCGCACGCTGCCGCAGCTCGACGACCTGCTCGCCGGGCGCGACGTCGTGCTCGACGACGAGGTCCTGGACCGCATCGACGGGATCGCCACGCCGGGGACCGACACCGGCGTCGGGTACCGGCCCGCGCCCCTCGACGACGCCGCGCTCCGCCGCCGCCCGCCCCGGGACCGCGGGGCGCGGTGACCCCGCTCCGGGAGAGCGGGCGCGGACCGTCCACATCGGACCGCGTTCCGGGGCGGCCCGCCGGTCGAGGAGCCGGGTAGCGCCGCCCGGTGGTGGCGGGGGTGCCGGGAACGCGGCGGATCCGGGGGCACCGGTCGTGGCGACGCGGACGCTCCACCCCCGCTTGTGGCCTGGCCACAGGTCGATCGGCGCAACTCTGGAGGCGCACCCAAAGTCCTGCGCTGTGCCCGTAGTCACACTCATCCGAGCAGATCGACTCAACGGGGAGCGAGGAAGCCATGTACGACCACATCGTTGTCGGCGCGGGTTCGGCGGGGTGCGCGTTGGCCGCCCGGCTGACCGAAGACCCCGACGTGACCGTGGCACTGGTCGAAGCCGGAGCGGCGGACACCGCCGACGAGATCCACATTCCCGCGGCGTTCAGCTCGCTGTTCAAGAGCCGGTGGGACTGGGACCTGGACACCGAGCCGGAACCGGAGCTCGGCGGGCGCCGGGCGTACCTGCCGCGCGGCAAGATGCTCGGCGGCTCCAGCTCGATGAACGCGATGATCTACATCCGCGGCAACCGCGCCGACTACGACCAGTGGGCGGCCGACGGGGCCACCGGCTGGAGCTACGACGAGGTCCTCCCCTACTTCAAGAAGGCCGAAGGCAACGCGCGCGGCGCCGACGACTTCCACGGCGCCGACGGACCGCTCACCGTGTCCGAGAGCCGGTCGATGAACCCGCTCTGCGACGCCTGGGTGGACGCGGCCGTCGAAGCCGGCTTCCCGCACAACGAGGACTTCAACGGCGCTGACCAGCTCGGCGTCGGCCGCTTCCAGGTCACCCAGCGCGAGGGCATGCGGTGCAGCACCGCGGTCGCCTACCTGCGCCCGGCGCTGAAGCGGCCCAACCTGACCGTGATCACCGGGGCGCTGACCCGCAAGGTGCTCTTCGAGGGCGACCGGGCGGTCGGCGTGGAGATCAGCCGCGACGGGCAGGTCGAGGAGCTGCGCGCCGAGCGCGAGGTGATCCTCAGCGCGGGCGCCTACGGTTCCGCGCAGCTGCTGCTGCTCTCCGGCGTCGGCCCGGCCGCGCAGCTCGCGGCGTTCGGCATCCCGCTGCTCGCGGACCTCCCCGTCGGGGAGCGGTTGCAGGACCACTACATGGTGATGCTCAACTACCTCACCGACCGCGAGACGCTGATGACGGCGGCGAGCCCGGAGAACGCCGCGCTGCTGCAGTCCGAGGGCCGCGGCCCGCTCACCTCCAACATCGGCGAGGCCGGTGGCTTCTTCGAGACCCGCGAGGGCTTGCCGGGGCCGGACGTGCAGTTCCACTCCACGCCGTGCTTCTTCGCGGAGGAAGGGCTCGGCGCGCAGACCGCGCAGGGCCTCGCGGCGGGCCCGTGCGTGCTGAAGCCGACCAGCACCGGCAGCCTCACCCTCCGCTCGCCGGACCCCGAGGTGGCGCCGCGCATCCAGCACAACTACCTGTCCACCGAGGAGGACCGGGCCGCCATCGTCGCCGGGCTGCGCACCGCCCTGCGCATCGCGGAGCAGGCGCCGATGAAGGAGGTCATCACAGGCGACCACGTGGTCCCGGAGGGTTCGTCCGACGAGGAACTGCTCGACTTCGCCCGCCGCGTGGGCCAGACGCTCTACCACCCCACCTCGACCTGCGGCATCGGCCACGTCGTCGACCACGAGCTGAAGGTCCTCGGCGTCGACGGGCTGCGGGTCGCCGACGCCTCGGTGATGCCGACCGTCGTCCGCGGCAACACCAACGCCCCCACGATCATGATCGCCGAGAAGGCCGCGGACCTGGTCAAGCAGTCCGCAGGCGACTGATCCGCGGCACCGAGCTCAGGAGACCAGCATGACCGGAGCACCGACCTACCGGATGTTCATCGACGGCGCCTGGGTGGATGCGCCGGAGACGTACGAGATCACCTCGCCCGCCACCGACGAGATCACCGCCCGCGTCGCCTTCGGCGGGGTGGAGCACGCGGACGCCGCCGTCGCCGCCGCCAAGGCCGCCCACGACGAGGGCACCTGGCGCCGGATGACCCCGGAGCAGCGCGCCGACGTCCTCGACCGCATCGCCGACAGCATGGAGGCCAAGGTCGATCTGCTCAGCAGGCTGGCCACCGGCGAGAACGGCGTCACCGCGCGCACCGCGGGCGCGTTCCACATCGGACTCGGCATCGCGAACCTGCGGGTCTTCGCCGCGATGGCGCGGGGGTTCGAGCCGGAGCAGCCCAACCCGCTGTCCCCGGAGACCGAGGACTCCCGCTCGGTGATCCGCCGCGAGCCGATCGGGGTGTGCGCCGGGATCGTGCCGTTCAACTTCCCGCTGGTGCTCGCCGGGTGGAAGCTCGGCCCGGCGCTGGCGGCGGGCAACACCTTCGTGCTCAAGTGCGACGAAAACACCCCGCTGACCCTGCTGGAGCTGGCGAAGTCGGCCGAGGAGGCCGGGCTGCCGCGGGGCGTGCTCAACGTGATCACCGGGCCCGGCGAGACCGTCGGCGACCGGCTCGCGGCGCACCCGGACGTCCGCAAGATCGGCTTCACCGGCTCCACCGAGGTCGGCAAGATCGTGCAGCGGAAGTCCGCGGACAACCTGAAGAAGGTCACGCTGGAGCTCGGCGGCAAGGGGCCGAACATCCTGCTCGACGACGCCGACCTGGACCTCGCCATCGACGGATCGCTGTTCGCGTTCCTGATGTACTCCGGGCAGGTCTGCGAATCGGGCACCCGGCTGCTGGTGCCCGAGTCCCGCAAGACGGAGATCGTCGAGCGGCTGGTCCGCCGGGTGCAGGACGTGCGGATCGGTGACCCGCTCGACCCGAGCACGGACATGGGGCCGGTCGCCTCGCACGACCAGAAGAAGCGCGTCGAGCGCTACGTGGCGATCGCCGCCGAGGAGGGCGCCACCGTCGCCTACCGCGGCGAGCTGCCCGACGCGGCGCCGTTCGACCGCGGGGCGTGGGTGCCGCCGATCATCTACACCGACGTCACCAACGACATGCGGATCGCCCGCGAGGAGGTCTTCGGGCCGGTGCTGGTGGTGATCGGCTACGCCGACGATGCGGACGCGGTGCGCATCGCCAACGACAGCGAGTACGGCCTGTCCGCGGGCGTGTGGGGTTCACCGGAGCGCGCCCTGCGGGTCGCCGACCAGCTCGAAGCGGGCACGGTGTGGGTCAACGACTGGCACGCCGGGTTCCCGATGAACCCGTTCGGCGGCTACAAGCAGAGCGGCATCGGCCGCGAGCTCGGGCCGGACGCCCTCGCCGAGTACACGCAGGTGAAGACGATCCAGCAGGCCAAGGACAGCGACTGGTCCAAGCGCGGTTACGCGCTGGTCCTGCCGCCGCCCGCCTGATCGCCTCCGCCAGCGCGGTCGCCGGCCCCGGCCCGCTCGGCCGGGGCCAGCAGCCGCGCTGCCACCAGCAGGTTCTGGAAGTCGGCGAAGCTGCGCAGGTCGCAGCCGGTGCGCTCGGAGATCCGCTCCAAGCGGTAGTACACCGTGTTCACGTGCACGTGCAGCCGTTCGGCGGCGGCCTTCGCGTTGAGGTCGCAGTCGGCGTACAGCCGGATCGTCTCGATCATCGTGCCCGCCTGGCCCAGGTCCTCCTCGATGAACGACCGCACGGGTGCGGTGATCAGCCGCCGCGCGGTGGCGTCGTCGAGCAGCACCAGGTAGTCCAGCGGGGACAGTTCGGCCAGCCGCCGCACGCCCGGCTCCCCCGCCAGGCTCTTGCGCGCCAGGACCGCCTCGTGGCGCGCGGCGGGGACCTCGCGCAGCCCGTCGTGGACGGTGCTCACCCCGACGCCGAGGTGGATCCCCCGGCCGCGCAAGCTGCGGTACGCGCGTTCGAGGCCCTGGACGAGTTCGGCGCCGTCGGCGTGCACCGGCGCGATCCCGACCACGTGGTCCTGCCGCAGCACCGCGACCCCCTGCTGCCCGGTGCCGAGCGACGTGCGCACCGTGGTGACCACTTCGCGCAGGCTCTGGTCGGTGCGGAGCTCGGTGGCAGGTTTCGCGACGACCACCACGATCGACGACGCGGCCGCCAGCCCGGACTCCGCCGCCAGGTCGGCCTTCGGGCCGGGGACGAGGTCGCGCGCGGCGAGCAGGTCCTCCACCAGGTCGCGGCGGAGCAGGTCGTCGTCGGCGAGCTCCATCTGCTGGGCGACCAGGTAGGTCTCCGCCGTCACCGAGCTGCCCACCTCGATCACGTTCATCACGTGGATCGCCAGGTCGAGCGCCGCCATCCGGGTGTCGGGGTCCTCCTTCGCCGCCGCGACGATGGCCTCCCACAGCGCCTCCTGCCCGATGCGGAAGCCCTGCATGAAGTCGGCCAGCGCGACGCCCTGCCGGACCCGGTGGCGGGCCTGTTCGACGGAGCTCCGGAAGTCGTCGCGATCGGCTCGGCGGCCGGCCCGCATGGTGGCGAGGACGGCGTCGAAGACCGACCTGGTGTGGGTGCGCAGGTCCGGCCCCAGGCTCTCGTCCCGGCTCGCCGAGTAGGCGGGCACTTCTTCCCAGGTGCGCGCCACCGAGCGTTCGACCGTGGCCTCCAGGTCCACCAGCACGCGATCGACGATGCGACCGACCAGCGGGGCAGCTTCCATTCCCGGCACGGTACCGCCCCTCTGTCGTCCGACCACAAACTCGTGCTGCTGCGACTGTAGGCCGTCCCGGTGATTTCGCAGGTGGGCGGCGAGATAGTGATGCCTACCTCGGACACCACCACAGGAAGCGGGCCATCATGAACCTCGCCAACCGCCTGCTCGACGCGGCGCAAGCGCACGGCGACCGCGCGGCCGTCCGCCTCGACGACACCGTGCTGACCTACGACCGGCTGCTGGCCGTGGCCGCCGGGGTGGCGCGCTGGTTGACCGCGAACGGGCTCGAACCCGGGGACCGGGTGGGGCTGATCCTGCCGAACGTGCCCGCCTACCCGGTGCACCTGTTCGGCAGCCTCCTCGCCGGCGGCGTCGTCGTACCGATGAACCCGCTGCTCAAGTCCGGGGAGATCGAGCACTACCTGGCCGACTCGGGGGCCCGGTTCCTGTTCGCCTCGCCCGAAGCGGCCGACGAGGCACGAGCCGGGGCCGCGGCCACCGGCGCCACCGTGATCGTCGTCGACCCGCGCGGGACGGACGCGGCCACCGCCGACGTCCCGGAGATCGTCGACCGGGCCGACGACGACACCGCGGTGATCCTCTACACCTCCGGGACGACGGGACGCCCGAAGGGCGCCGAACTGACCCACGCGAACATCGACGGCAACGCCGCGGTGACCCGCGAGACCCTCGTCGAGATCGGGCCCGGCGACGTGGTGATGGGATGCCTGCCGCTGTTCCACGTCTTCGGGCTCACCTGCGGGCTGATCGCCTCGGTGCAGGCGGGGGCCTGCCTGACGCTGATCGCGCGCTTCGAGGGCGCCAAGGCGCTGGAGGTGATCGAGCGCGATCGCGTCACGGTGTTCGAGGGCGTGCCCACGATGTACTCCGCGATGCTGCACGCCGCGGGCGACGCCGACCTCACCACCGTGCGGTGCTGCATCTGCGGTGGCGCACCGCTGCCCGTCGAGCTGCTGCGGGCCTTCGAGGAGACCTTCGGCTGCGTGATCCTCGAAGGCTACGGCCTGTCCGAGAGCTCGCCGGTGGCGTGCTTCAACCACCCCCACCTCGAACGCAAACCCGGTTCGATCGGCGTGCCCGTGCGGGACGTCTCCCTGCGCGTGATCGACGACGGCGGGCGCGGCGTCCCGACCGGCGAGGTCGGCGAGATCGTGATCAAGGGCCCGAACGTGATGAAGGGCTACTGGGGGCTGCCCGAGGTCACCGCGGACACGATCGTCGACGGCTGGCTGCGCACCGGGGACCTCGCGGTCTGCGACGAGGACGGCTACTTCACCATCGTCGACCGGAAGAAGGACATGATTATCCGTGGTGGCTACAACGTCTACCCGCGGGAGATCGAGGAGGTCATCTACGAGCACCCGGCCGTGGCCGAGGCCGCGGTGGTCGGCGTGGCGCACCCGGAGCTCGGCGAGGAGGTGGTCGCCGCGATCGCGCTGAAGCCGGGCGCGATGGCGACCGCGGACGAGATCCGCGAATTCGTGAAGGCCCGCGTCGCCGCGTACAAGTACCCGCGCCAGGTCTGGGTCACGGCGGAGCTGCCGAAGGGGCCGACCGGCAAGCTCCTGCGCCGCGAGGTCCGCACGGCGCGGCCCGCGGAACCCTCCCCCAGCCCGGCCTGACGCGGCCGCGCACCCGCCGCGGGGGGCGGCGGCGCGAGAGCGGGGAACGCGTCTCCCGCCGGACGCACGCCGACGGCCGGGCCGAGGACACCCGGGAGCCGACCGCGCCCGCCGCACCGGGTGCTGCCGGAACGCGGGCGAATGCAGTGGTTAAGATGCCCGTGGTTGAGCAGTCAGCCACCCAGGATCAGAACCGGTGCCGGTCCGGCGTCGCTGATCCGTGCGCGATGCGGAGCCCGTTCCCGGGCCGTCCCGTCGCGGGGCGGAAGCTGCGCGCTGACCGGGGCGAGACCACAGTGGAGCGCGCAGCACATGACCACCCCGGACCCGACCGAGAACCCGACCGAGACCGGCCACCGAGCGGAATCGGCACCACCGCGGTTCCGCGTGCAGGTCTCGTACCCCGACCGCGAGTCGATCGTCGTCGAACCCGGCGGGGAGATCGACGCCGAGACCATCGACCACCTCGAAGAAGTCCTGTGGCCGCGCCTGTCGGCCCAGGTCCGGACCATCGTCGTCGACCTGAGCGGCGTCGGTTTCCTGAGCGTGGCGGGGATGCAGCTGCTGAAGCAGGCCCACCTGGACGCGCGGTCCCGCGGGGTCGAGCTCCGGCTGGTGACCGCGCACCGCGAGGTCACCCACGCGCTGGAGGTGGCCGGGCTCGACACCGCGATGCGGTGCTTCCCCACCACCGCGCAAGCCCTGGCCCGCTTCGACGAGAGCTGAGCCGCGGCGCGGGCCCGCGTCACCGGCCGCACGACCGGCGGCGCGGGCCACCCGGGCGGTCCTGGTCAGCGGACGGCGAGTTCGGCCAGCAGCGCGGCGGTGAGGGCGGAGCGTTCGAGCATGCCGCTGATCGTGGCGTGCTCGGTGCGGGCGTGCGCGCCGCCGCCGACGGCGCCGAGACCGTCGAGGACCGGGATCCCGGCGGCCACCACGAAGTTCCGGGGCGGAGCCCGTCGTGGCCGGGTCCGGTCGCCCGCCCGGGGTGGCGTCGGCGCGCCCGCCGCTCGGCGACCGCGTCCCGCCCTCCTGGCGCGCCCCGGCGGTGGTCCGGCACGCGGAACTCGGGAGCGGAAAGCGTTGCGCTGAACGGGTTTCGTCCGCCGCACGGACGGGTGGAGATCCCTGACTTCGCACCGCCGTCCCGGAAGCATGGAGATCGTCTGCCCTCTCCGACCCCGACGAGGAGCCCGCCATGACCGGCACGCCGGTGCGCCACCCCACGACCCGCAGCCGCCCCTTCGATCCGCACGACGGGCTGCGGGAACTGCGCGCGGCGCAACCGCTAGTGCGGCTGCACCACTCCGACGGCAGGCTCGGCTGGCTGGTGACCAGCCACGAACTGGCCCGCGAGGTGCTCGTCGACCACCGCTTCAGCTCCAGCCTCGACGTGATGCGCGGCCCCGCCGACGGCGAGGACACCTTCGACGAGGTGCCGCCGGGCCTGTTCAGCGTGCTGCCTGCCGCCGAGCACGCGTGGTACCGGCGCAAGCTGGCCGCCGCGTTCGCCCCGCGCCGGGTGCAGCGGCTGGAACCGCTGGTCGCCGACGTCGTCGAGCGGCGGCTCGACGCGGTGGAGGCCGCGGGCGGGCCCGTCGACCTGGTCGGGGTATTCGCGAGCCCCGTCGCGTTCGAGGTGATCGGCACGCTGCTCGGCGCGCGGCTGGACCGGGCCTCGGTGCGCGCCGCCACCGAATCGATGCTGGCGCTGGAGAACGACGCGGAGAGCACCGGGCGAGCGTGGGGACGGCTGTGGACCGAGCTGCACGAGCAGGTGCGCGCCAAGCGCGCCGCCCCCGGTGACGACCTGGTGAGCGCGCTGCTCGCCGACGAAGACCTCTCCGACGAGGAGATCGCCACGATGTGCTCGATGCTCATCACCGGCGGCGACGACACGACGGCGAACATGCTCGGCCTCGGCACCTACGCCCTGCTCGCGCACCCCGAGCAGCTCGCGGCGCTGCGCGCGGACCCGGCGATGATCGACACCGCGGTGGAGGAACTGCTGCGGTACCTGACGATCAACCAGTTCGGCGCCACCCGCACCGCGCTGGAGGACGTCGACCTGCGCGGCAGCACCATCCGCGAAGGCGAACCGATCACGGTCTCGCTGTCGGCGGCCAACCGGGACCCGGAGCGGTTCCCGGAACCCGACCGGCTGGACCTCGGCCGGCCGGCCACCGGGCACCTGGCGTTCGGGCACGGCATCCACCACTGCCTGGGTGCGCAGCTCGCCCGGGTGGAGCTGCGGCTCGGGTTCTCCGGGCTGCTGCGGCGGTTCCCCGGACTGCGGTTGGCGGTGCCCGCCGCCGAGGTCCCGCTGCGCGAGGCCTCGGTCAACTACGGCGTGCACCGCCTCCCGGTGACGTGGTGATCAGGGGCGGGCCGCCCGCCCGTCCGGTGGGCGGTCAGGCCCCGTCCCAGGCGATCGGCAGCCGCAGCGGGCCGCGGGTGAACAGCCCCCGCTTCCACTCCACGTCCTGCTCGGAGGTGGCGAACCGCAATCCCGGCAGGCGCCGCAGCAAGGTGCGCAACGCGATCTGCAGCTCCACCCGGGCCAGCTGCGCCCCGACGCAGAAGTGCGCGCCGTAGCCGAAACCGACGTGCGCGGACTCCTTCCGCGTCACGTCCAGCACGTCGGGGTCGTGGTACACCGACTCGTCCCGGTTCGCCGAGACCAGGCTCACCAGCACCGGTTCGCCCGCGCGCACCAGCACCCCGCCCACCTCGACGTCCTCGGTGGCGTAGCGCGGGAACGCCGCCATCGAGAACAGCGGGACGTAGCGCAGCAGCTCCTCCACGGTCGGCGCCACCAGTTCCGGGTCCGCGACCAGCCGGGCCAGCAGCTCGGGCCGGGCGAGCAGGGCGTACGTGAAGCTGGAGATCTGCGAGGCCGTCGTCTCGTGCCCGCCGACGAGGATCGCCACCGCCAGCGACAGCAGCTCGTCGTCGTCGAGCCTGCCGTCCACGTCGCGGGCGGTGACGAGGATGCTCATCAGGTCGTCCTTCGGCGCCTCGCGGCGCTGCACGATGAGCCTGCCCATGTACTCGCGCAGCTGCGTGGCGTAGGACCGGATCTGTTCCGGGGACAGCCTGCCGACGGACATGAAGGCGTCCGACCA
The DNA here is from genome assembly GCF_024734405.1 of Saccharopolyspora gregorii. Lineage (NCBI taxonomy): Bacteria > Bacillati > Actinomycetota > Actinomycetes > Pseudonocardiales > Pseudonocardiaceae > Saccharopolyspora > Saccharopolyspora gregorii. Next base: position 2,612,036 of record NZ_CP059556.1, on the reverse strand, counting down.
GGTCTGGAAGTCGTGCCGGTCCGCGTACGGCACGCCCAGCAGCTCGCAGATCACGCCCGCCGGGAACGGCCGCGCGAAGTCCTCCGCGAGGTCGGCGGTGCGACCGCGTTCCAGCATGCCGTCGACGAGCTCGTCGGCGAGCCGCTGCACCCCGGGGCGCAGCTTCTCGATGCCGCGCACCGTGAAGGCGTGGCTGAGGATCTTGCGGATGCGGGTGTGCTCCGGTGGATCCAGGTACTGCAGGCTGCGGATGTGGCGGCCGATGGCGCCCTTCGGCCGGGTGCTGGGCTCGTCCCGGTCGAACGCGAGCGCCCGGCTGAACCGCGGGTCGCTGAGCACGAACTTCACGTCCGCGTAGCGGGTGGCCAGCCAGGCCGGTTCGCCGTAGGCGAGCTGCACCCGCGACACCGGGTCGTCGCGCCGCAGCTCCGCGTAGGACGGGTGGACCCCCAGCCGGTCCGGTTGGTCGAACGGGTAGCTCCGCGGGTTCCCGGCCGAGCCCGGTCGCGGGACGTCCTCCACGCTGTTCACAGTTCCACCAGCACCTTTCCCCGGTTGGCCGCGCTTCCGCGGTACGGGCTGTCGCAGGCGTCCGGGATCGCGTCGATCCCGTGGTACGCGGTCTGGTCGTGGTCGACCGCGGGCACGCCCTCCGCGTGCTCGCGGACGACCCAGTTCTCGATCTTCACCTCAGGCTCCTCGCTTCGGGGCCGGCTCGGCCGCCGCGGCCTGCCGGGGGACGTCCGGTCCTACCGGGATGACCCGGTGGGTGGGCGGTGGTGCGGATTCGTCGATGTGCGCGGTGAACTCCTTGGCGTCGTCGCGGCACACGAAGTGCATGACCTGCCTGCCCGCGCCGACGGCCCGGATGAGGCCGCCGGTCGTGGCCCACACCCCGGACAGGTAGAAGTTCGCCAGCCCGGGCAGCCGCGGCCCGTGCTTCTTGATCGCCTCCTCCATGTCCTCGCCCCCGTCCACGAACGGCTGCCAGCCGAGGACGGTGCCGTCGTAGTTGCCGGTGTAGCGGACCTGGGTGAGCGGGGTGGAGATGTCGCGGGTGACCACGGCGTCCCGCAGCCCGGGGTGGCAGGTGTCGAGGTGGTCGACCAGCGCGTCCTTCACCTGGCGCTTCGCCGCGTAGTACGCGGTGCCGCGGCGCACCGGGAGGGTGTGCACCTCGGTGCCGTGCCGGACCCGGGTCCGTTGTTCCGGCCCGGTGCTCAGCGCCCGCCACGGTTCGATGTCGCAGAAGTAGGTGGCGTACACGACCGCGCCGCCCGGCGGGGCCAGCTCCGGGTAGTGCTCGCTGCGGAACTGCACGTTGATGCTCGGGTGGCGCAGCCCGATCAGCTTCGACGCCACGTCCTCGTCGAGCAGGTGCGTGGTGCAGGGATCGACTTCGGGGAACGGCCGGTCCAGGCCGAGGAACAGCGCGAAGTACCCCGGGAAGATCATGCCGGGCTCGTCGATGGTCTTCTCGTAGAGCCGCCGGTGGTCGTCGGAGAGGTACCGGCCGCCGAGCAGTTCCATCGTGGTGGTGCGCCCGTCGCAGGCGGACACGACGATGTCGGCGCGGTGTTCGCTGCCGTCGCTGAGCCGCACCCCGACCGCGCGGTCGTCCTCCACCAGCACCTCGACGACCTTGGCGTTGTAGGTGATCCGGCCACCGAGCCGGTGGTAGCGCTGCTCGATGGAGTCCGACAGCCCCTGCGAGCCGCCTTCAGGCACCCCGGCCGAGCGGTTCGCGTGCGAGGCGAGCTGGAAGTAGAACGGCAGCACCGGGAACGCCGGGTGCTTCTCGTAGAGGATGAAGTTGAACGCCTCCCGCAGCAGCGGGTCCCGGAACTTCGCCGAGTAGTCCGTCATCAGGGTGGTGATGGAGGTGCGGATGACGTTGAGGTACGGCAGGAACGAGGCCAGCATCCGCCAGCGCTCGAACCGGCCCATCAGCCCGACCGGCTTGAGGAACGGGTAGACCGTGATCGCCTTCCGGAACTTGCGCAGGCCGTTGCAGAAGTGCCGGATCAGCCGCGCGTCCGCGGGCGACAGCTCGGTGAGGTGCGCCTGCAGCCGGTCCGGGTCGGAGTAGAAGTACACCGCCCGCCCGTCCCGCGCACGCACCACGTTGAACACGTCGAAGTGCCGCATCTCCTTGCCCTGCAAGGCGCCGAGCTCCAGCCAGATCTGGTGCATCTCGTTGCCGGGCCCGTTGCCGAGCAGCCAGCTCACGCAGATGTCGAAGGTGAAGTCGCCCTTGTCCCACGCGGTGCAACAGCCGCCGGGGATCTCGTGCATCTCGAAGATCCGCGAGCGGTAGCCGTTCATCTGGGCGTAGCAGCCGGTGGACAACCCGCCCAGCCCACCACCGATGATGATCATCGTTTCGCGGTTCACCCCTGGCCCCTCCCGTCGTGCCGAACCCGATTCCGGTCCAGCAGCGGCAGTTCCCCGAGCATCCCGGGCTCCCAGGGCCGCTGCCGCTGATCGCTCTCCCACGCCCGGAACGGCACCCCGAGCTCCGCGCACCGGAACTGCGCGGCGAACCGGCCGGAGGAGGCGGCGCGGATCAGTCCGCCACCGCCGACCCGCTGACCCGCCATCGAGAACCCGCGCCATCCCGGCGACCGCATCCGGCCCCGGTCGACCAGCCTCGCCACCAGGTCGCCAGCTTCGCCGAAGGACTTCCAGGCGAGGATGCTGCCGTCGAGGGTGCCGGTGCAGCGGTGCCGGGTCACCGGGGTGGCCACGGCGCCGGCCTCCGCCCGGTCGCCGATGCCCGGGTACCGGCGCTCCAGGGAGGAGCGGACGAAGTCGGCGGTCTCAGGCGACATCGGCCGCACCCCCGGCGAGGACCTCGCGCACCAGGTCCGCGTTCGCGCCGACGTGCTCGCGGTCGAGCATGTCCGCGTGCGCCCCGGATCCGCGCAGCACCTCGGCTCCGCGCCGCGAGCGGTCCTGCCAGCCGCCCTCCTCACCGGTGAGGTGGATCGGGAGGTTGTGCGGGTCGCTGAGCACCGTGATCGGCGCGTCCAGCACCGCGGTGTTCGGGGTGCGGCCGCAGAACTCCAGGTACTCCCGGGCCTGGTCGCGGGTCTCCTCGGCGACCACGTCGGTGCCGGTGTGCCTGCGCAGGTGTTCGGCGAGCTCCCGCTCGAACTCGGCGAGCTGTTCGTCGCCCACCTCGAACGGGGCCGAGATCCGGTAGGAGTCGACGATGATCACGCGGGCGACTCGCCTGCCCCGCCGCTCCAGCTCGCCCGCGACCTCGAAGGCCAGGTTCCCGCCCAGCGAGTAGCCCAGCAGCCGGCAGGCGCCCTCCGGCTGGAACGCCTCGACCAGGTCCGCGTAGCGGGCGATCTTGTCGTCCCCGCTGAGGTAGTTGAACCCGATCAGCTCGTGCTCGGGAAGCCGCCCGGCGAGCTGGCGGTACACCAGCCCGTGCCCGCCGACCGGCGGGAAGCAGCACAGCGGATCGCCGCGCCCCTCCCCGAACCGCACGTACGGCTGGGATCCCGGCAACCGCCCGGTGATCACGTGCTCGACGGTCTTGGCCATCCCGTGCAACGTCGTGGTCTTGAACAGCTCGCCGACCGCGACGGTGATGTCGAACTCGGCCTGCACGTGGTGGATCAGCTCGATCAGCTTGATGGAACTGCCGCCCAGCTCGAAGAAGTCGTCGTGCAGCCCGACCCGGTCCAGACCGAGCAGGGCCTGCCAGTGCGCGGCCATCCGCTCCTCGAACAGCGTCGTGGTCGGTTCGTGGTCGTGGGTCCGCGCGGCCGACGGGGCGGGCAGCTCGTCGAGGTCGACCTTGCCGCTCGTCGTCAGCGGCAGTTCCGGCAGTTCCACCAGGTGCGCCGGGATCATGAACGTGGGCAGGTGCTCGGCCAGGTGGCGGCGCAGGCCGCGCCGGTCCAGCTCCGCGCCGTCGACCGGCACGCAGTAGGCGCACAGCGCGGTCTCCCCGCCGGAGTCCGGGCGCGCCACCACCACGACCCGCTTGAGCTGCGGCCAGGCGGCCAGGTGCGCTTCGACCTCGCCGAGCTCGATCCGGTGCCCGCGCACCTTGATCTGCGAATCGGCCCGCCCCAGCAGGTGCAGCACGCCCCGCTCGTCCCAGCGCGCCAGGTCACCGGTGCGGTAGCAGCGCACCGGCTCCCCGCCCGGGGACAGGGTGCGGAACCGCTCGGCGGTCTGCTCGGGGTCGCCCCGGTAGCCGGTGGCGACCGCGGCCCCGCCGAGCCACAGCTCCCCGGTGACGCCCGCGGGCACCGGCCGCTCGTGCTCGTCGAGCACGTAGCAGGTGGTGTTCGGCAGCGGCGTGCCGATCGGCACCGGCTGCCCGGGTTCCATCCCGTCGGTGGACCCTTCGAAGCAGGTGCTGTCCACCGTGGCCTCGGTGACCCCGTAGGAGCTGATCAGCCGGGTGTCCGGGCCGCACAGCTCGCGCAGCCGCCGGTGCTCCTCGACCTTCCACACGTCGGAGCCGACGACCAGCACCCGCAGGAAGTCCAGCCGCGCGCCGCGGGATTCGCAGTGCTCCACCAGTCCGCGCACCACCGCGGGCACGAACTCGGCGCAGTCCACCCGTTCCCGGACCATCGTCCGGTGCAGCAGCGCGGTGTTGAACAGCAGGTCCCGGTCGACGAGCACCAGGGTCCCGCCGGTGCTCAACGCCCGCACCAGGTCGCCGGTGAACACGTCGAAGGCCGGGCTGGCGAGCTGCAGGTGCACCCGCACGTCCCCGCCGAGGCCGTACTCGCGCTGCCAGGACGCCTGCGCGGAGGCGAGGTTGCGGTGGCTGACCTGCACCGCCTTCGGCAGGCCGGTGGAACCGGAGGTGCAGCAGACGTAGGCGGGCGAGTCGAGCGCGACCCGGACCTCCGCGCCCGCGGGCGCGCCGGCGCCCTCCGCCGCGAGTTCCGCCGGGGTCAGCAGCTCCGCCGCCGTCCCGAGCACCGCCCGCACCGGCTCGTCGGCGAGCACCACGCCCGCCCCGGCCCGCCGCACCATCGCCGCGAGCCGATCCGGCGGGTGCCCCGGGTCCAGCGGCAGGTAGGCGGCGCCGGCGCGCAGCACCGCCAGCACCGAGGCGATCAGCTCCGGGTTCTTCCCCTGGCACAGCCCCACGATCGAGCCCTCGCCGACGCCGCGCGCCCGCAGCCCGCGCGCCAGCCGGGCGGACAGCTCGTCCAGTTTGGCGTAGCTCATCCGCCGGTCGGTCCCCGGGTGCGAGACCGCGATCGCGTCCGGGTGCTCGCGGGCGGCGGCGACGACCAGCTCGTGCACGGGTGCGCCGACGGCCGGTTCGCGGCCCGCGCCGCTCCACTCGCCGAGGATCCGGTCCTGCTCGGCCGCGTCGAGCATCGGCAGCTCCGCGATGCGCCGCGCGGGCGGTGCCGCGGTGAGCGCGTCGAGCAGCGCCGTGTAGTGCCCGGCCAGCCGCCGCATCGTCGCGGGCAGGAACAGGTCGGTGTTGTACTTGAACACGCAGTGGAAGCGCTGGTCGGCTTCGTCCTCGTACACCGACAGCGTCAGGTCGAACTGGCCCTCCTCCTCGGGCAGCTCCACGTAGTCGAGCCGGTAGCCGTACTGCTCGGCGGAGACCTTGTGGTGCAGCAGGATGAACATCACCTGGAACACCGCCGAGCGGCTCGGGTCGTGCTGCAACCCGAGCTGCTCGACCAGCAGCACGAACGGGTACTCCTGGTTGTCCAGCCCGCCCAGCACTGCGGTGCGGACCCGGTCCAGCAGTTCGGCCACCGCCGGGTCGCCGCCGAGGTGCGCGTGCAGCGGCAGCGGGTTGACGAAGTAGCCGTACACCGAGCCGAACTCGGGCGCGGTGCGGCCGGTGACCGGGCTGCCGACGATGAGGTCGTCCTGGCCGGAGTACCGGTGCAGCAGCAGGTAGTAGGCGCTGAGCAGCACCACGAACGGGGTGACGTTGTGCTCCCGCGCCAGTTCGTGCACCCGGGCGCTGAGCTCGGTGTCCAGCGCGAAGAACTCCGAGGCCCCGTTGTGCGTCTGCACCAGCGGGCGCGGCTTGTCCGTCGGCAGGTTCAGCACCTCGATCCGCTCCGGCAGGTGGGAGCGCCAGTGCTCCAGCATCCGCCGCGCGTCGGGCCCGGCCAGGAACTCGTTCTGCCGGTTGAGGAAGTCCAGGTAGCTCGCGGCCACCGGCGGCAGCTCGACGGGTGCACCGCGCCGCAGTCCTTCGTACAGGGCCAGCAGTTCCTCGATGAAGGTGAACGTCGAGATCGCGTCCGAGATGATGTGGTGCACGGCCTTCACCAGCACCCAGCGGTCCGGCGCGCGCTGGAACAGGCGGAACCGGATCAGCGGATCGCGTTCGAGGTCGTAGGGCGCGCGGTAGGCCGCGACGATCCGCCGGTGCACCTCCTCCCAGGGCAGGCCGCGCACGTCGACGACCGCGAAGTCCGGCACCGCCTCCGGCGCGATCACCTGCACCGGTTCGCCGCGGTGCAGCAGGAAGTTGGCGCGCAGGCTCGGGTGCCGGGCCACCAGGGTGCCGAACGCCTCGGCCAGCAGCCGCGGGTCCAGTTCGGTGCGGACCTCGACGGCGCCGCCGATGTTGTAGGCGAAGCCGTCGGGGTGCAGCTGCTTGAGGAACCACAGCGCCTTCTGGTTCTGGGTGAGCGGGAAGCGGTGCTCGTCGCGGAAGACCTCCACGGCCGCCACCGCGCCCGCGTCCGCGCCCGCGGACTCCGCGAGCTCGTCGTGGACCTGCTGGACCAGTTCGCGCACCGGGGTGTTGCCGAGCAGCGCGACGACCGGCAGCGCCACGCCGAGCTCCGCCTGGATCTGCGCGCGCAGCTCCATCGCGAGCATCGAGTCCAGGCCGAGCGCGTTGAGCCCGTCCTGCCCGTCCACCGAGTCCGGCGGCACCTGCAGCACGCCGGCGACCAGCGCTGTGAAGCGCTCGGTGAGCAGGTCGCGGCGCAGCGCGGGGTCGGCGGCGCGGAAGACGTCGAGGAACCCCGCGGTCTCGCCCGCGTCCCCGGCGTCGGCGGCGGACGCGAGCTCGGCGACCAGCGGCGGCGCGACCGGGTACCAGGACAGGAAGGTGGGCCAGTCGACGACGGTGGCGACCACCAGCTGGGCGTGGCGCTGCCCGAGGATCCGCTCCAGCACCGCCATGCCGCCCTCGGGCGTCAGCGAGCTCATGCCGCGCGCGGTCCGGTAGTGCTCGACGAGGCCCTGCTCCTCGATCATGCCGGTGGCCCACGGACCCCAGTCGATGCTGAGCGCGGGCAGCCCGAGCGCGCGCCGGTGGTGGGCGAGCGCGTCGAGGAAGGCGTTGCCCGCCGCGTAGTTCGTCTGCCCCGCGGTGGTCAGCAGCGACGCGATCGAGGCGAACAGCACGAAGTGCTCCAGCGGCTCGTCCCGCAGGTGCCGGTGCAGCAGCAGCGAGCCGACGACCTTGGGGTCGTGCACCGCGCGGTAGGCCTCGCGGTCCAGGTCGGCCACCAGCGCGTCGCGCAGGTTCCCGGCGAGGTGGAACACCCCGCGGATCGGCTGCGGTGCACCGCGCCGGTGCTCGGCGAGCCAGGTGGTCAGCGCGGTCTCGTCGGTGATGTCGAGGCCGACGACCTCGGGGTGCGCGCCGAGCGCTTCCAGTTCGCGGACGAAGCGGACGCGGCCGCCCACCGGGGAGTCCGGGTGCTGGTTCCCCCACTCGACGCGCTCCGGCACCCCGGAGCGGCTGATCAGCACCAGCCGCCGCGCGCCCCGCTTGATTAGGGTGCGGCACAGCAACCGGCCGAGGGCGCCGAACGCGCCGGTGACCAGGTAGGTGCCGTCCGGCCGCAGCACGGGTGGCAGCGGCGTCGACAGGTCCTGCGCGGGGCGCAGCCGGGCGGTGCGGAACGTGTTGCCGCGCACCGCGATCTCGTCCTCGTCGGGTGCGGCGACGGCGCGCAGGACATCCGCGGCGTCCGCGGCGGAGTCGGCGCGGCCCGGGTCGAGGTCGATCAGCTTGCCGCGGTTGCGCACCGCCTCCTGCTGGCGCAGCACGCGCCCGACGCCCCACGCCGGGGCGCCCAGCGGGGCGACCACGTCCCCGGGGACGACGGCCTGCGCTCCCCTGGTCACCACGTGCAGCTCCGCCGCGCGGCGCCGCTGCTGCAGCACGTCGGCGAGCGCGATGAGCGAGTAGCCGCCGAGCTCGGCCTGCGCGTCGATCTCGGCGCGGCCCAGCGCGTCGATCGACGCCGGGTCCAGGTTCCACAGGTGCAGCACGTGGTCGGGGCCGTCCGCGCCGAGTTCGTCGAGCAACCGCCCCAGGTCGGCGCGGTCCCCTGGCCGCAACTCGGATTCCGCGTCCCCGCGCCGGTACCGCGGCCCGGGACGCACCAGGTGGCAGCTGCCGCCGCCCGCGGTGATGCGGGCGGCGAGCGCGGCGCCGACGCCGCCCCGGTCGGCGAGCACCAGCCAGCGGCCGCTCGCACCGTCCGCCTCCACCGCGGGCAGCGGCTGCCACACCGGTTCGACCAGCCAGTTGTCGATGGTGCGGCGGGCCAGCGAGCCCGCCCGCTCCACCTCGCCCGCGCGGAAGCCGTCGATGCGGCCCAGCGGGGTCCCGTCCTCGGCGAACAGCGCGAGCCGCCCGACGAGTTCGCCGGCGTCGCGCGCGGTGATCCGCGCGTGCACCCAGATCGGCCGGTCCCCGACCGGGTCGAGCCGTAGCTCCGCCAGCGACAGCGGCAGCCGGATCCCGATGCCGCCGCTGCCGTCGCGCAGCACTTCGGGCACCAGCAGGGTCTGGAAGCAGGCGTCCAGCAGCACGGGGTGCGCGTGGTGCTCGGCCGCGTCGCGGGCCTGCGCGGTGGGCACGATCCGGGCCAGCGCTTCGTCGTCGCCGAGCCACACCTGCTCGATCGCCCGGAACGCGGGGCCGTACTGGTAGCCGGCCGCGTCCAGCGCCGCGTAGCAGGACTCCCGGTCCAGGCGGCGCCGGTCGGCGCCGCGCAGCGCGGACCAGTCCGGGGCGTCGCCGAGCCCGTCACCGCCGATACCGGCGGAGCCGCTCGCGTGCACCGCGCGCCGCTCGTCGCCACCCGGGGTCGCGATGGTGAACCGGGCGTCCTCCCCGGACAGCGCGAGCTGGACCTTGCCCACCTCGCCGTCGGCGACGAACAGCGCCCGGCGGAACTCCAGGTCGCGCAGCAGCACCCTGTCGTCGCCGGTGAGGGCGCGGACGGCTTGCGCGGCCATCTCGACGTACCCGGCGGCGGGGAACACGACGGTCCCCTGGATGCGGTGGTCGGCCAGGTACGGCGACCGTTCGAGGTCGAGCGCGAGCTCCCACCCCGGTTCGGCGGTGGCCAGGCGCCTGCCGAGCAGCGGGTGGTCGACCCGCCCGAGCCGGATCTGCGCGACCGCGTCGGGTTCGGTCCAGTAGCGGTCCCGCGCCCACGGGTACGGCGGCAGCGCGACGACCCGCCCGGCCGGGTGCAGCGGGGCCCAGTCGACCTCGGCGCCCCTGGCGTGCAGCGCGGCGAGCGAGGTGAGCATGCCTTCGACCTCGTCCTCGCGGCGCCGGAGCGACGGCAGCACGATGCCCTCGACCCCGGCGTCCGCCAGGCATTCCCGGATCGGGTGGGCGAGCACCGGATGCGGGCCGATCTCCAGGAAGGTGCGGTGCCCGGCGGTGATCAGCCGGTCGACGGCGGCGCGGAAGCGGACGGGTTCGCGGACGTTGCGCCACCAGTACTCGGCGTCCAGCTCGGGCCCGCGCGCCCGGTCCTCCGTCGCGGTCAGGTGCAGCGGGACGCGCGCCTCCTGCGGGCGGATCCCGGCCAGCGCGGCCAGCAGCTCGTCCTTGATCGGATCCATCCGCGCGCTGTGGTACGGCACCCGGACGTCCAGCTGCCGGGCGAAGACGTGCTCGGCCTCCAGCTCGGCGGCGAGCGCGCGCAACTCCTCCTCGTCCCCGGCCAGCGTGATCGCGGCCGGGCCGTTGACGGCGGCCACCGAGACGCGGTCGCCGCGGCCCCGCAGCCGCTCCAGCGCCGCGTCCTCGTCGAGCGCGACCGCGAGCATCGTCCCGGTGCCGGTGAGCCGCTGCTGCAGCCTGCTGCGGTGGATCGCGATGGTGGTGGCGTCCCGCAGCGAGTACACCCCGGCTTCGTGGAAGGCGGCGATCTCACCGGTGCTGTGCCCGACGATCGCGTCCGGGTGCACCCCGCGATGCCGCCACAGCGCGGCCAGCCCGACCTGCACGGCGAAGTTCGCGGGCTGGGCCAGCCAGGTCTCCCCCATCCGCGTTTCCGCTTGCGGCGTGCGGAGTTCGTCGACGAGCGACCACCCGGCGAGGTCGCGGATCTCGGCGTGGCAGCGTTCCACGGCCTCCCGGTACACCGGTTCGGCCTCGAACAGCTCCCGCCCCATCGCCCACCACTGCGGGCCCATGCCGCTGAACGCCCACACCGTTGCGCCGCCGTCCCGGCAGCGGTCGGCGACCACCCGGGGGTCCGCTTCGCCGCGCAGGTGCGCGTCCAGCCGTTCGCGCAGCGAGTCCGCGGACGAGTACACGACGTCGAGCCGGGCCGCGTGGTGCTGGCGGCGCCGGGCGAGGGTGTAGCCGAGGTCGCGCAGCCCGGTCTCGTCGACGCCGTCCAGCTCGGCGCGGACCGCCTCGACGCGCCGCCGCAGCGCGTCCTCGTCGCGGGCGCTGATCGGCAGCACGCTCGGGGTCGTGGGCCCGTCCGCGACCGGTGCCTGCGCGGGGGCCTCCTCGACGAGGACGTGCGCGTTGGTGCCGCCGAAGCCGAACGAGTTGACCCCGGCGCGGGCGGGCCCGTCGTGCGCGGGCCAGTCGGTCAGCCGCTGCGGGATCCGGTACGGCAGCGCCGCCAGGTCGATCGCCGGGTTGAGCTCGTTCAGGTTGATGTGCGGCGGGATCCGGCCCGCGCGCACCGCCAGCGCCACCTTGATCAGGCCGACGACGCCGGCGGCGGCCTCGGTGTGCCCGATGTTCGTCTTCACCGAGCCCACGTAGCGCTCGTCCCCGTCCCGGTGCCCGTGCGCGAGGGCGCGCCCGAGCGCGTTCGCCTCGATGGGGTCGCCGACGGCGGTGGAGGTGCCGTGCGCCTCCACGTACTGCAGGTCGCCCGGCAGCAGGCCCGCTTCGGCGCAGACCCGTTCGACGAGTTCCGCCTGCCGGTCCCCGTCGGGCACGGTGATGCCGCCGGTGCGGCCGTCCTGGTTCACGCCGGATCCGGTGATGAGCGCGTAGATCGGGTCGCCGTCCCGCTCGGCGTCGGCGAGCCGCTTGAGCACCACCGCGGCGACGCCTTCGGAGCGCACGTACCCGTCGGCGGCGGCGTCGAAGGTGCGGGACAGCCCTTCGGGGGACAGGAAGCCGCCGCGGGTCTCGCTGATCGTGTACTGCGGGGCCAGCTGCAGGGAGGTGCCGCCGACCACCGCGAGCTCGCTCTCCCCGCTGCGCAGGCTGCGGCAGGCCAGGTGCGCGGACACCAGCGAGGAGCTGCACGCGGTGTCGATCGAGACGCTGGGGCCGCGGAAGTCGAAGCAGTGCGAGATGCGGTTCGACACCATCGTCATCATCGTGCCGGTGGCGGTGTGCGCGGCGAGGGTGCCGAAGTCCAGGTCGCCGAACTGCAGGATCTTGTAGTCGAGGGTGAAGGCGCCGATGAAGACGCCGACGTCGGTGCCCGCGAGGTCGGCCGGGCGCTGGCCGCCGTCCTCCAGCGCCTCCCAGGTGACCTCCAGCAGCTTGCGCTGCTGCGGGTCCATGTGCGCGGCCTCGCGCGGGCTGATGCCGAAGAAGGCGGGGTCGAACTCGTCGAAGCCGTCGACGTAGCCGCCGCGGCCGCCGACCAGGCGGCCGGCCTTGGCGGGATCGCCGCTGCGCAGCGTGCCGATGTCGTAGCGATCGGGTGGTGTGGGCGTGAGGCAGTCCCTGCCCGCGGCCAGGTTCCGCCAGAACGCCGCGGGGGTGCTCGCCCCGCCGGGTAACCGGCAGCCGATCCCGATGATCGCGATCTTGTCCTCGTGCGGCGGGGTGCTGGATTCGGTGCCCATCGGATCCTCGTGTCCTCGCGACCATCGACGTCAGTTCGGGGAAGTGGCACCCGCCGGTGATATCCGCAACCGGCGCCGCCGAATCGAGGCTAGGAACCGACAATGGTGCGAGCTACCCGTTCCCCGCGCCCCCACCCGACCGGGTATTCCTTTTGCTCCGACCGGGGTTCTCGATCGAATGATCTTCATCGGCATCCGGGCGAATTCGCGAAATTCCGTGGACGGAACCGCCGCGATCGGCATCGTGCTCCGGCGCCCGATTCCGTTGGTGCAGCAGGGAATCCGACTCCGACAAGTGATTTACTTCACTTCTCCCCGGCGCTCGCGGGCACGCCGGGAAATACCGACATGCCGAAGAAGAACGTTGCTCCCGGCAATTATCCGAAGGAATCGGAGCAAAACCGAGCATTCCTCGATCCGCGCGAAGTTCTCGTGGTGCGGCAACTCGTGGCGACCGCGGAAGAACCACGAGGCCCGCGAGAACTCGGCCACCGAATCCGAGGACGCGTTCTCCCGGCCCGCATCCCCGCGCGATCGGGAACCGGCCCGGCCGGCCCGGGTGTGACGGCGGCCGCAGCCGGGCGCGGGCCGAACCTACGCCTGCGTAACCTGGCGCGATGGCCGAGATCGTGTACCCGCCCGTAGTGCTGGCGGCGAAGACCATGTTCCGCGTGCTGGACAACCGGCTGCGCGTGACGGGAACCGAGCACATCCCGCGCACCGGTGGAGCGGTGATCGCCTGCAACCACGTCAGCTACCTGGACTTCATCTTCTGCGGGCTCGGCGCGCAGCCGTCCCGGCGGCTGGTGCGGTTCATGGCGAAGAAGCAGATCTTCGACCACGGGATCGCCGGTCCGCTCATGCGCGGCATGCACCACATCCCGGTGGACCGGTCCGCCGGCCGGGCCTCCTACGACGAGGCGGTCGCGCGGCTGCGCGCGGGCGAGGTCGTCGGGGTGTTCCCCGAGGCGACCATCAGCCGCTCGTTCACCGTCAAGCCGATCAAGTCCGGCGCGGTGCGGATGGCAGCCGACGCGGGCGTCCCGGTGCTGCCCATGTCGCTGTGGGGCACGCAGCGGCTGTGGACGAAGGGCAGGCCGCGCACCCTCACCAAGCGGCACGTCCCGATCCACATCCACGCGGGCGAACCGTTCCACCCCGGCCCGGACGACGATCCCGAGGTGCTGAGCGAGCAGCTGCGCGCCCGCATGTCCGCGATCCTCGACGACCTGCAGACCGGCTACCCCGACGGTCCCGCCGGTGAGGACGACCGCTGGTGGCTCCCGGCCCACCTGGGCGGCACCGCCCCGACCCCGGAGGAGGCCGCCGCGCTCGACGACGAGCGGTGAGGTGTCAGCGCGGGTCGACGTCGCCGAGCCAGGCGAGGACGTCGGCGCGCAGGTCGTCCAGCGGGCGTTCGCCGGACAGCCGCAGGACGGGGCGGTGCAGCCCGGCCAGCCAGGTCTCGTCCGCGCTGCGGCGGCCGGGCACGTCGGTGTCGTCGTAGTCGCCCGCCCAGGAGAGGAAGTCGTGGTGCGCGGCCGCCAGGCTGCCGCCCGCGGCGACGGCCGTGCCGTAGCGGACGACGTCGCGCCGCCGCAGCCGTTCGAGCCGGACGTCGGTCTCGGCGGTGAGGAACACGACGGCGTCCAGGTCGGTGATCACCTCGTCGCCCCATCCCCGCAGCGTGCCCGACAGGACCCACGCGGGCCGGGGCACGAACAGCGACCGCATCAGCGGAACCCGTTCCGCCACCGGGCGCTCGTCGGTGTACGGCGGCGAGGTGGGCAGCCACAGGTAGTCGTCGACGTCGGCGTGCGGCACCGCCCAGGCGACGGCCAGCGCGCGTCCCAAGGTCGTGCTGCCGACGCCGGTCGCCCCGGTCACCAGCACTCGTCGCCCCGGCATCCGCTCCCCCTCCGCTCATGGTCGGCGCACCACGGTAGCCGGGCCGCGATCGGCCGTTCGGCCCGCACCGCGAGGGCGGCGCGCGACTCGTCGATCACGCGGGGCAACCCGCTGCGCTCCCGGACGTCCCACTAGTAGCGGGCGGGAGCACCGGGTTCCCGCGAGGAGAGGAGCACGACATGCTGCGGACCACCCTGGGGGCGCTGGCGCTGGCGGGCACGGCGCTGACGGTGACGGCGTGCGGCGCAGGTGCCCAGGCGGGCCAGTCGGCGCTCGGCGCGCAGTCGGCCGCCGGGGCCGATGCGGCGCGCACCGCATCGGCCGACACCCCGCGCTGCGGTACCGGTGATCTGGACGCCAGGTTCGGCGGGGTCCTCGACGACGGCTCCGGGCAGCTGCGCATCCAGCTGGAGTACACGAACGCCTCCGACCACGAGTGCATCCTGCGCGGCGCGCCGGGCGTCGACCTCGTCGGCCCGGACGACCCGGTGCACGGGCCCACCTATTCGGTGCCGCGGGTGGACGACGGTGATCCCGGGTACCTGCTGACGGCCGGCGAGCGTGGCATCGCGGAGCTGACGGTGCTCCCGGACCGCAGCCCCGAGGCGTGGCGGCCGACCGAGCTGGTCACCATCCCGCCGGGCCAGGAGGACCCGCTGCACATCCCGTGGTCGCACGACTTCGGCGTGCTGCGCCAGGACGGCGCCACCCACCCCGGCACCTACGTGCACGAGTTCAAGCCGTTCTGACCGGACGAGCGGAGCACTGGATGCTCTGCTCCGGCAACGGGATTCGCGCGGTCCACGAAGGACGAGAGGTGACCGCGCACCCCACCGAGGAACGCTGATCCGGCCGGTCCCGCGCCGGGAAGGCGCGGGACCCACCCGGACTGTCGACGCCCCCACGACCCCACCCGACAGTCTGCCCGTCTCCTATCAGCGGCGACGCCGCTGAGCTACCGACCCAGCACGCAACCGGACCACCCGCGGGTTCTCAGCCGCTTTCTCGCGAGGACAGCTTTTTCCCTCGTGGCGGAGCCACTCGGGAAAAAGATCCCGCAGCGAGAAAGCGGCTGAGGTTCCGCCACCCCACCACCGATCAACCGAACCCCGACGACCAAGGAAGAACTCAGTCGGCTGTCAGGCGGTGCCAGGCGTCGGCCCGCCAGTCGCCGTCGTCGACGGAGATCCGGTCACCGGCCGAATCCCACTGCACCAGGCCCCACCCGTCGGACTCGCCGCCCTCCTGCCAGCCGACCAGCGGCCAGTAGGCGAAGTTCGCGTGCTCGGCCACCAGGAAGTCGGTGAAGTTCTCGAACCACTCGCGGGCCTTCGCGTCCTGCTCACCGCGACCGACCCCGAACTCGCTGATCCACAGCGGCGCGGTGTAGGGCTCGCCGTCCTCGGTGACGAAGAACGCCTGCCTGCGCAGCACGTCGTAGAGCTCCTCGCGCGACATGTCCTGGTAGCGCGGGTCGTGCGTCTCGCCGGTGCCGGTGGCGCCGCTGTGGTTCGGCCCGGTGTAGCCGTAGAAGTGCGCCGAGTAGACGAGCTTGTCCGGCTTCACCAGCTGCTGCGGCAGTTCGCGCACCGGTTCCAGGGTGGGCCGTTCGTGCGGCAGGCCGTCCACCGGGAGCCCGGTCCAGTTGATGCCCTCGATGATGATGAGCAGGTTCGGGTTGGCCTCGTTGAGGATCCGGTCCCCGGCGCGCTGCGAGGCGGCGAACCAGTCGTGCTCGTCGCCGAGACCCCAGTTCGGGTCGTCGAAGACGTCCCGGCGCACCTCGTTGTAGAGGTCGGCGCCGACCACCCGCTCGTTGTCGGCGTAGCGCGCGGCCATGAACGCCCAGTCGTCCTCCCACTCCTGGTCGCTCTGGCTGCTGTTCCACCGCTCGTTGCCGTCGACGCCGCAGCACCAGCGGGAGGTGCCGGTGTGGTTGTTGAGGATCACGGCGAGCCCGCTGCCGGTCAGCGCCCGCACGGCCGCGTCGTAGATCTCCAGCCGCGTCTTGCCGCGCAGCTCCGGGTTCGCGGCGACCGCCTCGTCGGGCACGGTGGCCTCGTCGTCGATCATGTCGTTGGAGAACGGCAGCCGGATGCTGTTGATCCCGAGCTCGTGGAAGCTGCCGACGATGTCGTCCATCGAGGCCCGGTCCAGGCCGAGCGGGATGCCGTGGGAGTGCTCGCCGTCGTGGTGGTTGGCGGGGTCGTCGACGTCCCCGCTGCCGTTCCAGGTACCGCTGGCGCCGTGCCAGTTCCCGGACTTCAGCTGGAAGTCGTTGCCGTCGGCGTCGACGATGCGGCTGCCCTCGGTGTGCAGCGGCCCCGTCCAGGAGGCGTCGGCCCGCTCGGACGCGGCCGCGGTGGCGGGCGCCAGCAGCGAGGCTGCCAGCACGGCGACGAGAACTCTGGCGATCACGCGGACATCTCCACTGGTCGGCTCCCCGGAAGTCGGTCGATCCGGAGATCGACGGTGGCCGATCCATCCTCGCAGCGATCACCGCACCCGGATGATCGGGAAATCCACGGTTTTCCCGTTCGCGGCGGCCTCTCGGCCGGGCCCGTCGCAGCAGGTGCCCTACAGTTGCGGGATGTCGTTCCGCCCCGCCACGCGTCACGTCCCGATGTCGGTGCAGATCGGTGACCAGGTGCGGAAGCGGATCACCTCGGGCGAGTGGGCGGTCGGCACGAAGCTGCCGGGCGAGCACGACCTGGTGGCGGCGTTCGGGGCGAGCCGCGCCACGGTGCGCGAGGCGCTGCGCGGCCTGATCCACGCCGGACTGCTCGAAGCCCGGCCCGGCGACGGCACCTACGTGCGGTCCGCCAGCGAGCTCGACGCGGTGCTGCGGCGGCAGATCTCGCCGCGCGCGGTCGACTCCGTCTTCGAGGTCCGCGAAGCGCTGGAGATCTACGCCGCCCGGCTCGCCGCGGCCCGCGCCACCGACGACGAGCTCGGCGAGCTGGCGGTCCTGCTGGCCGACCGGGACGCGGCGACCGACTTGAAAGGTCGCCTGGAGCGGGACATCCGGTTCCACGACGCCCTGGTGGCCGCCTCCGGCAACCCGCTGCTGCTCGACATGTACCGCGGGGTGGACCGGGCTTCGACGTACTCCCCTGGCGAGCTGTCCGAGCGCGCGCGGCGGCGGTTCCTCGTCGGCGAGTGGGAGAACGAGGACGAGCACCACGCGTTGCTGAGCGCGCTGCGGCAGCGGGACCCGGACGCGGCGGCCGACGCGGCGACCCGCCTGCTGCAGCACGCGCGGGAGGCCTTCGTGCGCGCGGAGGACGGCGGCACCGACGACGGGTGACGCACGTCAACTTGGCACGCCCGTGCAGCTGTCATACATTTGCCGGAGACCGTCGCTCGGCCCGCCGAGCGGGGAACACCGCTGACGCCGGGCGCTTCCGCCCGTGCCGACCGGCCGGACGTCGAGGCCCGTGCCACCGCGCGAGGACCACCGATCCAGCCGCACCCGCGACGATCGCCGCGCACCGCTCGCGCGCTCACCGAGAACCACGCTCGACGAAGGCTGCCGAAGTGAACTCCACCAGCACGACCCACCCGGCACCGACCGGCGACACCACGAACCGTCCACTTCGGACCGGCCTGGTGCTGGTCGGGATCCTGCTGACCGGCGCGAACCTGCGCGCCGGTCTCACCGTCGTCGGCCCGCTGGTCGGGGACGTGCGCGCCGACCTGGGCCTGTCCTCCGCGGTCGCGTCCGCGCTGGTGAGCCTGCCGCTGCTGTGCTTCGCGCTGTTCTCCCCCGTCGCTCCGCCGCTGGCGGCCCGGTTCGGTCTCGAACGCACCCTCGGCGGGGCGCTGGCGATCCTCGCCGTCGGCATCGTCGTCCGCTCCGCGCCGTGGCAGCCCGCGCTGTGGATCGGCACGCTGGCCCTCGGCTTCGCCATCGCGCTCATCAACGTGCTGCTGCCCGCGCTGATCAAGCGGGACTTCCCGCAGGACGGCGGACGGGTCACCGGGGCCTACTCGGCGACGCAGTCCGCGTTCGCGGCGCTCGCGTCCGGGGTCGCCGTGCCGCTCGCCGGGGTCTCGGACTCCGGCTGGCGCGTCTCGTTCGGGATCTGGGCGGGCCTCGCGCTGATCGGCTTCGCCGTGTTCAGCCCGCAGCTGCGCCGCTCCACCCGCCCCCGGCACGAGGTCGCCGCGGCCCTCGACGCGCATCCCGAGCAGTACCGCTCGCCGTGGAAGTCCGGCCTCGCCTGGATGATCACCGTGTCGATGGGCACCCAGAGCGCGCTGTACTACTGCATCATCACCTGGTGGCCGGAGGTCGAAGCCGCGCACGGCACCGCGCCGGCGACCGCGGGCCTGCACCTGAGCGTGCTGCAGTTCTTCGGCATCGCCGGGAACCTCGCCACCGCCGCCATCATCCACCGGTGGGCGCGCGACCAGCGGGGCCTGATCGCCGGGCTCGTGCTGATCAACGTCGTCGGCCTCGGCGGCATGGTGCTCGTCCCGGCGCTGGCGCTGCTGTGGAGCGTGCTGCTCGGCCTCGCCGGCGGCGGGATGATCGTGTTCTCGCTGTCGGTGTTCGGGCTCCGCACCCGCCACCACGGGCAGGCCGCGGCGCTGTCCGGCATGGCCCAGTCCTTCGGCTACCTGCTGGCGGCCTTCGGCCCCACCGCGCTCGGCACCGTGCACGACCTCAGCGGCGGCTGGACCGCACCGCTGCTCGTGCTCCTCGGCTTGCAAGCCGTGCAGCTGGTCACCGCGTGGGCCGCCGCGAGCCCCCGCCACCTCTGAGCGCCGAGGCCGGCCGTCGCCCCGCGACGAGGACGGCACGGGACCCGGTGCGACCGGTGGCCGGCGTCAGCCGTGGCGCAGCGCCGACCAGCGCAGCTTCTCCCGCTCCCGCCGCGGCAGGCCCGCGACGACCAGGTCGTAAGAGTCCTCGATCATGTCGCGGACGTGCTGCTCCGGGACGGTGGCGTTGACGACGACCGTGTTCCAGTGGCGCTTGTTCAGGTGGTAGCCGGGCAGCACCGCGTCCGGGTGGCTGGTGCGCAGGTGCACCGCCAGGTCCGGCTCGCACTTGAGGCTGACCCGCAGCGGTTCGGCGTCCAGGCGGCTGATCGCGAAGAGCTTCCCGGCGACCTTGAACGCGCTGTTGCGCTCGTCGAACGGGAACTCCTCCCGCGCGCCGGGCATGGCCAGGCACGCGGCCTTCAACTCGTGGGGCGTCACGGCTCCCACCGTAGGCCGCATCCCCGACGGCGCGAGCCTCCGCTCCGGCGCACCCCGGCCACGGGGAGCACCGGAGCGGCGCCACCTCACGGCAGGCTCAGCTTCGCCATCCGGCCCCCGTCCACCGCGTACGTGTTGCC
Source organism: Saccharopolyspora gregorii (assembly GCF_024734405.1). Taxonomy (NCBI): domain Bacteria; kingdom Bacillati; phylum Actinomycetota; class Actinomycetes; order Pseudonocardiales; family Pseudonocardiaceae; genus Saccharopolyspora; species Saccharopolyspora gregorii. Next base: position 2,592,714 of record NZ_CP059556.1, on the reverse strand, counting down.
GGTGATGAACCCGGCCTCCTCCGCGGCGAGGAAGGCGACCAGCGCGGCCACCTCCTCCGGCGCGCCGGTGCGGCCGACCGGGTGGATGCGCCCGATCTCGCGGCGGAAGGCCGCCGGATCCGGTGTGGCGTCGATGAATTCGAGGTTGAGGTCGGTGTCGATCCAGCCCGGCGCGACCGCGTTGCACCGGATGCCCTCCGGCCCGTGGTCGACCGCGACCGCGCGGGTCAGCCCGTGCAGCCCGGCCTTCGTCGCGCAGTAGGCCGCGTGCCCGGGGTTCGCGCCGAGTCCTTCGACGGACCCGACGTTGACGATGTTCCCCCGCGTCGCGCGCAGGTGCGGCAACGCCTCCTTGATCAGCAGGAACGGGGCGGTCAGGTTCACGGCGAGGTTGCGCTGCCAGTCGTCGAGCGACATCGCCGCCACCGCCGATTCCTGCATCATCCCGGCGTTGTTCACCAGGACGTCCAGCCGCCCGGCGCGGTCCACGACCTCGCCGACGATCCGCGCCGGAGCGGCGGGATCGGCGAGGTCCGCGGGGATCGAGCGGAACTCCTCGTCGGCGCCGCGCTGCGCGGTGAACACGGTGGCCCCCTCGTCGCGCAGCCGCCGCGCGATGGCGCGGCCGATCCCCGCGCGCCCTCCCGTGACCAGCGCGACCTTGCCGTCGAAGCGCTTCATGCGACCGCCTTCCCGCCGTTGATCTCGACCAGTGCCCCGCACACGTAGCGGGCGTCGTCCGAAGCGAGGAACAGCGCCACGTCCACGACGTCGGCCGGTTCCGCGATCCGCCCGAGCGGCACCGTCCGGCCCAGCTCGGCCACCGCGGTGTCCGGGTCGAATCCGCGCCGGGCGAAACCGCTGCGCAGCATCGGGGTGTTGACCTCGTTGGGGCACACCGCGTTCACGCGGACGCCCTGTTCCGCGTGGTCCATGCCCATGCACTGGGTGAGCGAGGCGATCGCCGCCTTCGTCATGCAGTACAGGGCGTGGTTCGGCCCCGGCGCCTTGCCGCCCCAGCAGGAGGACACGTTGACGATCGCGCCGCCGCCACCGGCCGCCATCAGCGGGATCGCGGCCCGGCAGAGGCGGAACGGCGCCTCGACGTTCACCCCGACCGACAGCGACCAGTCCGCGTCGGAGGTGTCCGGGACCGGCCCGCGAGTGATGACGCCCGCGTTGTTGACGAGCACGTCCAGCCCGCCCAGCGCCTCCCGCGCCGCCGGTGCCAGGCCGTCGGCGTAGGCCGGGTCCAGCAGATCACCCGGCAGGTGCGCGTCCGCCTCGATCCCGCGCACGTCCCGGTCCGCCACCGCGACCCGCGCGCCTTCCGCGCGCAGCCGCTCCACCAGCACCGCGCCGATGCCACCGGCCGCACCGGTCACGAGCGCGTTCCGTCCGGAGAACCGCATGTTCCACTCCTAGTGATTCGCCACCTGCCCGAGACCCGGGGCAGCGGACTCGATCCCTCCACCCGCCAGCGGCGACGCGGCTGACGGGAACCACGCACGGCTGGTTCCTGGTGCGGACGGCGTTCCCTCCCGCGGCGGAGGATTCCGCGGCGAGCAAGCAGCTGGAGGCCACCCCGACCCGATGCGGCAGGAGCGGGATCAGCGGTTCAGAAGCTGGCGACCGGATCGCCGAAGAGGTCGCGGTCCGGCGTGACGCCGAGCCCGGGCCCTTCGGGCAGCGCGATGTGCCCGTCGTCGATGCGGATGCCGCCCGCCGGGTCGTAGTGGCCGTCGATGTGGGGCGCCGCGATCCACGCGCCCTCGTTCAGGTCCGGCCGGACGGTCGCGCCCAGCTGCACGCAGGCGGCGGCGATCACGTCACCGCCCCACGCGTCGTCGCTGCTGTGCGGCAGGTGCCGCGCCGCGCACAGGTCGCGGAACGCGCGCATCGGCGCGAGGCCGCCGATGCGGGTCACCTTCATCCCGAAGCCGTCCACCAGCCCGGTCCCGGCCGCGGAGATCGCGGCGTTCAGGCTGACACCGGACTCGTCCAAGTAGATCGGGTGCTGCACCTGCGGGCGGATGCGGGCCAGCTCTTCGACGGTGTCGCAGGGCTGCTCCAGCACGAGCGGGACGTCGGCGCACTCGCGGCTGAGCCGCAGCACGTCGCGCGTGTTCCAGCCCCGGTTGCCGTCGGCCGCCAGGCGCACGCCCGAACCGCGGACCACCTCCCAGACCTTGCGCACCGCTTCGATGTCGACCTCGACGGGACGGCCGCCGAGCTTCACCTGCAGCCGCGGATAGCCCTCGGCGACCCGCTCGGCCGCGATCCGGGCGACCTCGTCCGGATCGCCGACGCCCGCCGAGTAGTAGGTGGGCACCCGAGCCACCGCTCCCCCGCCCAGGAGTTCGGCCACCCGCACGCCGAGCCGCTTCCCGATCAGGTCGTGCGCGGCGATGTCCACGGCCGCCTTCGCGTAGTGGTGCCCGGTGAGCAGGCCGTCCATCGTGCGGTGCAGCGCCACCGGCCACGGCTCCGCCCCGATCAGCCCGGGAGCGAGCTGCGCCAGCGCGGCGCGGGCCCCGGCGGCGTGCGCCTCCGCGTAGGTGGGCCCGACGGGGCAGGTCTCGCCCCACCCCTCGGTGCCGTCCTCGGCGACGAGGCGCACCAGCGTGGTCTCCAACGACCACACCGTGCCGCTGGACATGACCCGCGGCGGGTTCCGCACCGGCAGGTCGTGGGTGTAGACGTGCACTTCGCGGATCTCCACGCGGAAACTCCGATCCGATGTCGCGGTGCTAGCGGACGTTCTCGGCCGACAGGGCGGCCCGGGCGGCGCGCAGCGCGGCCGCGCAGGCCCGTTCCCGTCCCTGCAACCGGGCCGACTGCGTCATGCCCTCGTGCAGCAGGAACAGGGTTTCGGCCAGGTGGGCGGTGTCCTGGTCCGGCGCGACGTGCTCCAGGCGGATGCGGAACTCGTCGGCGAGCTTGTCCTTGTGCTCCCGGACGGCCGCGGCGATCGGCGCGCTGTCCGGGTGCTCGGCGAGGGCGTTCATGAACAGGCAACCGGTGTTCGCGACCTCGGCGAGCCAGTCGCCGAGCCGGACCAGCAGGTGCAGCACGTGGTCGACGCCGGACTCCGGCCCGCCGTCGAGCCAGTCGAAGTACACCCGGTCCCGGTGCTCCAGCGCGCCGACGATCATCGCCTCGCGGCTCGGGAAGTACTTGTACAGGGTGCGGAGCGAGACGTCGGCCTCGGCGCGCAGGGCTTCCACGCCCTGCTCGGCGAAGCCGTTCTCCGCGAAGCTGCGCTCCAGCTCGCCCGCGATCCGCTGCTTGGTATCGGTCACGCGGCGATGGTAGGAGGATCGCTCTACCCTTGTAAAGCGATCGTTCTACCACGGCCGCGCCCTGCTCGGTGAAACCTCTGCACAGGCCGCGGCGAGTTGCGTATCGTTCCGGTTCCGGGGGCGCTGCCGGTGACGCCCCGCGGCGCGAGGGAGGCGGAGTGCGATGCCCGGTGCGCGATCCCCCGCCGGCCCGGGCCTGCGCCCGCCGCCCTGCCCGGCCGCCGACGCGTCCGCCCGCGTCCGCGCCGGAATCCCCTGACACCACCGAGTTCGCGCATCCCCAGAACCTGGCGGCCCGCGATGGCCGTCCCGGTCGTCCAGCGGCAGGAGGCTCGGTTGGTCACCCGGAGGAATCCCGCGGCGGTGGAGCGGTTGCCGGACGGGGCGGCGCTCGGACTGGCGCTGCTGGTCGGCTCGGCGTTCGTGATGGTGCTGAACGAGACCGTGATGGCCGTGGCGCTGCCGTCGCTGGTCGCGGACCTGCGCATCGGCATCGCCACGGCGCAGTGGCTCTCCAGCGGCTTCCTGCTCACCATGGCGGTGGTCGTGCCGACCACCGGGTACCTGCTGCAGCGCTGCACCGTCCGCCAGGCCTTCGCGGCGGCGATGGGCCTGTTCAGCGCCGGGACGGCGCTGTGCGGCGGGGCGCCCGGGTTCGCGCCGCTGCTCGCGGGCCGGGTCGTGCAGGCGTCCGGGACGGCGATCATGGTGCCGCTGCTGATGACGAGCATCCTCGCGATCGTCCCCACCTCGCGCCGCGGCCAGGTGATGGGCACGACGTCGATCGTGCTCGCCGTGGCGCCCGCCGCCGGACCCGCCGCGGCCGGGATCGTGCTGTCCGCGCTGGGCTGGCGGTGGATGTTCTGGCTCGTGCTGCCGATCGGGCTGCTGGCGCTCGGCGCGGGGCTGCGCTCGCTGCACATCGCGAACACCACGTCGCGGGTGCGGCTGGACGTGGTCTCGGTGCTGCTGGCCGCCGTCGCGTTCTCCACGCTCGTGTACGGGCTGACCGCCTCCGCCGCCACCGATCCGTCCACATCGGACTCCGCGGGTTCGGGCCCGGCGTGGCCGTGGATCGTGCTCGGCGCGGTGCTGGTCGCGGTGTTCGTGGTGCGCCAGATCCGGTTGCAGCGCACCGGGCGGGCGCTGCTGGACCTGCGGGCGTGCGGGGTGCGGGACTACTCGGTCCCGCTGGTGCTCAGCGTCGCCGGGTACATGGCGCTGTTCAGCGCGGTGATCCTGCTGCCGTTCTACGTGCAGGTGGTCCTCGGCCGCGATTCGCTCGTCGCGGGACTGGTCGTGCTGCCCGGCGGGGTGGTGATGGGGCTGCTCGGGCCACCGGTGGGGCGCGCCTACGACCGGTTCGGGGTGCGGGCGCTGGTGGTGCCCGCGTCGGTGCTGCTGTGCCTGAGCCTGTGGGCGTTCGCGGCGCTCGGCGGCGACAGCCCGGTCTGGCTGGTGGTGCTGCTGCACGTGCTGATGTCGGTCGGGCTGGCGCTGAACTTCACGCCGCTGGTGACCGATGCGCTCAGCGCACTGCCCCGCTCCCTGCACTCGCACGGCAGCGCCATCCTGACCACCTGCCAGCAGCTCGCCGCGGCCGCGGGGACCGCGCTGTTCGTGACGGTGATGACGCTGTGGTCGGCGCGCCCCGGCCAGCCGGACGAGGCGGGCGTCCGGGCGGCCTTCGTCGTCGCCGCCGCGCTGTCCACGCTGGTCCTCGCGGGCACCGCGCTGCTCCGCTCCCAGCGGCCCGCCGAGACCCCCGAACGCGCCGCCGACGAGCGCGGCACGCGGGACCGCACCGGCTAGCCCGGCGCCGATCGCCGCACCGCGGCGGCACCTCCGGCCGCTGGTGGGCGGTGCTGCTGCTGGTCTCCTCGATCACCGCGCGGGGCTCGCGGTGGAGTCGATCGTCGTTCTGCCCACCCCGCACCTGGTGGCGGCCGGGCCGCTCCGCGGCGGGGGCCCGCGCGCCGGGGCTCACCGCGCGCTGAGCGGTCCGGTGGTGAACCCCGCGCCCTGCCAACCCCAACGGATCTCCGAGGTGGTGCGGGTGTCGTAGGCGTCCCGGGCGATCGGGTAGGTGACCGTGGCGACCTGCCCCCAGTCCCGGTAGCGCGGATCGCGCGGCCCGAGCGGTTCGGTGGGGATCGGGGTGCGGCGGCCGACCTCGTCCACCCCGGCGAAGCTGCCGCCGATGTCCCGGTCGTACGCGGCGGTCCCGTCGAAACCGAGCGACGCCGGGGGGTTCAGCAACGCGGTCGGCGCCTGCGCGAGCCCGCCGCCGACGCGCGGCACGTCCCGCAGGCACGGCGCCACCCAGGTCATCGACCAGTCCACGTACACGTCCGGGCGGCCGGCGAGCAGGGCGCGCAGCGGGACCACGTCCAGCACGCGCGGCCCGGTCACGGCGAGCCAGCCGTCCCGGTCGGTGGTGCCGTCCGCGGCGACGACGCGGACCCGGTCGGCGCCGGGCGGCACGTCCTCGGCGATGAGCGTCCGCCAGCCGGGGTGCACCTGCGGACGCTGCTCGATCTGCCGGTCCGCCGGGTAGATCGGGCGCGCGTCCCGCTCGTCGCCGGAGTCGTCGAGGACGCGGGTGCCGAGCGGCCGCTCGCCGTCGGGGGTGGAGCGGGCGAACTCCAGGGCGAGCCGGTCGCCGTCCCCGGTGCGCCCGGCCGCGGACACCGCGATCCGCTGGTCCGGGCCGAGCCGCGGGGCGGCGAACCACCCGCTGCGCAGCGTCCCGGTGCTGATCGCCCCGCCGGTCAGGCTGGTCCACCGCTGCCGTCCCGCACCCGCGGGCGCGGGGCCGCCACCGCCGGTGAAGCCGGTGAGCTCGTCGGCTCCGCCCGCGCGCGCCAGCACGCCACCCGGCGCATCCGCGTTGATCACGACGTCGTCGACGATGCCGCAGCCGCCCCCGGACAGCTCGCCCAGCAGCTGCCCGCCGACCGAGTGGCCGCCCGCGCGCGCGACCGGCGCCACCGCGAACGACACGAGCAGCACCAGCACGCCGGCCCCGGCCGCCGCGGTCGCCACCACCGCGGGCATCCGGGCGAGCATCCGGCGCGCCGCGTCCCGGCCGCCGAAGCGCGGCAGCAGCGCGCACCCCAGCAGCACGGCGACCAGCAGCACCCACGGCAGCGGACCGTTCAACGGCCGCATCGGCAGCTCGTCGCGCGGCACCCCGAAGTGCGAGTGCAGGAAGTAGGTGTTGGTGCCTGCGAACGCCAGGCACGCGGCCGCGATCGCGGCGACGGTGCCGACCCCGCCGACCAGCAGGACCTCCCGCCGCGCCGACCACTCCCGCGCGCCCGCGCCGAGCAGCACGACTCCCGCGGTGAGCGCGATCGCGCCGAAACCGGCGAGGGCGCCGAAGTAGTGCGTCCACTTCGACGGCGTCAGCCACAGCAGCGCCGACCCGATGCCGAGGCAGCCCAGCGGCAGCGGCACCAGCCGCATCCCCGGCAACCGGCGGGCCCCGCGCACCACCAGCAGCGTGGCGCAGCCCGCCACGGCGATCGTGAGCAGCACCGGCAGCCGCCGCGCCAGCCCGCCCTGGTAGTCGCCGAAGCCCAGCAGGTACTGGTACCGGCGGATCTCCTGGAACCAGCCGACGTCCGGCCCGTAGAACCGGTGCAGCGCGGTCGCCTGCCGCACCCCGAACCACGACTGGTCGGCGAACATCGCCACCAGCGCCACCGCGGCGAGGCAGCCACCCACCGCGCACCAGCCCCACGGCGGCTCGCCGCGCGCCCGCAGCCCGCGCAGGATCCGCGGCGCCAGCAGCAGCACCGGTGCCACCGCGGTCACCCCCACCGGGTTGACGGCGACGGTGAGCCCGCCGGCCAGCGCGCCGAGCCCGAGCAGCAGCACGCTCGCCCCGCCCGGCCCGGCGGTGGCGCGCAGCACGCAGGTCAGCACCGCGGTGGTGCCCAGCGCGACGAACGGTTCCGGCCGCACCCCGAGGTCGAACGGCAGCCACCACACCGGCAGCGCCACCGCCAGCAGCACCCGGGTGCCGAGGTGCCGCGCGTGCGCGGGCAGCACCACCGGGAGCACGCCGCGGCTGAGCAGCAGCCAGGTGAGCAGCCCGGCGACCACGCTCGGCACCCGCAGCAGCAGCGGCGGGGCGTGCAGCGCCACCAACGGGCTGATCAGGTTCAGCACCAGGGTGAACGGCGCTTCGGAGGAGTTCTCCCACCGGTAGTAGTTGGTGAAGTCGCCGATGATCAGCGCGTTGCGCACGATGCCTTCGGTGAACGAGTCGTCGGGGCTGAGCGGGCCGAGCACCAGCCAGGCCGCGAAGACCACGAGCAGGGCGAGGTCGATGAGCAGGAGCGACCGGCGCGCCGGGCGTCCGGCGTCACCCGCCACCCGTCTGTCCATAGTGGACTTATCCGTTGTGGAACCATTGTCCGATCCGCCGCCGGACGAACCGGATCCGCCGCGCCGCCGATCCGCCACCACGAGCAGTACCAAAGACGTGATCATCGCCGCGACCGCCACCCCGATCAGCACGATCTTCGCCGCGCTCGGCGTGCTCTGGAACCAGTCCGCGGTGCGCGCGGTCACCCGCGTCCCTTCCGCCGCCGCCGGGTCCAGGTCGGTGGCGAAGGCGAACACCTCGCGGACCTGCGCGCCTGGCAGGTCGATCGTCTCCGCGCCGAGGCGCAGCACGCTGCCGTCCGCACCGGCGTCGAGGGTCAGCCCGCACTCGCCCGCGGGGACCGGGCCGCGGTGCACCTGCTCGCCACCGACGAGCACCAGCACCGATCCGTCCGCGGCGGACACCGCGAATCCCTCGGTGGGCCTGCCGGGCAGCGCGCTGCTCACCACCGTGGTGGCGGTCCCGCGCGCGAGCCCGGCCCGCACCGCCGAGCACGGGACCTCGACCCGCACGTGCTCCGGCCGGTACGGCACGAAGAACGCGGTGGTCGACTCCACGGGCCGCCCGGCCTGCGGCCAGTCCACGGTGGTGTGCTCGGTGGCGACCGGCGCGAACGGGAGCGCGAGCGCGGCGAGCACGCCGAGCCCCCCGACGAGCAGGGCGATCTTGGTGAGCGCGGGAACCCGGCGCTCTTCCCCGGTGGCGGTCACGACGTCCTTCCTGCGGGATCGGTTGCGTTTTCCCGTTCGGAGCCACCGCGGCCCCGGACGGCCCTGGACAGCAGCCGCACGACCCACCAGCCGAGGCTGAGGCCGAACAGGACCGCCGTCACCAGCAGCCAGTTGCCCAGGTAGGGCTCCAGGTCCTGGCCCGTCGCCGCCGCGCGGTCGGCGGCGCCGAGCCCGAGGATCCCCGGGCAGAACACCAGGAACAGCAGGCCGCTGCCCAGCGCGGGCAGCCGGACGTGGTTCACCCCGGCCGGGTGCGTTCCCCGGAACGCCCCGGTCAGCGCCCGGTCGCCGAGCGCGTACAGCGGCAGCAGCACCGCGTCGTGCGCGACGGCGGCGGCGACGAACCACAGCAGCACCGACGGCACCTCCGGCTCGTCGCGCAGCAGCCGGAACGCGTACCAGGTGAGCGCGAAGCTCCCCAGCAGCACCAGGAACCGGAACGGGTCGGTGCCGAGCAAGCGGGTCACGCGGCGCACGGTTCACCTCCTCCGGAACGAGATCGACGCGACCCACTTGGTGTTGAGCACCCCGGGCAGCGCGGGCACGATCACCCGCGCCGGGAACCCGTGGTCCGGGCTCAGGTCCACCCCGTTGACGCGCAGCGCGAGCAGCGCGTCCGGGTCGAGCACCTGCCCGGCGTGCAGGGTCGCGGCGGCGAACGCACCCCCGGTCTCCAGGGAGCGCACGTGCGCCGAGGCGGGTTCGGACACCCCGGCGAGCCGGGCGAGCTCGGCCAGCGGCACCCCCGTCCAGCGCTGGGTGGTCGACCAGCCCTCGACGCAGGCGATCGGCAGTTCGGCGGTGCGCTGCGGCAGCGCGAGCAGCCGGGCGCGGTCCAGCTCGACCGGTTCGGCACCGCCGAGCAGCCGCAGCCGCCACCGCGGCCCGGTGCTCGCGGCGGCGATGCCCGCGGCGGCGGCCGTGCGGTTCACCTGGAACCCGTTCGGGCCCGGCCCGTCCCGGTAGCGCGGGGACAGCAGCGCGGTGCGCCGCGCGCCGTCGAAGGTCTGCCCGGCGGTGAGCAGCCCGATCAGCGCGGAACCGCCCGCGACGACGGCCAGGAAACCGCGCCTGCTCATCGTGGCCGCCGCGGGCCGCACCGGCGCCAGGTCGTCGTGCCCGCCTCGGTGGCGCAGCGCCCGCACCGCGGCGGGCAGCTTCAGCGCGACGTGCGCGGCGAAGGACCCGATGAACACCCAGGCGCCCCAGTAGTGCGCGGTGTAGAAGCTGAACGGGAACGCGTAGTAGTACTGCACGTTCAGCACGCCGGTGCCCAGCTCGAACAGCACGCTGCCCACCAGCAGCAGCAACGACAGCCGCTCCAGCGCCCGCGCCGGCGAGGTCACCGGCGGCCAGGCGAACAGCTTCGGGATCACCGACCACAGCTTCGCCAGCACCACCGGCACCAGCACCAGTCCGAGCAGCACGTGCACGCCCTGGTTCAACCGGTACAGCCAGGCCGGGCGGGTCGGCCAGTCGAACAGCGGCAGCCGCAACCACCCGGTCTCCGCAGGCATCGCCTGCCCGAACCGAGGACCGTAGGCGACGTAGGACAACAAGCCGGTGAGGACGACGATCGGCAGCGCGACCAGCAGCACCATCCCGAGCACCGAGGTCAGCCGGATGCCGCGCAGCGGGCTGCGCCACGTCCGGGACCGCCCGAACCCGGGCGGCCGGAACCGCTCCCACCTGCTCGACCCGTCGTCGAGCCGCCGTCCGAAGCGCACTGCGGAACTCCTCACCACGTCTCCCGCGGTGCCCCGAGGACGGCGGTCTCGCGAGCTCCACCGGAAAAAAGTGGAACCGGGACCAATCCGCCCGCCGGGTGGCACCGAATACCCGTGGGAAAAGGCAATGAGCAGTGGGAATTCCGGTGCCGGAGCTTCGCCAACGTAACACGTCCCCCACGCCGGGGACCGCAGCCGAGGACGGTGGAATGACGGTCAGCGTCGATGTGATCCTGCCGTGCCGGGACGAGGAGGCCGCGCTCCCCGGAGTGCTCGCCGGCCTGCCCGCCGCGCACGGCTACCGAGCGCTCGTGGTGGACAACGGCTCCGCCGACGCCACCGCGGCGGTCGCCGCCGAGCACGGCGCCACCGTGATCTCCGAGGCGCGACCCGGGTACGGCGCCGCCGTGCACGCCGGGCTGGAGCACTCCGGGGCCGAGGTCGTCGTCTTCGTGGACGCCGACGGTTCGATGCGCCTGGACGAGCTGCCGCGGCTGGTGGAGCTGCTGCTGCGCGGGGACGCGGACCTGGTGGTGGGCCGCCGGGTCGCTGCCGAGCGCGGCGCGTTCCCGTGGCACGCGCGGCTGGGCAACGCGGCGCTCGCCGGGATGCTGCGCAGGCAGGGGCTGCCGGTGCGCGATCTCGCGCCGCTGCGGGTGACCTGGCGCGATCGGCTGCTGGACCTGGGCGTCACCGACCGCGGTTTCGGCTACCCGCTGGAGCTGCTGGTCCGCGCCGCCCGGGCCGGCTGGCGGGTCGAGGAGGTCCCGGTCGACTACTACCCGCGCGCCGCCGGAACCCGCTCCAAGGTGACCGGTTCGGTGCGCGGCACCGCGCGGGCGGTGCGCGACATGGCCCGGGTGCTGCGATGAGCCGCGGCGTGCTGCTCGTCGTCGCGAAAGCACCGGTGCCGCGGCGGGCTAAGACCCGGCTCAGCCCACCGGCCTCGGCGGAGCAGGCGGCGGCGATCGCGGCGGCCGGGCTGCTGGACACCCTCGACGCGGCGGCCGGAACCGGTCTGCCGACGGTGGTCGCCTGGACCGGGGAGACCGCGGCGGCGGCCCGGCGCGACGAGGTCCGGGCCGCGCTGGCGCGGGTGCGGGTCGTCGAGCAGCGCGGCGACGGGTTCGCCGAGCGGCTCGTCGCCGCGCACGCGGACACCGGGGCGCTGCACCCGGGCGAGCCGATCCTGCAGATCGGGATGGACACCCCGCAGCTCACCCCGCGGCTGCTCACCCGGGCCCTGGACCGGCTCGGCGGCTCCGCACCGCCGGACGCCGTGCTCGGTGCGGCGGCGGACGGCGGCTGGTGGGCGCTGGGCGTGCGCCGCGCGGAGCACGCGGCGGCGCTGCGGGACGTGCCGATGTCCACCGGGGAGACCGGCTCGCGCACGCTGGCGGCGTTGCGGGACCGCGGGCTGCGCGTCGAACCGCTGCCCGCGATGTCCGATGTGGACACCATGTCCGATGCCACCTCGGTCGCCGCGGCCGTTCCCGCCTCCCGGTTCGCCGCGGCCGTCGCCGCCGTGCCGGTGGAGCGCGAGCGGTGACGGCCGCGTTCGACCCGGTGTACGGCGCCGACACCTGCTGGCTGGAGATGGACCCGGGCCCGCCCGAACTGCTGCACCCGCGGCGGTGGTCGGACGAACCGGGAGCGGCCGACGAACTGGTCCTGCGCCGATGTCGCGGCGCGACGCTGGACGTCGGCTGCGGACCCGGCCGGATGACCGGCGGGCTGGTGCGGCGCGGGCGCACCGCGCTGGGCGTCGACGTCTCCGCCGACGCCGTGTGCCGGACCATGCTGCGCGGCGCGCACGCGTTCCACGGCGACGTGTTCGGCCCGCTGCCCGGCGAAGGCCGCTGGGAGCACGTGCTGCTGCTCGACGGCAACCTCGGCATCGGCGGCGATCCGCGCGCCCTGCTGCGCCGCGCCACCGAACTGATCACCGGCACCGGCAGCGTGCTCGTCGAAGCGCACCCGCCCGGCGTGGGGCTGTGCGCGGGACGGGCCCGGGTGCCCGGCGGCAGCTGGTTCCCGTGGGCGCGGGTCGGCGTCGACGCGCTGCACGGGCTCGCGGCCGCGGCGCGGCTGCGGGTGCGGTGGCACGCCCGCCTCGGGCGGCGCAGGCTCGCCGAGCTGGTGCGGCAGTGATCTCCGGGGACGCCCGGAGGACCGGAACGTGGAGAGGAGAACCGAACATGCGGGTACTGGTCACGGGTGGCGCGGGCTTCATCGGATCGCACGTCGCGGACCGGCTGCGCGCCGACGGGCACGAAGTGCTGCTGGTCGACGCGCTGCTCCCGCAGGCGCACCGGACGCGCGCCATCCCCGAGCACCTCGGCGGCCACGGCCTGACCGTCGCGGACCTGCGCGACCCCGACATCGCCGACCACGTGGTGCGCGGGGTGGACGTGGTGTGCCACCACGCCGCCGTGGTGGGGCTGGAGACGGGGGTGGCCGACATGCCGGACTACGTGGCGCACAACGAGCTCGCCACCGCGCACCTGCTGGCGGCGATGGCCGAGCACCGGGTGCGCAGGTTGGTGCTGGCCGGCTCGATGGTGGTCTACGGCGAGGGCCGCTACCGCTGCGCGCGGCACGACGTCGTGCAGCCCGGACCGCGGCGGCGGGAGGACCTGGACGCGGGCATGTTCGAGCCGCGATGTCCGCGGTGCGACGAGCCGCTCGTGCGCGGGACCGTGCCGGAGGACGCCCCGCTGGACCCGCGCAGCACCTACGCGGCCACCAAGCTCGCGCAGGAGAACCTGGCCGCGTTGTGGGCGCGGGACACCGGGGCGTCCGCGATCGCGTTGCGCTACCACAACGTCTACGGGCCGCGGATGCCGCGGAACACGCCCTACGCCGGTGTGGCTTCGCTGTTCCGCTCCAGCCTCGCCCGCGGCGAGGCGCCGGTGGTGTTCGAGGACGGCGCGCAGACCCGGGACTTCGTGCACGTCGGCGACGTGGCGGCGGCGAACGCGCTGGCCGTCGCGCAGGAGCGGACCGGGTTCCGCGCCTACAACGTGTGCTCCGGTGATCCGCGCACCATCGGCGAGATGGCGGACGCGCTGGCCGCGGCCGACGGCGGGCCGGAACCGCGCATCAGCGGGCGCTACCGGCTCGGCGACGTGCGGCACGTCGTCGCCGACCCGGCCCGCGCGGCGAGCGAGCTCGGTTTCACCGCGGAGGTCCCGTTCGGCACGGGCATGAAGGAGTTCGCCACCGCCCCGCTGCGCGCCTGACCGGAACGTCGAGCGGACGGGCCGGTGCGCGCCGCCTGCCTTCGAACTCGCCCGGCGGGTCTCGGTCGTTTCCTGCCAGCGGCGAAGCCGATGAGCAGCGACCACGCACGCAACCGGACCACCCGCGGGTTCTCAGCTTCTTCCTCGCGAGGACAGCGTTGTCGCCTGTGGCGGAGCCACTTGCGAAGCCGATCCCGCAGCGAGGGAAAAGCTGAGGTTCCGCCACCCGACCACGACGCGAACCGAGTGAGAAAACCGAAAAGTCACGGTTCCCGGGCGATCACGACCGCGATCCACAGGTCGGCGCGGCCGGCCGCGGTGTCCACGTCGCGGCCGGTGAGCTCCTCGATGCGGGCGATCCGCTTGCGCAGCGTGTTGCGGTGGATCCCCAGCTCGTCGGCGGCGGGCTGCCAGTGGCCGAGGTGCGCCAGGTAGGTGTGCAGCGTCCGCAGCAGCTCGGGTTCCGCGGCGAGGTCGCGCAGGATCGAGGCCGCCAGCGCGCGGGCCGCGTGGTCGGGCAGCCCGGCGCGGACGCTGCCGCGGAACCGCTCGTCCCAGTCGACGACCTCCCGGTCCGCGGCGGCCAGCGCGGTGCGGGCGGCGGCGTCGCTGGTGCGCGCGTCGGCGACGGGGACGGCGGGGCCGACGCCCACCCCGGCGCGCAGACCGGCGAGCAGGTCGGCGACCTCGCGGGCCGCACCGTCGGCCACCACCAGCGCGATGTTCCCGTCGGCCGGAGCCGTGGTCAGCACCTCCGGGTGCTCGCGGGCCAGGCGCTCGCGGGCCCCGGCGGGGACCCCGGAGGCGCGCAGCACCCGCACGGTCCGCGGCGGCACCGGGCTTCCGTCGAGCAGGGCCGCGACCCCGGCGCCCGCGTCGACCGCCCCGTCCAGCACCAGCGCCGCCGCCTGGTCCCGCAACCGCAGCTCGGCGTCGGTGGCGGCCCGCGAGCGCTCGGCGTCGAGGGTCAACAGGGCTACCGTGGACACCAGCACCGCGCGCAGCACCGCGTCCAGCGGTCCCGGGGCCAGCAGCACCAGGAACGGTCCGTCGACGCCGGCGCCGAGCGGCTGCACCACGGTCGTGCCCTCGGCGCCGGTCTCGGTGACGGCTCCGGTCCCGCCGCCGGAGCGCAGCGTCCCCAGCGCGCGCCGCGCCGCGTCCGGCAGCCGGAACCGGGCCGGGACCAGCGGCGTCCCGGCGGCGTCGACCAGTCCGGCGCTGCCCCGCGCGGCCCGGCCGAGCACGCCGAGCACCCGCGCCGGGCCGTCCTTGCGGGAGATCACCCGGGTCAGCTCCTGCTGCACGCGCAGCGCCGACACGGTGGACTCGCGCTCCTGGTCCGCGAGCAGCCCGGCGACGGCTTTGCTCACCGCGATGAAGGGCGTCGCCTCCGGCACCACGACCAGGCCGAGCCCCGCCGCGCGCGCCGCCTCGACCAGGGCCCGCGGGACCTCGGCGTGCGAGAGGCCGGTGCCGAACCCGAGCGCCGCCACCCCGGCGCGGTCGACCCGCCGCACGTAGGCCGCCCAGTCCTGGCGCACCAGCCCGGTGGTCAGCAGCAGCTCGCCGCCTTCCAGGTACCGGTCCGGGTCGGTGAGCTCGCTGGTCGTCACCCACCGCAGCGGGCGTTCGGCAGCCGGCTCGACGATCACGCGCAGCGCCAGTTCGGGGATCGCGACGACGTCGTCCAGGCTCAGCACGATGGCAGTGTTGCACACCCGGGCACGCCTTTCTGTCGGGTTCGCACACTCACCACGGCGCGCCGAGCGGCCTAGCGTCGGAGACGTCCCGCCCCCTCCGCCGCGAAGGAGCCTCGCATGACCGCAGCCGCCCCGTCCCCCGAGCTGATCGGTGGTCCCGGTCTCCCCCAGCGGCGCGAGCTCCGCACCGAGGTCCCCGGCCCGCTGTCCCGCGACCTCGCCGCGCGCCGCTCGGCCGCGGTCTCCGCCGGGGTGTCCTCGACGCTGCCGGTGTACGCGGCGGCGGCCGGCGGCGGCGTGCTGGTCGACGTGGACGGCAACTCGTTCGTCGACCTCGGCTCCGGCATCGCGGTCACCACGGTCGGCAACTCGGCGCCGAAGGTGGTCGCGGCCGCGTCGGACCAGCTGGCCCGGTTCACCCACACCTGCGCGATGATCACCCCGTACGAGAGCTACGTGCGGCTCGCCGAGGAACTCGCCGCGATCACCCCGGGCGACCACGAGAAGCGCACCGCGCTGTTCAACACCGGCTCCGAGGCCGTCGAGAACGCGGTGAAGATCGCCCGTTGCGCGACCGGCCGGACCGGGATCGCCGTCGTGGACCACGCCTACCACGGGCGCACGAACCTGACGATGGCGCTGACCGCGAAGAACAAGCCGTACAAGGACGGGTTCGGCCCGTTCGCGGCCGACGTGCACCGCGCCCCCACCTCCTACCCGTTCCGGGACGACGCCGGGCTGTCCGGCGCCGCGGCCGCGAAGCGCACCACCGACTACCTGGAGCGCACCGCCGGAGCCGACCGGCTGGCGGCGCTGGTGATCGAGCCGATCCAGGGCGAGGGCGGTTTCGTCGTGCCCGCGCCGGGATTCCTCGCCGAACTGGCCCGCTGGTGCCGCGCGAACGGGATCGTGTTCGTCGCCGACGAGGTGCAGACCGGGGTCGCGCGCACCGGCTCCTGGTTCGCCACCGACCACGAGGACGTCGTCCCGGACCTGATCACCACCGCGAAGGGCCTCGGCGGCGGGCTGCCGATCGCCGCGGTCACCGGGCGGGCGGAGCTGATGGACGCGGTGCCCGCGGGCGGACTCGGCGGAACCTACGGCGGCAACCCGGTGGCCTGCGCCGCCGCGCTGGCCGCGCTGGAGACGATCCGCGAGGACGGGCTCATCGCCCGCGCCGCCGCGATCGGCGAGCAGGCGACCGCCCGGCTGCGCGCGCTCGCCGCCGCCGACCCGCGGATCGGCGACGTCCGCGGCCGCGGCGCCATGATCGCCGTCGAGTTCGTGCGCCCGGGCGGCACCGAACCGGACGCGGCGCTGGCGAAGGCCGTCGCCGACCACTGCCACCGCACCGGCGTGCTCGTGCTGACCTGCGGCTCGTTCGGCAACGTGATCCGGCTGCTGCCGCCGCTGACCATCCCGGACGAGCTGCTGCACGACGGGCTGGACGTGCTCGCCGACGCCCTCGCGCAGTCCTGATATCCCCTTCCCCCGACGAGGAGTCCCCATGACGCTCTTCCAGCCGTCCCCGCTGTTCATCGGCGGCAAGCCCACCCCCACCGCGGACGAGTTCGCGGTGCACGACCCGGCGACCGGCGTCGAGATCGCCCGCGTCTCCGACGCCGACGAGTCGCACGCCGCGGCCGCCGCGGACACCGCCGCCGAGGCGCTGCCCGACTGGGCCGCGACGCCGCCCCGCCGCCGCGCCGAGATCCTCGCGGCGACCCGCGAGCTGATGATCGCCCGCGCCGGCGAGCTCGCCGAGCTGATCAGCCGCGAGTCCGGGAAGGCCGCCGCGGACGCCCGCGCGGAGGTCTCGTACGCGGCGGAGTTCTTCCGCTGGTTCGCCGAGGAAGCGGTCCGCCCGGACGGCCGGTTCGAGACCTCCCCCGACGGCCGCTCCACCACGGTGGTCACCGCGCAGCCGGTCGGGGTGGCGCTGCTGATCACGCCGTGGAACTTCCCGGCGGCCATGATCACCCGCAAGGTCGCACCGGCGCTGGCGGCGGGCTGCACCGCGGTGCTCAAGCCCGCCGCGGAGACCCCGCTGACCGCGCTGGCGATCCGCGACCTGCTGGTCGAGGCGGGTGCCCCGCAGGACGTGCTGACCGTGCTGCCGAGCACCCGGGCCGACGCGATCAGCCGGGTGCTGCTGGCGCACGACGCGGTCCGCAAGCTCTCCTTCACCGGCTCCACCGGGGTCGGGCGGCACCTGCTCGGCCTCGCCGCCGGGCGGGTGGTGAACAGCTCGATGGAGCTCGGCGGCAACGCCCCGTTCGTGGTGTGCGCGGACGCCGACATCGACGCCGCCGTGCAGGGCGCGCTGATCGCGAAGCTGCGCAACGCGGGGCAGGCCTGCACGGCCGCCAACCGGTTCCTGGTGCACGAGGACGTCGCCGACGAGTTCGCCGAGTCCTTCGCCGACGCCGTCGCGCGGCTGCGGGTCGGACCGGCCGCCGAGCCGGGCACCGACATCGGCCCGCTGATCGACGACCGCGCGGTGCGCCGCGTCGCCGGGCTCGTCGCCGACGCGGTGGAGCGCGGGGCGCGGATCGTGCGGGAGCCGGTCGAGGTGCCTGCCACCGGTTCGTTCGCCGCACCGGTGGTGCTGGCCGGGGTGCCGGACGACGCCGCCGTGCTGCACGAGGAGATCTTCGGCCCGGTCGCGCCGATCCGGACCTGGAGCGGCACCGACGAGCTGGTGGCGGTGGCCAACGCGACCGAGTACGGCCTCGCCGGGTACGTCTACGCCGGGGACACCGGCCGGGCGCTGGAGATCGGCCGCCGCGTGCAGTGCGGCATGGTCGGGGTCAACCGCGGTGTCGTCTCGGACCCGTCGGCACCGTTCGGCGGGATGAAGCAGAGCGGACTCGGCCGCGAGGGCGCGCAGGAGGGGATCCGGGCCTTCCAGGAGACCCAGTTCCTCAGCCTCGGCTGACCACCTGCTCCGTCCCCAACTTCTGTTGGTTCGGTGCAGGCCAAGGCCGTCGCGGGCCGGCGGGACCGCTCAGCGGTCGTCCGCCGCGCCGGGCGTGAACGGGGCGCGCAGGAGCTCGCCGTCCCGCTCCGCGCTCCGGCGCTGGGTTTCCGGGACCTCGGCTTCCGGGCCCGGCGCGAGGAACGCGACCGGGGCGACCGGCGCGCGCGGGGCGACCACGCGAGGGGCCGGGGCCGTGCGGGTCGGGTGATCGGGTGCGGAGAGGTTCATCGGTCGATCCTTTCGAAGTGGGATGTCCGCCGTGCGGCGGAGTTCCGGGTCAGCCCGTGACGAGCACCCGGCCGCCGCCGACGACGGCGAGCTGGCGGTGGGCGCTGGCCACGGCCTCGGCTTCGGTGCCGATGACCCGTGCGGTGTGCTGGCCCTCGGCATCGGTGATCTGCCAGGCGTCCTCGGCCAAGGTCAGCGCGACGTACCGGATCCGGCGCATCAGGCCGGGACCTCGGCGGGACGGCGCCCGGACGCTCGCCTCGGCACCACCTCGCCACCGGCCGGGAAAGCCTCCACCCCGGCGGCGCGCAACGCGGTCCGCACGGCAGGTGCCGCACCGGTGATGCGCAGCCGCAGTCCTCTGTGGACCGCGTAGGCGTCGGCGGCGGCGAGGAGGTCCACCCCGGCCGGGTCGATCTCACCGGCCGCCGCGAGGTCCACGACGGTCTGCGGTGGCGCGGTCAGCAGGTGGGGCCAGAGCCGCTCGGCCAGCGTCGCCACCTCGGCTCCGGCGAGGTCACCGCGCACGGTGAACGGGACGGGTTTGTTCGTGATCAAGTGGGGTGTGATGGCCCGCATGGGATCTCCAGCACGAGTAGTCGGATGGGCGCGACACGGCGCGGACGCGAGGCGTCGCAGCTGCGGGCCGCAGGGAGGAACGTGGGCCGGGAACGCACCGCGCTGAGCGGGATTCGACTCGACCGGCAGGTGGAACACCGGTGCGCGACGAGCGACGGGAGGAGGGTCGCGCCCTGAGTGGGCGGCGTCCTCGCCGTGGTGGGGTCGTCGCTGCTCCCGGTCCGTCCGGCACGCCTCGGCCGCGGGGCGGCCGGCAGGTGCGGGACGGGAAGGTACCGCGGTCTCCGGCTCGCGCGGATCGCACGAGCCGGAGAGCGGCTCAGCGCGAAATCAGACCGCGCGGACGAGCTCGGCCTGCGGGCCCTTCGGGCCCTGGGTGACGTCGTACGAGACGGCCTGGTTCTCCTCGAGGCTGCGGAAGCCCGCGCCGTCGATGGCCGAGTAGTGCACGAACACGTCCGGACCGCCCGCGTCGGGGGCGATGAAGCCGAAGCCCTTTTCCGCGTTGAACCACTTCACGGTTCCCTGAGCCATGCGCATCTCCATTCGAAAGCTGGGAAGTATCACGGGCCACACGTGCGTGGAGGCCCGGGCCGGGTGATCTCAGACGGCGGCTTCACTCCAGCTAACCAAAGACAGCAGCTCGCCCGCATCCACAATCCTGCGAGCGTGCGCGAACACGAACCCAGAAACAACGACCACCACAGAGGTTACACGTCGCGGACGACCTTGGCCACCGAGCCGACCTCCGGCGCGCCGAACCCGCTCCGCGCCCATCCCGGACACCCGCGCGGACCGGGCACCGGAGGAGCGTTCAAGTCCGATGTGGACGGACGTAGGACCGGCGGCCGGATCCGATCCCCGCCGTGCGGGCCACGAGCGCGTTCCCAGCGTTCTCACAGGAAGTTTCCCAGGAGTTCACGGGATGTTCGGCTACGTTCCCGATCATGTTCTTCCGCAGGCGAGGTGGGGCGCCTCCGCCGAGGCGCCGCTCTCGCACCGACCCCGATGAAGCCCACGTGGCACCCGTTCCCGACACCCGCGAGGTGGGGAGCCGGTTCCGCGCTCCGGGCAAGCTGCACGCGTTCAACCGCTACGAGCTCAAGTACCTGGTCCCGGCGACGCAGATCGCCGAAGTCCGGGCCGAGCTCGCCGCCCGCATGGAGGTGGACCACCACTCCGGGCCGGGCGGCTACGACGTGTGGAGCCTGTACTACGACACCCGGCGGCTGCGCTTCTACTACGAGAAGATCGAGGGCCTGAAGTTCCGCCGGAAGCTCCGGATCCGCCGCTACGGCGAGCCCGCCGAGCACGCGCCCGTCTCGGTGGAGATCAAGCAACGGGTGAACCGGGTGACGCAGAAGCGCCGGGTGCTGCTGCCGTACGACGTGGCCCGCCGGCTGTGCGACCAGCGGGAACGCATCGAGCACCCGGGCGCCGACCAGGTCTTCGTCGACGAGGTCCTCGACCTGATCGTCCGGCTGGACCTGCGCCCGGTCGCGATGACGGGGTACCGGCGCGAGGCCTACGTGGGCGTCGACGCCGACCTCGGGCTGCGCGTGACGATGGACCACCGGATCCGCGGCCGCGACCGCGACTTCGACCTGAACGCGGAGACCGAGAACCGCTACATCCTCAGCCCGCACTACGCGGTGCTGGAGGTCAAGGCCAACGAGCGCGCGCCGTACTGGATCACCGACCTCGCCGCCCGCCACGGCCTGCAGATCCAGCGGATCTCCAAGTACTGCCAGTCCGTGGAGGCGCACGGCCTGGCCCCGCGCTCGATCTTCCACCTTCCCGAAGAGGACGTCGTCGCCGAATCGCGGCCGGACGTCCCGCACAGAGAACGCGAGCTCCTCCCATGAACCTCGACTTCGGATTCACCGACCTGTCCGGCACGTTCAGCGTCCTGGACGTGGCCATCGCGCTGCTGCTGTCGTTCGCGTGCAGCCTCGTGGTCGCCTGGACCTACCGGTCCACCCACCGCAACATCTCCTACAGCCAGAGCTACGTGCACACGCTGATCGTGCTCGGCATGATCATCTCGTTGATCATGCTGGTGGTCGGGTCCAACATCGCCCGGGCGTTCGCGCTGGTCGGCGCCCTGTCGGTGGTGCGGTTCCGCAACGCCATCAAGGAGACCCGCGACGTCGGGTTCATCTTCCTCGTCATGGGCATCGGCATGGCCTGCGGGACGCGCTTCTACACGCTCGCGATCATCGCCACGGTGCTGGTCTGCGCGGTGGTCCTGCTCATGCACCGGCTCAACTGGTTCGCGCTGGACGTGCAGCGCCAGGTCGTCAAGGTGCAGGTCCCGGCCGACGACGACGACCGCGGCCCGGCGATCGACGACGTGCTCATCCGGTTCACCGACGAGTACGAGCTGATCAGCACCGAGACGGTGCGCGGCGGCGCGCTGCTGGAGATGGCCTACACCGCGCGGTTGAAGAAGAACGTCAAGCCGGGCGCCGTGATCGAGGCCCTGCGCGAGGTCACCTCCGGGCAGAAGGCGACCGTCCTGACCGGGTACGACCAGACGGACATGTGAGATGACCAGCTCACAGGATCCCGAGGCGCCGAAGCGCCGGTGGCGGCACCGCGTCCCGGTGCGGCTGCGCCACCACTGGAAGGTCCCGGCGGGCCTGCTCGCCGTCGTCGCCGCGCTGCTGCTCGTCTTCGGGGACGCGAGGGTCCGGCCCCTGTTCGTCGCGGAACCGGTCGTGCAGGAGAGCATCACCCGGAACATCGCCGGGACCGGCGACCTGTTCGACGGCGGGGACCACCGCATCGAGGTCCGGTTCGACCAGGCCGAGTACGCCGACATGATGCGCACCTTCCGCGAGGAGGGCGAGAAGCAGTTCATCCGCGCCGACATCACCATCGACGGAACCCCGGTGGAGGACGTGGGGCTGCGGCTCAAGGGCAACTCGACCCTGATGAGCCTGCGCGGGCAGGACGGGAGGGGCCCCGGCGGCATGCCCGGCGGCGGCCCGGACGCGGAGGCCCCGAGAGGTGGCGGGCAAGACCCCGCCGACGGGGCCGATGCGCCCGCGGACGACACCGGCACGGCCGTGGACGGGGCGGAACCTCCCGCCGATGGTGCGGAGACTCCCGCCGACGAGGCCGACGCTCCGGCCGACGGCGCGGAGCCTCCCGCCGACGGCACCGGGGACCGGCAGCAGAACCGCCGCGGCGGCCCGTCCATGGCATCGCTGTCCGAAGACGAGCCCGAGAAACTCCCGTGGCTCATCAGCTTCGAGGAGTTCGCCGAAGGACGCGCCTACCAGGGCCACAGCGAGATCACGCTGCGCCCGGAGGCGGGCGGCACCGCGACCGCCCTCAACGAGGCCCTCGCCCTGGAGCTGACCGCGGCCGCCGGGGAGACGACGCAGGCGTACTCGCTCACCTCGGTCAGCGTCAACGGCGGCGCGGCCGTGCCGCGGCTGCTGCTCGACCCGCCCGACGCGGCGTGGGCCGAGCAGCACGGCGACGGCGTGCTCTACAAGGCGCGGGCCGGCGGGTCCTTCGAGTACCTGGGCGACGACCCCACCGACTACGAGGAGGCGTTCAAGCAGATCAACAGCGAGGGCAACTACGACCTGCAGCCGGTGCTGGACCTGCTGTCGTTCGTCGACGAGGCCGACGACGAGGAGTTCGCCGCGGAACTGGACGAGCACGTGGACACCGCCTCGTTCGCGCGGTACCTCGCGCTGCAGAACCTGATGTCCAACGGTGACGCCATGGACGGGCCCGGGAACAACTACTACCTCTGGTACGACACCGGGCAGGACCGCTTCACCGTGCTGTCCTGGGACCTGAACCTGTCGTTCAGCGGCATGGGGATGGGCCCGGGCGGAGGCGGTCCGGGCGAGGAACCCGGCGGCGGAGCAGGAGATCTGGGCGGTGTGCCCGGTCAACCCGGTGGCGGGATGCCCGGTGGTCCGGACGGCGAGCAGCCCGGCGGACGCCCGGGCGGTTCCGGCGGCGGACCTCGCGGCAGCGGCGCCCTCAAGGAGCGCTTCCTCGCCGACGAGCACTTCCGCGCCGCCTACGAGCAGGCCTACGCGGACCTGCACCGCGACCTGATCGCCGACGGCACCGCGATCGCGCTGCTCGACCGCGTCACCACCCGGGCCGAAGGCGCCGGGGACGAAGCGGCCCGCACCGCCCGCGACACCCTCGCCCAGCAGATCACCACCACCAGCCCCACCCCGCGCGAGGACGTCGGCATCGGCCCGCCGGGCAGGTGACCGCACCCCGGGCCGGGAGGGCCGCACCCGTCCCGGTCCGGGGCTCACCTGCGGTGTGCACGGGGTGGAACCGGGTGCTCGCGCTGCGTGGCGCACCCGGTTCGAGATCACCCCGTCCCCCGGTGCGTAGCCTGTGCCGCGGTTTCGCGGTGATCGGCCGTTCGCCGTTCCGCGGACCGGTTCGGACGGCTCGCGCAGGTGCGTCCTCGAACGGTCGGGGGCCACCGGGCGGTGGCAGCAGGAGGAGTGTCGTGGGTTCATCCCGGTTGAAGCGTTCGCGGAACGCCGCGCTGGCGGCCACGGTCGTCGCCACCGCCGTCGGCCTGTCCTCGGTCCCGGCGACCGCGGAACCGGCGGGCAGCGCGACCGACGCGCAGAAGCAGCTCAAGGAGCTGGGACGCCAGGCCGAGGAGCTCACCGAGGCCTACAAGAAGGCGCAGGACGACCACGCTGCGCGGCAGGACGAGCTGGGCCGGGCGAACGCCGAAGCGGAGCAGGCCGGGCGCACGACCGCCGACGCGCGCGCCGAGGAAGAGCGCTTCCGCGGCCAGGTCGACCAGTTCGTGCACGCCTCCTACCAGGGCGCCCGGATGAGCAAGCTGTCCGCGCTGCTGGTCAGCGAATCGCCGAACGAGTTCCTGGACCGCTCCTCCGCGCTGGACGTGCTCGCGCGGGACAACGACGACGCCGTCACCAAGCTCGCCGGGGCGACCGCCCAGGCCGAGCGGGGCGAGCGGGAAGCCAGGTCCGCGCACGAGCGGGCCGCTCGGGCCGAAGCCGACGCGGCGCGGCTGGAGGGCGAGATCGCGGGCAAGAAGGACGAGATGGACGCCCAGATCGCCAAGGTGAAGCAGCAGTACGAGAGCCTCACCGAGCAGGAGCAGGACTCGCTGTCCGGCGGCGGCAGCAAGGTGGGCTCGCTGATCGGCTCCGGCGCCGCGATCAAGGCGGTCAACGCCGCGCTGAGCAAGCAGGGCTCCCCGTACGTCTTCGGCGCGAAGGGCCCGAGCCAGTTCGACTGCTCCGGCCTCGTGCAGTGGTCGTTCAAGCAGGCCGGGGTGTCGCTGCCCAGCTCCACCCAGTCGCAGATCTCCGAGGGCGAGAAGGTCTCGCAGAGCGAGATGAAGCCCGGGGACGTGATCTTCTTCTACAGCTCCGGCAGCCACGACGGCATCTACCTCGGCAACGGCAAGATGGTGCACGCCCCGACCGAGGGGCAGACCGTGACCGTCGAAGAGGTCAAGTACATGGGACAGATCAACTCGGTCCGCCGCTTCGCCGGATGACCTGACTCTTCTTGCTTAGGGGGTCGGGTGGCGGAACCTCAGCGGTTCCCTCGCTGCGGGATCTTTTTCGCAGGTGGCTCCGCCACATGCGACAAAGCTGTCCTCGCGAGGAAACCGCTGAGAACCCGCGGGTGGTCCGGCTGCGTGCCGGGTCGCCGCTCAGCGGCTTCGCCGCTGACAGGACGACAGCGGGGCTGGGGGTCAGGTCGTGCCGAGGTGGCCGAAGGCCTTGTCGGTGGCTGCTCGTTCGGCTGTTCGGCGGACCGCTCGGGTGAGCACCGAGCCCGGTTCGACCGCGCTGGTGACCAGCGCGATCGACGCGGTGGGCGCGGGGTCGGACAGCCGCAGCACCCGGGACCCGGCGGGCGGGTGCAGGGTGCGCAGCCAGGACTCGGGGACGATCGTCGCCCAGCGGCCGGTGCCGACGTGCGCGATCAAGGTCACCAGCGAATCGGACTCCAGGCGCGGCGCCACCGCCAGCTCGCGCGCGGAGATCGCCTCGTCGATGAGCTGGCGCCCGCGCATCCCCTCGTCCAGCAGGCACATCGGCAGTTCCAGCGCCTCCGGCCAGCTGATCGAGTCGGACTGGCCGGTGATCAGCTCGCCGCTGGCCAGCAGCACGTGCCGCTCCTCGTAGAGCGGGGTGACCGCCAGGTCCGCCAGTTCCTGCTCCTTCGGGTGGATGATCCCGGCGTCCAGCTCGAACCGGCGGATCCGCTCCAGGATGTCCGCCGAGCGCAGGTCCGTCGCCAACCGGACCCGCGCCAGCGGGTGCTCGGCGCAGAACGGGTCGGTGATCAGCGCGACGGTGCTCGCCGCGGCCGGGATCACGCCGAGCCGGAGCGTGCCGGTGAGGCCGGTCTGCAACGCCGCGGCCTCGTGCTTCAACGCGTCGTGCTCGGCCAGGACGCGCCGCGCCCACAGCACCAGCCGCTCCCCTTCCGGGGTGAGTCCCTCGTACTGGTGCCCGCGCCGCACCAGCGGCACCTTCAGCTCGTGCTCCAGCTTGCGGATCGCCTCGGACAGCGCCGGTTGGGACACGTAGCAGGCGTTGGCGGCGCGGGCGAAGTGCCCCTCCCGGGCGAGCACCACGAAGTACTCGAGCTGTCGGAACAACATGCCCCATTCGACCACGCCCGGCGCCCGGTCGGAGCGGCCTCTCCAGCGATCGGCCGCACCGCGCGGACGCCTCCCGCGGCGCGGCTCGGCGCCGCGCCGGTCCGGGACGGCGCCAGGTCGCGTCCGGTGGCACGCCGGCAGGTGAAGACGATCACCGCGACCGGCCCCGATCGGCGCCACCTGCGTCGATAACGACCGCCTATCGACCGTTCGGCAACTCCGCTTGGACCGGCGGGGCGTTCCGGCGAACCCTGGTCCCGGACACGCGGCGCCGCCCGCGCCACCGACCAGGAGCAGCCGAGGACGATGCCGGAGCACGACGACGCGACCGACGTCCCCTGGGCCCGCGCCCGCGCCCGCGCCCGCGCCCGCGACGCCGGTCGTCCGCTGCCGCGCCTGCACCGCGAACTCCACGACGCGCTGGGCCACGCCCTCGCCGAACCGCTGACCGCGTTGACCGACCTGCCGCCGTTCGACAGCTCCGCGATGGACGGGTGGGCCGTAGCCGGTCCCGGGCCGTGGCGGCTGCGCGCCGGGCAGGCGCTCGCCGGTACCGAGCCCGAGCCGCTGGCCGACGGGGTCGCGGTCGGCATCGCCACCGGCGCGCAGCTGCCGCCCGGGCGGGCCGCGGTGCTGCGCCGCGAGCACGGCCGCGTCGAGAGCGCCACCGGCCTGCTCGTCGACCGGACCGCGACGCTGCCCGAGCCGGGGCGCGACGTCCGCAAGCGCGGGCAGGAATGCCAGGTCGGCGAACCGCTGCTGCCCGCGGGCACCACCGTGACGCCCGCGGTGCTGGGGCTGGCCGCGGCCGCCGGGTACGACCGGCTCGTCGTGCACCGCGCGCCGACGGTGGAACTGCTGGTCCTCGGCGATGAACTGCTCGACTCCGGATCGCCCCGCGGCGGCCGGGTGCGGGACGCGCTGAGCCCCATGCTCGCGCCCTGGCTGCGCGGCGGCGCCGAGGTGATCGGGCGGCGCCGCATCCCGGACGCCGCCGAGCCGCTGCACGAGGCGCTGCGCGACTCGGCCGCCGACGTCGTGATCACCACAGGCAGCACCGCCGCCGGTCCCGTCGACTTCCTCCACGCCACGCTCGCCGAGCTCGGCGCCCGGCTGCTGGTGGATTCCGTGGCCGTGCGTCCCGGGCACCCCATGCTGCTGGCCGAACTCCCCCGCGCCGCCGACGGCCGGGTCCGGCACCTCGTCGGCCTGCCCGGGAACCCGCTGGCCGCCGTCGCCGGGACCGTCACGCTGGCCGCGCCGCTGCTCGACGCCCTCGGCGGGCGGGCCGAGGCCGAGTTCCAGCAGGCCACGGCCGCCGCCGATCTGCGCGGGCATCCGCGCAACACCAGCCTGGTGCCGGTGGAGCTGCGGTCCGGTGCCGCGGCACCGCTGCCCTTCGGCGGTCCCGCGATGCTGCGCGGCCTGGCGCTGGCCGACGGTTTCGCCGCCGTCCCCCCGGGCGGCCTCCGCACCGGGGACGCGGTGCGGGTCATCGCCCTCCCGCATTCCCGGGCGTGACACCGCTGTGCGCACCGAAACCGCTTCGGAAATGGGAAATTCGTGGCGGATCGGCCGTGCGGGCCGGCCCGGCACCCGAACGCGGCCCCGGGCTGGCGGTTAGGCGCCACTGTCCGAATCGGGGCGCGGCGCGCGCTTAGCCTCCGTCGTGCGTGACACCTGCCGATCAGGAGGAGCCGACATGGCGAGGTACTCGTTGACCGCCGCACTCTCCGGTGCGGCCACCGCGTTGTTGCTGGTGGCGGGCGCACCGGTTGCCGGAGCGGACACCGGTGCGGCCGCCGAGCCGCACGTCGTCACCTACGACGCCAGCCGAGCCGCGGAGTTCCAGGAGGCCATCGACGAGGCCACCGCGACGTGGAACGACCAGGTCAGCAACGTCAAGTTCGAGAAGGCCACCGACGGGCAGGCCGACCTCACCGTCCTCGCCGACGACGACTGGCCGCGCGCCCAGGTCGAGTCGCTCGGCGTCGGCACCGTGTGGATGGGGCGCCAGGCCGTGGACGAAGGCCACTTCGTCCCGCGCATCGCCACCCACGAGCTCGGCCACATCCTCGGGCTGCCGGACGACCGCACCGGTATCTGCGAGGACCTGATGTCCGGGCACAGCGCGGGCACCGACTGCAAGAGCACCCTGCCCAACGCCGAGGAGAAGGCCGAGGTCGAGGCCAACTTCGAGCAGGGGGCGTCGATCGAACCCCGCACCTACACCGAGGCCCCCGCCCTCGCCGGCCGGTGACGGCGGACCCCGCCACGAGGTGAGCGGCGCGAGCCCGTCGCCGGTGACCCGCCCGGGCCCCACCGGCGACGCTCGCGCCGCTGCTCCGTCGGCTCTCAGCGACCGGACTCGGCCACCGCCCGGTCCGAGCCGTCCGGCCCGGTCGCTGCTCCGCGGGACGTCTCGTCGTGTTCGTCGTCCACCACCACATCCTCTTCGGCTTCCGCGACCACCTCGTCCGAAAGCGGGGGCGCTCCTCCGGGTTCGCCGGTTCCGCCGGGTTCGTGCGGTTCTCCGGAGTCGCCCTCCCCCGCCGGTGAGTCGAAACGCCTGCTGATCGTCGTTGCCTCGTCGGCGAAGCCCTGCTCCCGCAGGTGGTCGGCGACCTGGCGCGCGAGCAGCGCCCTTTCCGGCGAGTCCGGCAGCTCGCTCAGGAAGTCCAGCGCCCGCTCGCCCAGCGGGCGGTCGCAGTCTTCCTGCGCCGTGGCGCCGTTCCCGTTCTGCGCGACCGGTGCGGAGATCATCGCGGGCATCGACGACGGCGGCCCGGCCATCTCGGCGGCGGCGAAGGCGAACCCTTCGTGGTCGAAACCGGCGAAATCCGCCGACTCCGGACCATCGTCCTCCCCGTTCGCGGTCCGGGTCAGCTGCCTCAGATCGGCGATCCGTCCGACGGCCTCGTCCACCCGCTTCTTCTCGTCGGTCCGCGGACCCGCCAACCACCACACGAGCGCGTTTCCCGTGCTGGTCAGGATTTCGCCACCCAAGTAGGAGCGGACGTTGCGCTCGTAGCTGCGCTCGTACTCCCAGACCTCTTCGTCCTTGCGCACCTCGGCCAACCGCTTGAGGCGATCCGCGTCCGCATCCGCCAACCGCAGCACGACCTGGTCCGCCCACGCCTGCACCCGACCGGTGCGATCAACGCGCGGTGCGCCGAGCGAGCCCATGAGCTGGTACTGCGCGCGACTCGCGTCCTCCGGGCGGACCTCGGCGGCCATCCTCGTCACCTCGTCGAGGATGGCACCGGCGGCGAGAGCTCCGGGCTTGGTGTGCGGCAGGCCGGATGCGCTGCCGCACGGCAGCCACCGGACCGTGCACGAGAACAGGAACCGGTAGTCGGGCCGCGCACTGCTCAGCACCACGTCCGTCACCGGGAAGGATTGCGGTTGCGGCGGTTCGGGTGGCCGGGGCGCGGGCGGCGGTTCGGTCCGGAAGTCCTCCGGTGGCACCCGAGTGCGCGTACCGCGGCGCAGCACCGACTCGGTGAGCACCATCCCGAACAGCGCTGGTGCCGCGAGGGACGCGGCCGCGAGCAGCAACCACACCCACAGCGGCCAGCCACCGACCAGGCCCAGCACCACCCACAACGCCGCGACGAGCACCGAGACCACGCGGAGCCCGAGCTTCTGGTTGTCGTTCAACATGTTCTTCCCTAGCTGTAGAGCCGATGTTCCTGAGCTCGGTCGAGACGGACGGCGAGCCGTCGCGCCACCTCCCGATCGCGAGCTCCTTGTTCGTTCCCGTGCTGGTGGGCCCAATCCCGGGCGACCACGTGCAGCCGCGCCAGTACCGAGAGCCGGCCTCGCGCCGCGTCGACCAGGACGTCGAGGAAGAGGTCACCGTGGGGAGCCGTGCCCGCGGCATCGAGCCAGTCGCGGACGCTCGATCGCCAGACCGACTCGTCCAGCGGCAGGACGCGGTACCAGCAGGCGGCGAGCTGTTGCCGAATGACCTTGCTGTGCAGCAGGACCCGCGAACCCGGCCCGCGCCCGCTCACCCGGCCCGCACGCGCCAGCAGGAGGAACAGCCCCGGGTCGGCGGGTCGCGGATTCTCGAGCCAGGCCACCATCCGCCACAGGAACCTGCGGTACAGGCGGTCGCTGCTCGTCAGGTCGCGCACCGCGCTGCGAGCCGTCTCCGCCACGTCAGGCGTCGGGTGCCCGGCGAGCAACCGCAGCCTGACCAGCGCTTGCTCCGGGTGTTCCTCGGCCATGACGTTCGCGCAGACCAGGACGAGCACCCGAGCGAGGTCCTCGGAGGGCTCGCCTCTGCTCGCGGCTTCGTAGATCTTGCGGCGGAGTTCGCTCGCGCCCCCGAGCGAGCTGTCGTCTTGGAGGCCGTACCCCAACGCGCTCGCCGCCCACCTCACGGCGGACCGATGGTGAGTTCCCCTTCCCCCGCCCGCCGTCCACCGTTCTGCCAACACCCATAGATCGAGCGTCCGACCGGTCCGGCACGCCTGCACGGCGAACCGCGCCACCATCCGGTCCTGGTCGGCGTCCGTGAGCTCATCCATCGCCAGGCAGATACCGACCCAGTCCCGGAAATGTTCGCGCAACTCCGGGAAATTGCTCCAGAAGTACTCGCGCACCGCCTCGGCGTAACGGGGTGATTCGAATTTGATCGCTCGTCCGTTCTCGACTCCGGCCGCGATGTTCTTCAGCGCGTCAGCGAGACCGGTACGTTCGAGCACGAAACCGTCGTCCTGCGGGTAACCCAATCCCGTCTGCAAGGCGTGTCGGGCGACGTGCGCGGAGTCGGGATGTGCGCCCTCCACCATCGACGCGGCCAGCAGCGTGGTCCGCTGTCCGAGCGAGTAGTTCTTGACCTGTCCGGCGACCTTGGACACGTATTCGGCGACCGTCTCCGTCGCCGACTTCGCCCACTGCGCGAAACCCGCTTCCGGATTCCGCTCCTCGGCCTGCACGATTCGAGCCACGAGCCGTTCCAGCCCGCGCATCGGTTCACTCGCCCGGCTTTCGCCGAGCGCGTCGAGCTCGTGCACGCTCTCCGGGATGTTCTCCGCGAGGAGATGACTCCGGATCACCGCTGATCCGTCCGGTCGCTCGATCACGACCCTGGGGTTGGTGGCCTCGTCCCCGAGCAGCTGCTCGAAATCCACCGGGAGGACGACGACCAGTGCGGCGCCCTCGCGTTCGACCGCCGCGCGGAAGGTGTCCAGATCGCGCCGCAACGGCTCGACGTTCTCCCCCGTTTCGGCGGACAGGTCGAGCAGCAGCCGTTCTCCCCGCTGGACCGACTCCGCGTCCAGCGGACGCTCGTCGACGTCCTCCTCGTTGTCGAAGGTGAGACGCCGGAATCCGACTTCGTTGTCCGGAAAGCGGAGCCACAGCAGCATCTCGGCGGTGCTCTGCCTGCCGCTGCCGTCCGCGCCGCTGATGAAGACGGTGCCGTTCCGCGCGAGCGCGTCCTGGGCCGCTTCGAACTTCCGCGGTGGGACGAAGCGCTTGCTCAAGTACTCCCGCCGCCACGCCGAGTGGCTCAGCGGTCGTGCGCGCTTCCGGCGCTCCCGGCCCTGCGACTCCGAGATGAGCACGACGCCGACGTCGCCGCCGATCTGGAAGCCGGAGCCCGAGTTCACCTGCGGACGGGAGCCCGCGACGACCGTCTCGACGTTCCCGTCGAGCTGGTCCACCCCGACGTAGCCCGGCGCCCCGCGCTGCTCGTCGACGCTCACCGGTCTCCCTTGTCGACCCGGTGCTGCACCCCATCGTTGCTGGTGCCGAACACGGCGACACCGTCGCCTTCGTTGCGCGCATCGTTGATCTGGTGGCCCGAGCCGGTGTTCACCCGGGCGTCAGGTCCGACGACGACGTGGCCGACCGCCCCGTGCGCCTGTGCGATCCCGGTGTAGGTCGGGCCGGCCCCTCCTTCAACGCTGCCACGGGGCTTCTCGTCCGCGCCGTCCGCCTCCGGGGGCCGCGGCGCCGAGAACCCGTTGCGCAGCAGGTCACCGGAAGGCTTGGGCACCCGCAGGTAGGCCTGCCCGCGGTAGGTCTTCACCTCGACCTCCACCGGCACGTACAGACCGGGGTCCTCCCCGGTGTAGCCGGGCTCGACCACGTCGTCGTGCACTCGGCCCGAGACGATCGCGGCTACGCACGTCGTCGCGTTGGACCTGGTCAGGAGGTCCCGGACGGACCGGTCGTCGAGGATGCGGTGTGCTTCGATCCGGGTGTTCCCGCTGCCGTCGCTGATCGCGTTCCGCCCGGAATCCGTCATCGGCCCGACGGTCAAGCTCACGCGCATCCGCATCGGCCGGTCTCCCGGGCGCACCCGGTTCTGGTACTCGAGCTCCGCCTGGAGATCGGCCAGGAACGGGTCGAGCAGGGTCGGGAGGTGGTGCGGGTCGAAACCCGCGAAGTAGCCGTCCCCGGTGGTCCCGTGGAAACGCGCGGAGCGCCACACCTCGTCGAGCCCGCGCCGGCGGAAGGTCTGTTCGAGGATCAGCGGGATCTGCTCCGTGATGCGGGCGTGGTCACTTCCCTTCTCGCCGCTGAAGTCCTTCATGTCGACCACGAGGAGTGCTCGGTACGGCGGCAGTTCTGCGATCCGTTGCTGCTGGTGCGGTTCCACGTGTTGCCCCTTCACTGCGTTCGTGCGATCACCGCAAGGATCGGACGCGCGGTGGCGGTGGACTGTCCGCCAGCGGACAGTCCACCGGTGAGGTGCGCCACTAGGACGGCGGCACTGCGCCCGCCTGCGCGGCCAGCGCGCGCTCGTCGTCGACCACGAGGCGCGGTCCCGGCCCCAGCGCCCCGGACGAACGCAGCACCGCGATCTGCTCGGCGACGGTGCTGCGCGCCATGCCCAACGCCTGGGCGAGAGCTTCTTGCGAGAAGGGGATCCGCGCGCGGTCCGGCTGTCGCGCGTCGGCCAGGGAATGGACTTCGAAGCACAACCGGGCCACTCGCTGCAACGGTCCGAAGTGGAACTGCTGGACCTGGTAGGGCACCGTTTCCGACAGCTTTCCCACCAGGTAGTCGCTGAGCAGGCCGTGCGCCCCGTGGTCGTGGAGGAACCGGTCGAACTCGGCGCGCTTCAGCACGCACGAGGTGCACGCGTCCAGGGCCTGCACCGAAGCCATCCGGCGGGAATTCCCCCGTGCCGCCATCTCCCCGACCAGATCTCCGGCACCGCGGAGCGACAGCAACACCTGGGAGCCGTCCAGTCCCGCCAGGACCTTGACCCGCCCGCTGATCAAGGCGAAGAGGTGCCCGCCCCGATCGTTCTGGCGCAGCAGGTACTCCCCGGCGCGGTGGTTGCGCCGTACCCCGGAACCGACCAGGGCCGCCCAGCGCCGATCGCCCAGCAACGCGCGGAAACCCGCCGGAAGATGATTCGCATCGTGGTGCACAGCAGAGTCCGTACCGGCCGTGCGGGGAGAACGCGATCGGTTTCGTTGATCAACGCCCGAACGGAGCAAGGCGCTGGCCCCGACAGGTGAGCCCGGCGCGAAGCGCGGAACCCGCGCGCCGGCCCGGCTCGACCTCGCTCCTCCGCCGCGTCCCCGAAGAGTTTCCTCACCCGAGCGCGGTGGCCACCGGCTCCGCCCGGAGCGTGAGTTCTCCGGCCAGGTCGGTGTGGAGCCAGGTGGGGAGGTCGGCCGCGGGGAGGTCCTGGCTGAGCAGGAAGCAGAGCTTGGTGTAGGCGGCTTCGAAGGTCATGTCGGCCGCGCCGATCGCCCCGGCGTCGAGCAGGGCGCGCCCGGCCGCGTACCGCTCCAGGTCGATCCGGGACCGCTGCGACTGGCTGAGCACGACCACGGGCGTGCCACCGGAGTTCAGGTCCTCGATCACCCGCGTGAAGCCCGGCTCGCCGCTCGGGCCCACTCCCAGCCCGTACCCGCGGAGGAGCACCGCGTCCGGCGCGGGGCTGGTCAGGTGCCGGAACCGCTCGGCGGTCATGCCGGGCACCGCGGTGACCACGGCGATGTCGTGGCGCCGGTAGGGGGCGAGCGGGACGCCGAGGTCGGGCGCCGGGCGTTCGGCCGCGGGCGCCGGGTGCGGGCTGGTGAAGCCGTGCCGGTCCAGCGCGGAGCTCTTCGTCGCGCGGGTGCCCGCGATGAGCTCGCCGTCGAAGAACACCGCGCGCCCGATCGCGGCGTCGGCCACCGCTTCCACCGCGCCGCGCACGTTGTCCGGCGCGTCCGAACCCGGCATGCCGAAGGGCACCTGGGCCCCGGTGAACACGACGGGTTTCCCGAACCCGGCCAGCGCGTAGGAGGCGGCGGCCGCGGAGTGCGCGAGGGTGTCGGTGCCGTGCAGCACCACGAACGCGTCGTGCTCGTCGCGGTGCGCGCGGAGCCGGTCGACGATCCGCTGCCAGTCTTCCGGGGTGGCGTCGGACGAGTCGATCAGGTGCTCGAAGCGGGCGAACCCGGTGGTGAGGTCCGGCCGGTCCCGCAGCAGCGACGCGATCTCCGCTTCGACGTCGCCGCCCGGTTCGAGGCCGCGCGGGGTGCCGACCATGCCGATCGTGCCGCCGGTGTACAGGAACAGCACGTTCATTCGGGACGTCCTCCTCGCCGCGGTGGGACCGCGTCCTCGTGCCGCGGCCGTCCCGGACGGTAATCCAGCCGTGGACGTGCGGTCCAATTCTGGACAACGCCGTCCAACCGTGCCAGGGTTCCGGCACGGCGACACCGGAGGGGACCGTGGGCGACGACTCCGACGAACACCTGC
Source organism: Saccharopolyspora gregorii (assembly GCF_024734405.1). Taxonomy (NCBI): domain Bacteria; kingdom Bacillati; phylum Actinomycetota; class Actinomycetes; order Pseudonocardiales; family Pseudonocardiaceae; genus Saccharopolyspora; species Saccharopolyspora gregorii. Next base: position 2,558,447 of record NZ_CP059556.1, on the reverse strand, counting down.
TCCGCGAGGCGGGGCGGATCGCCACCGCGCTGGGCAGGATGTTCCCCGGGCTGTGCGAGGTCGTGCTGCACGACCTGCGCGATCCGTCGCACCCGGCCCGGGTGGTCGAGAACGGGTCGCCCGGGCGCGAGGTCGGCGGCCCCGCCGCGGAACTCGCGCGGCTCAGCGACCCCGGTCAGCCGGGCGTGCTGCAGAACCGGCCGAGCCGGTTCCCCGACGGGCGTCCGGCGAAGAGCACCTCGATCGGCATCGAGAACGCCGCGGGCCGCCGGATCGCCGCGCTGCGGGTGGACCTGGACGTCTCGGTGCTCTCGCCGGTGGCGCTGGCGCTGTCCAACCTGGTCGCCACGGACGCCGGGGAATCCCCGGAACCGCAGGCGCACGCGCGGGATCGCGACGCCCTGCGCCGGACCGTCGAACGCGCCGCGGCGGAGCGCGCGGCCACGCCGCGGGCGCTGCCCAGGGAGGCGAAGCGGGAGCTGGTGCGGCGGCTGCGCGCGGACGGCCACTTCGCCTCGCACGACGCCGCGCGGACCATCGCCGACCTGCTCGGGGTGTCCCGGGCGACCGTCTACAACTACGCGAGGTGACGGTGGGCGACGAACCGCACCTGGTCGACCGCTCCGGGCGCCGCTACCGGATCGACGAACCGCGCTGGCGCGGTGCCGACGGGTCCCCGCTGCTGGTGGCGCCGCTGCCGGGCATCGGGCGGGAGCAGGTCGACACCGGCGTCGGCTCGCAGTGGCGCTACGCGGCCGCGCTCGCGCAACCGCACCTCGCACCGGTCAGCCTCGGCGAGGGGCGGACTCCGCTGCTGCCGCGGCGCTTCGCGGGGCTGGACGTCGCGGTGAAGGTCGAGGCGAGCAACCCGACGGCCAGCTTCAAGGACCGCGGCGTCTCGGTCCTGATCAGCACGGTGCGGGCGCAGGGCGTGCGCGCGGTGCTGGCGGACTCCAGCGGGAACGGCGGTTCCTCGGTCGCCGCCTACTGCGCGGCGGCGGGCATCGACGCGCGGATCCTCGCCCCGGACTCCACGTCACCGGACAAGGTGCTGCAGAGCCGCGTCCACGGTGCCACCGTCGACCTGGTCCCCGGCGGCAGGCAGCGCACCGCGGACGAGGCGGTGCGCCGTTCTGCGCGGCGGTGCTACGCCGGCCACAACTGGCATCCCGCGTTTTTGGACGGCATCAAGCTGATCGCCTACGAGATCTGGGAAGATCTCGGGTTCCGCGCGCCCACCGCGGTCGTCGTCCCCGCCGGCTCGGGCAGCCTGGTGCTGGGTTGCGCCGCGGGGTTCGCCGAACTGCGGCGCGCGGGGCAGATCGACCGGGTGCCGCGCTTGCTGGTCGCGCAGCCCGAGCGGTGCAGCCCGCTGGTGCGCGCCTTCGCCGCCGGGGCGGATCACGTCGAGGACGCCGACTGGCCGGGCACGATCGCCGAGGGCACCGCCATCGCCCGCCCGGTCCGCGACCGGGAGGTGCTGCGCGCGCTCCGGGACAGCGGCGGAGCGGCCACCGCCGTGCCGGAGCGGGAACTGCGCCCGGCGACCCTCGAACTCGCCGGGACCGGCCTGTACGCCGAGCCGACCAGCGCCCAGGTGGTACCGGCCATCGCGCGCTTCGCCCGGGACGGGCTGCTCGGCCCGGACGACACCGTCGTCGCGGTGCTGACGGGTTCCGGCCTCAAGGCGAGCGCCGCGATGTCCCGGCTGCTGGACGACGAGCCCCGCAGCGGCTGACGGCCACCGGCGCAACCGGACCACCCGCGGGTCCTCAGCGGTTCCCCCGCGAGGACGGCGATGTCGCCGTGCTAAGTCGGAATCGCGGCCGCACCGGGAAAGCCGGCAGCGAGCAAACCGCCGAGCTTCCGCCACCCCGGTGCTGCGCAACTCAGCGGCGGTCAGATGGCTCCTTCCACGACCTCCTCGGTGCCGAGTTCCGCCACGTGCTCGGCGAGCGATCGGACGGTGGGGGTGATGAACAGCTGCGCCAGCTCCAGCTCCACGTCCAGCTCGCGGCGGGCCAGCTCGATGAACCGGATCGCCTGCACGCTGTCCCCGCCGAGACCGAAGAAGTTGGCGTCCCTGCTGGTCACCGGGGTGCGCAGCAGTTCGCTCCACGCCGCGGCCACCGCCTGCTCCACCGGGCCCGCCGGGGGCTCGGCGACGCCGTCGTCGGCCGCCGCCAGCTCGGCGATCCGGGCCCGGTCGAGCTTGCCGTTCGCGGTCGTCGGGACCTCGTCGAGCAGCAGCACCTGGTCCGGCAGCATGTGCACCGGCAGCCGGTCCGCGCACCAGGCCCGGATCTCGGCCGGGTCCGGTACCACCTCGCCGGGCAGCACCCCCACGACGACGCGCCGCGAGGAGCCGCCGCCCGCCGTCGCCGCCAGCGCTCGAGAGGCGGCCGGGTGCTCGGCCACCACGGATTCGACCTCGCCGAGCTCCACCCGGTGGCCGCGCACCTTCACCTGGTCGTCGCGGCGCCCCAGGAACTCCAGCAGCCCGCCGGGCCGGTAGCGGCCGAGGTCGCCGGTGCGGTACCAGCGGTGCTCGCCGTCGTCGAGGAACTTCGCGGCGGTGAGCTCCGGGGAGCCCCGGTAGCCGCGCGCGACCCCGGTGCCGCCGATCCACAGCTCGCCCGGCACCCACTCCGGCCGGTCCCGGCCGAGCTCGTCGACGACGCGGAACCGCTGGTTGCGCAACGGGAAACCGTACGGGATCGACCGCCACTCCGGGTCCACTCCGGACACTTCGAAGGCGTTCGACCAGATGGCGGCCTCGGTGGCACCGCCGAGCGCGACCAGGTCCGCGCCCGGCACCGCGGCGCGCAGCCGGTCCGGCAGGTCGAGCCCCACCCAGTCCCCGGACAGCAGCGCGAGCCGCAGCGCGGCGGGCGCCGGAGCACCGCCGTCGACCGCGTCGAGCAGCACGTCCAGCAGCATCGGCACCGAGTTCCACACCGTCACCCCGTGCCGAGCCGCCGATTCCGCCCACCGCCGGGGCGCGCGGCGCTCGTCCTCGGCGATCGACACCACCGCTCCCCCGGCGCCGAGCAGCCCGAACAGGTCGAACACCGACAGGTCGAACTCCAGCGCCGACACCGCCAGCACCCGGTCCCGCGAACCGATCCCGAAGCGCCGCACCACGTCCTCGACGGTGTTCGCCGCCGCCCGGTGGGTGATCTCCACGCCCTTCGGTTCCCCGGTGGATCCGGAGGTGAAGATGACGTACGCGAGCGATTCCGGGTCCACCGCCACCGGTTCCGCGACCGGGCGGGCCGCGGCTTCGGCGACGGTGGCGGTGGGCACCGGGAGGTCCACCCCGTCCTCGACGATCGCGAGCGCCACGCCCGCGGAACCGAGGATGCGGTCGCGGCGCACCGCGGGCTGGTCCACGCCGATCGGCACGTAGTGCGCGCCCGCGGCGAGCACGCCCAGCGCCGCGGCGATCTGATCGACGCTCTTGGGCAGCGAGATCGCCACCGCCGCACCGGGTTGGACGCCGCGGTCGCGCAGCAGCGCGGCGATCCGCAGCGCGCGCTCCGCCAACGCGCCCCTGGCCAGCTCGCCCTCGTCGCCGAGCACGGCCACCGCGGCCGGATCCTCGGTGGCGCGGCGGAAGAACGGCGCGTGCAGCAGCGGCTCCCGCTCCGGCGCCGCGGTGTCGTTGACCCGTTCCCGCGCGGCGCGCTGCGCCGCGGGCAGCAGTTCCGGGACCCGCTCCCGCCACGGCCGCCGCACCAGGTGCGCGAGCAGCCGCAGGTAAGCGGCGAACATCTCGTCCAGGACGTCCGCCGGGAACAGCTCCTCCACCGCGTCCCAGTTCAGGTCCACGCAGGTGCCGCCGGGGGTGCTGCGCTCGACCACCTGGTGGTCCAGCCACACCTGCGGGGTCTGGGTGATGCCCCAGACCTGCCGGCCGAACGGATCGCCGGGTTCGGTGCCCGCCGACACACCGAGCGCGCTGGTGAACACCACCGGCATCGTGACCTCGGCGGCGCCGGTGCGCTTCGCGAGTTCGCGCAGCACCTGCACCGCCGACACGCTGCGGTGGTCCAGCGCCTGCCACAGCTCGCCCTGCACCCGCCGGGTGCGGTCCAGCCAGCTGTCCGCGGCCTCCGGCCGGCAGGCGACCAGCAGCAGCGAGGTGAAGTCGCCGAACACCCGCTGCACGTCGGGGTGCACTTCGCGGCGGTCGAACAGGGTGAGGTTCAGCGTCAGGTCGGGCCGGGCGCTCCACTGCCCGAGCACTTCGGCGAACGCGGTGAGCAGCACCGCCGACGGGGTGACCCCGTGCTCGGCGGAGCGCGCGGCGAGCACCGCCCAGTCCGCGGCGTCGATCGTCGCCGCGCGCCGGGTGAACCGGGGCCGCACGACCCGCGCCGGGTCCACCGCCAGCGGGAGCTCCGGTGCGGGCGGCAGCTCCGGGACGGCGCGCGCCCAGTGCTCGCGGGCCGCGGTGAGCTCGGCCGCATCCGGTTCGGCGCCGAGCACGTAGTCCCGGAACGACAGGCCGACCGGCGGCAGCGCCGCGTCGAGGTCCGCGTACAGCGCGGCGAGCTCCGCGTAGAAGTGCAGGATGCTCAACGCGTCCAGCACCAGGTTGTCCATCCCGATCGCCAGCCGGGTGCGGTCCCCGGCGCGGCAGGCGGCGATGCCGAACAGCGGCCAGTGCGCGGAGTCGAAGACGTGGTGCGACCAGGTGTCGCGGAGTTCGGCGAACGCCCGCTCCGGATCGTCCCCGGCGTCGGTGACCGCGATCCGGAACCGGCCGACCGACGGCAGCACCCGCTGCTCGCCGCGCTCGTCGAAGACGGCGCGCAGCATCTCGTGCCGGGCGATGAGCCGGTTCGCGGCCTCCTCCAGCCGCGCGACGTCCAGGTCGGGGACGTCGTACTCGCGGTAGAAGTGGCAGCCGACGCCGCCGAGGGTGAAGCCGTCCGCGCGGCCCAGCCAGTACGCCAGCTGCACGTCGGTGGGCGGGAACGGTTCGAAGCGGGCCGCGGGGTCGGTGCGCACGGCGGGCGCGACGGATCCGCTCGACGCGGCGGCGGAACCCGGCACATCAGCAGCGGATTCCCCCACCACCGCGGCGAAATCGGCCAGCACCGGGCTCTCGAACAGCGCCCCGAGCCCGGCACCGGCGAACCCGTCGGCGCGCAGCCGCGCCACCACCCTGGTCGCCAGCAGCGAATCCCCGCCCAGCGCGAAGAAGTCCTGCTCGCGGCCGACCTCCGCGACGTCGAGCACGTCGCGCCAGGCCGCGGCCACGGCCGGCTCCACGGCGCCGCGCGGCGGGCTGATCCGCTCCGGTACCGCGGTGTCCTGCTCGGTGACGGCGGTGGCGACCGCGGCGCGGTCCAGCTTGCCGTTGGTGGTGAGCGGGAACGCGGGCAGCACCACGAGCAGGTCGGGCCGCAGGTGCGCGGGCAGCCGTTCGGCGAGCGCGGCCCGCACCCGCTCCGGGTCGGCCGCGCCGGTGACCGCGGCGCCGAGCCTGCCGCCGGTGAGCACCGCGACCGCACCGGTCACGCCCTCCGCCGCGGCCAGCGCCGCCTCGACCTCGCCGAGTTCGACGCGGTGGCCGCGGATCTTGACCTGGTGGTCGGCGCGGCCGAGGAACTCGATGCCGCCGTCCGGCAGGTAGCGGGCGCGGTCGCCGGTGCGGTACCAGCGGACCCCGGCGTGCTCGACGAACCGGTCGGCGGTCCGCTCCGGGTCGTTCCGGTAGCCGCGGGCGACTCCCGCGCCGCCGATCCACAGCTCCCCGGGCACCTGGTCGGGGCAGTCCCGGCCGAGCGCGTCGACGACCCGGCAGCTGACGCCGCGCAGCGGCTCGCCGTACGGGACGCAGCTCCAACTCGCCGGGACCGCGTCGCCGACGACCTCCTGGACGGTGGAGTGGATGGCGGTCTCGGTGGTGCCGCCGAGACCGGCGAAGCGGCAACCGGGTGCCCGGGCGGCGAGCCGGCCGGGCAGGTCGGTGCCGACCCGATCCCCGCCGAGCAGCACCGCGCGCAGCGGCAGCGGCCGCTCGTCGCAGGCGGTGAGCAGCATGTCCAGCAGCGTCGGCACGCAGTTGAGCACCGTGACGCCGTGGCGGTGCACCGAGTCCAGCCAGCTCGTCGCGTCGCGCTGCGCGTCCTGCTCGACGCACACCACGGCACCACCGACGCTCAACGGGGCGAAGACGTCGAACACGGAGAGGTCGAACTCGAAGCGGCTCACCGCGAGGGTGCGGTCCCGCTCGTCGAGGCCGAAGCGCTCCACCAGGTCGCCGATGGTGTTCATCGCGGCCGCGTGGGTGATCTCCACGCCCTTCGGTTCCCCTGTGGAACCGGAGGTGTAGAGCACGTAGGCCAGGTCCCGCGGCGTGGTCGCGGCGGGTGCGGGCAGCGGCGCCGCGCCGTGCACCGGGAAGTCCGCGTCGACCACGATCCGGGCTCCGGCGGAGGCGAGCACCCGCTCCCGGCGCGCGGGCGGGTGGTCCACCGGCAGCGGCAGGTAGGCGGCGCCGGTGGCCAGGACGCCGAGCGCGGCGACGACCTGCTCCGGCCCCTTCGGCAACGAGATCGCGACCAGTTCGCCCGGCCCGGCGCCGCGGGCGCGCAGCGCGCCCGCGAGGGTGAGCGCCCGCCCGGCCAGGTCGCCGTAGCTCAGCTCCCCGCCGCGGCCCCAGCGCAGCGCGATCGCGCCCGGATCCTCGTGGGCGTGGCGGAAGAAACCGGTGTGCAGGCACCGGGGTTCCGGCGCGTCGCCGCCCGGCGCGCGGGCGGTGAGCTGCGCGTCCGGCGCGAGCCGCGGCGGCGGGGCGGTCCAGGCCGCGTCGTCGGCGAGCAGCCGGTCCAGCAGGTCCGAGTAGGCGGTGAACATCGCGTCGAGCACGCCGGGCGCGAACGCGTGCTCGCGGGCGTCCCAGTTCACCAGCAGGCCGCCGTCCAGTTCGGTGACCTGCGCGTCCAGCCACACCTGCGGCCCCTGCGAGATGATCCAGGACGCCTCGCCGAACGCGCGGCGCACCGCGTCGGGGAACAGCGGCCCGAGCCCGAGCGCGCTGGTGTAGACGACGGGCGCGAGCTGCTGCTCGCCGCGGGCGCGGGACAGGTCGCGGAGCACTTCGACGCCGGAGTGCCCGGCGTGCGCGGCGTCGGCGTGGAACCGCTCCTGCACCCGCCCGGCCCGCTCGGCGAACGTGCCGGGCGCGGCGCCGTCCCACTCCAGCAGCACCGAGGAGGTGAAGTCGCCGACGAGCCCGGCCACGTCGGGGTGCAGCGGTTCCCGGTCGAACAGCGGCAGGTTCAGCAGGAAGCGGGGTTGCGCGCTCCACGCGGTGAGGGTTTCGGCGAACACGGCGGCGAGCGCCATCGCGGGCGTCAACCCGTGCCCGCGGGCCGCGGTCTCCCAGCGGGCCACCTCGTCGGGGCCGAGCAGCCGGTGCCGTCGCACGACGACGGTGGCGTCGTCGGCGGAGTCGCCCGCGGCGGGCAGTTCGGGCTGGCCGGGCAGTTCCGGCAGCCGGGTCCGCCAGTGCTCGCGGTCGGCGGCCGCGTCGGCGGCGCTGCGGCGGGCGGCGCGGTCGGCGAGGTAGCGCGGGTAGCCGTACGCCAGCGGTTCCGGCTCGTCCTCGCCGAGGTAGTGGCGGGCGAGGTCGGCGAGCAGCACCCGGAGGCTCAGCGCGTCGGCGGCGATCATGTCGAGGTTGACGTGCACCCGGGTGCGCCCGCCGGGCAGCAGCGACAACCGCACGTCGAACACCTCGCCCGCGGTGATGTCGAGCCTGCGGTGCGAGAGTTCGGCGCGGATCAGCTCCAGCTCGGCTTCGGCGTCCGACGTGGACAGACCGCGCAGGTCGTGCGTGGTGAGCCCGGGCCACGGGCTGGCCGGCAGGATCCGCTGGGTGCCGTCGTCGAGGATCCGCACCCGCAGCATGCCGTGTCTGCGCAGCACAGCGCGCACCGCGTCCTCCAGCCGGTGCGGGTCGACGCCGCGGCCGTCGAACTCGTCGTAGAAGTGCGCCGCGACGCCGCCGAGGCGCTGGCCGGGGCGCCTGCCGACCCAGTAGGCGTGCTGCATCAGCGCGAGCGGGAACGGCGTCCCTTCGTCGACATCGGACTCGACGGGTGCAGCCCCGGCCTCCGTCGAGTCCACTTCGGACGCTGCGGCGCCACCGCCGAGCAGCGCTCCCCAGGCCGCCAAGGTCGGTTCGGCCGCCAGGTCGCCGAACGAGACGGCGCGCCCGCGGCGGCGCAGTCCCGCGGCCAGCTGCATCATCGCGATCGAGTCCAGGCCGAGGGCGATCAGGTTCTCCGCGTCGGAGATCCCGTCGGCGGGCAGGTCCAGCAGTTCCGCCACTTCGGCGCGGAACGCCGCGAGGTCGGTCGGGTCGTGTGCGGGCACGGTCGTGGCCCCTTTCCTCACCAGGTCACCGGCAACGTCTGCGGGCCGCGGAAGAACAGCCCGGTCTTCCAGCGCACCTCGCCCGCCGGGCGGAGCCGGGGCAGCCGCTCCGCCAGCGCCAGCACGCTCTCCTGCAGTTCGATCCGCGCCAGCGCGGCGCCGACGCAGTGGTGCACGCCGTGCCCGAACGCCAGGTGCCCGCGGGAATCGCGGTCCGGGTCGAGCACGTCGGGGTCCGGGTAGCGCCCGGGATCGCGGTCGGCGGCACCGATCGCCACCAGCACCGGCTCGCCGGCGCGCACCACCTGCCCGCCGACGGCCACGTCCTCGCGGGCGTAGCGCGGCATCGCCGCGGCGGCGGCCATCGGCACGTAGCGCAGCAGCTCCTCCACCCAGGCGGCGGCGCGGCGGTCCCGGTCCGGGCCGTCGGCCAGCTCGACGAGGCCGCCGGGCCGCTGGAGCAACAGGTGCGCGAAATTGGCCAGCTGCGAGGCGGTGGTCTCGTAGCCGCCGACGAGCAGCGCGATGCACAGCTGCTCCAGCTCCAGGTCGGAGAGCCGGTCCTGCTCGTCGCGCGCTTCGACGAGCCCCGACATCAGGTCGTCGGCGGGCCGGTCGCGGCGGGCCGCGATCAGCTCGGCCACGTAGGTCCGCAGCGCCCCGGTGCGTTCGACGATCTGCTCCGGCGGCAGCCCGTTGGTGGACAGCACCGCCTCGCTCCACCCCTGGAAGCGGTCCCGGTCCCGCGCCGGGACGCCGAGCAGTTCGCAGATGACGGCGATCGGCACCGGCAGCGCCAGCTCGGCCACGAGGTCGGCGGGCGCCGCCATCGCGTCGATGCGCTCGTGCAGCAGCTCCCGGATCCACGGGCGCAGCCGTTCGGCGCGGCGCGCGGTGAACGCCTTCGCGACGAGGGTGCGCACCCGGGTGTGCTCCGGCGGATCCATCGTCACGATGCCGACCGGGTTGTGCGGGGTGGTGCGCGGCGAATCCCGCTCCTGCGCCATCGCCCGGCTGAAGCGCGGGTCGGCGAACACGAACCGGGCCTCGTCGTGGCGGGTCACCAGCCAGGCGGGTTCGCCGAACGGCAGCTGCACGCGGACCGGTCCCGGCGTGCGCTGGGCACGCCGGTAGGCGGGGGCGAGGTCGAGCCCTTCCGCCGCGTTGAACGGGTAGGTCTCCACGGTCACGGCCGCACCAGCCCTTCCGCCAGCGCCCGCCGGTCGACCTTGCCGAGGCCGGTGCGCGGGAAGGACTCCAGCACCCGCACCCGGTCCGGCAGCTTGAACGCGGCGACGCCGAGCCGCCGCAGGTGCTCCACCAGGTCGCGCCGGTTCGGCGGTTCGCCCGCGGCGAGCACGAACGCGCAGCTGCGCTCCCCCATCGCCTCGTCGGGGAAGCCGACGAGCGCCACGTCGTGCACCGCCGGGTGGGACAGCAGGTGGTTCTCCACCTCTTCGACGGGGATCTTGTCGCCGCCGCGGTTGATCACCTCCTTGCTGCGGCCCTCCACGACGAGGTGCCCGGTCGGCAGCCGCCGCACCAGGTCGCCGGTGCGGAAGAAGCCGTCGGCGGTGAACGAGCGCTCGTCGTGCGCCTCGGCGCGGAAGTAGCCGCGCAACGTGTACGGGCCGCGGACCAGCAGCTCGCCGACCTGGCCGTCGGGAACCGGGTCGCCGTCCTGGTCGCACACCAGCACCTCGTCATCGGCGGACAGCGGCCGGCCCTGGGTGCCGATGACCAGCTCGTCCGGGTCGTCGAGGCGGGTGAAGTTGAGCAGGCCCTCGGCCATCCCGTACACCTGTTGCAACGCGCAGCCCAGCACCGACCGCACCCGGCGGGCGGGATCGTCCTTGAGCCGCGACCCACCGGCCTGCAGCAACCGCAGGCTGGACAGGTCCGGCCGGAACAGCTCGGCGGCGTCCAGCCACACCAGCACCAGCGGCGGCACCAGCGCGACCACCGTGACCCGTTCCCGCTCGATCAGCGGGAACGCGGTCTCCGGGTCACCGCCGGGGCTGAGCACGACCGTCGCACCGACCGCGAACGCGCCCAGCAGACCGGGGCAGGCGAGCGCGAAGTTGTGCGCCGCGGGCAGCGCCGCCAGGTACACCGATGCCGCGTCCAGCCCGGAGACCTCGGCGCTGGCAAGGGCGTTGTAGGCGTAGTCGTCGTGGGTGCGCGGGATCAGCTTCGGCAGTCCCGTGGTGCCGCCGGACAGCAGCAGCACCGCGACGTCCTCCGGCGCGGCGTCATCGGCGCGATCCCCGGGTTCGGCGGCGGTGAGCGCGTCGAACGGGGTGAACCGGCCCGGATCGCCGCCGACGACGAACACGTGCCGCACCGACGGGGCGCCCGCGGTGACGGCCTCGGCGAGCGGGAGGTGGTCGAACCCGCCGTGCTCGGCGGGGATCGCGTAGGCGACGGCACCGGCGAGCTCGGCCAGGTGCACCAGTTCGGTCTCCCGGTGCGGCGGCAGCGCGAGCACCGGCACCGCACCGGCGCGGGCGCAGCCGAACAGCAGCGCCGCGAACTCGGCGACGTTCGGCAGGTGCACCAGGACGCGGTCGCCCGGCGCGATGCCGTGCGCGCGGAGCCCGGCGGCGACCCGGTCGGCGGCGTCGTCGAGCTCCCGGTAGTCCCATCGGCGGTCGCCGTCCACGAGCGCGGTGCGCTCCGGTGCGCGCCGCGCCGAGTCGCGCAGCAGGCCGCCGAGCGTGCGCCCGGCCCAGTACCCGGCTTCGCGGTAGCGGGCGGCCAAGTCGGCGGGCCAGCCGGTGGTTCCTTCGAGCGGAGCCATGATGTCTCGTTCCTCCAGGGGGTCAGCGCAGCCGCAGCGGCAGGGTTTCCAGGCCGTGCATGGCGGTGCTGAACCGCCAGCGCAGCTCCTCCTCCGGCACGGCGAGCTCGACGTCGGTGAAGCGCGCCAGCAACCGGCCGAAGGCGATCTCGCCCTCCAGCCGGGCCAGCGGCGCCCCGAGGCAGTAGTGGATGCCGTGGCCGAAGGCCAGGTGACCGCCCGGCTTGCGGGTGATGTCGAGCCGGTCCGGGTCGGCGAAGCGGGGTTCGCGGTTCGCCGACAACCAGGAGGCCATCACGAAGTGCCCGGCGGGGATCTCCACCCCGCCCAGCTCGACCGGTTCGGTGGCGTAGCGCGGCGAGGACAGGTTGTTCGGCGTCTCGTACCGCAGGAACTCCTCCACCGCCCCGCCGAGCAGGTCCGGCCGGGAGCGCAGCAGCGCCAGCTGGTCCGGGTGGCGCAGCAGCGCCAGCATCCCGCTGCTGATCAGGTTCACCGTGGTCTCGAAACCGCCGGTCAGCAGCACGACGGCGGTGGAGATCAGCTCGTCCCGGGACAGCCGGTCGCCGTCCTCGCTCACGTGCACCAGCCGCGACAGCAGGTCCTCGCCGGGGTCGGCCCGCTTGGCCGCCACGAGGTCGCCGAGGTAGCCGGCCATCAGCTTGGACGCGGCCCCGACCTCCTCCGGGGTGGTCGCGGCGACCATGGTGCGGGACCAGTCGGTGAACCGGTCCCGGTCGGCGAACGGGATGCCGAGCAGCTCGCAGATCACCCGGATCGGCAGCGGGTAGGCGTAGTCGGCGAGCAGTTCCGCCTCGCCCGCGGCGGCCATCGCGTCCAGCAGCTCGTCGGTGATCTCCTCGATGCGGGGGCGCAGCGGGGCGACCGAGCGGGTGGTGAACACCGCGGAGACGAGCTTGCGCAGCCGGGTGTGGTCCGGCGGGTCCAGGTTGAGCAGGTTCTGCGCGAGCTCCGGGGCGAACAGGCTCTCCGCGTCCTCCCCGGCGCCGGCCGCGGCCAACCGCATCCGCTCCAGCCGGTCGTAGACGTGGTGGCTGCTCAGCCGCGGATCGGTCATCGCGGCGCGGGCCTCGGCGTGGCCGGTGACCAGCCACACCGGGAAACCTCCGGGCAGCACGACGAACCGCACCGGCGTCGTCTCGCGCAGCCGCGCGGTCACCTCGTGCGAGCGCTGCACGAAGTCCTCGTCCAGCACGAGCGGTTCCAGGAGGTCGGTCATGGCGGTTCCCCCGCTTTCGGTGGTGGTCATGCGAGTTCCAGTCCGGGCCGGTACAGGTCGGCCCAGTGGTAGAAGTCGAGGGCGCGTTCGAGTCCGGTGCGGACCTCCCCGGTGACGGTGGCCGGATCGCGTTCGGCGGTGCCGCGCAGCCAGTCCCGGTCGAAGACCTCGAACACGGCGTGGTCGCGTTCGGCGAGCACGTCGCGGGTCTGGCGCTGCAACTCCTCCGCGTACCGGGTGTCCTGAGTGGACGGGTAGGGGCTCTTCACTCGCCGCACCACGGATTCCGGCAGCAGGTCGGCGACGGCGCCGCGCAGCAGGCCCTTCTCCCGGCCGTCGTGGGTCTTCAGCGCCCACGGCGCGTTGTAGACGTACTCGACGAGGCGGTGGTCGGCGAACGGGACGCGGACCTCCAGGCCCACGGCCATCGACATCCGGTCCTTGCGGTCCAGCATCGCCCGCACCAGGCGGGTGATGTGCAGGTGGCTGCTGGTGCGCATCCGGCGTTCGGCGGCGTCCTCGTGGTCGAGGTGCTCGACGCGGGCGACGGCGTCCGCGTACTGGTCGGCGACGTAGCCGCCGATGTCCAGCGCCCGCCGCAGTTCCGGCCGCAGCGGCCCGGTGCGGTCGGCGGTGTAGGTGTTCTGGAACGCCAGCCACGGGAAGGTGTCGGCGTCGCGCGCGGCCGGGTGGTGGAACCAGACGTAGCCGCCGAACAGCTCGTCGGCGAACTCGCCGGAGAGCGCGACCGTCGATTCCTCGCGGATCGCCTGGAACAGCAGGTACATCGAGCTGTCGATGTCGCCGAGCCCGATCGGCATGTCCCGCGCCGCCACCACCGCCCGCCGCAGCTCGGGCGTGCCGAGCAGCTTCGAGTCCAGCACCACGTCCCGGTGCCGGGAGCCGACGTGCGCGCTGACGTCGCGGATGAACGGCGAATCCGGGGTCTCGCGGAACTCGTCGGGCCGGAAGTTCTCCTCGTAGCCGGCGAAGTCCACCGAGTAGGAGCGCACCGCCCGCCCCTGCCCGGCCAGGTGCCGGGCGGCGAGCGCGGTGATGGCGCTGGAGTCGAGGCCGCCGGACAGCAGCACGCACTGCGGCACGTCCGACACCAGCTGGCGGGGCACCACGTCGCCGAGCAGCTCGCGGACCCGGGCGACCGTGGTCTCCGCGTCGTCGGTGTGCGGCGCGGTCTCCAGCCGCCAGTAGGTGCGTTCCCGCATCCCGTCCCGGTCGACGGTGAGCACCGTGCCCGGTTCGACCTCGTGCAGGTCCTTCCACAGCGACCAGCCGGGGGCCTTGGTGAACCCGACGAGCTCGCGCAGGCAGCCGGTGTCGACGCGGCGCGGGAACGCCGGGTTCGCCAGCACCGCCTTCGGTTCGGAGCCGAACAGCACTCCGTCGCGGGTGCGGTGGTAGTACAGCGGTTTCACGCCCATCCGGTCGCGCACCAGCACCAGCCGCTCGTGCCTGCCGTCCCAGATGGCGAAGGCGTACATGCCGTTGAGCCGTTCGGCGACGGACTCGCCCCACTCCAGGTAGCCGCGCAGCACCACCTCGGTGTCGGAGGCGGTGGCGAAGCGGTGGCCGCGGCCTTCCAGCTCCTCGCGCAGCTCGGTGAAGTCGTAGGTCTCGCCGGAGTACACCAGCACCACCGGCCCGCTCGCGGTCTCCACCCGCATCGGCTGGCGGCCGCCGGGCAGGTCGATGACGGCGAGCCTGCGGTGGCCGAGGGCGACCGGGCGGTCCAGCCACACGTCGCCGTCATCGGGTCCGCGGTCGGCGAGGGTGCGGGTCATGGCCTCCACGACGTCGCGGTGGGCCCGCAGGTCGTCGTCGAACGCCACCCAGCCGGTGATGCCGCACATGGGTTCTTCCTTTCGTAGCGGGGAGGTTCAGGCGCGCGCGACGAACACGCGGTGCCCCAGGGGTTCCAGCGCGTGCCCGGGCGGCGGGAGTTCCAGTTCGCGGTGCAGCCCGGCGCCGTCGAGCACCGCGCGCCACTGCGGCAGCGACAGGAACGTGGCTCCGGACCCGGCGCGGTCGTCGTGCGCGTCGGCCATGAGCAGGCCCTGCGAGGCCATCACCCAGTGCTCCTCGGTGGTCGGTTCGGTGAGCACCAGCAGCCCGCCGGGGGCGAGCAGCCCGCGCAGCCGGCGCACGGAGGCGTCGGTGTCGGTGGCCGCGTTCAACGCCCCCGCGCCGAGGACGAGGTCGAAGGGGCCTCCGTCGAAGTCCTGCGCGTCCGGCTCGGCGTCGAGGTCGAACAGCCCGCAGCGCACCGCGGTGCCGAAGCGCTGCCGCGCCTGGTCGAGGAAGAACCGGGACACGTCGGTGAACAGGTAGTCCACCCGGGCGCCGCCGAGCGCGTCGAGCACGACCTCGGTGGTGGCGCCGGTGCCCGCGCCGACCTCCAGCACCCGCAGCGGTCGGGCCGCGCGCCGGACGGACTCGGCGACGAGAGCGGCCACGGCGCGCTGCTGGTAGCGGGCGGTGATGCTCTCCCGGTACAGCGCGCGGGCCAGGTCGGTGCGGCCTTCGGGGAACAGCAGCAGCACCGCCTGCGCCCGGCCGGTGATCAGCTCGGGCAGCGCTTCGGCGCTGCCGCGCGCGTAGTCCACGGTCTCGGCGGCGCCGAACGCGGCCAGCCAGCGTTCCCGCGCTTCCCGCCACGGATCGTCGATCCGCAGGAGTTCCGCGTGCTCCGGCACGGGCGCGTAGCCGCCGTCGCGGTGCGCCAGCAGCCCTTCCCGCGCCAGTTCGACCAGCCAGCGGCGCACCAGCGCCCGGTGCTCCGGGGCGACCGCGGCGGCGTCGAGGATCCGCTCCGCCGAGTCGGTTCCACCTGCCGCGGCGGACCATCCGGCGCGCACCAGGGCGGCGAGCATGGAGCGCAGCGCCGCCGCGTCCACCAGCCGCAGCGCGTCGAGGGCGGCGTCCAGGTCGAGCCCGGCGATCTCGGCGTCGGCGGCGGCCGCCACGTCCGCGGCGAGGTCTCCGGCCGGTCGGGGCGCGACGGCGCCGCGCGGTTCCACGTCCAGCTCCGCCCACGCGGCCGCCTCCGCCGCGGTGAGCTCGGCGCCGGTGAGCACCACCCGGCGCAGCGCGGACAGGTCCGTCATCAGCGCGGCGGGCAGGTCCGGGAGGGCCCGCGCCTGCTCGGCGGGCAGCACGGCGGTCTCCACCTCGGAACGCTCCAGCCAGGCCAGCAGCCGGGCGGGCGTCGCCGCCGGGTCGCCGAGCACGGCGGTTCCGCCCGCCGACCACACCGCGGCCGCCCCGTCGCCGGTGAGCACGCCGGTGCGTCCCGGTTCCGGGCCGAGCGCGACGGCGAGTCCGGTGTCCGCGCCGAGCGTGGCGAGGAGGCCGCGCACCCGCTCGTCCGCTTCCGGTTCCCCGCCCAGCGCCGCCCGCAGCCGCGCGGCGGTCCGGGTCGCGGTGCCGGTCTCCAGCACGACGCGGTCGCCGAGCTCGGCCAGCACGTCGGCGACGTCCGCCGCGCCGGGGCGCACCGCGTGGAACAGCAGCTGCCCGGAGGCCGCCCACGGCGACCCGGGTTCCGGATGCACGTCCCGCAGCTCGAACCCGGCGGCGCGCAGTTCGCCGCGCCATCCGGCCTCGTCCAGGAACACCTCGCCGCTCGCGGCCCGCCGGTCGGTGTGCCGATCCCGGCCGTCCTCCGCGGACAGCAGGAACTGCATGGAGGTGAGCATCGCGCGGTTGTCCCGCACCGACTCGGTGCAGACGAGTTCCCCGCCGGGCGCCAGCAGTGCGCGGACGCGGGCCAGGGTCTCGCCGAGGTGGCGGGCGTTGTGCAGCACGTTGCCGGCCAGCACCAGGTCGGCGCTGCCCGCCGCGAAGCCCTGCGCGGCGAAGTCGGCGTCCACGTCGAGCAGTTCCGCCGCCAGCCCGAGCCGCTGCGCGACGGGCGCGAACAGCCGGGAGACGTCGGTGAACCGGTGCTCGACCGGCACCCCGGCGGCCCGCACCGCGCGCAGCACGGCCTCGGTGGTCCCGCCGCCTCCGGCGCCGAGCTCCACCACGCGCAGCGGGGCGCGCCGGGACGCGGCGGCGACCACGAGCGCGGCGCAGGTCTCGTTGAGGTGGTCGGTGAACGCGTTGCGCTGGTAGGCGGTGAGCGCGTCGAGCACGTCGTCCCCGTCGAACAGCAGGTCCTGCGCGCGCACCTCGTCGCGCAGCAGTTCCGGGAGCCGGTCCAGCGCGGCGCGGTGGAACCGCGCCATGCCGTCGGGGAAACCGAGTTCCCGGTAGCCGGCGGCGAGCCCGTCGACGTCCATCCCGGACGGTTCGGCGAGCCGGTAGCGGTCCTGCTCGGCGGTGAGCAGACCTTCCTCGCCGAGCGCGACGAGCCAGCGCCGCAGCAGCCACTCGTGGCGGGGTGCGACGCGCAGCGCACGGCGGAGCTGGGTTTCGCTGACGGACTGGGTTTCGCTGACGGACTGGGTTTCGGTGACGGGCTGGGTTTCGCTCGCGGGCTGGGCTTCGGTCGCGGGCTGGGCTTCGGTCGCGGGCTGGGCACCCACCGCGTTCCGCAGCACCCGCAGCATCGCGGCCAGGCTGGTCCGCTCGACGCGCCGCAGCGCGTCCAGGGGCACGTTCACAGCACACCTTCCTCGTCGTCGTCCGCGGGCCAGGTCACCCGGGCGGACAGCTCGGCGACCACCGCGCGCGCGTCGAGCACGTCCGCGGCGTAGTGCCGCCCGGCCGGGACGGTCCCGGCGAGCACCGCGGCGACGGCGGCGGCCGCCACTTCCCCGCTGAGCTCGGCGTTGCCCGCCCCGTGCAGCACGGCGGTGCGGGACTCGGGCGCACCACCGCGTTCCCCGTCCGCGCGGACGGTCATCGTCACGAACCGGGAGCGCCCGGCCAGGTCGAGCAGGCTCGCCCGGCGCAGGTCGGCGATCGCGGTGGCCCGGTCCGTCCCGCGCACCCGGTCGAACACGGCGGGCACGTGCTCGCCGCACAGCACGGTGCGCCAGTCGCCGCGCTCCAGGCCCAGCTCGGCGGCGAGGCGCTCGTCCTCGGTGCTGAGCTGGGTGAGCACGGTGGCCCGGCCCGGGAAGTGCGGCAGCTCGACGTCAGTGCGCCGCGCCTCCCCGGTGCGGCGCGCGCCGCCGCGCCAGCCCGCCGACGGGCGGGTGAGCCCGTCGGCGACGCCCTGCAGGTAGTCCGCCGCGGCGACCTCGGTGAACCGGTCGAGCAGTCCGAAGTGGACTTCGAGCGCGTCCACCCGGTCGAACTCGGCGGCGACCGCGCGCGGGAACAACCCGCTCAGGCCCGGCCGCAACCCGGCCGAGAGGACCGCGACGCGGGGGCCGGCGGGGTCCAGCAGCGCGTGCAGCGCCTCGTCCCCCGCCACGTCCACGTAGTCCGCGCCCGCGCGGTGCGCCGCGACCGCGAGCACGTCGCCGATCTCCCGCGACGGCCCCGCGCAGTTGAGCAGCACGTCCAGCCCGGCGCAGAACTCGTCCACAGTGGACTCGGAACGGAAGTCCACCACACGCTCATTCGGCCCGGAAGGCGCGCTGCGCCCGCCGATCCGCACCGCGCACCCGCGTCCGCGCAACGCCCGCACCGCGTGCGAACCGACGTCCCCGCGCCCGCCGACGACTCCGACGACAGCGGTCACCGGTCCTGCTCCGCGGCCACCAGGCGCCAGCCGCGGCTGCGGGTGCGCCGGTTCCAGAACTCCGCGTACCGGCCGTCCGCGGCCAGCAGCTCCTCGTGCGTGCCGCGTTCGGCGATGCTGCCGTCGTCGAGCACCAGGATCTGGTCCGCGGCGACCACGGTCGGCAGCTTGTGCGCGATCACCACCAGCGTGGAGGTGCGCATCAGGCTGCGCAGCGCGTCCTGCACGTAGCGCTCGTTCTCCGGGTCCAGGGCGGCGGTCGCCTCGTCCAGCAGCACGATCGGCGCGCCCTTGAGCACGGCCCGCGCCACCGACACCCGCTGCCGCTCCCCGCCGGAGAGCGAGGCGCCGCCCTCGCCGACCGGGGTGGCCCAGCCCTGCGGGAGCCGTTCGACGATCTCGTGCACGCCCGCCAGCCGCGCCGCCTCGCGCAGCTCCTCGTCGGTGGCGGCGGGCCTGCCGATGCGGATGTTCGCCTCCAGCGTGTCGTCGAACAGGTACACGTCCTGCATCACCAGCGACACCTGCTCGGCGAGCCCGGCCGTGCCCAGTTCGCGCACGTCCGCGCCGCCGACGCGCACCACCCCGGAATCCACGTCGAAGAACCGCATGATCAGCCGGGTGATGGTGGTCTTGCCGGAGCCCGAGGCCCCGACGACCGCGGTCATGGTGCGCGGGGGCACCCGCAGCGTCACGTCCCGCAGCACCGGGTTCGCCGGGTCGTAGCCGAAGCGGACCGCGTCGAACTCGATCTCGCCGGGGCGGGTGACCTCGGCGGCCGCGGCCGGTTCCGCCAGCGGTTCCTCGTCGAAGATCTCCGCGAGCCGCCGCAGGTCGTTGCCGGCCATCCGCACCATGCCGCTGAGCCCGGCGACCTCGGTGAGCGGGCCGACGAACCGCGCGGCCAGCGCCAGCAGCGCCACCAGCGTCACCGGCTCGATCGCGGACCCCAGCACCAGCGCCACCCCGACCGCGACCAGCGCGGCGAAGGACAGCTGCACGGCGAGCCCGGAGGCCAGCAGCCGCGGCATCGTCTCGGTGAGCATCCGGCCCGCGGCGCGCCCGCGGCCGTCGATGGCCTCCTCCAGCGGCGCGTAGCCCTCGGCGCCGCGGCCGAACGCCCGCAGCGTCTGCTGGTTGCGGGCGAACTCCACCACGCGGTTCCCGGCGAGCGCGTCGGCGGCGTCGCGCTGCTGCTCGGACCGCCCGATCCAGTGCGCGGACCAGCGGTGCGTCAGGTACAGCAGCGGCGCGGCCAGCACCATCACCAGGCCGAGGCGCCAGTCGAGCACCAGCATCGCCACCGCCACCGTCGCGGGCGTGACGACACCGCTCACCACCGGGGTGAGCAGGTGCGCGAACACGTTGGTGACCATGAAGGTGCCGCCGGTGGCGCTGCGGGAGAGCCTGCCGACCTTCTCCGAGCTGAACCAGCCCAGCGGCAGCGAGGCCACGTGGTCGCCGAGGCGGCGGTGCAGGGTCCCGAGGGTGACCAGCGCCAGCCGGAAGCCCTGCATCGCCTGCTGGTAGCGGGCGACGCAGGTCGCCAGCACGGCGACCGCCAGCGCGCCCAGCCAGCGCCAGGCGGCACCGGTGTCACCGCTGAGCACGGCGCCCAGCACCGGCACCAGGAAGGCCATCGCCAGCCCTTCCAGCACCGCGTACCCGACCAGCCAGGCCAGGTAGGAGCGCAGCGCACCGCGGTGCTGCGGACCCAGGATCGTCGCCAGGTGCCTGATCATCGTGCTGCTCCTCCCCCGTCGGGCGCCCCGGCGGTGCTGTCGGTGGTCGACTCGTGCTCGGCCCACATCCGCGCGTAGCGGCCGTCCGCGGCGAGCAGTTCCGCGTGCGTGCCCTGCTCGGCGACGCGGCCGCGTTCGACGACGACGATCCGGTCGACGTCGGTGATGGTGGACAGGCGGTGCGCGATCACCAGGACGGTGCGGCCGCGCGCGACGGCGGACAGCGCCTCCTGGATCTCGGCTTCGGACTCCGGGTCGGCGTAGGCGGTGGCCTCGTCCAGCACCAGCACCGGGGTGTCGGCGAGCAGCGCGCGGGCGATGGAGACGCGCTGCGCCTCCCCGCCGGAGAGCACCGCGTCCTCGCCGATCACCGACTCGTAACCGCGGGGCAGCCGGGTGATGCGTTCGTGGATGCGGGCGGCTTCGGCGGCGGCGACCAGTTCCCGCTCGGTCGCGGCGGGCCTTCCCAGCCGCAGGTTGTCGGCGACGGTGCCGTGCAGCAGCTGCACGTCCTGCAGCACGAACCCGACGTGCCGGTACAGCTCGGCGGGAGCGATCTCGCGGACGTCGACGCCGCCGAGCCGGATCGCCCCACCGGTGACGTCGTAGAACCGCGGCAGCAGCTTCGCCAGCGTGGACTTGCCCGCGCCCGACGGGCCGACGAGCGCGGTGACCGTGCCGGGGCGGCAGGTCAGGTCCACGCCGCGCAGCACCGGTTCGTCCGCGGCGTAGCCGAACTCCACGCCGTCGAACTCGACGAGGTTGCCCTGCGGGCTGCGCGGTTCCGCGGCCACCGGCAGCGCCGGGGCGGACAGCAGTCCGGACAGCCGTTCGGCGGCGGCGACGGCCTTGC